>JAICHV010000006.1 GCA_025924715.1 Alphaproteobacteria bacterium
GCGATTATGTGCTGCCGGAAGATGTTCTGGATCTGGCGCCCGACGTGCTGCGCCATCGCGTGGTGCCGTCCTATGAGGCGCTGTCCGAAGGAATGACCGCGGACGCCATCGTGCGCGACGTGATGCGGGCGGTGCCGCCGCCGGAAAGGGTCCTGGACAGCCATGTCCGTGCCGCAACCGCCTGAGGCGGTCCTTCATCGCCTGGACTTGAAAGTCGCGCGCCGGCTGGAAGGCCTGCTGCAAGGCGACCACAGAAGCGCGTTTCGCGGCCAGGGCCTGGATTTCGCGGACTTGCGCGAATACCAGTATCACGACGACGTGCGGCACATCGATTGGAACGTCACCGCCCGGCTGCAAATTCCCCATGTCCGCGAATATCTGGAAGAGCGCGAAATCACCGCCTGGTTCCTGCTCGATATGAGCCCCTCGATCGATTTCGAATCGGTCAGCGTCTCCAAACGCATGGTGCTGGCGGAATTCACGGCCTTGATCTGCCGCCTGCTCAATGGCCGCGGCAACCGCACCGGAGCGCTGCTGTTCGGCCAGCGGGTGGAACGGGTGATCCCGGCCCGCGGCGGCCGCCAGCAATTGCTGCATATCCTGGATGCCGTCACCCATCACCGGCCCCAGCGCGGCACCACCGATCTGAAGCAGGCCCTGAGCGATGCCGGAAGGCTGATCCGCCGTCGCTCGCTGGTGTTCGTGGTTTCCGATTTCATCAGCGCTCCGGGCTGGGAAAAGCCGCTGGGGATGCTTGCCGGCCGCCATGACGTGGTGGCGGTGCGTTTGGCCGATCCGCTGGAGCAGCGCCTTCCCGATCTGGGGCTGCTCACCTTTCAGGATTCCGAAACCGGCCAGCAGGTTTTCGTCGATACCCATGACAAGGGATTTCGCAGCCGCTTCGCCGCTTTGGCCGACGCCAATGAAGAACGCCTGCACGGCGCCTTTCAGAATGCCGGGGTCGATGCCATCGAACTCTCCACCGAAGACGACATCACCGACGCGGTGATGCGCTTCGCCGAAATGCGCAAACGCCGCTTCGCGGCTCCGGTGCCCGGATGAACGCCATGCTGAAAAAGATTCCGTGGTCCCGGTTCACCGATTTCGTTCCGGGCATCTCCTTTGCGTGGCCCAGCCTGCTCTGGCTGTTGCTGCTGGTGCCGATGGCGGTGGCCCTTTACGTCTATATGCTGGGCCGGCGCAAGAAATTCGCCATGCGCTACGGCAATCTGGCCATGGTGCGCCAGGCCGCCGCCACGCTGAGCTGGAAGCGCCATATTCCCCCCGCGCTGTTCCTGGCCGCTTTCACCCTGCTGATCCTGGCCGTTGCCCGTCCCAGCGCCGAAGTGACGCTTCCCTCCACACGCGCGACCGTGATCTTGGCGATGGACGTCTCCGGCAGCATGCGCGCCACCGACGTCAATCCCTCGCGCATCGTCGCCGCCCAGAATGCGGCGCGGCAGTATATCAAGGACCAGCCCAAAGACGTGCAGATCGGCATCGTCGCCTTTGCCGGTACCGCCCTTCTGGTGCAAAGCCCCACCACGGACCGCACCGCGCTCAATACCGCCATCGACCGCTTCGAGCTGCAGCCGCGCACCGCGGTGGGCAGCGGCATTATGGTGGCGCTCTCCACCCTGTTTCCCCAGGATGATTTCCAGATCAACCAGTTCAACGCCCAAGGCGGCTATGGGGGCGGCGATTTCTACCGCCGGCGCTATGGCGGCTATGCCCTGGGCTCGCCCCAGGCTCAGGCCGGCCCCAAGAAGCCGCATGTGCCTGTCGAGCCTGGTTCCTACAAGAATGCCGTCATTATCCTGCTCACCGACGGCCAAACCAATGCCGGCTTCGACCCGATCGATGCGGCCCGCAAGGCGTCGGAATATGGGGTCAAGGTCTATACCGTCGGCTTCGGCACGACCCGCGGCAACATCGTGGGCTTTGGCGGCTTTTCCATGCGCGCCCAATTGGACGAGGATTCCCTCAAGAAGATCGCCGACATGACCAAGGGACGGTATTTCCATGCCGCCAGCGCCGACGAATTGAAGGCCGTATATAACGTGCTGTCCAAGCAGATCATCACCGAGACCAAAGAGATGGAGATCAGCTCCTTCTTCGCCGCCGCCGCGGCCGTGCTGTTGCTGGCCTCGGCGTGGCTCTCCCTGGCCTGGTTCAACCGGGTGATCTGAAGCGGCGCCGCCGCTTCTAAAGCGCGTAACGGATCGCCGCTTCCACCGAGACGCCCATGCCCCGGCGGGGACGCGGTTGATCGTCCTGGATCCGCCCCGCCAGATCCAACTTCAGGCCCGGCAGCGGCAGCGTCAGCCGCACTTCGCCCATGTTGAGCGCCACCGGCAATGTGGTGACCGCATTGCCCAGATGGTTGGCGGCGTCGGAAATCGCGGCGTGATGCAGGCTGATCTGGTAGAAGCGTCCTTGCGGATCGTTCCACGCCATTTGCAGGCTGACCAGGCGGGAATCGGAATCCAGGCTGAAGCCAAGGGTGCGGCCGCGATAGCGCATGCCATCCAAATACGTAAAATTGTTGTAGGAAAAACCCGGCATCACATCGCCGAAGCTGAAGATGTCGGTCGTCGCCACACTGTCGCTATATTCCAGGCTGAAGCGCACCATGTTGCCCGCCAGCATCCGCCACAGGCTGGCGCCGAACAGATGCGAGGTGCCCGAATGGGTGAAGGGCGAGGAATCCTCATTCATCAGCTGCAGATAGGCCGATACCGGCAGGCCGGCGACCTCAGTGGTATAGGCTACATCGATCAGGCCCTGGTCATTGGTGATATCGGTATGGGTGGGATCGTTGCGCAGGTCGAAATAGCCGCGCAGGGGATTGCAGACATGATGTTCGCCGCAGAATTCCTGGGTGCGAGCCAGGCCGATCTGAAGCCCGGGTGCCGGATTGACCGTCAGGCGCAAGGCGCTGAACAGCGTGTGCTTGTCGATGCGCGGACCATCCAGCAATCCGACGAAGAATTCCGCCTGCCATGGCCCCAGCCATTCCAGCACCGGCCAGTTTGAGGCGGTGCTGTCCAGCCGCTCGATCCCGATCTGCGGCATGGGCGGGGCATTGTTGGAGAGCGACAAAGCGGAGATCCAGCCCGGCCCCCACCAATGCGACAGCGCCCCGGCATAGACCAGGGCCCCGCCCAGTTTGGCGGCGACAAAGGATTCATCGCCAATCGCCCGGGCGCCGGAAAAATTGGGTGTGAAGGCGCCCAGCGCCAGCCGGCCGGAAAAGGATTGCGCGTTGTAATCCAGCACAAATTGCGCCTGGCCCTGCCCGCGTCCCAGTCCGTCAAAATCATGCACGACGCTGGTGCGATTGGTGAGATCGGCCAGCACCGCGGCCTGCATGCCGTCCTGGGTTTGGCGATGCGCCGCTTCCATCACCCGCTGCGCCGCGCCCTGCACCCAGTCCGGCTGGCCGGACAGCGACGCCGCCGACAAGACATGACTGATCGAGGTCCAGGGCAGAGGCCATTGGCTGGTCAGGTCCGGGATCACGCCGGCGGCCGCCAGAATTTCGATATCCGAGCGCAAGCCGCCATCGCCGATCTCGGCCCAAGGCGAAGCCAAACAAGGCCCGGCACTTAACCAGACCATCACCGCAGCGGACAATAATCTGTGTCGCAACGCCGCCCTCAGTATACGCCGCGGCGCGCCAGCATCGCCGGCACCGTTCGCGCCAGAATGCGCAGGTCGAGCCCGAGCGACCAATTGCGCGCATAATGCGTGTCGAGCCGGACGCGCTCTTCATAGGTGGTGTCGCTGCGGCCGCTAACTTGCCAGAGCCCGCTGATGCCGGGGACACAGGCGAGATAGGCGGCGGCGCTGTCGCCATATTGCTCCAATTCCGCCGCGATGATCGGGCGCGGACCGACAAAACTCATATCGCCGCGCAGCACATTCCACAGCTGAGGCAATTCATCCAGGCTCGTCCGGCGCAGGAGCTGTCCCACTTTGGTGACGCGCGGGTCGCATTTGAGTTTGAACCGTTCGGACCATTCCTCACGCACCAGATGATCGCTATCGAGCAGCGCCTGAAGCCTGCTATCGGCGTCCAGCACCATGCTGCGAATTTTGTAACAATTAAACACGCGCCCGCCCCGGCCGAGCCGGCGATGCCGGTACACCGGCTTGCCGCCGTCGCCCATCACCAGCAGACAAAGCAAAAGCGTGAGAAACCCGACGGGCAGCGCCAGAGCCAGGACCAGGAACAGATCGAGCCCGCGTTTGAGGCGCCACGCCCAGGGATCGGCGATGGCGAAGCAGGGCGTCGATTCGCCCGTTTGCGGCGGGCGGTAAAAACCGGCCTCGACGCCGGCATGGGTGCTCAACACATCCTCCGTGATCGCGATCATGGCGAAACAGTATCGGCGTTGAAGGACCGGCAAAAGTCTTTACGCCGTCACCGCAGAAAAAATCGCCAAGGGGTGCGAGCCGCGCGGTGGTCTTGCCTCCCGCGCGCAAGGCTGCGATAGCTGCGATACACGGTAAGGCTATTTCCGCATGGATTTTTTCTCACTTTCCAAGACGGTGTGGTTTTTCGCTGCCCCCAGCCATCTGCTGGTCTGGATCCTGGCCTTGGGCGTGCTGTCGTGGCGCAGCTGGTTCGGGCGGATTCTCATCATCGGCGTTGCCGGTTTCCTGGTTCTGCTGCAGTTCGTGCCGCTGGGCGATTGGGCTGTGGCGAGCCTGGAAAACCAGTTTCCGCGGGGGCCCTGGCCCGCCCATGTCGATGGCGTGCTGGAATTGGGCGGCGGATTGAATTCCACCATCCTCACCCGCCGCGGCGTACCGGGCGCAACCAGCGAGGGACGCGTCGTCGCCACCTTCGAAGCGGCGCGGCGCTACCCAAAGGCCCGTATCGTCTTCAGCGGCGGCGGCGATCCCCAGGCCGTTCCCGAAGCGGTGGTGGCGCGCTATGTCCTGGAGGGGCAGCTTGGGCTTCCACCAGGGCGGGTGCTGTATGAAAAGCGCTCACGCGATACTTTCGAGAATTTTCTTTATTCCAAGCCCTTGGCCAAACCGGCGCCGGGCGAGACCTGGCTGCTGGTGACATCCGCCTTTCACATGCCACGTGCCATGGCGGTGGCGCGTCAGGCGGGCTGGGCCATGATTCCCTGGCCTTCCGATTACCTGACCACCGGCCAGACCGGGCTGTATCACCAGGGCGAAAGCGGCAATCTCGAGGACCTGGATTTGGCGGCGCATGAATGGGTGGGGCTGCTGGCCTATCGGCTGGCCGGCCGCGCGCGCTGAAGCCTCTAGAAACTGTATTGCACGAAACTGCCCAAAGCCTGGGCCGTATAGGTCTCCGGCACCACGCCCAGATAGGTGTTGTGGGCGAAGACACCCGCCGTCAGCCCGGTATAATGGAAATCCGACAGATCGCGATAGTCCAGCCGATAATAGAATCGCACCGCCAATTGGCTGGAATATTGCCAGCGCAGATTGGCCTCCAGCAGATGGTAGGTGAAATCGGTATCGGGGAATTGCGATCCCGCCTGGGCTCCCGTCAAGGAATTGAAAAACGCGCCGCCGCTGGCGTAAAAATATTTGAGGGCGCTGGCATTGGCGGTGAAGGTGTAATTGAGGTCCAGACTGATGCTGTCCCAAGCCTGATGCAGGGTGGCGCCCAGGGTGTGGTCGTGATCGGCGGCGTTCTGGTACCAGGCATTGGCAAGCGGATAGACCGGCCCGCCGGCGCCGGCATCCGGGCTTGAACTGCCGCCAGGATTGATGCCGCCGACGCTGCGTTCCTGGAATTCAAAATTGTAGAAGCCGGTAAAAGTGGTTTGCCGCGACAGTTGATAGGAGATCGCGGCATTGAAATCATATTCGTTCACCGATCTCAGGCCGTAAAAAGCGTCATAGGTGTCGATTTTGACATTGCTGCCCAGCTCCAGATCGCTTTGCGGCGACAGAATAATATTGCTCTGCGCATGCAGGCTGTGCTCGCTGCGGTCGCCCACATCGAATTTGCGCAGATTGGCCAGCGTGAAGGGCGGATCGCCGCCAGCGCTTTGCGGCAGATAGCCGGCCAGCGATTGGGAATAATAAGGCGTATAGGGATTGGAGACATAATCGCTGCCGCTGAGCTGCGCATATTGATAAGAGCCGCGCAGCGAGCCCCAAGCGTTTCCCGTCCAGCTCGCCTCAAACCGCAAGCGATTGTCGTCGGCGTCGGCCACTTCGCGCACACTGTGATGAATGGCGTTGTGGGTGAAGGACGCATCCAGCTTCACATGCGCCGTCAAGCGATAGGCGGCGGCGGCGCTAACTTCGAGATTGTCGTTGGCGAAGGGGATATTGCGAATCTGCACCACGCTTCCCGGCACGCCGGGCTCGTAAATTCCCGACAGCTTGGGTGAGTAAGGGGCGAGGCCGCCATCGATCGCGATATAGCCGTATTGGCCGGTTACCGGATTATAGCCCACGTAATTGGTGCGGTTGTCCTGACTGTTGTCCTTGAGGGTGACATCCAGCGTCCAATCCGTTGTCGGGGTATATTGCAGCTGGGCAAAGGCGCGGAACGTATCGATCGCGGCATGGGCCCTGGGCGTGCTCAGCGCCGCTACGGTGTTCCATTGGCTTAGATTGATCGTCGTCGCCACGCCGCGGATGATGCCGCTGTCCACCGTGGGCGCGAGCAGCGCATCGTCCTGGCGCATAATGCTATAGACAAGATTACCGGAAAGACGCAGATCGGGCGCCAAAGCCTGGGCATAATCGATTTTGACGGAATGATATTCATTGCTGGGGGGAAGACTGAGGCGCCCCAGCATCGGGACATAAACGCCAGGGCCCGCATTGCCGGACAGGCCCGGATTCTGCCAGGTGAGCGACTGCAATTCGTTGCGGAAGATCGAGCCGGTATAGGTGAAATTGGCCTCTATCTCCTCGCCGCTGTAACGCAGGGCGGCGGTGACATCGAGAGTGGTGTAATGGATCGGCTCCAGCACCTGAGTCGTGCCGTTCTGGAAGGGATAGGCAAAGGTGCCGCCCATGGGCCTTGTGCCGTCGCGCCATTCGTTCGAGAGTTGGAACACTGCCTCCAGATCGTCCTGCAGTTTGTAATGCAGACTGAAGCCGGCTTTGTCGCGGGTGATTTTCAGATCGCTGGGCGCGATGGCGGCCAGCGCCGCATTCACCTGCGGCACGGTGGCCGCCCCCGGCAGCAAATTGCCTTTCAGGGTGAGATTGCCGGTGCCGGCGCCGTCCCAAAGGCTTTTGGCGGTGGTCGAGAGCAGGTGTGGCGTGGAATCGAAAAACACCGTGAGGTCGAACTGCCCATAGCGGCCGACGCTGAACTGATAGGTCTGGTCGGCGCGGCCGACATCCTGCGCCTCGCCTTTGATGTAGAGGGCGGTCTTGTAATTTTCGCTGAGGAATCCGCCGGACGCGCGTGGGCCGCTGTTCCAGTCGCCATATTCCTGAAATTGGGCGGAGCGGGTTTGCCCCCATGTCCCGATCATCCCGACATCGGCCCATTTGCTGCTCCACCAATCCGAGCCCGCCTCCTTGGTCATGGCGGGTAAAACCGGCGGCAAGGGATAGAGCTGCCCACTGGGGGAAAAGCTGCCTTGCGATCGTCCCGACAGTCCCACCGGATCGCGCGGCAGATCCGGAATCGAACCGCTGGGATTGAGGGCGGTGCCGCTGCGCGGACCATCCATCACACCGCTATCGGCGCGCGCCGGCGAGCCCAGCGTCACCAGCGCCGCGCCGCCGCAGAGCAGGATCGCCAGCCGCCTCATCGTTCCAGCCGCGCTCCCGCCGGAGAATTGGAGCCATGCACTTCGCTATGACAGCTCTGACAGGAGGCGCCGATCAGCCGCGGATCGGGCAGCGGTCCATTGGCCATATTGCCGGCCGTCATCAGTTCGGCGGGATGGCCGGTCTGGGCATGGCATTGCTGGCACAGCAGGGGCCGCGGCGCCGTCAGCAAGGCTTCGAAATTGGAGCCATGGGGATTGTGGCAGTTCAGGCAATTCTCGCGCACCGGCGCATGTTCGAAAATGAACGGGCCGCGCTTCTCGGCATGGCAGCCATAACAAACCTCATTGACGCTGTCTGCCTTGAGCAGCGGCGCTGTGGCGCTGCCATGGGGATTGTGGCAGTCGGTGCAATCCAGCTTGCCTTCCAGCAGAGGCATATGCGAGCGGCGGCTGAACTGCGCATGCTGTTCCTTGTGACAGGCGAAACAGGTCTCGTTGATGGATTGGCGTGCCGTCAGCCCCCGCACCGAAAAATTGGCCATCGGATTGTGGCAATCGCTGCACGCCACATTGTTCGCTTCATGGATCGAGGCGTGCCAGAAAATGCGCTGGCCGCCGCTATGGCAGGCCAGGCATTGGCCATTCTGCTGGGCCACCGGCGTCACGCTTGTGCTGGAAAAGCGGATGATGGTGGAAGGATCGCGCGGATTTTTGATATGCGCCGAGCCCGGCCCATGGCAGGCCTCGCAGCCATTTTTCTCCAGCGCATTTTGGGGATTGAGGGTGAACACCTTGGCATGAATGGTGTGGGCCCAATTTGTCGCCGCCGCCTGATGGCAGCCGCTGCACACCTCCTCGCCGACATAGTTGCGGCTTTCGGCGGGCTGGGCAGGCGGGGCCGGCGATGTTGCCAGTTGCGCGACGCGCACCGGCGCGGGCGCGACGGCGGCGGGCTGATACGGCGCCTTCAAATAGTCGCGCACAGTGGCGGCCAGATCGCCATCGCCCGTGGTGGGATGAAGCGGGGGCGCGATAGCGGGCGCGGCGATGGCGCCTTGCGGCACCGCGCCGCCATGCGCTTTCTTCAAATAAGCGGTCATCGCCTCCGTATGCCGCGCGGCCGCGGCGGGGTCGTCGGCGAAACTTTTTGCCAGCCGCGCATTGGCGCAGGCCTGGTCGCAGGCATCGCCACCCAGCGAGGGCCCGGCCAGGCACAAGGCGGCCAGCAGAATCGTTCCGCCCAGCAGCGCGACTGCGCCGGAACGGGCAGCCCTGTCGAACAGCAGGTCCAGCCACGGGCGCAGACGCATTTGAAATCCCCACTCGAAAGGCGACCGTCGCCGCTATGTCCTAGACGGTTGGCGAAGCGCGATTCTTCCAGATCAAACCGGGGATGTCTCCGCGCAATCGTTTTTTTACGGCGTATCTTTTCACCGGGCGCTTATTTGCTAATCACCGAGATCGAAGCGGCGGTGATGGCAAGCTGGCTGGTCATCTGAATCACATTCTGCAACACCACATCCCAGGCAAAGGGATGCAAGGTGCGCGGCACCACGATCACCGAGCCCGGCGCCAACCGCGGCGGATCGCCCAGCCATGAGGTGCCGTTGGCCTGCTGCGCCGAGCCGTCCGGCTGGATGACGAAAATATGGTCGGTGTCGGCAATCTCGGTCATGCCGCCGGCCTGGGCCAGGTAATCGGCCACCGAACGGCCCGGCTTGAACTGAATGCCGCTGGGCGACATCACCTCGCCCGCCACCACCACCGAATTGGGCAGGCGCGGGATGAACAATTGATCGCCCGGCTCCAGCACGATGTCGAGTTCGGGATGGGCGGCGACCTCCTTGGGATCGATCTGCACCGCCACCCGTCCACCCTGGCCGCCGGCCTGGCGCAGGCGCTGCATCATCTGGCCGACATATTGGATTTCGGCGTCCGAGATCTGCGCCTTATTGGCGCTTACTGTGCTCATCAGCCCGACGAGTTGGCTGTCCAGCGCATCGGCCTCGCGTTGCAGCACGCCGCGCTCCTGTTCCGCCACCGAGCGGCGCAGGAAAATCGCCCCATAAGGATAGGCGGCTTCGGTTAGTCCGCCGGCGCGGCTCAGGACCGACGACAGTCTTTCGCTGCGGGTGATGGCGTAGGACCCCGGATAGCGCACTTCGCCATAAATGGTCATCTGCCCGGCGCTGTCGGAAAAGACTTTGTTGAAGCGAATACTGTCCAGTGGCCGCAGCGAAACCTGTGAGAACTGATCCGCCGCCAATTTGTAGGTCTTGCGAACGGTGCGCGAGACCCCCGATTGGTTGTCGATCTCGGCGGAGGAAATCTCGATCCCGCTGAGATCGACATTGGGGGTGATACCGCCGGCCGCCTGTACGATCCGGTCCAGTCCCACGCCTTGCAGCGCCAGGAAGGCACCGGGGTCGTTCACTTCGCCGCCGACCACCACGTAATAATGGCCGAGGCTGCGGACCAGCAATTGGCGCTGGTCGTCATCCAGCCCCACGAACAGACGCAGCGCCGGCCGGGCAGCGTTTTCGGGAGCAGCGGGAGGTTTTGCGGTCAGCGCCCCGTCCTGCGCTGTGGCGCTGTCGCCGCGCGAGTCGGTGTCATTGGCTTGCGGTTTTGGTTCCGGGGGCGCTGGGATGCCCCCCAGTTCCGGCAGATCGTCATTGCCGGCAAGGCCAAAGGGGCCGGGAAGGCGCTGCGCCGGTAACGGCGCGATGGGTGAAACACGCGGCGGCTGCACCACCGGCCGCGGTGCTTCGGGGCCATTCGGCACCGATGCACCATTCGGCGCAAAGCCGGTCGGCGATGGCATGGCGCCGCTAACGGCGCCGGTTTGCAGCGACTGGGCCGACACCGGCTGACCGTCGGCGTTGCGGCCATTGGCCTGGGGCCGCTCTGCGGCCCCATTGTTTTCGGCCTCGCGCATCGCCGCCTGCGCCGCGCCGCGCGCGATGTAGCGCATTTCGGCGACATTGAGGATATAGACCACATCATTGGATTGCAGCGGCAGATCGGATTTCCCGCTCATCACATCCACCGGCGAGAAAGCGATAACGCCGCGCTGCAAGGTCAGCGGATCCAGACGCAGCACCGCCGCCGTCAGCAAATAAGGCAAGGGCTGCCCCGGCTGGGCGGCGAACATGTCCGGCGATTTCAGCAAGGCTTTCAAACTGGGAGCATCGCCCAGCGCGAAATAGCCATGCGAGCCCGTGGCCCCCATCAATTCCACCCCCGCCATCGCGGCATCGCCGCCGGCCGCCACGAACAGCGCATCGCCGTCGCGCACAGTCACATCGGTGCCGGCCAGCGCCTGCATGCGCCGCTGACCGTCATCGCCGGTCCGCATCACCGAAATCCGGTAGGCGCCGCGCACGGGGGGCCCACCTGCCAGAGCCAGAAGCTGGCTGGCGCGCAGCCCGGGGGCGCCGGACGGCAGCTCATAAATTCCGGGCCGGCGAATTTGTCCGGCCACCGCCACCACGCCGCCCAGGATCGGCACCACAATGCGGTCGCCATCGGTCAGGGTGACATCGCTGGACGATCCCTCATTGGTGAGAAGGGAATAGAGATCGATCCGCAAGCTGTGGCCGGCCCGTACGACCTGGATATTACGCAGCGAACCGCTTTTCTTCACGCCGCCGGCAAGATTGAGGGCGTCCAGCGCGGTCGAAAGCCCGGTCAGGGTATAGGTCCCCGGCGCATTGGCCTCACCGACGACCCGCACCGTGATCTGGCGCACCGCACCGACCGAAACCGACACTTCGGTGCCGACAAAGGCGCGCGACACCGCCCGCTCCAGATCGGCGCGGAAGGCTCCGAAGCTGCGCCCGGCAGCGGCGATCGGCGGCAGATTGGGCAGCACCACCCGGCCATCGCGATCGACGCGGGTGCGATAATTGGCGTTTTCCTGGCCATGCAGCGCGGCCACGATCTCATCCCCGGCACCCAGGATGTAATTGTCCTGCAAGGCGCCGCTCTGGCGTACCACCAGCGGACTTCCCCGCCCGAAATTGTCATAGCCGAATTGGGTCAGGCGCTGACCGGCGCGAAGGCTCATCAAACGCTCCAGCGCCGACAATCCGGCCGTCGCTGGTGCTGCTGTCAGCTGGCCCACGCCCGGCGGGCCCGGGGATAGGGAAGGCGGATAGGCCGCCGGCGGCACAACCTGTACTGTGGGTTGAACGCCGGGATCGAGACTCTGCGCCCCGCCGCGCTGCTGCAACGCGCGCAAGACTTCCTGCGACAAGGGATCGCCAAGCGCGCCGGCGGCGGAGTTGGTGGTCTGCGCCGCGGCGGAAAAGCACAACCCCAGGCTTGCCGCCGCCAGGGCGTAGGCAAAAATTCTTACCGCGCCTACCCGCATGATGCCGCGCGCGCCTCGGACGGAATTTTTCCTTCTCTCAAAGCCGATGCCCAATCCATGAACCCCATGCCAGATCTTGGCGCTGCGCATTCAAACCTAATGCAGGGCTCGCAAAGCGGACAAGCATGGCGCGGCACGCGATGGTTGAAGAATCCCGTAAATCGCATCGTAGCGTCGTAAATTCGCCGCGCCTTGAATGTACGCGGTAATTCTGCGCGGCTAAGCGTCTTGCGAGAATCGACCACTGCGCCGCCGTTCGGCCCACCACACCACCAGGCATGCCAGAAGAATTCCGCCGACCATGCCGATTGCGGCGATCATCGCGCGATTGGGAGAAACCCGTTCGCGCAAATCGGGTACGGTCGGCGCGTCGATCACCCGGAAGGCGAAATCGCGCTGTCCATTGGCGGACATGTAATTCTGCAATTCGCGATCGTAAGATGCCGCCAAGGCAGCGGTCAGCGCGTTCTGTGCCCCGCCCTGGCCCGCCATTTCTATCTGCTCGCTGAGGTAAGCCATGTTACGGCGGGCATCGGAAATGGCGCGCTGGCGCAGTTGGTTGTTGGTGAGTTCGATCAAATCGCCCGCCCATTTCGCCGCCAGGACCCGATCTTTCCAGGTGATGCTCAAGGTCACAATGCCGCTGCGCCGGTCCAGTTCGACGTCGCGGATGCTCTGGTCGAACAGCCGAAAAGCCTGGCGCAGGGTGGGCTGCTGCGATGGCGGCACCCTCCAGGCCTTCGCCGCCGTATCCCATTTTGAAGCGTAGAGCACCGGCAAGAGATTGGCCTGGGTGGCATAAGTGTCGAACAATTCGCGCGAACGCAGCACCGCCAGCGCCTCATCCTGATTGCTGGCGGGCCGGCCCAGCAGCGCACCGAGCCCACCCAGATTGGCCAATCCGCTGCTCAGCGCGGAATTCACATTTACGCCGTTACTTGTGGTGACCGGCATGACGGTGATTTCCGCACGCCAATAGGAGGACATCAGGAAAGACGCCGCGACCGCCGCTGCCACGCAGAGGACTACAACCGCAGCAAACAAGATCCAACGCCGGCGTGCCGCGGCGAGGAACAGCGTAAAGCGATCTTCGCCGCCGCTTTCCAACCAGTGAGGTGACGTTGTCACGTTCATCGCGGCACGCTCGGTTCTTTTTTTCATCAATGCGCAAACAGCATTTCCAAACAAGTCGCATCGCGTCAAGCTATCCTTGCCGAGGGGCGCGGCGCAGGTCGAGGAGAAGAATTGTGCTGGAGCGAATGCGGCGTTCGGCCTTGGCCGGCGGTTTAACCGATCAGGCCGTCGTCTCGGCGGGAAATTTTGCCCTCAATCTGCTGCTCGCCCGCAGCTTCAGCGAACATGATTACGGCGCGTTCTCGCTGATCCTCTCCTTTGTACTGTTTCTCAACACGCTTCATCAGGCCTATGTCACCTATCCGCTTTCGGTGGAGGCGGGCGCCCCTGAAGCGCGGTTTGGTTTTCTTCTGGTGATCGCCGCCGCGCTCACCGGCCTGGAGATGCTGCTCTTCTTTCCGGTGATGGCGGGCGTGGCAGCCAGTGCGCGACAAAGCTTGCTGCTGGTGCCGGCCTGCATCTTCCTCTTTGCCTGGCAATTACAAGATGTCTGGCGCCGCGGATTGATCGCCCGCGCCCGTTATGGCGCTGCCGTTGTCAGCGATCTGGTCCGCTATGGCCTGCCGCTGCTGGTGCTGCTCATCCTCGCGCGCGCAGGCGCCTTGTCGCTCGCCTGGATATTCCCCCTGCTTGCCGCCGCGTCGCTGATCGCGGCGCAGCCGCTGCTGGCCCGCGCTTTCGCGCAGCGTACTGCCTTGCGCGGCGGATTGCGGCGCGAGGCCGGCGCCCATTGGCGCATGGGCGCGCCGGTGATCGGCGCCAATATGCTGGCGGCGCTTTCGACTCAATGGTTTTTGTGGCTGTTGGCCTGGAGCCATGATCTCACCCGCTCGGCGGCGCTGGTAGCGCTGGCCAATATCGTCGCCTTTTCCAATCCGGTGATTTACGGGATGGAAAATATTCTGGTGCCCGAGATCGCGCGGCAACGCGACAAAATGAATTTTGCCGGGTTGATGACAATTCTGCGGCGCCGCAGCCTGGCCGCCTTCCTGCTGGTGATGCCGCTGTTCGCGGCGGTGCTGATCTGGCCCGGCGCCGTCCTGCACCTGTTCTATGGCGCGCACAAATCCTATGGCCAATATGAGAGCGCGCTCAGGATGCTGGCTGGGGCCTATGCCGCGACATTGGCGGCTTCCATCCTGAGCGCCACGTTGCGCGGCTATCGGGCCAGCGGCGCGGTGTTCAAGATGCAGCTCTATCCGGCCCTGCTGGGCATCACGCTGGGAAGTTGGCTGACCTTGCGCCTGGGCGTGCCGGGCGCCTGTCTTGCCACCCTATCCGCCAGCCTGCTGCGCGCCGCCATCGGCGGATATTATGTCTATGGTCTGCGGGGTCGCACCCAGCGCGCGCGGGGTCCCGGCATCACCGCCCGGACCGCCGATATCGGGCAGAGCGCTTGATGAGCCCGCCACTTGCCCAACGCGTGGTCGTTGCCATTCCCTGCCTGAACGAGGCTTCGGGCATCGAAGCGGTGGTGCGCGGCCTCACCGCCGCTGAGAACACAATTGCCAACTTGCGCATCATCGCCGTCGACGGCGGCAGCAGCGACGGCACGCAAACAGTCCTGACGCGGCTGGCGGCGGACCTGCCGGTCTTTGATTGGATCGATGCTCCCGGTACGGGGATCAGTGCCGCCGTCAATCTTATCGCCCGCGATTTCGCAAGGAGAGCCGATATCCTGGTGCGCTGCGACGCCCACGCGGCCTATCCGCCCGATTTTTTGTCCGCGCTGGTCCACAGCCTGGAACGCAGCGGCGCGGTTTCCCTGGTGGTGCCGATGGATTCACTGGGGCAAAGCGGCTTTCAGAAGGCCGTCGCCTGGGTCAGCGACAGCCGCATCGGATCGGGCGGCGCCGCCCATCGCGGCGGGCGGATCAGCGGCTTCGTCGATCATGGGCATCACGCGGCTTTCCGCTTGCAGGACTTTCTCGCCCTGGGCGGTTATGATGAGAGTTTCAGCCATAACGAAGATGCCGAGCTGGATTGCCGGTTGCGCGCCAACGGCGCGAAGATTTTTCTCGACGCCGCCATTCGCGTTGTTTATCGCCCCCGTGGAAGTATTCGCGCCCTGGCGCGACAATATTTTCTCTATGGCAAGGGCCGCTCGCGCACCATGCGCCGCCATCCCGGCTCGGCGCGGCTGCGCCAGCTCGCCGTCCCCTCGCATCTGTTCCTGTTCATCCTGTCGCTGGCCGCGGCCGCGATCAGCCGGCAAGCGATCTTCCTGGCTTGGCCGGCGGTTTATGGAACCATATTGCTCGGCACCTCGCTGATCATGACGCTGCGCAAGCGCTCCTGGTGCGGGCTTTGGGCCGGACCGGCGGCGGGCGTGATGCACACCGCCTGGGCCCTGGGCTTTCTGACGGGCTTGCTGGCGGTGCGTGAGCCGGTCTGGGCGCGGGTTCGCGTAGCGGGCCCTCGCCTGGCAACGGCCAATGCTCACGGCGAAGCTCCGGAATATTGACTGCGGGACCGTGCGCCGCTTCAGCACACCGCCGTCCAATTCGAGGTCCTGATCGGCACCGCCAGCGCCAACATTACGGCTGCCAACATAATGCCGGATGGCTGAGATTGTACGCTGTCACGCGATCGGCTAAACCGCCGGTCTGCCCAATCCTGCAGGATGTGATGCGCTCGTTCCGGCTTGCCGGCCTCGCTGCTCTTTGTTTGGTCACCCCGGCGCTTGCCCAGAGTTCGGCGCCCGAGCAGGTGGTGGTCTTCGGCACCTTGCCGGCCTCCGGCATCGGATTGGCGCCCGATAAGGTTCCGGGGACTTTGCAGAGCCTTTCGGCCGCCAGCATCGCCGCCGGTCATGGCGCGACGGTGCTGGATTCCCTTGGCAGCCGCGCCGCCGGCATCGGCCTCAGCGACAGCCAAGGCAACGCCATGTTCCAGGACCTGCGCTTTCACGGCTTCGAAGCTTCGCCTTTGCAAGGAACGCCCCAGGGCGTCACGGTCTATCAGAACGGCGTCCGCCTCAACGAAGCCTTCGGCGATACGGTCAATTGGGATGCCATTCCCCAGTCCGCCATCGCCCGCCTGGATATGTGGAGCAACAATCCGGTGTTCGGCCTCAATGCCTTGGGCGGCGCGGTCAATCTGGTGATGAAGAACGGCTTCAGTTTTCATGGCGGCGAGGCCGCGTTACAGGGTGGCTCCTATGGCCATGTCATGGGCATGGCAGAATATGGCCTCGAAGACGGCGGTTTTGCTTTCTATGTTTCGACCGAAGGCGTGCGCGACGGCGGCTGGCGGCTGCATTCCGCGTCCGATCTGGCACGCTTCTATGCCGATGCCGGCTGGCGCCGCGGCAGCAGCGAAATTCATCTGGTGGCGTCGGGCTCGCAGTCCGGCCTGGGCGTGGTCGGTCCTACCCCGATCGAACTCACCAGACGAAATTCGGCGACCGTGTACACCTGGCCGCAGATCACCCAAAACCGCGTCGTTAGCGTGGCCCTTAACGCCAAGACCGATCTGGCCGACCACTGGCAGCTGGAAGCTGGCGCCTATGTTCGCGACCTGCGCCAGCGTCATACCGACGGCAATGATGCCGATTTCGAGAGCTGTTCGACGCGATCCTCTTTTGGCGGAGATATCTGCCTGCAGGACGATGCTTTCGGCAGCCCACCCGGCGGCAAGACACAGACCTTTCGGGATCAATTCGCGATCCTGACCGCGGTGGGACAGCCCATTGCTTTCACCGAGGTGAATTACGGCACCATCGATCACACCTTCACCGACGCGGTGACGCAGGGGCTCACGCTTCAGCTCACCAGCGATGCACCGCTGCTGGGGACGAGCAATTACCTCACCACCGGCGGCAGTATCGACCACAGCGCGATCGGCTTTCGCTCCCATTCAAGCCTGGCCCGCATCTTCCCCGATCTGCAGGTGGCGCTCGACCCTGCTCTGCCCGGCTCCGGCAGCGTCATCCACACCAAGGGCGATCTGGGTTATGCGCCGGCCGATCTGGGCGGCACCACCGCTTACTATGGGTTCTATGCCGTCGACTCCCTCGACCTCACCCATGCCGTCACCGTCACTGCCGGAATGCGGTTGAATGTGGCCGAGATCTCGACCCGCGACCGCAGCGGTATCGCCGCCGAATTGACCGGCAGCCATGGCTATTCCCATCTCAATCCGATGGCGGGCGTGACCTACAAGCTCGCCGATGGGATTTCGTTGTTTGGCGGCTATTCGCAATCCAACCGGGTGCCGACCCCGCTGGAACTGGATTGCGCCAGTCCCACACAGCCTTGCCTGCTCGAAGGCGCGCTGGTGGCCGATCCACCGCTGCGCCAAGTGGTGGCGGAAACAATAGAGGGAGGCCTGCGCGGCAATCTCAAAAACCTCTCTTGGACCGCCAGCCTCTTTCGCACCGATAGTGCAAACGACGTCGTTTCGCTGGCCAGTGTGATCCAAGGGCGCGGCTACTTCACCAATGTACCCGGGACCAGGCGCCAGGGCGCGGATGTGAGCGCACAATATGATGGCGAGGGCTGGTCCAGCCATATCGCCTATTCTTATTTGGACGCCACCTATCGCTTCGCGGGCTTGTTGTCCTCTCCCAACAATCCCTCCGCCGACGCCAATGGCGATGTCAGCGTCACGCCCGGCCGTCACATCCCGCTTAACCCCGCCCATCAGTTCAGGGTTGGCGCCGATGCCACGCTGCTACCGGGCTTCACCATGGGCTTCGACCTGGTCGTGACCGGCAGTCAGTATTATCAGGGCGACAATGCCAACCAGAACGCCAAGCTGCCGGGCTATGTCCGCGCCGATCTGCGGGCCGCCTATTCCATCGCCTCAAGCTGGCAAGTGTTTGGGGTGGTGAACAATCTGCTGGGTCGCCACGATGCGGTTTACGGAACCTATTTCTCGCCCGGCGACGCCAGTGCCCTGGTGACCCCCGCGCTCACCGATCCACGGATGGTGACCCTCGAGCAACCGATCTCGTTCCAACTGGGATTGAAAACCGCGTTCTGACGGATTTTGACTTCTCGCCCGAGGGCTGGGCAAAATCGCCCTTCCAGGGGGCAGGTCTCATGCGGTCCATCCAGCACTTCATTCATGGCAAGCCCTTTGCCGGCAGCAGCGGGCAATTCGCCGACGTCTTCAATCCCGCCACCGGCGAGGTCCAGGCGCGGGTTGCCTTGGCCGGCGCCGCCGAGCTTCAAGCCGCGGTCGACAGCGCCAAATCGGCACAAGGCGATTGGGCCGCAACCAATCCCCAGCGCCGCGCCCGGGTGATGGCGAAATTTGTCGCTCTGCTAAACGCCAATCTTCGGGAACTGGCGGAACTGATGTCGCGGGAACACGGCAAGACGGTGGGCGATTCCATCGGCGATTTGCAGCGCGGCCTGGAAGTGGCCGAGTTCGCCACCGGCGTCGCCCATCTTCTCAAAGGCGAATTTACCGAAGGCGCGGGACCCGGCATCGACATGTATTGCCTGCGCCAGCCGGTGGGCATCGGCGCCGGCATCACGCCTTTCAATTTTCCGGGCATGATCCCGATGTGGATGTTCGCGCCTGCGATCGCTTGCGGCAATGCCTTTATCCTCAAGCCGTCGGAGCGCGATCCTTCCGTGCCGGTTCGGCTGGCCGAGCTAATGCTGGAAGCGGGTTTGCCTCCCGGCATTTTGAATGTGGTGCATGGCGGCAAGGATGCGGTTGACGCCATCCTTGCCCACCCGGATATCGCTGCGGTCAGCTTTGTCGGCTCGACCCCCATCGCCTCTTACGTCTATGCGCAAGGCGCCGCGGGCGGCAAACGCGTGCAATGTTTCGGCGGCGCCAAGAACCACGCCATCATCATGCCCGATGCCGATATGGAGGTGACGGTCGATGCGATGATCGGCGCCGGCTATGGCTCGGCGGGTGAGCGCTGCATGGCGATCTCGGTGGCGGTGCCGGTGGGCGAAGAGACCGCAAACCGCCTGGTCGCCGCGCTGAAGCCGCGGGTGGAAAACCTGAAGGTCGGCCCCTATACCGCCGAGAATATCGATTTCGGACCCCTGGTCACCAAAGCGGCACGCGACAAGATCACCGGCCTGGTCGATGGCGGCGTCGCCCAAGGCGCCAGTTTGGTGGTCGATGGCCGCGGCCTGGCCATGCAGGGCTATGAGAACGGCTTCTATATGGGTGCCTGCCTGTTCGATCATGTGAAGCCCAGCATGGACATCTACAAGACCGAGATTTTCGGCCCCGTGCTGTCGGTGGTGCGCGCCAAGAATTTCGAAGAGGCGCTGTCGCTGGCCAGCGACCATGAATATGGCAACGGCACCGCGATCTTTACCCGCGACGGCGACGCGGCGCGCGATTTCGCCTCCCGCGTCCAGGTCGGCATGGTGGGCATCAATGTGCCCATCCCGACGCCGCTGGCCTATTATTCCTTCGGCGGCTGGAAGCGTTCGATGTTCGGCGATCTCAACCAGCATGGCACCGATTCCATTCGCTTCTGGACGCGCACCAAGACGGTGACCGCGCGCTGGCCCTCCGGCATCAAGGCCGGCGCGGAATTCTCCATTCCGGTGATCTCACGCTGATGCGGCGACGCTCTAGCGGCCCCTGAATTTGGGGGGGCGTTTTTCCAGAAAGGCGCTGACGCCTTCGCGGTAATCCTGGGTCTTGCCCATCGCGCCTTGCAAATCGCGTTCGAGGTCGAGATGTTCTTCGAAACTGTTGCTCCAACTGCCGCGCACGGCGCCGCGGATGGCGGTCAGCGCCAAAGGCGGCAAAGCCGCCAGCCGCGCCGCCAGCGCCTGGGCCTCACGCATCAGCGCGTCGTCATCCACCGCTTTCCAGATCACGCCCCACGCCGCCGCCTGCTCGGCGCCAAGCGGCTCTCCTGTCAGCATCAACGCCATGGCCCGTGCCTGGCCCGCCAGGCGCGGCAGCATCCAGCTTCCGCCGCAATCGGGCACCAGGCCGAGCTGGGCAAAGATCTGGATGAAGCGCGCGCTTTTCGCGGCGATGACGATATCGCCGGACAGCGCGATATTCGCGCCCGCCCCGGCTGCCACGCCATTGACGGCGATCACCACCGGAAAAGGCAGGCCGGCAAGCCGGCGCATCAGCGGATTGTAATGGCGCTCCAACGACGCGCCGGGATCGAATGTTGCCAGATCGATATCCGACAGATCCTGGCCGGTGCAAAAGCCGCGGCCCTTGGCGGTCAGCAGCAGCACCGTGGCGCCGCCCTGCACCGCTTGATCCAGCGCCGCGCCGACTTCTTCATGCATCCGGACAGTGAAGCTGTTGAGCTTGTCCGGGCGGTTGAACACCAACGTGGCGACGCCGCCGTCCAAGGAAAACAGAATCGTCGAAAAGTCCATAAGCTTGCCCCCGCCGGCGAAGCCGGTTCCCGTGAAAAGCCTTAGCTCAGCGCCGACGTCTTTGCCAGTTCCATGCCTTAAAAGGCGTTGACGCAGCTTCGCGGCAGGCGTTCAATATCAGGGCCGCAGTAACGGCATCGATCGTTTGATAGCGTTTGAGTCTTGGCTGAGTTCGATGCGCGATCCTTCGGATTGCACATCAGGGATCCGGTGGAGACCGGATTGTGAACCACCGAAGATCCGCGTCGGCGCGATGTTTCAGCTGGGCTGGTGACAATGCTCGAAGGAGGTTCCACATGGAAGTTACTCCACCGGCGAATTATTCCGGTTCCCAAAAACGGGAACCAACGGTCTCTTGAAACGGGGCCGCCGCGAAAATTGAATCGGACGTAACGGGAGCAATCCCGACCAGAGTGTCCGGCTTGATGCTGGACGGAACAAATCTTCGTCGATGACGAAAATTAAGGCCCCCACCGCTGACACGGTGGGGGTTTTACTTTGAAAACAACGCGCAAAAAGTTTCGCGCAGGGAACAGATGAGTTTCCTGCGGGAACCATAAGAAACTCCAACTTCTACAAAAAAGATAATTGACCGGGGATCGAAAAGCCGCGACGTTCGTTTCATGAGGTTAAGCCACATTGTTGCCAAATTCGCTGTCGTCGCGCTGGTCGCGCGCGGCGTCGTGCCTGCCGGCTGGATGCCTTCCGACGAAAGCGCCGCGCCGCTGACGCCCTGCAGCCTGTCGCAAATTTCCGATCGCAGCGATCGTCGTGACGATACCGACCAGGACGGCGCGCCCGACAAAGGCGATGCCCGCGCCCATGACAAATACTGCGCCGTCGGCACCAGCCCAGGCGTCGCGGAGCCCGATCGCACGATTTTCTTCACCCCGGTGCTCCAGGATCACGACGATCTTGAGGACGACACCGTTCTGCCCGTGCGCAGCCTGCATCCTGGCGAGGCGCCGCGCGCCTTGGCGCCTCTGCCCCAGGCCTGAACCGCAGTCTTACGAGCGTTTGGCGAAACGGCTGTCCAGCCGGGCCAGGATTTCCTCCGGCGTGAAGCCCAAGGCGGTGAGGCGTCCGGAACGGCGCAGCAGCGCCAGCCCCGCCAGGCTGGCCGCCATGAGCACCACATCGCATTGGCTTTGGCGGTTGTCGGAGGGCAGCCCGCTGGCTTCGGACAACGCCCGCAGCACCGCGATCATCCTTCCATTGAACAGGCGCTCGGCATCGCCGCCTTTGCCTTCGCGCGGCAGCGCCAGCGCCGCGGCCGCAATGGTCTCGGTACTGCCCAGCAGCGCCAGCGCCGCCGCCGCGGCGGCACCAAACCCGCCCGCCTCGCGCAAACTGCGGGCCAGCACCGACAGATCGTCGGCCGCCAGCGCCAGCAACAGATCGTCCTTGCCGCGAAAATATCCGTAAAGCGCGGCCGGGGCGAAGCCGGCCTCGGCGGCCACGGCGCGCAAGGACAGATCGCGCGCACCGTCCCGCGCCGCCACCCGCCGGGCGGCGTCCAGAATCGCGAGGCGCGAAGTCGTTTTGGAAGCGCCGACAGGCCGCGCCTTGCGTGCGTGAAGTGCCGCCTGCCGCTCGCTCATGTTTTGATGATAAGCGATTCGGCAGGCGGCGGGACTTCAAATCAACTGCAAGAGGCCAGCGGCTTGCCGTCGCAATTATGGGCTTTGCGGAAAGCGGTCAGCACCATATTGGCGTCATTGCCCACTTTCTCCTTCATCGCCTGGTTGGCCGCGGCCTTGTCCATGGCGGCCTTTTCCAGCGTCGTATCGAACGGCTTATCCGCCGTCGCGGCTTTCTTCTGGGCATCGATATTGGTGCCCAGGCACTCCTGATAGCTGTCGGAAGCGCTCATAAAGCCTTGCGCACCCGTCAACACGGCGCGCATTTGCTCCACCGTCGCCTTGGCGGGATCGGGCAGGACGGGAGCCGCAGGCTCCTTGCAGACCGCACCTTGCGCAAAAGCCGGCAGCACGCCGGCGCCGGCCAGAAACGCGGCCAACATCATCGTCTTCAACATAAGAATGAAACTCCTCGTTACCCCTGAACCCGGAGTGAAGCATAGAATTTTCGGCCTTAAAAGCCGCCGGCTATCGCGGGTTTTGGGCCGCCCCGCGACATTGCAGGATATTTATGTCGGGTTTTCGTGCCATTTGGCCAGGAACCGGTCCAGGAAGCGCAGCAACAAAGCCACCACCAGCAGGCTGACGCTGAGACCGTAAAACAGATCGGGACGGTGCGGCCCGGAAATATGCGACAGGCCGCTCGCCGCATAGGTCAGCCAGAAATAGCTGACACCCACCACCAGGATCGCGCGCTGCGGCTTGTCTCCCAGCCTCAGGGCGGCCTGCGGGGATGCGGCATAAGCCATGACGCCAGCCAGCAAACCGCACAGGCCGACAAACAGCAGCATGCCGATATCCAGGCTTTCCTGCTGCGGCAAAGGCAGGCGCAGCAGATTGGGAACCAGCACCGAAGCCAGATAGACACCGAAAGCGGCGCAGAAACTCCAGATGAGCTGGCGGCCATTGGGGCCGATGAGGCGGCACAGGGCGAAAGGTGCGATCCGGCAAATCGGCCCCGCCACCACCGCCACGAGGAACACGAAAAAACTGAACCGCCAGGCCATCTGGCTGCCGACCCGGATGCCGTTCTCGCTGAGGCCGACCGCGGCGATGGTGGCAAGCGTGAGCAAAGCTGCGACGGCGGCGGTGAACCCGGTCAGGCTGAAAGGCGGCAGCTTGCCGATATAGAATTTGGGCGTGTCGGACACGCCATTGCTGCCCTGCGCGACGACGTCCGGGCTGTTGATTGTTGGCATCGCCACAATAAACGCGCCAGCTGCACAAAAGCTGCCCTCAAAGCCGCACCAGCGCCGCGGCCAAACCGGCGACCGGCTCTCCCGCTTCATGCCGGGGGGCCGCCGCGACGATGCCGGCAACCCCAAGCCCGGACACCTGGGCAAGCCTTCGGATATAGGCTTCGCTATGCCGCCAGCGGCGTTTGGGTCCCAGTTCGAAATCGGCAACCTGGGCTTGTTCCACGGTGAACAGGAAATAACCCTCCGGCGCCAGCCGGGCCGCGACCGCCGCAAACAACAACGCCAGATCGCCCAGATACACCACGGTGTCGGCGGCAAGGATCAGGTCATAACTCCTCCCCTCGCGCCGCAAATGGGTTTCCAGATCGGCAACTTCCAAGGAATTATAGATCCCGCGCGCGCGGGCTTTTTCGATCATCGCCGGCGACAGATCGATGCCGTCCAGCCGGCTGGCGCGAGCACGAAATGCCGCGCCGGAGAGTCCGGTGCCGCAGCCCAAATCCAGCACGGCGAGTTCGCTGCGGCCCGGCATCACCAGATCGGCAAGCTGCGCCAGGATCGCGGGCGCGGCATAGCCCAGTTGTCCCAGCATGCGCGAATCATAATCGGCGGAAAATTGATCGAACAAATGCCGGACATAGCCAGGATCGCTGCGGGCCGCCGCCTTGATCGCCTGCGCGCGGGCAATGTCGTCCGCCAGTCCGGCAACGTCGTCCCCGCCTTCGAACATCTCCAGCGCCTTGTCGGCTTCGCCCGCCGCCAGCCAGGCCCGTCCGGTGAGATGGCGCGCACGCATGTGCCCGGGTTCGAGGCGTAGCGCCCGCTGAAATTCGGCGATCGCGGCAGGCAGGTTTTCCGCCGCCAGCAGCGCTTCGCCCAAAGCCACCAGAACTTCCGGCACCGCGGGATTGAGCGAGACCGCCTCGCGCGCTTCCGCCAGCGCGCCGCGCACATCACCCGAGGCCAAGAGCGCCGTCACTAGGGTGGTGCGTGCCAAGGCGCCGCCCCGTCCCTCCGCCAGCAACCCGCGCAATTCGCGCGCCGCCCGATGCGCCTCGCCCGCATCGATCAGGGCTTGGGCGTGCGCAACCGGATCAGTCCGCAAGCCGGCACAATCCATTGTTCAACACCACCACACCGTCGCGTTCCTTGACGCGGGCGCGGAAGGAAATCATACCGCCATCGTCCCAGATCTCGGTAACGATGGTCTCGCCGGGAAATACCGGCTTGGAAAAGCGAACATCGAATTGCCGGATGCGCTCGGGCTTGTACTCTCCCACGGTCGACAGAATGGCGCGGCAGGCGGTGCCGTAGGAACAGAGGCCATGCAGGATCGGACGGGGAAAGCCCACCATCTTGGCCACGGCCGGATCGCGATGCAGCGGATTGCGATCCCCCGACAGGGCATACAAAAACGCCTGGTCGGGACGGGTATCGCATTCCTTGATCAGATCGGGCGCACGATCGGGAATGGCATGGGGCTCGGGCTGCCCGCCGGCAGGACCGCCAAAGCCGCCATCGCCGCGCAGGAAGTAAGATGCGGTGATGGTGCAAAGCTTGTCGCCGCTGGATTTCTCGCGCACCTCGCGCTCTTGCACCATGACGGCGCCCTTGCCTTCGCCTTTGTCATAGAGACCGATCATGCGTTCATCGGAAATCAGCTTCGCCCGGATGGGCAGAGGTTTATGAAAAGTGATGCGGCGCTCGCCATCCACCAGCATCATGAAATTGATGCTGGATTTCTGGGGCATGCGCTGCTGCTCGGGCGGCGCCTCGCCGCGGGCGATCACGCTGGCGAAGCTGGGCACCACTTTCAGGGCGTTTTCATAGACGAAAGGCAGTTCGTTTTGATCCAGCGGATCGCGCATGAAGCCGACTCCCAGCGCATACAGCATCACGTCCTTTTCGTCATAGGATGAAACCAGCCCCGTGGCACCGGACTGCATCATGTCGTCATAATCGATTGCCATGGGCGGGCTCTTGGATGGGCGGCTGAGCAGAATTATCGCGTTCGCGCGCCCCTGTCGAACCGGCTTTCGCGGGCCGCCCTGCTGTGATCTTGTCGGGTCATGACCATGCCGTCACAACGCCGCGGCCCCGGCTGCCTCAAGGGCTGCCTGCTGGCGCTCGCCTTGGTCTTGCTGCCGGTGATCCTGGTGGGCGGCTATGGCGCGTGGTTCGTCTGGCAGGGCTTTCGCCATGACCCCACCCTGGTGGCCGTGGGGGAACTGGTGCGTCGCGATGGCATGGCTGAGGCGGTGCTGGGCGAAGACATCCGCATCACCGGCGTCACCGGCAATGCGTTTTCCTTTGTGCCGGGAATCGGCAGCCGGAGCGCCATGGTGGTTTCGCTGGCCGGCTCAAAAGCCAGCGGCACCCTGGCGGTTGAATCCCATATGAAGGACGGGCGGGCACAGATCGATGCCATGATCCTGAGCGGCCCGGATGGGACGCGCTATGATTTGATGCATCATGGGGTGACGCCGCCGCCGGGCGGTCCCACCACGGCGATCTAAAGCGGGCCGGTGCGTTTGCGCAGTGCCGTTGCCGGACCTTCCGTCCATATATTGCTCAGCGGGACGCCATTTTTGTCAATCGCGGCACGGGCGGTGTCATAGCCTTCCTGCACCGCCTGATCGAATTTCTTCCAGTCGCGCAGGCCGATATCGGGCATCGGCGGCTCGATCAGGAAATCGGCCTGTTCGCGGACAATACGGCGCTGGGCCTCGGAGCCGACGGTTCCCGAACGCATCAGGATCGAAACGATCGACGGGCTGCCGCGCATGCGCTGCCACACCAGCCACCACCAGGGACGCTCGCCATAGCGGTCGTCGCGCGCCTGCAGATCGATTTCACCGGTAACGTCACAGGCGATGATGGGGCCCGCGCCCACGGCATGTTCGCGCATCACATCGACGGGCAGATTGTTCATCACGCCGCCATCGACCAGCAGATGGCCGTGATGGGTCACCGGCGGCAACAAACCGGGAAGCGCCACGCTGGCGCGCAGCGCCCGCCACAGCGTCCCGGCGCGATGTTCATGGATACGCCCCGTGGTGAGGTCGGAGGAGACGCAGAAAAAAGGCTTGGCCAATTCCTCGATGCGGATATCGCCGAAATTCTTGTGCAGCATCACCGAGGCTTTCTTGCCGCGCACCAGCGCGATCAGCGGCAGGGTGAAATCGTTGAGCGGATTGCGGTCGACAAAGACCTCTCGGATCCGCTCGGTCAGCTCCGCGATGCTCCATTCCATGGCGATGCCAGCGGCGATGATCGCGCCCATCGAGGTGCCGCCGAGATGATCGAAGGGCACTTCGGCTTCCAGCAGCGCCTTGATGATGCCGATATGGGCGAAGCCCCGCGCGCCGCCGCCGGCCAGCACCAGACCGACGGCGCGTCCGGCGATGAAGCGCGCCAGCCGCGCCACGTCGCCGCCATTGCCGGCGCGGATATGGTGATGGGATTCGAACAAGCCGCTGCGCAGCGAGAAATGTTCGGGCAAGCCGGCCCGCACGTCGCTGGGATGCAGCAACAACAGCTCCGGCAAGCCGCTGGCGCGCTCCTTGAACGCCGGCAGGTCGAGAGGGCGCAGCGGCAGCGGTTCGTCGGATCGCGCAAGAAGAAAAATACGGTCGGCCTGGCGCAGGCATTGATGGGTCCAGGCGCTGTCCGGCGCGTCGCCGCGATAAAAGACGACGTCATGGGCCTGTTCGAAGCTGTTGAACCATTCGGCGCTTTGTTCGCTGGCATTGACGTCGAGCACGGCGGCGCGGCTGCCCATCTGTCCCAGCGCCGCCGCCAGGCGATAGGCGATGGGCGCGCTTTCCAGGTTTTCCTGCAGCGGCACGATGGCAAAGGTCTTGGGCCGGGTCGATGCGCCGCCGCGGGTGGCGTTTTTCAGGCGCTTCACCATCTGCTGCATCAGATTCATCATCACCCGAGGGTGGCGCTGAATCAGGGAATCGAATCCTTGCGGCGAGATGCGCAGCAATTCGGTATCGCGCAGCGCCACAAGCTGTGCGGAATGTTCCTGGCTGCGTTCGATCAGGCTCATCTCGCCGACGGTCTCGCCGGCGGAAGCCAGCGACACCATGCGCCTGGTGCCTTGGGCGTCGGAGACGAAGACCCCGAGGCGTCCGGTGACCACCAGGAACAGGGCCGCGGCGTTCTCGCCATCGCGCTCGAGCAGGGTGCCGCCGGGAAGGCCGAACCAGTTCGCCTCGGCCAATAGGTTTTTGAGCGCCCCGTCGCCGACATTTTCCAGCAGCGCGAAAGCCTGCAGCCTTTCGCGCAGCTCGTCGGGATAGACCGTCTGCTGACCGATTCGGAAGGAGGACAGGAACGTCATGGTCATGCTCTTATCACCAAGCCGTCCATCCACCATCCACGCTCAGGGCCGAACCGGTGATAAAGCTGGCGGCGGGGCTGGCGAGAAACAGCAGGGGACCGGCGATTTCCTCTGCCCGTCCCACCCGTCTCAGCATAGTGCGCCCGGCCAATCTCTGCGTGAACTCCGCATCCGTCGCGGCAGGAAACGGGCCCGGAACCAAAGCGTTCACCCGAATCCGCTTGGGCCCCAATTCGGCGGCGAGATGACGGGTCAACTGCAGCAAAGCCGCCTTGGCCGGTCCGTAATGGAACGGACTTTGTTGGTCCGCATCGGCATAAATCCGTCCATCCGGCGCCACCTGGCCATACATCGAGGCGATGTTGATGACGCTGGCCTCGCCCGAGGCGGCCACCGCGTTTTCCAAGGCCGGCAGAGCGGCGCGCAAGGCCTCGAAGCTCGCTGTCACCTGGCTGGCATAGGTGGCGGCAAAATCCGCCGGCTCCAGCGCCGCAAAGGCTTTGAGCCGCATCGCCACGGCATTGTTGACCAAAATATCCAGCCGGGGGCGGCCGGCGAAAAACCGCCGGACAGCGCCAAAATCGGTGATGTCGAAGGCAGCGGCCTCGGCCGCCAGACCGCGGCTTGTCAGGCTTTGGACGAAGTCCTCCAGCGCTGCCGGGTTGCGGCCATTGACGATGACATGGGCGCCGGCCTCGGCCAGGGCCGTGACCATGGCGGCGCCCAAATGGCCCCGTCCGCCCGAAACAAACGCAATGCGGCCCTTCAGCTCGAAAAGCGACGCGACGGCCATCTCGGTTGCACCCTTCCAAGCTGCAACCTGCCAGGACAGGGTAAATAAGCTATTGACGACGATTTCGGACCTTGCTGCAGTGCAGCATTCGCCGCGACGCGCCGCCCACTTGGAAACGCGTCTTCGCCACATTAAAGTTGTAAACAACCTCATACTTGCGGGTGCGAGGGGTGTTCTCGCGCGGCTGCAGGCCGCTTTACCAAAAGGATTCTACTGTAATGAAGACCCATTCGATTCGCGGCCTTTTGGTCGCGTCTGCTGCCGTTCTGGTGCTGGCGATGTCCAGCGCCCAGGCGCAGCAGAAGCCCACCCCGGTCAAGCTGAGCGCTGGCGTGGCCAAAGAATTGTCCGCCGCGCAAAAGGCGGCCGGCACCAAAGACTGGGTGGCCGCCAAAGCCGCGATCGAGGCGGCGAAGCAGGTCGCCAATCGCACCCCCATCGACGACTATGAGATCTCCCAATTCACGCTCTTCGTCGACATTCAAACCAACGATTTGGTGGGCGCCACCGCGGCGGCGCAGGCCGCTGCCGATTCCCCGGCTCAGCCCGAGGAAGACAAGCAGAAGAATCTGAAAACCGCGACCCAATTGTCGCTGATGCAGAAGCAATATGACAAGGCGCTGCCCTATGCCCGCAACTTGGCGGCGACCAACCCGACCGACAAGGCTTCGGTCGAGGCGATTGCCGAGGCGTTGTTTGACGGCAAGGATTATCCCGCCACCATCGCCTTCGCGCAAAAAGCCGTCGATGCCAGCATCGCCGCGCACCAGACGCCGGAGCGCAACATGCTGGAAATCCTGATGAGCGCCCAGGTCTCGATGAAGGACGAAGCGGCTGCGGAAAAGACCCTGGAAACACTGGTCGCCACTTACAACGATCCCAAGGACTGGGCGCAGATGATCGACGTGACCTTCGGCACCAAGGGCCTGCGCGACATCGATGCGGTCTGGCTTGGCCGGCTGCTCTTCCTGTCCGGCGCCGAAGTCAGCGCCCAGAATGCCACCCTGATCGGTTCGACCGCCAGCCATCTGACCTTCTATGGCGACGCCGAGACCGCCAAGCAGCGTGGCGGCACTGGCTTCCCCGATCCGGGGCCCACGGAAGCCAAGGACAAGGCGACCATTCCGGCGCAGATCGCGGCCGGCCAGAAGCAGAACGGCCAATACAACGTCAAACTGGCCGAAGCGCTCTACAGCTATGGCATGTATCCGGAAGCCGAAGCCGCGGCGCGGCTGGCGATGACCAAGGGCGGCGCCACCGATCCGTCGGAGCCGCCGATGGTTCTGGGTCAAGCCCTTACCGCCGAGGGCAAATATGACGAAGCCATCACCACATTCGGCCAGGTGACCGGCGGTGGACCCGCTACGTCGCGCATCGCGCGGCTCTGGCAGGAATACGCCACCATCAAGAAGAATCCGCCGGCCGCGACGCCGGCGACCGCCGCGAAGTAAGACAAACGCCGGAGCGCGGATCGCCGCGCTCCGGTGTTGTCGTGTCGTGTCACCGGGGCGAGCGAATGACCCTGATCCTTGGCTTCGCGCCCTTCATCCTGTTCTCGATCCTGTCGCGTCTGTCGGCCGATCTGGCTTTGTGGACAGGTTTTGCCGTGGCCTTCGTTGTCACCATCCGCGATTTTGTCGAACGTCCGGTGCTGCGCCTGCTGGACGGCGCCAGCCTGGCCCTGTTTGCCTTCCTGGCGCTGGGCCGCGGCTTTGTCGCGCCCGAGTTGCCGCTGGCCGCGGTGCGAACCATTTTGGACGCGGGCCTGACCCTGGCGATCGCCTTCTCGCTGCTGCGCCATCAACCCTTCTCGATGGAATATGCCAGCGGCGAAACCCAGGGACGGGTCTGGCCGCTGCCCGCATTCCTGCGGGTCAATTACGTCATCTCGACCACCTGGCTCATGGCCTTCGTGGCGATGACGCTGGCAGATGCGGCGGTGACCTTTGTCCCGCTTCCGCTTTATGTGGGTGTTGGCGTCAGCGTGGTGGCGCTGGGCCTGGCCGCCACCCTCACCCTGCGCTATCCGATGGCGGCCGCCACCAAGCTTTAGGTTCCCCTTAGCGGTTCCGGCATTGTTTTGCTTTGCCTGTCCGCCACTTGCGGGTAGGTTCGCGGCGGCTTCTTCGAAGGGCGCCCGTCATGAAACAAGCTGTCATCGTCTCGACCGCGCGAACGGGGCTCGCCAAATCCCTGCGCGGCGGCTTCAACCAGACCCATGGCGCGGTGATGGGCGGCCATGCCGTCAAGCACGCCATCGCCCGGGCAGGACTGGACCCGGCCGAAGTGGAAGACGTCTATATGGGCTGCGGCCAACCCGAAGGGGCGACTGGCAACAATATCGCGCGCGAATCGGCGATCTGGGCCGGCTGCCCGGTCAGCACCGCCGGGCTCACCGTCAGCCGGTATTGCGGATCCGGCCTGAACGCCATCGCCGCCGCCGCCCAGCAGATCATGACCGATGGAACGGACATCGCGGTGGGCGCAGGGGTGGAATCGATTTCCCTGGTCCAATTGGGCGGCATCAATCTCAATCACTTCACCGAAGAACACCTTCTCAGCGTCAAGCCGGCGCTGTGGATGAGCATGATCGAAACAGCCGAGATCGTGGCGGAGCGCTATGGCATCAGCCGCGAGCGTCAGGACGAATATGCCCTCAAAAGCCAGCAGCGCACCGCCGCCGCCCAAGCGGCGGGCCGCTACAAAGACGAGATCGTTCCTCTCGCCGTCAAGATGAAGAAGATCGACAAGGCGACGGGCAGCGAAAGCATGGTCGACACCGTGGTCGATCGCGACGAATGCAACCGCCCCGACACCACGCTGGAAGCGCTCAAGGCGCTGAAGCCCGTGCATATGGGCGGCCAGCAAGTGGCGCAAGGCAAATACATCACCGCCGGCAATGCCTCGCAATTCTCCGACGGCGCCAGCGCCTGCGTGGTGATGAGCGACGCGGTGGCGGCCAAGAAAAACTTGCGCCCGCTAGGTATTTTCCGCGGCTTTGCGATCGCCGGCGTGGAGCCCGAAGAAATGGGCATAGGGCCCGCGCTGGCAGTGCCGCGGCTGCTCTCACGCCACGGTCTCAAGGTCGAAGATATCGGCTTGTGGGAATTGAACGAGGCTTTCGCCAGCCAGACTCTCTATTGCATGGACAAGCTCGGCATCGACCCCGAAAAATGCAATGTCGATGGCGGCGCTATTTCCATCGGCCATCCTTATGGCATGACGGGCGCGCGGCTGACCGGCCATGTGCTGCTGGAAGGCCGCCGGCGCGGCGTCAAATACGGCGTCGTCACCATGTGCATCGGCGGCGGCATGGGCGCGGCAGGATTGTTCGAGATCCTTCCCGCGTGAGGTTCGGCAGCACCATTTCCGCGCGGGTTTTCACCGCCCTTGCCTGCGCCGTGATGGCGCTGACGCTTGCCGGTTGCGAGTCCCTGCCGACGCTCGATCAGGTCAAGAGCCAAATCGCATCGCTGTCCTTTTCTGCGCCGCCACCGCCGGCGGCGCCCGCGGCACCGCCGCCCCCGCCGCCCGATCCCAAAACCCAGATGGAGCCGCTGGAGCTGCGCATCGCCATCCTGATCGAGGAGCAGCGCGAAAAACTCGATCCCAAAGCCAAGCCGCTGGCGATCGATCCGGAACTCACTCGCATCGCCCGGCAGAGGGCGCAGGACATGGCCGCCAAAAATTATCTCGCCCATGCCGCGCCCAATGGCGATACCTCGGCCTCGCTGCTGATGGCGGAGGACGCCAAATTCCAAGGCCTGCTGGGGGAAAACCTCGCGGCGCAACATTACGGCGCTCAAAGCGGCGTCGATGTCAACCAATTCGCCCAGCGGTTTCTGGAGACCTGGCTGAACAGCACGCCGCATCGGGAAAATTTCGCCTATGCCGATTACGACCGCACCGGCGTGGGGGCCGCGGTCAATGGCGACACCGTCTATGTGGCGCAATTGTTCGCCACCGATATGGGGCTGCCTCCGCTCAAGGACGGCGCCCCCGCCGGGCAGATAACGCCTTTCGACAGCGCCGCGGCGGCGCAGGCCGATAGCGGCACACAACCTGCCGCTGCGGCGCCCCTTCGGCTACGGGGAACTATTGGATCGCCGCCGGCCAAACCGAAGCCGCGCAAGCGCGCGCGCTAAAGAGGCGCCAACAATCTGTGCATGAACGGGTTTGGGCGCGCAGGACGCTACCTGCGAAGTTCGGGCTTCCTTTACACAATATCTTGCCGCCGATAGCTTTTGTGCTGGGCCGGTGCCGGTGATTCGAGAAAAATGCGCGCTGAACTCCCCTGGAACATTGCGGGAATACCGCCTGAAGCGCGGGAGGCTGCCCGCGCGGCGGCGCGGCGCGAGGGATTGTCGGTTGGGGAATGGCTGACCCGGCGCATCCTGCGCAGTTTCTCCGGAATGGAAGACGAGCCCGGACCGGCATTTGACGCCTGGGGCCTGCCGCCTTCCGCCGCCAGCCGCCGCGATACCGAAGACATGCTCGCCCGCGTCAGCCGCAGCGAGAGCGAATCATCCGACGTCTATCGGCGGATCGAGGACCAGCTTCGCACCGTCGGACGGCGTTTGGATTTGGCCGAGCGCAGCCAATCCGAAAATCACCGGGTGATGAGCAAGACGGCCGCCGAAATCCACATCGCCACCCGCGAACAGGCCCAGGCTTTCGACCAAATGGCCGCCCATGTCATGACCTTGTCGGACCGGCTGGAGCGGCTGGAACGCGCGCAGGCGCAGGACGGCGTCAAGGACGCGGTCAAGGCGCTGCATCAGGGCTTGTCGCGTCTGGCCGACCAGATCACCCAGACCGCCAATCAATCCGCCGCCCAGGCCTCGTCGCTGGCCGGCAATCTGGAGCAATTGGCCACGCGGTTCGGCCAGCTGCGGGCCGAGACCGAAGCCGCGGGGAAAATCCTGGAGCAGCGGCTGGACGCCGTCGAAAAATCCGCGCAGTTCAGCACCAGCGCGCTCGATCATGCGCTGGAAAAACTCGAAGCCCAGAGCAGCACCCGCGCCGCCGATCTGGCCGAAGCGCAAAAACAGCACAGCCGGACCGAAGGCCAACTCATGCGGCTGGAGGAAAATCTCTCTCACCTGGCAAGCAAAACCCACGAACCGGCGATCGACCGGCGGCTGGACGGAATCGACCGCTCGCTGGCCGATCTCGCCGGGCGCCTGGACCGGGGCGACATCGAACCGCTTGAGGAATCGGTGCGCAGTCTTTCGCGCCGCCTGGATAGCCTGGACAAAAAACACAACGAGCTGGTGGCCGAGCTCAGCGCCAATCTCAGGCCCGCGATGCCGGAGCCCGCGCCCTCGGAGCCGCAGGAGGAGCTCGGTGCCGAAGAGCCCGACGAGGCGCCGCCTGCGCTCTTCACCAATCCCGATTTCGAAAATGCCGTCATGGAAGCGCCGGATTTCGCGCCGGCGGCGCCCGCGGCTGAAGGTGGGTTCGGGCAGGACAACTACGATGCCGGGGTCTTCCCGCCCGGCCTCAATGAGGCCGATCCCTTTGCCGTCGGCTTCGCGCCCGACGATTTCGCCGCGCCCCCGCCCGCCGCTTCAGACTTGGATGCGCAGGACGCGGCCCCTGATCTCAAGCCCGAGGATTTCCTCACCGCCGCCCGCCGGTCTGTCCAGGCGGCGTCCATGGACGCAGGCCGCTCGCGCATCCTGGCCGCCCCTGCCGAACCGAAGCCGCGCCTGCGCCTTGTCCTGATCGCCGGCTTGATCCTGGGAATCGCGGTGGCGGCCCTGGTGCTGAGCGAAAAGCTGAAACCCGCTGCGCCCGCGCCGCGCGCGCCCAAGCCGGCGGCCCTGCACACGCCGTCACGTCTTCCTGCCCCTGCCCAAACGGTCAAGCCCGCGCCGCAGAACATTCCGCCCCCGGCCGAGCAGCCGCTGCGGCCCGCCGCGGCTCCGCCGCCTGCCCCGTCAGACGGCGCCGACCGCGTGACGCAATTGGCCAATTCCGGCAATGCGATCGCGCAGACCATTCTGGGCCTGCGATATCTGGACGGCCAAGGCGTTCCCGCCGATCTGCCGCAAGCCGGCCGCCTGCTCGCCAAAGCCGCCGAACAGGGCCAGCCGGTGGCGCAATATCGCCTTGGCACCATGTATGAGCGCGGCCAAGGCATCCCGGCCGATGGGACCAAAGCGGCGAAATGGTATTTGGCCGCGGCCAATCAGGGCAACCGCAAGGCGATGCACAATCTGGCGGTCGCTTACGCCGGCGGCACGGGCGGAAAAAAAGACATGGCCGAGGCGGCGCGCTGGTTCTCCAAAGCGGCGGAGCTGGGCCTGTCGGATTCCCAGTTCAATCTGGCGGTCTTGTATGAACGCGGCGACGGCGTGCCGCAAAGCCTGATCGACGCCTATAAATGGTATGCCATCGCCGCGGGTGCCGGTGATGCGGAATCCAAACAGCGCCTGTCGGTGCTGCAGACCCAATTGTCGGATGCCGATCGCGCCGCCGCCCAGAAAGCGGCCGCCGGCTTCCACGCCGCGCCGCTCAGCCGGGCTGCCAATGTGCCGCCGGAAATCAGCGATCTGCCGCAGTAATCCTTAACGCTATCCGGCAAGTTGATGTTGCACGCGCGCCCTCGCGCGCGCATGTTCCACACGACCAGATTTGCGCGAGCGGAATGGAAGTCTACCTGCCCATCGCCGAAATGTCGGTCCAATGGCTGGTGATCCTGGGCATGGGTTTCGGCGTCGGTTTTCTGTCCGGCCTGTTCGGGGTGGGCGGCGGCTTTCTGCTGACGCCCCTGCTGGTATTCTATGGCATCCCATCGGGAATCGCCGTGGCCACCACCCTCAGCCATGTCACGGCCTCGTCGATTTCCGGTGCGCTGGCGCAATGGCGCAAGCGCGCCATCGATTTCAAGATGGCGGGGGTCATGCTCTGCGGGGGCTTCACCGGCACGGGCGTCGGCGTCTGGCTGTTCGCGGTGATGCGCCGCGCCGGGCAGATGGATCTGGTGGTGTCGCTGTCTTATGTGCTGCTGCTGGGCGCCGTCGGTGGCATCATGCTGAATGAGAGCCTGGCCAGTCTGCGCGCCGCGCGCCAAGGCCTTCCGCCCAAAAGCCGCCCCGTAAATCGCGGCTGGATTCAGCTCCTTCCCTTCAAAGTCCGCTTCCGCCAGTCGCGGCTTTATATCAGCGTCATTCCCCCTTTGCTGATCGGTTTTTGCGTCGGCACCCTCAGCGCCATCATGGGCATCGGCGGCGGCTTCATTCTGGTTCCCGCCATGATCTATATCCTGCGCATGCCCACCAATATGGTGATCGGCACTTCGCTGACCCAGATCATCGCCGTCGCCGCCCTGACCACCATGCTGCAGGCGACCAGCAATTACGCGGTCGACATTCTCCTGGCGGCGATCCTGATCCTGGGCGGGGTGGTGGGTGCGCAGTTCGGCGCCAGGGCCGGCGACAAATTGCGCGGCGAGCAATTGCGCCTGTTGCTGGCACTCCTGGTGCTGGCGGTATGCCTACGGCTGTTATGGGGACTAGTGGCGACGCCGCGCGATGTCTACACCGTGTCGGTGGGCGCATGAAGCGGCTGGCGCTTTTCGCTATGATGTTGGGATTGGGCGGCGGCCCCGCGGCCGCGGCGGAGGGACTGGTCTCAGGCGTCAGCCAGGACACCATCCAGATCACCTCCAATTATACCGGCAGCGACATCGTCGTATTCGGCGATATCGAAGGCCAGCAAAGCGCCGCCGGCCGCGACATCGTGGTGGTGGTGCGCGGTCCCGACAGCGCCATCGTGGTGCGGCGGCGCGACCGCATCGCCGGGGTCTGGATCAATCACGACTCCGCCAATTTCAACGGGTTGCCGAGCTATTATTTCCTGGCCAGCACAAGGCCGCTTCCCGCCATCGCGGGCGCTGAGACCCTGATGCGCTATGAGATCGGGCTACAAAGCCTTCAGCCCGACAGCGTGCATAGCCATCACGATTACGAACCCTTCCGCCAGGCGGCGATCCGTTATCTGGCGCGGGAAAAACTCTATGCCGAAAATGCCGGCGGCGTGGAATTCCTCAGCGACACCCTGTTTCGCGCCCATATCCCGCTCCCCGCCTCGGTGGCGCGGGGGCAATACAATGTCGAGGTCTTCCTGTTCCGCGGCGGCCAATTGGAGGGCGTCCAATCGACGCCGCTGTTCATCGACCAGACGGGTTTGGAGCGCCGCCTCTACAATTTCGCCCATGAGTCGCCGCTGTTCTACGGACTGGCCGCGGTCTTGATGGCCATCATCATGGGCTGGCTGTCGTCCGTGGTCTTGCGCCGTCCCGCCTGACGCGCCATGGCGTAAACCCGCTCCGTCCCCAGCATGTAAGCGTGGAAAGGACCTGAAAAGAGCGCGGCGATCGCATCCTCCGCCACATCCAATCCGCCAGTGTAGGCCCCGAATGAGGGCAGCACCATGCGCTGGCCATCGGCGGCGAAACAGCGGCGGCGCACGAAGCGGCCCCATTTCGACACTTTGGCGCAAGGATGCAGATGGCCGGCGATTTCCCCCGGCGCGTTGCCGGACGACGGCTCGTGGCGGAAGACAAGGGCGCCTTCGCGCCATTCCTCCATCACGTGACCGCCCAGCCAGGGCGGGGGCGCGGGATCGTGATTGCCCGCGATCCAGATGAACTCCACCGTCCTGGCCATGCCGACCAGAATGCCGCGCGCTTCACCGTCCAGCCGTTCGGCGGCCAAGGGATCGTGAAAGGAATCCCCCAGCGCCACGATCCGCGCCGGCGCGCGGCGCGCCACCGCCCCGGCCATGCGCAGCAGCGTGGCGCGGGTATCATAAGGCGGCAGGAACTGGCCGCCCCGGGCATAGGAACTGCCTTTTTCAAAATGCAGATCGGCGAAGATCAGCGTCCGGCGGCTTGGCCACCAGGCCGCGCCGCTGACATCCAGCAGCAAGTGTTCCGCGTTTACCTCTATTTCAAGCCCGCCCATATCAGGATTTGTCCACCCGCATTGCATCCGCCACCAGCGCATCTTCATTCTCGCGCAAAATTTCCTCGTCCACTTCGCCCCGCGCCACCATCTCGCGGGAAATCTCCAGCAGGGCCGGCACCGCCAGAGGCGACACCCGGTCAAGCCTGCGGGTGATGATTCGCCGCCGCACCCGGGTGAGCATATCGCCCAGCCTGGCAATGTCGAGCAAACCGCTGCCGGCATCGGCATAGGTCGCCCGCAGCAGCACATGATCGGGCTCATGGGCGCGCAGCACGTCATAGATCAGGTCCGAGGAAAAAGTCACTTGCCTTCCGCTTTTTTCCTTGCCGGGATATTTGCGCTCGATCAGCCCGGCGATGATGGCGCAATTGCGGAAGGTGCGCTTATAGAGATTGGAATCGGCAAGCCAGGCATCCAAATCGTCGCCCAGCATGTCCTGGTCGAACAGCGCGTCCATCGGGGCGTCCCCCATATCCCGCGCCGCCCACACGGCCAATGCATATTCATTGGCGACGAAACCTAAGGGCTTGAAATGAGCGCGCTCCAGCCGCCGCGTCAGCAACATCCCCAAGGTCTGATGCGCCAGGCGTCCCTCGAAGGGATAGCAGACCAGGTAATGCTTGTTGCCGCGGGGGAAACTCTCGACCAGCAATTGGCCGGGCGCCGGAATGACACTGCGCCATTCCTGGATGCGCAGCCATTCCTGCACCGGATCGGGAAGCAGATGCCAGCGCTCCGGCGCCGAGATCATTTCGCGCACCCGCTGGGCCAGGAAGGTGGAGAGCGGGAATTTGCCCCCATTATAACTGGGAATCTCTGCTTCCCGATCGGGCGAGCGGGTGACATAGGCCCCGTCCTCGCGCAGCCCTTCGAAGCGCAGCACATCGCCGGCGAATACAAAAGTATCGCCGACGCTGAGCTGTTCGATGAAATATTCCTCCAGCTGCCCCAGCCGCCGTCCGCCGGCGCCGGCCGGCCGACCGCGCGACTGAAGCCGGATCTCCACCATCGGATCCTCGACAATGACCCCGACATTCAGGCGGTATTGCTGCGCCAGGCGCGGATGGGCCAGGCGCAACCGCCCATCCGGCATCGCCCGCAGCCGCGCATAACGGTCATAGGATTTCAGTGCATAACCCCCGGTGGCGACGAAATCCAGGACCGCATCGAAATCGGACCGGCTGAGAAGCGCGTAAGGCGCGGCGGAGCGCACTTCGGCGAACAGGGCCTCGGGCGTGAATGGCGCCGCGACCGCCATGCCCCAGACATGCTGCGCCAGCACATCCAGGCTGCCTTGCTTAAGCCGCTCGCCGTCCAGCTCGCCGGCCAGCACCGCATCGCGCGCGGCATTGCATTCCAGCACCTCGAAGCGGTTGGCCGGCACCAGCAGCGCGGCGCTGGGTTCGTCCAAGCGGTGATTGGCGCGGCCAATGCGCTGCACCAGCCGGGCGGCGCCCTTGGGCGCGCCGATGCAGATCACTTTGTCCACCGCGCCCCAATCGATGCCCAGATCGAGGGTCGAGGTGCAGACCACCGCGCGCAGATCGCCCCGCGCCATCGCGGCCTCGACCTTGCGGCGCTGTTCGGGCGCCAAACTGCCGTGATGCAGGGCGATGGGCCAGTTCTGCTCATTGAGCTTCCACAATTCCTGGAAAGTGCGCTCGGCCTGGCTGCGGGTATTGACGAAGATCAGCGCGGTCTTGCTCTCACCAATCGCCGTCATCACATCCATCATCGCGTGCCGCGCCAGATGGCCGGCCCAGGGGACATAGGAATCCGACGCGCTGATGCCGATCTGCGGTTTGGCGCCGCCGCCCGCCAGCACCAACTCCGACAAGGCCTGGCCCTCTTGCGGCTGCGGCATCAAAAAGCGCCGCAGCGGCGCCGGATCGGCGACCGTGGCCGATAGTCCGATGCGCCGATGTCCCGGCGCCAGTTGCGCCAGCCGCGCCAGCCCCAGCGCGAGCAGATCGCCGCGCTTGGAATTGTAGAGCGCATGCAATTCATCCAGCACCACGCTTTTAAGACCTTCGAACAATTTGTCGGCGCGCGGATGGGCGATCAGCAAGGCCAGTTGCTCGGGCGTGGTGAGCAGAATGTCGGGAGGGTTATGGGGCTGGCGCGCGCGGCGCGCCGCCGGGGTGTCGCCGGTGCGGGTCTCCACCGTCACCGCCAGTCCCATTTCGGCAATCGGGGTCTCCAGATTGCGCGCCACGTCCACCGCCAGGGCCTTGAGCGGCGAGATGTAGAGCGTGTGCAGTTTGCGGGCCCGGGCGCGTTTAGGGGTGGCCGCCAGATCGATCAGGCTGGGCAGGAATCCCGCCAGGGTCTTGCCGCCGCCGGTGGGCGCCACCAGCAACAGGCTCTCCCGGCTTTGGGCCAGCGCCAACTGATGCGGGCGCACGGTCCAGCCCTTGCAGCGGAACCAATCCTCAAATTGGGGGGGCAGCATGGGGGCTTTTCCCACGCGCCAGGGCCGCTATGGAAGCAAAATCAGGCCGGCTCGCTCATCAGCCGCTTCAGCTCGGCTTCCGGAACGCCGTAGAAGCTGCCCGCCACCTGCTGAATGCCGGCGCGGTCGATCAAAGTAAGCTGCCCCCGCTTGGTGGCGATCAGGCCGCGGCGCTCGAAATTGTGCAGGGCCACGGTGACGCCGGCGCGCCGAACCCCCAGCATCACCGCCAGGAATTCATGCGTCAGCGGCACCGCCGAACTGTCGAGCCGGTCATGCGCCATCAGCAGCCAGCGGGCCAGCCGTTCTTCCAGCTTGGCCCGGCCATTGGCCAGCGCGGTATGCGCGGTCTGGATCATGAAGGCCTGCGCCGATTTCAGCATCAGGGCGGTGAGGCTTTCGCTCTGCCGCAGGGCCGCGCAGAATTTTTCGCTGGCGATGCGCATGCCGCTGCCGCCGATCTGCATATAGGTCGAATGCTGGGCGCGGTTGTCGCCCATGACCAGCGACACGCCGGTATGGCCTTCCTTGCCGATCACACCCACTTCGATGCGGTGGTCTTCGTCATTCACCGCGACCACCGAGACCAGCCCGGTTTCGACGAAGTAAAGATGGGTTATCGGCTTGCCGGGCACCTCGATGACTTGGCGCTCTTTGAGATTCACCCGCTCCAGATGCGGCCCGATGACGTCCCAGTCCTGGGACGACATTTTCTGCAGCAAGCGGTTGCGGATATTCGCCCGCGATGGCGTCGCGTCGTTCATATCCGAAATACCGGCCAGACTAGACATGGCCGTGCGCCCCTCTTTTTCCCGCATACGAAGAAATGCCAGTCCCCAAATCGCCCGCAGAGACCTTAGCCACCTGGCCCTGAAAACCCATCGCTAATTCGGTACGCAAGCGTACGCGCAGCGCAAGGACAATCGCCATTCGACAATCTCCGCACAAAGATTATATGTGATCCGTGTACGGATAATTGTCGCGCCACGGGCGGGCGGGGGGCAAGACCGTCTTGCTCGCTCGCCACCAGCAAACGCGCGGGACCGGCGGGCGTATCCCTCAAAGTTCCAAAAAGTCGAGCACCGCTTGGCGGGTCCTGGGATCACCCACCGCCGACATATGATCGCGTCCGGGAACGCTTGCGGCGACGCCATGCGGGAAAGCCCCGGCCAGGGGGGCGGGAGGACCGGAAATCTCGTCTTTCTCGCCGCACACCACCAGTATCGGGTTTTGTATACGCGCGAGTTGGTCCCTCGGCAGCCCAGGCGACATCGCCCGCATGCAGGCCGCCAGTGCAATACGGTCCTTGCCGGGCTGGTCGGCGAAATCCCGAAACATCCGTCCCCGCGGGTCGGTGATGGTGCTTTTGTCCTCCACCAGCAGCGCCGCCGACAGCATCCGGCGCGGCCCCTCGGACGAAATCTTGGCCCCTGTCAGGTAATGTTCGCCGACCCCGCCCAGACAAAGCCGGGTCAGCCGCTGCGGGGCCGCCGCCGCCAGCCGGATGCCGATGAAGCCGCCCATGGAATAGCCGACCAGATCGCACTCAGCGATGCCGGCGGCGTCCATCACCACCAGCACATCCTTGGCCATGCGTTCATGGCCGTAAAATTGCTCCTCATGGGGTTTGTCGCTCAGGCCATGGCCGCGGCAGTCCATCGCCAGCAGCGCATAGCCGGCAGCCGTCAGGGCGGCGAACCAGCCGGTCGATTTCCAGTTCTGCACCCGGCTGGAGCCGAAGCCATGGACCAGCAGGACCGGCCGGGGCCGGGTGCCGGACGGGGCCAGGCGCTCAAAACCCAGCCGGACGCCGTCATCGGCGGTAACCCATTCATTGCTCATGTGGCACTGTTCATGCGGGGGGACATTCGCAAACCGGCCCCCATGCTGTCTATGATGCGGCATGCGGATCTGGCTCTTCCTCGCCGGCGTCAACGGCGCCCTGGCGGTGCTGCTGGGGGCCTTCGCCGCCCATGGCCTGAAGGCACGGCTCGCCCCAGACATGTTGGCGGTGTTCGACACGGCGGCGCACTATCACCTGATCCATGCCCTGGCGCTGGGACTGGCGGCCATGGCTTTTGACCGCACCGGAGCCGGCGCCGCGAAAATCGCCGCCATGCTGTTTCTGGCGGGCATCGTGCTGTTTTGCGGCTCGCTCTATCTGCTGGCGCTGACCGGGACCGTCGGTCTGGGATTGGTGACGCCGATCGGCGGCCTGGCCTTTGTCGGCGGCTGGGCAGCGCTGGCGGTGGCGGGTTTGCGCGCCTGAGCCGATGGACCGGCGCCGGGCACTGGCTTATGGTTCGCTGCGTGATCAAGCTCTCCCTCGCCCTTATGCTGCTGCCGGTGCTGGCCGTGCCCGCGCTGGCCCATGCCCATCTGGTCAAATCCGTGCCCGCGACCGGCGCCCGGATCAAAACCCCGCGCCATGTGGTGCTGACTTTTTCCGAAGCGCTGGAACCGGCCTTCAGCGGTGCCCTGCTGATGGACGCGGAAGGGCGCAATCTCAGCGGCGCCCCGGTCAAGGTCAGCGGCACCGCGATCACTTTGACGCCCGACCGCCTCGCTCCCGGACGCTATCATGTCAATTGGCATGCCGTGGGCCACGATACCCATCGCACCGAAGGCGAGTTCAGCTTCACCGTCACCAAATGACTGCGCTGTACGCGGCCGTCCGCGGCTTGCACCTGGCCGGCCTGATGGTTTGCTTCGGCAGTGCCGTGCTGTTGCTGCGCCTGAACCGCGCGGTGCCGGAACTGGGGCTGGAAAGCACGGCGCTGCACCGTTTTCGTCTGGCGGCCGCAGGCGTGGCTTTGCTGACCGGACCGCTATGGCTGGCGCTGGCCACGGCCCAGATGGCGGGAAGCAATGCCGCGATGGGCGATCCCGCGCTGCTGCAGACGGCCCTGACCGGCACCTTGTTCGGCCAGATGCTGGCGCTGCGCATGGTGCTTTCGCTTTTTCTTCTCGTCGCCGTGGCCCTGCGCCGCCAGGGCGCGACGATACTGGTTTGCGGCGCCGCGCTGGTCTCGGTTTCGGCCACCAGCCATGCCGCGGCCGGCGGCCTCAGCATGCTGGGCCTGGCCGCGGACGCCCTGCATCTGTTATGCGGCGCCATCTGGCTGGGCGGATTGACGGTTCTGGCCGCGATCCTGATGGAGCGGCCGCAGGCCCCGCGGCTGTCTCAGGCCGTCAGCCGCTTTGCCGACACTGCCATGATCGCGGTGGCCTTGCTGGTGATGACCGGATTGCTCAATGCCGCCTTCATTTTGCTGGATGGGCAAGCGGCCAGACTTTACCTGGGCGTTCTGGGCGCCAAGCTGGCGCTGGTGCTGGCGATGACGGTGCTGGCCCTGATCAATCATTTCCGCCTGTTGCCGCGCCTCGCCCAAACGCAGGCGCGCGCCACCCTGAAAGGCAATGTCCTTTGGGAAGCGGCGCTGGGAATGCTGGTGGTGCTGCTGGCCGGCCTGCTGGGCCTGCTACCGCCCACGCTTTAGTGCCGCAAGGAGCGATCCTGCGATTGCCGTCCGGCTTTTTCCAGATTGAAGCTCTTGCTGCCGACCAGGGCAGAGAGAAATTTGTCGCCCCACTCGGCGATATCGTTTTTGAGCAGGGCGGCATATAGCGAGGCATGGCGGCGGCGCCGTTCGTCGCCCGGCATTTCCATGGCGCGGGCGATGGCGGCGCCGACCGCGTCGGGGTCATAAGGATTGACCAGCAGCGCGCCATCGCGAAATTCCACCGCCGCCCCGGCGAAGCGCGACAGGATCAGCACGCCCGGATCGGCGGGGTCTTGCGCTGCGACATATTCCTTGGCGACCAGATTCATCCCATCGCGCAGCGGCGTCACCAGCGCCGCCCGCGCCGCGCGATACAGCCCCGCCAGCGCGGTGCGGCCATAGGGGCGGTTGACGTAACGCATCGGCGACCAGGATGCATCGCCAAAAGCGCCGTTGATGCGCCCGGCGGCCGCGTTCACCACCTGCTCGATATCGGCATATTCGGGGATCTGCGAGCGGCTCTTGGGCGTGATCTGCAGATAAGTCACCTTGCCATGCCATTGTGGATTGGCGGCGAGAAACCGCTCATAGGCTTCCAGCCGCAGCGTGATGCCCTTGGTGTAGTCCAGCCGGTCGACGCCGATGACCAGCGCGCCCGGCACACTGTCCTTGACCTTCTGCACCATCTCGGTCTTCTCCGCGCGCCGCGCCATGCGGGCGAATTGGCGGGTCTCGATCCCCACCGGAAATACGCCCAGCCGCATCGCCCGCTCCCCGGTGCCCAGCCGCCGCGAGATATGCGAGGGCGTGCCCAGTTCGTTGGCCAGATAGCGGGCGAAATTGGCCGCATCATTGTCGGTCTGGAAACCGACCAGATCATAATGGCAAAGCGAGGGGATCAGATTTTCGTGATTGGGCATGGCGGTGATGATTTCCGGCGGCGGCATGGGGATATGCAGGAAAAAGCCGATCCGGTTGGTGAGGCCGCGGGCGCGCAGCGCGCGGGCCAGCGGGATCAGGTGATAGTCATGCACCCAGACGATGTCGTCCGGCTTGAGGACTTTCACCATCTCGTCGGCGAAATGATCGTTGACCCTAAGATAGCCGGTGAGATCGCGGCGGGAGAACTCGGCCAGGTCGAGACGGTAATGCAGGATCGGCCATAGCACGCGATTGGCGAAGCCGTTGTAATATTCCTCGAAATCCTCCTTGGTGAGGTCCGAGACGATGAAGACATTGTCGCCCTTACGGACGGTGTGGGTCTTGGGATGGCGCTTGATTTCCCCGCTCCAGCCCAGCCAGACGCAGGGATGATTCTTCAGCGTGGCTTTCAGCACCACTTCCAATCCCCCGGGATGGAGGCCCGCCTGCGGCGTCGCCACGCGGTTGGAGATTATGAAGATGCGTGCCAATAGCGTTCCTCCCAGCTTTGGGAAAGCCGCATGGCGCTGAGGATCAATCCCGCCATCGAATAAGTCTGCGGGAAATTCCCCCATAGCGCGCCGCTTTCGGGGTGAATGTCTTCGGCGAACAAACCGTAATGATTGCGCAGCGCCAGCGCATCATTGAACCGCGCCCTCGCTTCGTCGCGCCGGCCCAGCAGGCTCAGGGCATCGATCAGCCAGAAGCGGCAAACCAGGAATTCGGTTTCCGGCAGGCCGAAATCATCCGCCGCCGCATAGCGCAGCACATGGCGGCCACGCACCAGATCCTGCTCGATCGCCGCCACCGTCGAAACGAAACGCGGATCGTCGGCGTCGATCAATCCCAATTCCGGCATCAGCAAGACGCTGGCGTCCATGTCCTCGGTATCGACCCCGGCGGTATAGGCCTTGCGCTTTTCGTTCCAGCACCGCCCCAGGATGACTGCGGCGACCTTGTCGGCCTCGCCGTTCCAATATTCCGCGCGGTCGGTCAGGCCAAGCCGGCGCGCGATGGCGCCGGTGCGCGACAGGCCGGCCCAGCACATCGCGGCGGAATGGGTGTGGATGCGCGCCCGGCCGCGATATTCCCAGATCCCGGCATCCGGTTCCAGCGCCAGGGCGGCGCAGCGTCGCGCCATTTTTTCAATCAGCCGGAACAGCGGCTCGCCGCCCGGGCGCGGCAGCCGCTTGTCGAAGAACATCGGCACCGCCGAAAGAATGACGCTGCCATAGGCATCGTGCTGGACCTGATCGACCGCGGCATTGCCGAAGCGCACCGGACCGTGATTTTGGAAGCCGTCCAGATCGGGCGCGATCCATTCGGTCAAATCGGCATTGGGGACGATGCCATAGACCGGCTTCAAAACCGCATCCTCGCCCGCGATGGAGAGGATGAAGGAAATATAGTGCTCCATGGTGCGGGTGGCGCCGATGCGGTTCAGCGCCTTGACCACGAAATAAGCGTCGCGCAGCCAGCAATAGCGGTAGTCCCAATTGCGCCCGGAGTTGGGCGCTTCCGGCAGCGAGGTGGTCAGAGCGGCGACGATGCCGCCGGTCTCCTCGAAATTCGACAGCTTGAGCGTGATCGCGGCGCGGATGGTGGCATCCTGCCATTCATAGGCGATGGAAAGCCGCCGCACCCATTCGCGCCAATACTCCGCCGTGCGGTTGAGAAAATCGCGCGCCGTGGCGGCGGGCTCGCCGGCAAAAGGCTCGTCCGCGCCCAGGAACAGATGCACCGGATGGGTGAGCGCGAAGGGCGTCTCCGCCTCGATATAAGCCAAAGGCGCGTCAGTGGTGAGACGGATCAGCGCCGGTTCGCCATAGGTGATGTGATTGGAGCCTGCCACCAGCCGGCTCACCACCTTGCCGTGATGCTGGGTTGGGCGCACCCGGATGGTGATGCGCGGCACGCCGGCCACCGGCTCGATGATACGGATGAGCTGCGGCGGCCGCAGCATGCGGTCGAAATTGCGGAAGCGGGGCGCGAAATCGGTGATGCGCAACTGCGAACCGTCTTCCGCCGACAACAGGGTCGAGACGATGGCGGTGTTGCGCACATATTCGGAGCGACTCTGGATCTGCCCATCCAGCACCACATCGCTGAAGCCTTTTTCGACATCGCCGGCCAGCAGGCGGCAGAACACCGGGTCGCCGTCGAAGCGCGGAAAACACCACCACAGGATGCGCGCGCCGGTGTCGACCAAGGCGGCGGTGCGGCAATTGCCGATAACGGCAAGGTCGAGAGCCTGGGTCATGTCACGCCCTCCCGCGCCAGGCGGATCAACCATTGGCGCACCGCGCGCGGATTGGGAAAGACATGGTCCACGCCGGCGAGCTTGCGCCCCACCGAGAATCCCTGGCCGCCCAATTGCGGAAGAATGTGAAAGACGTCGAGATCGGTGGTGTCGTCACCGCCGAACAGTGGGCGGCGGCCGCGAAAGGGCTTCTGTGCCGCCAAGGCGCGCACGCCGACCCCCTTGTCGATCCCCATGGGGCGGGCGTCGATCACCGCCTTGCCGTGCTGGATGTGAATCCTCTCGGCCGCGAACAGCGCGCGGTGCTTTTCCATCGCCGCCTCCAGAGCCGGTTTGGCTTCCGGCGCCAGACGGTAATGCAGAGCCAGGGCATAGATCTTGTCTTCCAGCAAGACTCCGGGATGGGCCTGCGCAAGTTCGCGGAATATCCCGCGCACGCTGTCCGACACCGGGGCGCTCAAGGCCTTCACCGCGCCATCATGCCCACGCACCTGCGCGCCGTGACAGCCGACCGCGGCGAATTTCAATGGCGCGAACAAGGCGTCGATGGTCGCCAGCGAACGGCCGCTGACAAAAGCCACGGCGCCGCGCAGGTCTTCGGACAGACGCCGCAACGCCGCCACCAGTTCGGACGGCACCACCACCGCTTCGGGGGTGCGCGCCATGTCCAGAATGGTCCCGTCGATATCAAGAAAAAGCGCGGAATTTTCCTTCACAGGCGGCACCCGGCCGGACATATCGAAATGCTCATGAAATGGGGCGCCCCGTAAGCGCGGTCTGGGCCGGTAACGTGCCAAGCGGACCATAAGTTCCCTAGCGCTTTTTTCGCCGGGGACACCAGACAAAGGCGCCCCCTTCGATTCCGGCTTCATTGGAGACCAGCGAAACATTGGCGGGCAGCGGAAAATCGACATGCCGCGAATTGCCTCCGCCGAAATAGAGCCGATCATAATTCATCACCACCGCGAGCATTTCGGTGAGCCGCTTGACGCGTCTGTTCCAATGCTTGTGTCCGATCTTTTTGCGGGCTTTGTTCCCGACATAATTGTCCAGATCGTCTTTTTTGTGGAGCGCGAAATGGGCCAGATCCATATGCGGCTGCAATTTGCCATCGGCAAACCAGGCGCTGCCCAATCCGGTCCCCAGGGTGCAGACCAATTCCAATCCCCGGCCGCTGATCACGCCAAGGCCCTGCACATCGGCGTCGTTGTTGAGGCGGGCGGGCCTGCCCAATTCCTTTTCGATCGCCTCGGCGAGCGGAAAAACGGCCCACAGCTTGGTCCCGAGATTTGGCGCCGAGTACACCTTGCCGTCCCGCACATAACCCGGAAAGCCGATGGAGATGCGATCATAGGGCGCCAGAGGGACCACCAGCCTGCCCAGCAGCTTGACCAGTTTGGCCGGTGGGCATTTGCGGGGCGTCTTGATGCGATGGCGCTGGGTGAGCAATTTGCCGCGCGGATCGACCACAGCCGCCTTCAACCCGCTGCCGCCGATATCGATCGTCAGGATTCGTGCAATCGCTGCGCGGCGGTGCTTAGTAGCGCGTCGTGTGCCGGAGTCTTTTCTGGCCATTGTGATGCATCATCAGGTTAAGCGCGCTGTTGATCAGCGCGACATGGGAAAAGGCCTGGGGGAAATTGCCCAGCATGCGTTTGCCGGCGGGATCATATTCCTCCGCGTAAAGTCCGACATCATTGGCGATGCGCTTGAGCTTGCCGAACAAACGCTTTGCTTCGGTAACCCGCCCCTGCAAAAGATAATTGTCCACCAGCCAGAAAGAGCAGGCCAGGAAGACGCCTTCCCCCGGCGGCAACCCATCAACGCCCGTTTGCGTCTCGTAGCGCCGCACCAACCCTTTCACCATCAGGCGCTTTTCGATCTGCGCAATGGTGCGGCGAATGCGCTTGTCGGTGGCGGGCAGAAAACCCACCAGCGGCAGCAGCAACAAACTGGCATCCATCAGGGTCGAACCATAGGCCTGCACGAAGCAGCCCCGTTTGGGATCGACTCCCTTGGCGCAAATATCGGCATGGATCCGCGCCGCCATACTGGTCCAATGCCGGCGTGCCCCGGCGCTTATGCCTTTGGCGCTGGCGGCGCGGTCGAACGCCACCCAGGTCATCACCTTGGAATGGACGAAATGTTGCGGCGCGCCCCGGATTTCCCAGATGCCTTCATCGGCCTGGTGCCAGATTTTCTCCAGATGCGCCATGAAAGTGGACCTCAGACCCTCGCGCCCCGTCCCTGCCAGGCCGTAGCGGCGCGCCTGGGCCATGACATCGGCCAGCTCGCCAAAAATATCGAGCTGCAATTGCTGCGCCGCCTGGTTGCCGATGCGCACGGGGCGCGAGCCCTCATAGCCGGGCAAATGCGGCAGTTCCAGCTCCGTGAGCCGCTTGTCGCCCATTACGCTATACATGGTTTGAAGCTGGTCGGGGCTGCCGGCGATCACCCGCGTCAGCCAATGCTGCCAGACATCGGCCTCTTCCAGATAACCGGCGCCCAGAAATGCCAGCAGGGTGAAGGTGGCGTCACGCAGCCAGCAAAAACGATAATCCCAATTGCGCACGCCGCCGATCTGCTCTGGCAGCGAGGTGGTGACCGCGGCCACGATGCCGCCGGTGGGCTTGTAACTGAGGCTTTTGAGGGTGAGCAGCGAGCGCATCACCGCCTTGCGGCATTTGCCCTGGATCTTGCAGGCGCCGGCCCAGCCCGCCCAATATTTTTCCGTCTCTTCCAGGGCGATATCGGCGTCAATCGCCGAAGGCAGCGCAAGATGGGACTCGCTATAGGTCATCACAAAGGGCACGCGCTCGCCCTTTTCCACCGTGAAACGGGCGACGGAATGCATATTCTCGCCATGCAGCGCGGCGGGAGTCCGCAAAGCCAGCAGATGGGGGCCGGCGATCGCGGAAATGGTCTTGCTGTCGATGCGCTGCACCCATGGCACGGTGACGCCATAATCGAAACGGATCACCAATTGGGTTTCGAATGCGACCCGGCCGGCAAGGCCTTCGACGATGCGCACCAGCGAACGGTGCGGCGCCTCCGGCGGCATGAAGTCGATCACCCGCGCCTTGCCATGGGCAGTGGTGAAATGGGTTTCCAGGATCATGCTGTCGCCGCGATAGCGCCGGGCGCTGCGCACCTTTTCCCGGCCGCGGGTTTTGGGCGCGATCAACCAGCGTCCGTGCCGCGGCTCGCCCAGCAAGGCGGCAAAAAAGGCATCAGAATCGAAGCGCGGCATGCACAACCAGTCGATCGAGCCGTCCAGGCCGACCAGGGCCGCGGTATGGCAGTCCCCAATCACCGCATAATCCTCGATTCTCGTCATGGGGCTGCGGCCCGGTCCAGCAGCCACACCACTTCGCCTTGGGGCTCAAGCCCTCCGGCCGGCAATTGCCCGGCGCGGGCGCGGTCCACCGCCTCCTTCTTGTCGGCGCCGCTCACCACAAACAGAATCAAGCGGCTGGCATTGAGGGCAGGATAGGTCAGGGTGATGCGCGGCTCGTCGCGTCCTTGCGGCACCGCCGCGGCCCAGCATTTGCGCTCCTGCAACACCGGCTGTCCGGGCAGCAGCGAGGCGGTATGGCCGTCGGCGCCCAGGCCCAGCAGCGTCAGATCGAACAAAGGCACCGCCGGATCCAGCACGGAGGCGCCATATTGCTGGCGCAGGGTTTCGTCATAGCGCGAGGCCGCGCTTTGCGGACTGATATCGGTGGGAATGGCGAACAATTTGCGCGGCTGGATATTCTCCAGCAAGGTCTCGCGCGCCATGCGGTAATTGGAATCCGCACTGTCCGGCGGGACAAAGCGTTCGTCGCCGAAAAAGATTTCCGTACAGGCCCAGCGCGGGCCACTCATCCCCGCCAGCCGACGATAGGTCTCGCGCGGCGTCGATCCCCCCGCCAGCACCATGCGGAAGGGCGCCTGACAATCGGCCAGGTGACCGGCGATCAGATCGGCGGCGCGGGCCGCCAGGGCCCTTGCGTCCGCCAGGATTTCGACCCGGCCGGCAATGGCGAGGGGCGGGCTCATCGGATTCTTCGCCAGGCGCGCCCATCCCGCGCCAATAGATCATTGGCGGCGGTGGGGCCCTCACTGCCGGCCGCATAATTGGGAAAATGCCGCGGATTGACGTTGCGCCAGCCTTTGAGTACCGGCTCGACCACGCTCCAGGCCGCTTCGACCTGGTCGGCGCGCTGGAACAGCGTGGCGTCGCCGATCAGGCAGTCATAGATCAGCGTTTCATAGCCCACCGCCGGCGCCTGCTTGAACCAGTCCTTGTAGCGAAATTCCATCGCCACGCTTTCCAGCGCCATGACCTGGCCGGGCCGCTTGGCATTGAAGCGCAACCGGATGCCTTCATCCGGCTGCACTTTCAGGATCAGCCAATCGGCATCGAGCTCCTCGACCGGCGTTTCGCGGAACAAGGCATAGGGCGCGCGCTTGAAGCGGATGGCGATTTCCGTGGCGCGCGCCGCCAGCCGCTTGCCGGTGCGCAGATAGAACGGCACGCCCGCCCAGCGCCAATTGTCGATCAAGATCCGCATGGCAACAAAGGTTTCCACCCCGGACTCGGGCGCGACATTGGGCTCCTTGCGATAGGCCGGGACAGGTTCGCCGGCGATGGCGCCGGAATCATATTGGCCGCGCACCACATCGGTGAGCGTCACCGGATGCACCGCCTTGAACATCTCCGCTTTCTTGGCGCGAATGTCTTCGGCATCGAAGGACACCGGCGGCTCCATCGCGGTCATCGCCACCAATTGGAACAGGTGATTGGGCACCATGTCGCGCAAGGCGCCGGTCTGTTCGTAAAAACGCCCGCGGCCCTCGACCCCGATGCTTTCGGCAACGGTGATCTGGACATGATCGATGCGGTCGCGATTCCAGATCGGCTCGAACAAGCCGTTGGCGAAGCGCAGCGCCATGATGTTCTGCACCGTTTCCTTGCCCAGGAAATGATCGATGCGATAGATCTGGTCTTCGTGCATGTGCTGGAGCAGGCAGGCATTGAGCTGTTTGGCCGATTCCAGGTCGTGGCCGAACGGCTTTTCCACGATCAGCCGGCGGAAGCCGGAGCCCTGCTGCATCAAGCCGGCGGCGCCCAGTTTCCCGGCGATGATGCCGAAAAAACGGTCCGCCACGGCCATGTAGAACAGCACATTGCCGCCGAGATTTTCGTTTTTATCCCGCTCGGCTAGAAGCTGTCCGAGCCTGGCATACATGCCGTCATCGGTGAAATCGCCCTTGAAAAAGGTCATCGCCCTGGCGATCGGATCCCAAATCTCCGGCTTGATCTTGGCCAGCGCGCCCTCGCCGCCCTTGGCGAGCGACTGTTCCAGGAAATCATGCAGCGCCGCCGACCAATCCTCGCTGTTCTTGTCGTTGTGATCGACGCCGATCAAGGCAAGGCGCGGTGGGAGCAATCCGCTTTGCCCCAGATTGTAAAGCGCCGGCACGATGAGCCGCCGAGTGAGATCGCCATTGGCGCCGAAGATGACAATCGCGCAGGGCGGCGCGGGCCGATCATGGGACAAAGTCATTTGTCTGTACGCGAATGGCCGGGCGCCTTATGCGCCGGCACCAGGCTTTCGACATGGCCGCCGAACTCATTGCGCATGGCCGAGAGCAATTTTTCGCCGAAGGTATTGCCCGACCGCGAGCGGAAGCGGGTGAATAGCGCCGCGGTCAAGACCGGCGCGGGTACCGCCTCGTCCACGGCGGCGGCCACCGTCCAGCGTCCCTCGCCGGAATCATCGACCTTGCCTTCGAAGCCGGCAAGGTCTGGCTGCTTCGCCAGCGCGATGGCCGACAGATCGAGCAGCCAAGACGATATCACACTGCCGCGCCGCCACACTTCGGCGATATCGGCGGCGTCCAGGGTGAAACGTTCATCCTCGGGCAGTTCGTCGCCGGCACGGCCTTTGAGAATATTGAAGCCCTCGGCATAAGATTCCATCAGTCCATATTCGATGCCGTTATGGACCATTTTGACGAAATGGCCGGCGCCCACCGGCCCGGCATGGAGATAGCCTTCCTGGACCCGCCGGTCGCGATGTTCGCGCCCCGGTGTCACCGAGATATTGCCGACGCCCGGCGCCAAGGCGCCAAAAATCGGGTCCAGCCTTTCGACCACATCGCGGTCGCCGCCGATCATCAGGCAATAGCCGCGCTCAAAGCCCCAGACCCCGCCGGAGGTGCCGCAATCGACATAGGCGATGCCCTTTTCCCGCAGCCGCTTGGCGCGGCGAATATCGTCTTTGAAAAACGTATTGCCGCCATCGATGATGGTATCGCCCTTCGCCAGCAGCCCCGACAACTCCTCCACCACCGCCTCGGTCACCTTGCCGGCCGGCAGCATCAGCCACAGGCTGCGCGGCGCCGCCAGTTTGTCCACCAGGTCTTGCAGGGATGAGGCGCCTTGGGCCCCGGTCAGCGCCGCCACGGCCTTGGGATCGCGGTCATAGGCGACCACCGCATGCCCTCTGCCCATCAGGCGGCGGGCGATATTGGCGCCCATACGGCCTAGGCCGACAATGCCGATCTGCATAAAAATCTCCTTTGCCCCTGCCCTGAAATTTCGTCGGGAAGGCGCCAATCGCGACTCGAATATCGCGCCAATATGCCACCCGGCGGGCCTTGCGGGAACGCGGCCCCCGGCCCCTGAGTTCCGAGGGCGCAGGCCTAATGGGCGGATCGGGGGGCCGCGGGTCTTGCGACTTGCGACAAGGCGGGGGCAGGCGCCTCGGCTAAGGGCGCGGGCGCCGTCAGCGGCGAAAGGGGTTCGTTGCGCACCACCGGGGCTTGACGGTTTACCGGCAGCAGGATCTCAGCGCCGTTGAGGGCGGCCTGGACCTCCTTTTGCATGGCGTAGATTGCCTGCCAGTAATCATTGCTGCGCACAAAGGCGCGGGCGCGCATCACGGCGGTATATTCCTGCAGCTCGCGGACGACGACGGTCGGCTCGGGCTTTTCGATGCAAAAGCGGTTGGCGGCCAGCGCCGCCAGAATGGTCTTTTCGACCTTGTCCAGATCATTGGCGCGGTCGACCGGCACCTCGAACTTCACCCGGCGCAGCGGCTCGCGGGTATAATTGATGATGATAGCGCTGAAAATGCTGGAATTGGGCATCGACACGTAAATGTGATCGCGCGTGGTCATGACGGTGGTGAACAACCCGATTTCGCGCACCGTACCCTGCTGGCCGCCGATCTCGACAAAATGGCCGACCCGGAAGGGCCGCAGGATCAACAGCATCACGCCCGAAGCCACGTTCGACAGCGTGCCCTGGATCGCCAATCCGATCGCCAGCCCCGCGGCGCCCAGCACTGCAATCAGGCTGGCGGTCTGGACGCCGAATTGCTCCAGCACCAGAAGCAGAGTGATCATCAGGATGACGTAGCGGATCAGTTCGGCAAGCAGGGGCTTGAGGGTGACGTCCAGCGGCAGCCGCGCCAGGCCCAGCCGCGCCCAGCGCTTGATATAGGTGGCCAGAACCCAGCCGACGCAGAGGATGACGATCGCTTCGACGAGGTGAAAACCGCCATCGATCAGCAGCACGTCCAAGGACTGCATCAAGCTGGTCTGGGGAGCGGGAACGGCCACGGCTGCGCAGCTCCACGGGTTGCCATGACGTAACGCGCAACCCCGTCCTTCAAGTTCCCCGGTGCAACTCGATCAGGATCACGCCGGCAGCGATCAGCACCGTTCCCAGCCCCTTTTGCACCAGAGTGCGGGCGGACAAATCTTCCCGTCCGGCCTTGGGAAAAAACAGGGTCAGAAGGATCCCAAAGGCGAAAACAAAGAAGGTCGAGGTCGAGGAAATCGCCGAGACCAGAGCCACCGGCGCAAGCAGGCTGGCATAACGCACGCCCAACCCTCCCCCCAGATTGATCAATTCGTTGGCGCCGTTGATGCCGATCACCGCGCCGGGATTGCGGGCAAACAGATGCGAAAATTGCGCGGCATGGCCGGGGACCAGCAGCAGCAGGGCGCCGAACACGCCCTCGCCGGCAAAGGTCCAAAATGTCGTGGTCCAGAAGTCATCGCGCACGGCGAAATATTTGAACAGCACGGTGGAGACCGCGATGGCGAAAGTCGCCGTCAGCATCAACAACACCAGCCTTGTGTTGAAGCCCTCAAGACGAAAACCTTTGCCCATGGAAAGCGACAAGGCGCCGGTGATCACCAAAGCGGCGCCGCCGACCTGCACCCATTCCAGTCTCTCATGCAAAAAGGCGTAACCCAGAGCGAAGGTGAACAGGATATTGGCCTGAAACAATGGCGCCACCACCGAGGCTTCCTCGCGCTGGATGGCGCGCAGATAGAACAACATGGCACCCATATAGAGCACGCCCGAACCGGCCATCACCGCGATGGAAAGCCGATCCGGCGTGAGCACCGCGGTGTCGAAAAAATAGATCACCGGCAAGGCGGCGACGCCGATCAGGGCGGTGAACACCATCAAAATGTCGGTATCGCTGGCAGCGAAATAACGGTCGACCAGATATTTGTCGATATGGGTTGAGACCGCCCATAGCACCGGCCCGGAAAACGCAAAGAGCAGCCACATCGGCCCGATTGTGTTGCCGGGCGGCGGGCCGGCGCAAGATCAAACCCCCGGTGCTTGTTCCCGCGCGACAAACCGGGCTAGCCTTGCCCATGACCGACACGGCGCAAGTGATCGTGGTGATGGGTGTCAGCGGCGCCGGAAAATCCACCATTGGGACCGCTCTGGCGGCACGCATGGGCTGCGTTTTTGTCGAAGGCGACGCGCTGCACCCCGCCGCCAATGTCGAGAAGATGCGCCGGGGCATCCCCTTGACCGACCAGGACCGCCAGCCCTGGCTCAAAGCCCTGGGCAAACGCCTGGCGGAGGAACGTCGGGCCGGCGGAGCGGTGGTCTGCGCTTGTTCGGCCTTGAAGCGCGCCTATCGCGATTGCCTGCGCACCGAGGCGGGTACGGACATTCTATTTGTATTGCTCGACCTGTCCGCGGATTTGCTGGCCGAACGGATGGCCGCACGCAAAGGTCATTTCATGCCGGCTTCGCTGCTTCAGAGCCAAATGGCGACCCTGGAGCGGCCTGTATCCGACGAACGCGCCTTGATCATACCGGGCGATCTGCCGCCGGATGAGATTGTCCAACGCATCATCCGCCGGACGGGATGAGAACGTCCCCGCCCCGGCTGCCGGAACCGATCTGGAACTCAGCTCTTTAAAAAGGGATGACGGATGCTGCCAAATATCGCGACCATGCCGCCTCGACGCGAAAACTGGCCCATGAGGCAAAAACCGAGGCCTTGCGCGCCGCTTTCCTGGCGGTGGCCGCCGAATGGGACGATATGGCCGATCACGCCGAACTGCATGAGACGCAGCCCCGGGGTGAGCGGCACAATCCCGGCGCTGCGGACTGATGCCGGCGGCAGCACTGGCCTTCACGCGCGAGCTGTTCTCCTTTTGACGCCGACCTGATAGACAGAGCGAAAATAACCGCCTTGCGGGGGACGACATGAAGAAACGCGTAATCGCGGGCATCGCGGCGATGCTCCTTGCCCCCAGCCTGGCGGGGCAGGCACAAGAGATTGACCCTTTCGCGCGGTCGCGCCTGGAATGGAACAAGCCGCAAACCCCGTTCCATGTTATCGGCAACATCTATTACGTTGGTCCCGCCGGCGTCAGCGCTTTCCTGATCGTCACGCCGCAGGGCCTGATCCTGACCGATGGCGGCTTGCCGGAATCCGCGTCGATGATCGAAGCGAATATCAAGGCGCTGGGCTATGACATCAAAAACGTGAAGCTGCTGCTGAACAGCCACGCCCATTTCGATCACGCCGGCGGGTTGGCGCAGCTCAAGCGCGACAGCGGCGCTCGCCTGGTGGCGAGCCAGGCCGATACCCCGATCCTGGAAAAAGGCCGCATCGATTTTGGCCCCAGCACAGCCGATCCCTTCCCGCCTGTGAAAGTGGACCGCATCGTCACGGAGGGCGACACGATTTCGCTGGGCGGGGTCACGCTGACGGCCAGCATCACGCCCGGTCACACACCCGGATGCACCAATTGGACGACGACCCTGACCGAGGGCGGAGTGCCGCTGAAGGTGCTGTTTTTCTGCTCGATCACCACCGGCGGCAATCCGCTGGTGAACAACCCGCAATATCCGTCCATCGCCGCCGATTACAAAGCCAGCTTCGCGCGGCTGAGGACCATGGATGTCGATGTCTTCCTGGCGCCGCATGGCGATCAAATGGATTTGCCAGCCAAGCTGAAGCGTCTGGAAAGCGGCACGCAGAAGGGCAATCCGTTCATTGATCGCCAGGCCTTGCCGCGGCTGATCCAAATCATGGAACGGCAGTTCGACGCGGAATTGGCACGCCAGCAGGCGGCGAAGTAACCGCCGTCCCGCTTTAAGGCTGGATTGTCAGTTGTATTGGCCGATGACCAGCAGCACGCCGCTATAATCGCCGGGCGTCACCACTTGGCCGGCAAGAGCGATCCGGCCGCCGACATCCACACTGAGGGCGCCATTGCCGCGAAGACCGCCGCCCAGCACGCTGTTGGTGGTGCCGCCGATGGTGTTGATGGTCAAGACGCCGGCCCCGCCGGTGCTGGTGACGCTGAAGGTCTGGGGCACGGAAACCGAAACGGTGTCTCCGGCCGCGCCGGTCACGGTCAGATTGGCGGGGGTCCCGCCCTGGGGCGCCAGGGTTGCTCCGCCTACCGCATTGGTCGTGGCGGTTGATCCAACCGTTGCCACGGCTGCGGCTGCCCCGGCGATGGCGCCGGAAGGAATCTGGGCCTGAAAGGTAAGGTCCTTGGTTACCAGGATGCCGGCGCTTTCCTGGATGATCGCACTGGTCACCCCAGTGGCGATCGCCGCATAAGCGGCCGAACCGCCGACCAGAATGGCCAGCATGCCCAGGCTTGCGTAGAATTTGAGACTCATCGCCGGCACGTTAGCGGAACTTTCGTATCAAAACTTTAAAAAAAAGCGCCGACGCGGGTTCCCGCATCGGCGCTCGATACAATCTTTAGTTGTACTGGACGGTTTCGGAGAACGTGCCCGTGTAGGAGCCCGCCACCGTGGTGTCCGCGATGGTCATCTGGCCACCGACCGTGAAGGTGGCCGCGCCCAGGTTCGAAAGGGTGCCGCTGGCCGCGCTGGTGGTGTAGGTCACCGCGATATTGTTGGTGCCGTCGGTCATGTTCGAGTTCGCGGGTGTCGAGATCGAGAAGGTCCGGCTGGGATCGCCCGACACCGTGAAGGCGGCGGCGGTGGCAGCGGCGCTGCCCGGAGCGACCACGACCGGCGCGGCCGCGGTGCGGGCGCCGCCCGCGGTGACGGTCACTGTGCCCGAACCGGACGTCGGCTTGACGATTGTGCCAAAGCTGAGCGGTGTGGTGGCCGACAGCGAGACCGCCTGGATCACGCTGGTGCTGGCCGAGCCGACCGCCGTGGCGCTATCGCCTGCGGTTTGCGCGAAAGCCGTACCGGCCAGCAAGGAAAAAGCAGCGGTGGTGGCGGCGATTTTCATGATATTCTTCAAGACATTCACTCCTTTAAATGGACCACTGGACGATGTCGCCAGCCCCATGCCGCGACGGAAGTCCAGACCTGGGACATCCCAAAATCGATACAGACAAATACGCAAACCCCATGCCAAACGCGGGACAGCTAGAGGTCGTAAATACGCAGATAGGCGCTCGACCGTAGTGCCGACCCGCCCCCGAGTCGCCCTACTGTTGGGAGGGTATAAGCACCCCCCGGCTCTTTTGTAAACTATCCATACATCATGAATGCAACTTTAACGGGGGTAGAACCGGCTCTGTTGCACGAAAAACACGAGTTCCAAGGTCAGGCGGTCAGTTGTAGGCAACGGTAACGGTATAGTTGCCGGTATAGGCCCCTGTGGTGGTGGTGCTGGTGACCGGCAGGGTTCCGCCCGAGGTAAAGGTCGCAGTCCCCGCCGAGCCCAGGGCACCGCTCAGATTGGCGGCAAAGGCGGTGTGGGTAAGGGTGACGGTCAGGGTGGCGCCGCCCGGGCCGGTGAGGGTCATGGTTGACGGAAAGGTCACGGTGATGGCCTGGCCGCCCTCGCCGCCCACCGAATAGCTGGGATAACTGGTGGTAGAAGAAGCCAGGACGACCGCGCCGCCGGTGGTGCTGACATCGCCCGTATTGCCGATAACCACCGTGCCGGATCCCGAACTGGGACGCACCACGGTCCCGAAGGACAGCGAACTGGTTACCGTCAGGGAAATCGGCTGGATGATCGTCGCCGCGCCCGCGGTGGACTGGCTGGCCGTGTTCACCTGCGCAAAAGCCGCCCCGGAGGACAGCAAAAGCAGGCTGGCCAGGGCGGCCGGGACGATAGGACCAAACTTCATTTTCCAAATCTCTTTTCGAGCAAACTTCAACCGAAGGTATTAGGCCGAATCGACACAATCTCAGGATGCGCCCTGTTCCAAAATGGGCCTTTACTGTCCCGAACCGGGAAAAGCAAGACCGCCGTCTACATGATGGGTCTGCGGTGCAAGCCATATGCCGGTCCCAAATAGGGACCGGGCGGTCAGTTGTACTGAACCGAGACCGTGAAGGTGCCGCTATAGGCGCCGTCCTGGGCGGTGCTGGCCACCGGCATGGAACCGCCGATGGAAAAGCCCAAACTGCCGGCCGATCCCAGCGTCGAGCTTAAGGTTTGCGAGCCGGTGGCGGTGCTGGTCAGGGTGACCGTGGCGGTGCCGCCGGGCGTGGTCATCACAAAAGATGGCGGGATGCTGAGCGAGACCGTCTGCCCACCCTCGCCGGTCACGCTGTAGGTGGCATTGGTGGGGGCGGGACTGCCCAGCCCGACCGCCCCGCCGCTAACCGTGCGGGCGCCCGTCGTGGCATCAATGTCCACCGTGCCGGTCCCGGTGGCCGGGCGCACGATGGTGCCAAATTGCAGGCCGACGGGATTGGAAAGGGAAATCGGCCGGAACACCGTGGCCGCCACGGTGGCGGTCGGTCCATTGGTCGGCGTGGTCGGCGCCCCGGCGATATCGACATAGAAGCCGGAATTCGCAGCCCCGGACGACAGGCCGGAATCATTGCCGGCGATGGGATAATCGAAGCCCACATAGAATGTGCCGCTGCTGCCATTGCCGATCGAACTAAGCTGGAAGGTGATTGTGCTGCCGGTGGTCGGCGCCGTGGCCAGGACGGCTGTGCCCATCGCCACGGTAAAGTTGGTCAGGGTCCGGGCCCGCAAGGTGGGACTGCCGGCCGGACCGATCTTCACATTGACAGCGGCTTGGCTGCATTGATTGCCGTTGGCGCTGCAAGTGATCGTCACCAACGCCCTGGTGGTGGCGCTGGTGAGGCGCACGCCGGACCCGCTGGAGCGAGTGACAACGCCGCTCGAAGGATCGATGGTGAAGATCGTATCGCCGCTGGCCGCCGACACGACATTGCCCAGGGCAGGCACGGTGGTGATGGTGGCGCTGAGAGTCGCGTTCTGACCCCCTCCGCCATTTTGGCCCGGCTGGGCCAAAGCGGCGACGGTCAGCGTGAGCACCGACAGGGCGCCCAAGGTCAAAATGGCTCTTCTCACGGACATCCAAGCCGCCCCCCGGCATACGCGACGATATCGAAGCCTCGCCGCAAATACCAGATTGTGATTGATGCTTATTGTTTTGGATCAACCTTCGCAGGCGGAGTGGCGGGCGCCGGCGCTGCTTCGAATTCGACCTCTGCCTTTTGATCCGGCACAAAGCCGCCATCGGCCGGCACCGTGAAGCTCACCGGGGTTTTCAGATGCATATGCAGGCGCGCCGCCTGGTCGGGATCGAGCTCCATGCGGTAGCTGCCGATCGCAATATGTTCGAAGCTCACCGTGCCGTCGAATTCGGTCAACCCGTCAACCGGCGGGGCGCCGGTTTTGACCAGGCGGATGCGCACCGAGGAAAGCCCGACCTGTTTGCCGTCCTTGGTCAAAAAGACTTTGAACAGCACTTCGCCGGTGGGGATCAGCGGATAAGGGATGCGCACCACTTGTCCGGCCCGCGGCGAAAACTCCACCGTGTGCGGCGGCGATTGGACATAGGGATCGTCGATGTCGTCCAGCCCCACTTGCAGATGGGCGATCGCCGGGGTCCCAAGCCCCGTGAGCAGCGCCTGGCCTTGCGTATCGGTGGTCTCGGACCGCTCGCCGCCATCCACCACCACCTTGGGCACCGGCTCGTCGCCGGCATCGAACACGCCATTGCCGTTGCGGTCGACGAAAGCCTGGAAAGCGGCGCTCCCTTGCGTTCCCACCCCCGACCGGGTGAGGCCATAATGACCGGCGATCGGATCGAAGACGACACCGAAGGCAAGTTGCACTCCGATATTCCAGATATTGGTCTGCGGCGTATAGCTGCCTTGAAGCGATAGATCGCCCAGAGGGGAGCGATAGGTCCCGCCGGTTTGAAAAGTGGTCTGGGCCATCGAGCCCAGCGATTGGCCCACGCCCAGATGCAGGCTCAGTTCGGGCGAGAAGATCCGGTCGGCGGTGACGGCGAAGGCGTTGGCGCGCCAAGTCGGCAGCACGCCGTAATCGAACGTTCCCCGCAATTGCCATTCATAGGCTGCAAAGCTTGAAAGGCTGAAATTGCCCTCGAGGACCTGCGAGGCGGCGCCGTTGCCGGTCGTGTTGCGTTGGTATTGCAGCCCGTCCGAGATCAGCATGTCGGCCATGGTCCAGGAGGTTCGGCCGTTGGCCACCAGGCTGGTCGAGCCGTCCCGGTACATATAATTCTGGACCGAGGCGGAAAGCGGAATGACCAATTGATGGACCGGCAGGGCCCCGTCGAGCGACAACGAGGAGTGCCGCAGCAGCGGCTTGGTCGGGTCGGTGAAAAAACTCTCGTCGATGAAACCGTGCTGATATTCGGAGTCCTGGGCCAGCATCGCGATCCCAAAGGGCTGGCCGGCCAGTCCAAGCGCAAGGGCGCTGCCGCCCTTGCTGTCATAAGCGGCGTCGATCTGGGTCGCCAGGCCCAGGATCGAAGTGCGCGCCCCTAGATCGCCCAGACCCCTGCTGTCCGTTTGGGTGAAAGGAATCAAAGCGGCGCCGCCCACCAGGGTGATATCGCCCGTCAGGCCATAGGTGGCGCTGCCCACCGCTCGCAATTTGCCGGTGCCCGGCGGCGCGGTGTTGAGATCGAGCGAGCCGATTGGCAGCAAGGGCATATTCTGCTGCCCAATTCCGAATTGAAAGGTAAGGGTATGGGCGGTGACCTGGCCGCTGCTGACATTGACGACCCGCACCTGTTCGGTGCGTTCGCCATGCGGCCCATAGAGTACGATGCGGATGAGATTGATGCCGCGGACCAGCGGCACGTTGAGGAATTCGTATCGTCCTTGCACCGGAGTACGCTGGCCGCTGCGCAGGATATCGTTGATGTAAAGCTCCGCGTCATAGCCGATCGGCAATTCGCCGCGCAGATCGATATGGTCGAAGACGCTGGTCTCCTCCAAAGGCGCGGTGGAGAAGGCAAAGCCCCGCGCCGCCATGCTGGTGGCGCCGATCGGAAGCGAGGGGGTAAAGATATCGCCGCCCGATGCGCGGGTGGCGTCGATGGGGCCCAGCAGACCGCCGCCCACTTCATGCCGCTCGAAGGTCGCCCGCACCGTGGTGAGCCTGCCAACCTCGTCCGAGCCGGCAAAACCTTGAAAGCCCGTATAAAACACATCGGCGCCCATCCGCACGTCGAAGCGACGGGTCGGCCCCGATTTGGTGGTGTCCAGCCCGCTGGCGGCGCCGATATCGAAAGCGGGCACCGAATAAAGCTGATAGGGCGAGGCGATCTTGAGCACCGGCTCGGCGGCGCCGGAATCGGTTCCCAGATTCTGGTCGCGCGCGGCACGCGCCAAGCGCTGCTGCAAGGGCAGCGGCTCCAGGGCGGTGAGCGTGATCTCGAGGGCCTCGGCATCCACCTTGATGGTGATCGGCAACAGCTTCTGCAGAGCCGAAGCGCGAAAATAGATATCCGAGGGGGTAACCGCATAGTCCTGCGGCACCAGGGTCACCGGCTTGCCGGCCACCCGCGCCGTTCCGGTGGCCAGATCGATGGTGACCATGCGCTGCGCTTCGCCGATGCGCCCCGTGACGCGCCGTTCGGGTGCTGACACATCCAGATCCAGATCGAGCAGCTGCGCCAGATCGCGCAGCGGTATCAGCGGATCTTCGGGCGCGCCATAGGTGGCGAGGCTGTCGGTCAGGGTGAGCGTGCCCAGGCTCACCGAATAGAGGAGCAGGTCCTCCTCGCGCACCGCTGCAGGCTCAGAGGCATCCGCAGGTTTGGGCGGCGGGGCACGCGGCGAGGCTTGAGCGAGCCTTTGTACTTGCGCGACGCCTTGGATCCCGGAGGCGAGATAGACAGCACATACCAAGAGCGGAACGACACGCTTCAAGGCTCAAGGCTTGCTGTTTTCCACCGAGGCTTGTCCCAATACGGTTCCAGGAGATGTGTCGTCATCGCTGAACGTGATTTGGAGCGGGTCGCCGGGCGTGGGTGCGGTGGTGAGCGGTAGGCGCATGGACCGGCGATTGATTTCCGGATAGACGCCGACGCCCCGGGCGACGCCCAGGGGATCGCCGCCTCGCTTGGTGTCGCGGATCTCGACATTGCCAAACAGCGAGTTGGCGCCAAGACGTACCAGATCGAAGGTCACCACGGGCGTGCGCCTGGCCGGCGCCACGCCATCCGGAGAGATGTTGGCATATTCGAGCTTGGCGTTTTCGATTCCCGCCTTCACCTCCGGCGTGCCCATCCGCAGGATGAGCGGAATGCTGAGGCCGAAGGCCGAATTGATGACGAAGCGCAATTCGCCGGGATTTCCCGCGGCGGCCTGCTCGGCGGTGAGACCCGCATTGCGGGGCGGAACGGTGGTCACGGTCAGGGTGGTGCGGTATTCGCCGGTGGCGTCGGCGGCCGGTTCCACCCGAAGGCGGATGGTCTGGCCTTTGCCGGGAGCCAGAACGGCGCGGCGCGGCGTGACCAGGACCATATCCTTGGCGGATCGCTCGCGATCGACAATGGATTTGAGTTCGGGCTTGGCCTGCGCATCCGCGCTGGGCATGATCTGGCCATCGGGCAGCATCACCCGATCGACCAGCGCGATGTCGAAGGTCGCCGTCGCGGTGCCTTGGTTGAAGATGAAGACGGTGGCCGAGCGCTTGTTGCGGTCGAAGGTGACGCGCTTGGGCGAGATGTTGAGATTGGCGCCCACGCTGGAGGAAACCGAGGCCGGAGCGGGAGGTGCTGAAGCGGGCACCGGCTGTGCCGCCAGCTCACCCCCGGGCAAAAGGGCGATCCATGCAATGGCCGCCAGCCCGGCGCGACCTAGATTCCTAGGGCCGCGAGCACGGGCCACGTTATCAGTGTCCATGATACGTTCCTTGAGAACCGCACGCCCCTCGCCCGCGGTAAGCCTAAGATTTAACGGACAAAGTCGTTAACTTCAAGTTAATCACCTGATATTGCAGGACCCGGCAGCCCCGGCATATGGATGACGAAGAGGCCATATTCGGGTTCGATTGCATAAAAAGGGGAGGCTTTCATGCGCATCCGGCACGCCCTGCTCGCGGTCACCGCCGTCCTCGGCATCGTCAACACCGCATCGGCCCAGCCCGGCAGGATGGCGGCCTGGGCGCCGCAGCCGGCGAGGCCCGCGCCCTTCACGCCGCCCAACGCGCTCTTCAAGCCGCTCAGCGCCATTCTTGCCCGCCACAAGGCGCAAAAGAGCTGGGCCGAGACGGAAGTGCTGACGCGCGATTATATCGGCCAGTACATCCAGATGGCGCCGGGCGAGAAGACCAAGACGCAATTCTATGCCGATGATCGCGTCTTCTGGGTGGTGCAATCCGGCGCGATCCGCTTCACCATCGAAGGCCAGGAGCCCTTCGTCGCCACCAAGGGCTTCCTGGTGCAGGTGCCCTATCGCGTGCCTTACAGCATGGAGACGGTGGGCGAGGAGCCGTCGCTGCGCTTCGAGATACGCGCCTCTTACGAGCAGCCTTCCTATCCCAGCACCGAGACCCCGCCCAAAGTGAAGGGCTGGAATTACGCCCTGGCCACCTATACCGGCAAAGGCAAATATGACGACAGCAACAAGCCCTATCTGGATTTCGAAAAGGACATCGTGCAGGGCGGCGGCAAGGGCGGCGGCTTTGTGCGCGACGATCACACTTGGGCCAATGTGATCCGCGGAGCGGCGGCGCCGCTGCCCGCCGACACCGAGCTTGGCCATTTCCACGAAAATTTCGCCGAATTCTGGATCGTGCTGGAAGGCGAAGAGGATTTCCTGATCCAGGGCGAAAAACTGGTGCGGGCCCATAGGGGCGACATCGTCTTCGCGCCGGAAGAACGCTGGCACCGCGCCACCCATAACGGGCCGATCGGCACCATGAGCACGCGCCTGGCGGTGACGCCGCGTCCGCCCAGCCTGCATTATTATCAGCCGGGTTCGTCGGGCGGGGACTGAAGAGATTGGTGGGTGATGTAGGGATCGAACCTACGACCCGCTGATTAAGAGTCAGCTGCTCTACCGACTGAGCTAATCACCCAACGCCCGCGTGGTCCGGCGGGAGGCGGGTGTATAGCGAAGGGGTGCCCGACTGTCCAGAAAACCCCGCTACGCCCCTGTGACTTAAATAATCCGGCTTATTTTCCGGCCATTTTACCGGGGAAAGAGTGGCAAGTTCCCGGGGCCGCGAAAACCAAACCGCCGATCAGATGATCCCGCCGGAGTGCCGCGGGATTTCCACCTGGCGGTGGACATGCACGCTCATCAGCAGGCCGAAGCCGAACATCACGCTCAGCATGGCGGTGCCGCCATAGGACAGAAGCGGCATGGGGATGCCGACCACCGGGATCAGGCCCATCACCATCAGGCCATTGATCATGATGTAGAAAAAGAAATTGAGGGTAATGCCCATCGCCAGCAGCCGGCCGAACTGGCTGCGGGCGCTCATGGCGATCTGGATGCCGTAACCGATGATCACCGCGAACAGGATGAGCAAGGCGATGGCGCCGACAAAGCCGAATTCCTCGCAGAAACTGGTCCAGATGAAATCGGTCTGGGCCTCGGGCAGAAAATTGAGCCGGCTCTGGGTGCCCTGCAGGAAACCCTTGCCGCTGAGGCCGCCCGAACCGATGGCAATCTTGGCCTGGGTGATGTTCCAGCCTGCCCCCAAGGCATCGCTTTCGGGATTGAGGAAGGTCATCACCCGCGCCTTCTGGTAATCATGCAGCACAAAGCGCCAGGCCATCGGCACCGCAACGGCGAGGGCCGTGGCCGCGGGCGCGATCCAGTACCAGCTCAGCCCCGCCAGAAACAGCAGCGCACAGCCATCGGCCGCGATGATGATGGTGGTGCCCAGATTGGGTTCCAGCGCCACGAACAAAGCCGGGATCGCGATCATCGTCAGCGCGATCAGAAGCGGCAGGGGCTTGGAAATGTCCTCGACGCTCTTGCCATGGAGAAAGCGCGCCAGCGCCAGCACCAGCGAGATTTTCATCAATTCGGAAGGCTGGATTTCCATCCCCGCGATATTGATCCAGCGCTGCGCCCCCAAGCCGACATGGCCGAACACATCGACCGCCATGAGCAGCAACAGCGCCAGGCCATAGGCGGGATAGGCAAGGCCCATCCACACCCGGATATCGATGGTCGCCACCGCCACCAGGATGAAAAATCCGACCACGAATTTCAGAATCTGCGGCAGCGCCCAGGGATGGAAATTGGCATTCGCCACCGAATAGAGCATGGCGAAGCCGGCACAGGCGCACAGCGTCACCAGCAGCACCAAGCCCCAATTCACTTCACCGAGCTTGTCGGCGATGCCCAGGGTGCGTTTGGCGGCGGCGTAAGGCCTGGTGTTCATCGCACGCTACCCGGCGGTGTCAGGCTCGCCGAATGAATCGGGTAAGCCGTGGGCAATTCCAGGGTCTTGCGCTTTTGCGCGAACTGCAGGATGTCGCGGGCCGCCAGCACCTGGAAATGTTCCGTGGTGGCGCCGTGCTCGATAATGCAGGCGCAGGCGTAGCGCGGCGCCGCCACCGGCGCGAAGCCGATGAACAGCGCATGGTCGCGCAGCTTCCACGCCAGCGCGGAATTCTTGGTGATGCCGCTCGCATGCTCGGCCTGACTATAGGCGCGCACTTGGGCGGTTCCGGTCTTGCCGGCCATCTCAAAGCCCGGCTCCGGACGGCCGCGGAAAGCGTAGCCCGTTCCGCCGGGCTCGTTCATGACCTTGTTCATGCCCTCGCGCACCCGCGCCAGCGCGTCTGGGGTAAGGTCCAGCGGCGGCGCCTCCGACGCGCGCATCACGCGGCTGCCGACTTGATGCACGAGCCGGGGCTGGACGGCGCGGCCCGAAGCGATGCGTGCCGCTTCCAGCGCCAATTGCATCGGCGTCGCCGTGACATAGCCCTGCCCGATGGCGGCGCTGAGCGTGTCACCCGGCTGCCAGGGCGTCCGGTAGCGTTTCAGCTTCCAGTCCCGTGACGGAATCAAGCCGGATTTCTCCCCGGGCAATTCGATGCCCGTGGGCGCCCCCAGGCCCAGTTTCAGCGCCGTTTCCTGGATCTTGTCGATCCCCAGCCGGCGCGCGGTTTCGTAAAAGAATACGTCGCAGGAATTCTTGAGCCCGCCCTCGAGATCGAGCGACCCATGGCCGCGATGATAGGTGGTCCAGGACCAGCAATTGAAGGTGTGATTGCCCAGCGTCAGCCTTCCGTTGCAGGTGACGCGATAATCCGGCGTGGCCAGCCCCGCCTCAACCGCGGCCGCCGCCACCACGGGCTTGAAGGTGGACCCGGGCGGATAGATGCCCGACATCGCTTTGTTCAGAAGCGGAATATGGTCGTTCTCGGTCAGCGCCTTCCATTCGTCATTGCTGATCCCGACATTGAAGGCATTGGGGTCATAGCCGGGGCTGGAGACCAGCGACAGCACATCGCCATTGTTGACATCGAGCACCACACAGGCCGCGCTCTGGTCGGCCAGTCTTTGCGCCGCGAATTTTTGCAATTCGCCGTCGATGGTAAGCCAGACATCCTGGCCCGGCACGCCTTCCTCATGGCCGAGTTCGCGGATGATGCGGCCATAGGCATTGACCTCGGCGCGGATGGCCCCGGCCTTGCCGCGTACTTCGGTGTCGAAGGCTTTCTCGATACCGCGCTTGCCGATGCGGTAGCCGGGCAGATCGAGCAGCGGATCGGCGTCATGCGCCTTGTCTTCCGGCGACACCGAGGCGACATAGCCCAGGATATGCACCATCTCGTCCCCGAACGGATAATCGCGGGTCTGGCCGACATCGGGCTGCACCCCGGGCAGATAAGGCAGATGCAGATTGATGCGGGAGAATTCTTCCCAGCTCAGATTCTCGGCCACCGGCACGGGAACGAATTTCTTGTTCTGGGCGATGGTGGCGAGGATCTTCTTTTTCTGCGCGTCCGAGATCTGGATCAGCTCGGCGATGGTGTCGACGGCCTTTGCCACGCCATCGCTGGCCTTCTCCGCCACCAACAGCACCCGGTAATTGCGCCGGTTGTTGGCGAGCTCGGCACCGAAACGATCCAGGATGCGGCCGCGCGGCGGCGCCAACAGCCGCTCGGAGACGCGGTTGCCCTCCGCCGCGGTCTTGTACTGTTCGCCTTCGCGGATCTGCAATTGATAGAGCCGTCCGGCCAGGACCGCGAAGACCGCCGTCATGCCGGCGCCCACGCCAAGGGTGCGGCGGGTGAAGACGGCGTAGCGGCTCTTGTCCTTCTTGTCGAACAACGGCATCAGAAGTCGCTCCTGAGCGGGCCAACCAGATGACGGTGGATCGCCCCCGCCAAATAGGCGCCGGGAATATAGAATAACACGGTAATGACCAGTTCGCCCACGATCGGCCCCAAAGGCGGCATGCGGCCATAATACAACGCAGCGGTAACCAAATAGGCTACAACACAGGTGATCAGCGCCGCAGTGGCGAAACCCAGCACCGCGCCCAGGCCCGACAGGCCGGCAAAGGAATCACGCTGGCGAGCGATCACCGCATAGGTCACCACAAAGGCCAGGGTCCAGACCCCCGGTGGGCCGCCCGCCATGACGTCCTGCAACACCCCGATCACAAAGGTGGCGGCAGGGGTCATCAGGTCGGGCCGCACCAGGCACCAGTAATAGATCGGGATCAGCCCCAGCAGCGGCGCCGGCACCAGACCGCCGCCGGCCAGAGTCACGGGAATGTTGGACAAAAGGACCGCCAGAAAGCCGCACAAAAGCGGCAAGACGGGGGAAAAAAACCGCCCGGCCATCAGCGAACCGGCGCGGTCCGAGGGGCCCATGCTCTACTCATTTCCGGCCGTATCCGAAGGCGGCAAGGGGCCATCGGGAACCGGCTTTTGCGCCGATGCCGGCTTCGGCTTGGCGGCGGCTGGAGTAGATGCGACAGGCTTGGTTTGGGGATTGGACGCAGCACCCGGAACCGGCGTCGCCAGGGTCGCGGGCGGTGAAGGGCTGGGCGGGGCGGCCGGGGGCAAACCGGCGGCGACCGCGGGAAGCGTGGTGCGCGTGGTCTGGGGCAAGGCCTCGGGCGGGGCATGGAAGGCCAGCACTTCGACATCCTCGCTGGAGGCGGGATCCGCCAAAAGCGCCACCCGATAACCGCCTCCCGGGGTCGCAACCACGCTGCCGACGGGCAGGCCCGCCGGCACCAGGCCGCCATCTCCGGAACTGACCACCTGGTCGCCGGCATGCAGGCTCACCGTCTGGGAGAGCGTATCCAGGCTGGGCATGGCGCTGTTGTCGCCGGTCATCATCGCCTGGATGTCATGGCCATTGCCGGCGGCAATCACCACCGGCACCCGGCTGTTGAGGTCGGTCAGCAGGATCACCCAAGAAGTATGATCGCCCGCCAGATAGATGCGCCCGATCATGCCGCTGGCATCCATCACCGCCTCGCCGGGCTTGATCGAAGCGGCGGCGCCGGCATCCAGGATCATGGTTTGAAGAAAGGGCCGGTTCGCCCGGCCGATGACATGGGCGAGCGCCGAATTGAGTTCGGGATCGGGTACCGCATGAAGCAGCGCCTGATAGCGGTTGACCCGCCCCTCCATCACCACCGCGACATTGCGCCATTGCCGCAGGCGCGCATTTTCCTGCTTCAGCGCCAGGTTCTCTTGATAGACGCGGAACAATTCGTCAGCCGAACCCAGCCAGCGGTCGAAAGCGGCGACCGGCGCATGGACCGAGGTCAGCAGCGGCTGCATCCAATCGGTGATGCGCATCCGGGCCCGGTCGAACAAGGCGTTCTGCGCCTTGCCCAGCAGCACCAACACCACCGCCAGCGCCAGGACAATCACCAGCGGAAGCTGGGTATTGCCGCGGCGACTGATTTTCCAGGTGACGTTGGCCATTATGCGGCTCAGAAGGCGGTGGAAAGGACGTGGCGCATGCCTTTGGTATTCTCCAGCACCCGCCCGGTTCCCAAGGCGACGCAGGATAAAGGATCATCGGCGATGGAAATCGGAAGGCCCGTTTCGTCGCGCAGCACCTGATCGAGATTGGCCAGCAGCGAGCCGCCGCCGGTGAGCACGATGCCCTTGTCGACGATATCGGCGGCAAGTTCCGGCGGAGTGGCTTCCAGCGCAACCTTCACCGCCTCGACAATGGCGCCCACCGGTTCGGCCAAGGCCTCGGCGATGTGACGCTGGGTGATGGTGATTTCCTTGGGAACGCCGTTGAGAAGGTCGCGGCCCTTGATCTCCATAGTGACGCCGCTGCCGTCGGCGGGGGCGGCGGCGGAGCCGATTTCCTTCTTGATGCGCTCCGAACTGGCTTCGCCGATCAGCAAATTCTGGTGGCGGCGGATATAGGCGATGATCGCCTCATCCATCTTGTCGCCGCCGACCCGCACACTGCGCGAATAGACGATGCCGCCCAGCGACAGCACCGCGACTTCGGTGGTGCCGCCACCGATATCGACCACCATCGAGCCGGTCGGTTCGGACACCGGCAGGCCGGCCCCGATCGCCGCCGCCATCGGTTCCTCGATCAGGAATACCCGGCGCGCGCCGGCCGACAGCGCCGATTCCTGGATCGCGCGGCGTTCCACCGCGGTCGAACCGGACGGCACGCAGACGATGATCATAGGATTGGCGAAGGAGCGGCGGTTATGCACCTTGCGGATGAAATGCTTGATCATTTCCTCCGCCACTTCGAAATCGGCGATGACGCCGTCGCGCATGGGGCGGATCGCCTCGATATTGCCGGGGGTTCGCCCCAGCATCATCTTGGCGTCGTTGCCGACGGCGCGAACCGATTTTTTTCCGCCGCGGGTGGTGATGGTGGCGACCACCGAGGGTTCGTTGAGCACGATGCCCCTGCCCTTGACATAGACAAGCGTGTTCGCTGTCCCAAGGTCGATCGCCATGTCGCTCGAAAGAGCGCCAAGAAGACTGCCAAACATGCTGAATCCGTATCCTCACTGAAAATCTGCAAGCGCCGTAGCAGCAAGTGACGGCCCCGGGGCGCTCTACCGGGGCCGCTTATCTCATCGCGCGACCGTGAGCGCCTCCGGCGCCAGTTTCTGCCGCTTGACCAGCAATTTGTTGAGAGCATTGACATAGGCATAGGCGGCCGCCGCCATGGTGTCGGTATCGGATGCCTTGCCGGTTACGGTACGCCCCTCTTCCTCCAGCCGCACGCTCACCGTGGCCTGGGCATCGGTGCCCTCGGTAACGGCGCTGATCTGGAACAGTTGCAAGGTGGCGGTGTGCTCATAAAGGGCGCGAATCGCCTTGAAGATAGCATCGACCGGCCCGTCGCCCACCGCGGTCACGCGGCGTTCCTCGCCGGCCACGGTCAAAGTGAGCGCGGCGGTCGGTTCCACCCCGGTTCCGCTTTCGACCCGCAGATATTTGACCGCGATGGTGTCATGGCCGCGGCCGATCTCGTCGTCCACCAGGGCGACCAGATCCTCGTCGAAAACATGCTTTTTCTTGTCGGCCAGATCCTTGAAGCGGCGGAAGGCGTCCTCGAAGGCGGCTTCCTCGAGCGTGTAGCCCATGCTTTCCAGCTTGTCGCGAAAGGCATGGCGGCCCGACAATTTTCCCAGCATCAGCGAGGTGGATTTCACCCCGACATCCTCGGGACGCATGATCTCATAGGTCTCGACATGTTTGAGCATGCCGTCCTGGTGAATGCCGCTTTCATGGCTGAAAGCGTTCTTGCCCACGATGGCCTTGTTGTATTGGACGGGAAAGCCGGTGACGTTGGAGACCAGCTTGGAGGCGCGTGCCAGCATGGTGGTGTCGATCCCCGTGGCGAAGGGCATGATATCGCCGCGCACCTTCAAACCCATCACGACTTCTTCCAGCGCGGCATTGCCGGCGCGCTCGCCGATGCCGTTGATGGTGCATTCCACCTGGCGCGCGCCCGCCAGGACGCCGGCCAGCGAATTGGCCACCGCCAGGCCCAGGTCATTGTGGCAATGGGTGGAGAAGATCACCTTGTCGGCATCCGGCACGCGGCTGCGCAACATGCTAACGATCTCGAAATATTCCTGGGGCGTGGAATAGCCCACGGTGTCGGGAATATTGATGGTGGTGGCGCCGGAATGGATCGCCACTTCCACCGCGCGGCAGAGAAAATCCGGCACGGTGCGGGTGGCGTCCTCGGCCGACCATTGCACGTCATCGGTGAAGTTGCGCGCCCGCGTCACCGAGGCGCCGATCGCTTCCAACACAGCATTTTCGCCCATTTGCAGCTTGTGCTTCATATGCACGGGTGAGGTGGAAATGAAGGTATGGATGCGCGGACGAACGGCGGTTTTGAGCGCTTCGCCGGCGCGGTCGATATCCTTGAAGCCGGCGCGCGCCAAGCCGCAAACACTGGCGCGCTTGACCAGTTTGGCGATCTCATTCACCGCCTTGAAATCGCCGGGCGAGGAAATCGGAAAGCCCGCTTCGATGATGTCGACACCCATTTCGTCGAGCAGTTCGGCGATGCGCAGCTTTTCCTCATGCGTCATCGCCGCGCCGGGCGATTGTTCGCCATCGCGCAAAGTGGTGTCGAAGATCTTTATGGTCTCAAATCCGGTGCTACTGCTGGTCATGACACTGTCCTTCTGTTCGCCGCGTGGCGGCTTCAATTCTCCTTTGCCTTTCATCCCCTAAACGCCGGCCGCGCGAACCATTCGCGCGGCAAGACAGCGCCTAGGGGCGACGAAGAAGAAGAAGAAGCGCGCGCGAAGAACCGAGGGAAGGACGGGGCTCTGGAAAAGGACGCGCGCGATCGCCGGCGGAAAATCCGCCTTTCGCAATCGCAATGTCCGCGTCATTCGTCATTGACCTATCGCCGTTCCGCCCGCCGAATGTCCGGTTTGCTAAACTGCACGAAGGGAGTTAAGCGGCGGTAATACCACCATTTTTTCCCTTCGCTGGGCCGGTTTTACGCCGAATTTAAGCATAACTGCAATAGCGAAAGGTTAACATTTTCCGGAGCTTGTGCGGTGAAGGGCATTTTCAATTCACATATATCACAGTGTGATATGTGGCGGCGATCACGCGCCGTCATGTGAACCGCCGCCCGATATCGGCCCATGCCGGCCGCGACAATAGAACCATGATGGGGCGCAAACGGAACGCTTTCCCCGCGTCCTTCAAAATGGTTGTCTGCCCCAGCGTCTGGACTCATGCGGGCAGGCGCTCCAATGTTTTGCAAATGTCTGAAGTCGAGAGCCGGATATGAAAATCCTGCCCCCCGTCTCGATCGAAGCACGCCGCCTGCTGCCCAGCCGCTGGGACCTGCTGGCGGCGGTGCTGGTGCTTGGCTTTATCGTGCTTTTCGCCGATGCCAGCCGGCTTTTGGTGCAGCCGCTATCGGTGGTCACCGGCAATCATCTCAGTCTCGATCCGGCGCTCCTGCCCGGTTACGCCCTGCGCACCGCCCTTCGGATGCTGATCGCAATGGGGGTGTCGCTGGTGTTCACCTTCACCTATGCCACCTGGGCGGCCAAGAATGCCCGTGCCGCGCTGCTCTTGGTCCCGCTGCTGGACGTGCTGCAATCGGTGCCCATTCTTGGGTTTCTCTCGGTCACCGTGGTGTGGTTCCTCAGCCTGTCGCCGGGGCGGGTGTTTGGCGCCGAGCTGGCCGCCGTCTTCACCATTTTCACCAGCCAGGCCTGGAACATGGCCTTTTCCTTCTACCAATCGCTGCGCACGGTTCCGGAAGATTTGACCGAGGCCAGCCGGATGCTGGGCCTGTCCGCCTGGGCCCGGTTCTGGCGGGTCGAGGCCCCTTTCGCCATGCCGCCGCTGATCTGGAACATGATGGTATCCATGGCGGGGGGCTGGTTCTTCGTCACCCTTTCCGAGGCCATCAGCGTGGGCAAGACCACGATCGCGCTGCCGGGCATCGGGTCCTATATCGCGGTGGCGATCGCCCAGCAGAACCTGCTCGCCATCCTCTATGCCATTTTCGCCATGCTGGTGGTGATCCTGATCTATGACCAGCTTCTGTTCCGTCCGCTGGTGGCCTGGGCCGACCGTTTTCGCGTGGGCGACGAACAATCCGACGAGCCGCCGCAAAGCTGGGTCCTCACCATGCTGCGCCGCTCGAGCCTGATCGACTGGATGACGGTCCCCTTCGACCAGATGATGCGCTGGAGCTTCCGTCTCCAACGGCCCCATTTCGGAGAACGGGCCGTCGTCCGGGACCATCACAGCCGCGCAGCCGATATCATCTGGTATCTGATCCTGGCCATTATCGGGGTCTTTGCCGGCCTGCGCATCTATGTCTTCGCCCGGGCCAATCTGACCTGGCATGACCTGTTGCTCACCACGGGCCTGGGCTTTCTCACCATGTTGCGGGTGGTGGTGCTGATCATCCTGGCTAGCCTGATCTGGACCCCGATCGGCATCTATGTCGGGCTGCGGCCGCGGTTGACCCGTATCGTGCAGCCGGTGGCGCAATTCTTCGCCGCCTTCCCCGCCAATATTCTTTTTCCCCTGGTGGTGTCGGTGATCGTCACCTGGTCGCTCGATCCCGATATCTGGCTGTCGCCGCTGATGGTGCTGGGGACGCAGTGGTATATTTTGTTCAATGTCATCGCCGGCACCAGCACCATGCCGCGCGAGCTGCTGGATGTGGGCGACAATTTCGCCGTCAAAGGCTGGCTATGGTGGAAGCGCGTGGCGCTGCCCGCGGTGTTTCCCTATTACCTGACGGGGGCGATCACCGCCTCGGGCGGGACCTGGAATGCCTCGGTGGTGGCGGAAGTCGCCAATTGGGGCCGGCATACCGAGCGGGCCCATGGGCTGGGCGCCTATATCACCGATGCCACCACCTCGGGCGATCTTCCCCATGTCGTTTTGGGCATGGCGGTGATGGCCTTTTTCGTGGTGGTGGTGAACCGCCTTCTCTGGCAGCCGCTTTATTGGCTTGCCGAACGCAAGTACCGTCTGGTCTGAGGCAGGACATGACCAATCTTCTTGAAGTGCACCAGGTGCGCCGCTCCTTTCCCCGCAGCGGGGGCGAGGAATTGCTGGTGCTGGATGACGTCAACTTCACCCTCAAACAAGGCGAGATTGTCGGCCTGCTGGGCCGTTCCGGCTCGGGCAAATCTACCCTGTTGCGGCTGATCGCAGGCCTTGCGCGTCCGCAAGGCGGAAGCCTTACTTATATGGGCACGCCCATTGAAGGACCGGCCCAGGGTGTCGCCATGGTGTTCCAGGGCTTTGCGCTGTTTCCCTGGATGACGGTGCTGGAGAATGTGCAGCTCGGGCTCGAAGCCCTGGGCCTGCCGCAGACCGAGATCCGCAGCCGGGCGCTGGCCGCCATCGATCTGATCGGCCTCGACGGTTATGAAAGCGCCTATCCGCGCGAGCTGTCGGGCGGCATGCGCCAGCGCGTCGGCTTTGCCCGCGCCGTGGTGGTGCATCCCAATATTCTGTTGATGGACGAACCCTTCAGCGCGCTGGACGTGCTGACGGCCGAAAATCTGCGCACCGATCTGATCGAGCTGTGGGGCAACGGCAAATTGCCGATCAAGGGCATCATGCTGGTGACCCACAATATCGAGGAAGCGGTCTTGATGTGCGACCGCGTGCTGCTGTTCTCCTCCAGCCCCGCCCGCATCAGCGCCGACATCCCCATCAACTTGCCCCAGCCGCGCGAACGCACCAGCCGGGAATTCGAGGATTACGTCGATCGCATCTATGTCGAAATGACGGCCCGGCGGGTGGAGCGCATGCGCGAGCAACAAAGCCGCGCCCAGGGCGGCATCGATCAGCCCTTGACCCATGTCTCGCCCAACCAGATCGCGGGCTTGATCGAGGCCCTGGCCGCGCCGCCTTATGACGGCAAGGCCGACTTGCCGGACATCGCCTATGAACAGGAGCTGGAAGTCGACGAACTCTTCCCGGTCGCCGAAGCCATGCAATTGCTGCGGCTGGGCGAAGTCGAAGGCGGCGACATCAAGCTCAGCCATATGGGCAAGCGTTTCGCCGATGCCGAACTCAACGAGCGCAAAGAGATTTTCGCCCGCGCGATCATGAGCCAAGTGCCGCTCGCCGCCCATATCAAGAAAGTTCTGGACGAGCGGGCCAGCCATTCGGCGCCGCGCACCCGCTTCCTCGACGAGCTCGAAGACCACATGGCGGAAGACGCGGCGGAAGAGGCGCTGAAGACGGTCATCAGCTGGGCTCGCTTCGGGGAGCTGTTCAGCTATGACGATGACGCGGCGCTGTTCAGTTTGGAGAATCCGACTTAAGCCCCCCGGTATGTCCGCTTTGCGCCATAAGCGGTCATTCATGGCTTGCCATTCGTCGCCCAGCCAGCTGAGAACGACCCGGACGGCTTCGGTTGGCTGACCAAACGGCTATTTCACGAACAACAGTTGGCCGAACCGGTCCGGATTGTGCGGGTCTGGCCGCACCATGCCGGAATCCGACCATTGCGACAGCCGGCGGTTGGGAGCCGTTCCATCCCAACGGCTCATGTCCGCGATCCAGCGGTCGCCGATTTTGGGAACGGGATTATTCGTCAAATCGGAAAATGAGCTCCAGGGAATCGCCACTTCGAGATTCCAGCCCTGGTCCTGGTCCGTGGAATTGTTAAGCGTGCCTTTGATCGAAACAGCGATCCGCACGCCGTCCAGATTGTATTTTTTTATGAAACGCTGCGGAAACGGATAGAGATAGTCATACAGCGCCGCGCGGGCATTCATTTCAAAACCCAGATACAAATTCTTGACCCCCGGCGGTGCAATGTGGATTTCGACGGCATCATCCATGTAAACGGGGTCGTCCCGCTGCGTACGTACCGCGGTGATGTCGCTGTCCTCGCACTCATATGCGACATAGAGGTTGTCGTCATCCCAGGTCAGCCGGGCCAGGGTCTTCTGCATCTTGCCAGTCTGATCGACCCAGGGAAAGGCAAAGGTTACCGGCGTGGCCGCCTGCCACGCCGCATCATCAAGTTGGCCATCGATGCGCGGAGCGACCGCGGCGCGATGCGCTTCGTATGTCGGGATGGGGGGAAGATTGGGCCGCAGAGACTGCGCCAGCACAGGGTCTGCCGCCAAAAGCGCAGGCCATGCTGAGAGGAAGAGAACAGCACTTTTTTTCATGGCTTCAAAACCTTCTTTTCAGGTCCACAGGATGCACGAGAAAGTTACTTAGAGAAATGGTCCAGCACCAAAGTAAACCGGTCCAGCAATATCGTGCAGGGCACGGCAAAACAAAAGGCCCGCAACAGGCGGGCCTTTTTTATTCTCCGGTGCTTAGCGCGCGGGATTTTGCGGCGTGAGCAGGAGCGTCGCGCGGAGCGTGCAATAGCACGTGAGCAGACCTAGCTTTTCTTAGCGAGCATCAGCGAGCTTAGAAAAGCTTGTCCTAGCCGAGCGCAGCGAGGCTGCGCGCGACGAACTCACGACGCAAAAGACAAGCGCTAATTCTTCGCGGTGTCGACGAGCTTGTTGTTGGCTATCCATGGCATCATGGCGCGCAGCTTCTTGCCAACTTCTTCGATGGCATGAGCGTCGCCCTTGGCGCGGGTGGCCTTGAAGCTGGACTGGCCGGCCTTGTTTTCCAGCACCCAATCGCGGGCGAAGCGGCCCTTTTGGATATCGTCCAGCACGCGCTTCATCTCGGCCTTGGTCGCGGGCGTGATGATGCGCGGGCCGCTGACATATTCGCCATATTCGGCGGTGTTGGAGATCGAATAATTCATGTTGGCGATGCCGCCTTCATAGATCAGATCGACGATCAGCTTCACTTCATGCAGGCATTCGAAATAAGCCATCTCGGGCGCGTAGCCCGCCTCGACCAGGGTTTCGAAACCGGCGCGGATCAGTTCGACCAGGCCGCCGCAAAGAACCGCCTGTTCGCCGAACAGATCGGTCTCGCATTCCTCGCGGAAATTGGTTTCGATGATGCCGGCGCGGCCGCCGCCGATGGCGCTGGCATAGGCCAGGCCCAGATCCTGGGCGTTGCCGCTGGCGTCCTGATGCACCGCGATCAGGCAGGGCACGCCGCCGCCTTTGAGATATTCGCCGCGCACGGTATGGCCGGGCCCCTTGGGCGCCACCATCAGCACATCCAGATCGGCGCGCGGCTCGATCAGCTTGAAATGGACATTGAAGCCATGGGCGAACATCAGGGCGGCGCCCTGCTTCATGTTCTTGGCCAGATCGTCCTTGTAGATATCGGCCTGGAGCTCGTCCGGCGTCGCCATCATCATGACATCGGCCCATTTGGCGGCATCGGCCACGCTCATCACCTTGAAGCCGGCGGCTTCGGCCTTCTTGGCGCTGGCGCCGGGACGGGCCGCGACCACGACATCCTTGACGCCGCTGTCGCGCATGTTCTGGGCATGGGCATGGCCCTGGCTGCCGAAACCGATAACGGCGACCTTCTTGTTCTTGATCAGATTGAGATCGGCGTCCCGGTCGTAATAAACCCGCATTGTCTTACCTTTCCGTCTTTCAAGCCGGGCGCGTTCTATACGCTGCGGCTATTTTGGGCAAATAGTCTTAGAAAACCCCGATTAGCCTCGCAAAAATGCCAGTACGCTGGCCGCCAGAAGCAGCCCCATGACGATGTTGAACACCCGGATCCGCCCCGGTTTCTGTAGCGCCTGACGCAGACCGACCCCGAAGCCGGCCCAGAGGAACATCGCCGGCACGTTGATGACGGAAAACATGCCCGTCACCAGGGCGGTATCGCTCACCACATGGCGCGGCCGCACATAGATCGCCACCGCGGCAATGGACGTCATCCAAAGCTTGGCATTGACCCATTGAAAGGCGAAGCTGGCGGGAAAGGACAGCGGATGGGCCAGCGTGCCGCCGCCCAGGCTGCCGGCCGAGGCGATGGTCCAGGCCAGCCAAAGCGTATAGCCGATCCCCACGAACATCAGCCCGATACGGACCAAAGGAAATTGCGAGAACACCAAGCCCAGCCCCAGTCCCACGGCGAGATTGATCACCGCCAGGCCGATAAAGATGCCAACCATCTGCGGCAGCGTGCGGCGGATGCCGAAATTCACCCCCGACACCATCAGCATGATGTTGTTGGGCCCGGGCGTGATCGAGCCGACCGCGGCGAAGACGAATAGCGCGGCGAGCAGGGTCGGGGAGAGTGCGGCGTCGGTCGGCATGCAACATGGGCCGGGTGTTACATCGCCTCGGGGCCGCGCGAAATCGCCGCCACGCCGGTACGCGAGACATCGACCAGGCCCAAGGGGCGCATGAGGTCGATGAAACTGTCGATCTTGCCCGGCGCCCCGGTAACCTCGAAGACAAAGCTGGTATGGGTGGTATCGACGGCGCGGGCGCGGAAAGCGTCGGCCATGCGCAGCGCTTCCATCCGCTTTTCGCCGGTGCCCGCCACCTTGATCAGGGCCATTTCGCGTTCGATCCCCGCCTTGGCGCTGGTCCAGTTGGTGACGCGGTGGGTGGGCACCAGACGCGCCAATTGCGCCTCGATCTGCTCGATCACATGCGGTGTGCCGGAAGTGACGATGGTGATGCGGCTGGTGCGCGCCATGGGATCGACTTCCGCCACCGTCAGGCTTTCGATGTTGTAGCCGCGCCCGGAAAACAGCCCGACCACCCGCGCCAAGACGCCGGCCTCATTGTCGACCAGCACCGTCAAAGTGTGACGTTCGGTGGGTTCCTTGGTGTCCTTCATCGCATAGGCGCTCATCAGACCAACATCTTTCCGGCATCGCTGACCTCGCCACCGTCATCGGGACTGAGCAGCATCTGGTTATGGGCCGCGCCCGAGGGGATCATGGGGTAGCAATTCTCCGTCGGATCGATGCGGCAGTCGAACAGCACGGGCTTCTTGCTGTCGATCATCTGCAGGATCTTGGCGTCGAGCTCTTCGGGCTTGTCGCAATAGATGCCCTCGCCGCCATAGGCCTCCGCCAGTTTGACGAAATCGGGCAGCGCCTCGGTATAGGAATGGGAATAGCGCCCGCCATGCAGGATTTCCTGCCATTGGCGCACCATGCCCATATATTGGTTGTTGAGGATGAAGATCTTGACCGGCAGGTCATGTTGGATGGCGGTCGACATCTCCTGCATGTTCATCAGGATGCTGGCCTCGCCGGCGATATCGATCACCAGCGCCCCCGGATGGGCGGTCTGAACCCCGATCGCCGCGGGCAAGCCATAGCCCATGGTGCCGAGCCCGCCGCTGGTCATCCAGCGATTGGGCTCCTCGAAGGCAAAGCGCTGCGCCGCCCACATCTGGTGCTGGCCCACCTCGGTGGTGATGTAAACGTCGCGGCCCCGCGTCAAGGCATAGAGCCGGTCCAAGGCATATTGCGGCTTGATCAAAGTGGTGGAGTTCTTGAACGACAGCGATTTCTTGGCGCGCCATTGGTCGATCTGCGCCCACCAGGCCTTCAGCGCCTCGCCATCGGCTTTCTTTTTCTGGCTTTTCCAGAAATGCACCATCTCCTTGATGCCCTTGGCGGCATCGCAGACGATGCCGAGATCGACCCGCACGGTCTTGTTGATCTGCGAAGCGTCGATATCCAGATGGATTTTTTTCGAGCCCGGCGAAAAGGCATCGATCCGGCCGGTGACGCGGTCGTCGAACCGCGCCCCCAGACAGATCATCAGATCGCAATCATGCATGGCGTGATTGGCTTCCCAGGTGCCGTGCATCCCCAGCATCCCCACCCATTGGGGCGAGGAAGCCGGAAAGGCGCCCAGGCCCATCAGGGTCGAAGTGACGGGAAAGCCGGTCAGCGCCGCCAATTCGCGCAAGGCCTTGGAGGCTTCCGGGCCGGCATTGATGATGCCGCCGCCGGTATAGAAAATCGGCCGCTTGGCCTGCGCCATCATCTCGACGGCGGCGACGATGGCGGCGAGGTCCGGCTCGGTCTTGGGCCGATAGGTGCGGTGCTTGACCGAAGCGGGCGTGAGATACGCGCCTTTGCGGAACTGCACATCCTTTGGAATGTCGACCACCACCGGACCGGGGCGGCCTGTGGTGGCGATCTGAAAGGCTTCGTGCAGGGTGCGCGCCAGCTCGTTCACATCCTTCACCAGCCAGTTCTGCTTGGTGCAAGGCCGGGTGATGCCGACGGTGTCGCATTCCTGGAAGGCGTCGGTGCCGATCAGATGGGTGGGGACCTGGCCGGTGATCACCACCAGGGGAATGGAATCCATCAGCGCATCGGTGATGCCGGTGACCGCATTGGTGGCCCCGGGACCCGATGTCACCAGCACCACGCCGGGCTTGCCGGTGGAACGGGCATAGCCTTCGGCGGCATGGGCGGCGCCTTGCTCATGGCGCACCAGCACATGGGTGATGCCTTCGCTCTGGAACAGCGCGTCATAGATCGGCAGCACCGCGCCGCCGGGATAACCGAAAATATGGGTGACGCCCTGGTCCTTAAGGGCGCGGACCACCATCTCGGCGCCCGTGAGCGTGATGGCGCCGCTGTCATGCCGGCTTTCCGAAATCGTGTCCTTGTCCATAGGGACGTCCTTTGAAAATGCACCAAAGATAAAGGGGCGTTTCCGCCCCTTGCATTCCACCGCGCCGGAAAATTGAGAGATCAACTCCCTCCGGGCGGCAGTCCAATAAGTACCAGCGTGTATTGCATTGCAGCGGAAATTAGGGGTAGCCCCAGGCCTCGTCAAGCAATTTCATACGGGAAAATCGTCTAATAAAGTAATAATATTGTCACTATCAGGGTCAATCCAGACATAATCCGCCATTCGACCCCGAAACCAGGTCATTTGCCGCTTGGCAAATTGCCGCGTGGCGGTCACCGCCTCAGCCACCGCCGCCTCCCGGTCCAGCCGCCCCTGGGCCAAGGCGATCAGGGGCCGCAGGCCCAGAAGCTTGGCGGCGGGCAAAGCCGGATCGAGGTCGGCCAGGGCCAAGGCCTCTTCCAGCCCTCCCCCGGCGACCATGGCTTCGAAACGCTCGGCGATGCGCTGGCGCAGCGCGGGACGCGGGCGGTCGATGACGAATTTGGCCAGCCGCAAATCTTTGAGCACCGGCGCGGCGCCAGCGCTCTGCCAATCCGCCAGCGGCTTGCCCGTGGCCATCAGCACTTCCCAGGCGCGCACCACCCGCTGCGGATCGGAGGAGCGCAGCAGGCCCGCGGTCTTCGCATCCTTCAGCGCCAATTGGCGGTGCAGTTCCTGTACGCCCACCTCTTCCAACAGCGCGCGGGCCCGGGCCCGAATGTTCGGCGGCACGGGCGGGATGTCGGACAGGCCTTCCGTCAAAGCGGTGAAATAAAGCCCGGTGCCGCCGACAAAGATCGGCAGCTTGCCGCGCGCCTGTTCCAGGGCCGCGGCAGCATCGCCGGCATAGCGCCCCACCGAATAGACTTCGCGCGCCGGCACATGGCCATAGAGCAAATGCGGCACAAGCGCCTTGGCCGCGGCATCGGGCTGCGCCGTCAGGATCGGCGCTTGCGCATAGACCTGCATGGAATCGGCATTGATCACCACGCCGCCAAAGGCCTGCGCCAGGCTCAGCGCCAGCGCCGACTTGCCGCTCGCGGTCGGTCCTGCAATAAGCACGGCGTCCAATTTCATCGGTTCAGCATGTTGGTTCTCAATGTCATCGGCAAGGGCGCGGCGCCCGAAGCCTTTATCGAAGCGCTTCCCGGCGCGGGCACAGCGGAGACGCTGTCGATCGGCCACGCCTTCGACCTGCCCTTCACCGGCGACGCACAGGCCGTGCTGGCCGCGGCCAAAGCGGTGCCCGGCGCGGACCGGCTCGACATCAATCTGGTGGAAACCGAGCACCGCAAGAAAAAGCTGCTGATCGCCGATATGGATTCGACCATCATCAATGTCGAATGCCTCGACGAGCTGGCCGATATGGCCGGCCTCAAGCCCAAGATCGCGGCCATCACCGAACGGGCCATGCGCGGCGAGCTGGAATTCGAAGCCGCCTTGCGCGAACGGGTGGGGATGCTCAAGGGCCTGCCCCTCAGCGCCCTGGAAAAGACCTATGCCGAACGGGTGCGGCTCAATCCCGGCGCCAAGCATCTTCTGGCCACCATGCGCGCCGATGGCGCCCATACCATGCTGGTCTCCGGCGGCTTCGGCTTTTTTACCCGCCGGGTGGCGGAGGCGGCCGGTTTCCACGCCGAGCGCGGCAACACGCTGCTGGACGATGGCGCGGCGCTGACCGGCGAAGTCGGCACGCCCATCTTGGGCCGCGAAGCCAAGCTCGCCGCCCTGGAAGAGGCCGTCGCGAAGTTGAAGATTGAATACGCGCAAACCCTGGCGGTCGGCGACGGCGCCAACGACCTCGCCATGATCCAGCGTGCCGGCATGGGCGTCGCCTATCACGCCAAGCCGGTGGTCGCCGCCGCGGCCGGCGCCGCGATCAACCACAACGACCTTACGGCCCTGTTATATCTGCAGGGCTATACGGATTCGCAAATTATCCGAGGCTGAGACGTCTTTATAGCGCCCGCAGACGGGCTCAAGGCGTTCCGGTAACTTCGTGGCCCAGCACATCAAAGCGGTGATGGGTCACGCGCCCGTCCGGTCCCGTCACCGTTATGGCATTGCCGCGCACGTCGTACTCCCTTGTGGTAACGCGGCCCTGCTGGTCCTGGTGGCGCAGCAAATTACCCCAGGCATCATAAGTATCCTGGACCGCGCTCACACCATTGTTGGAGCGCGTCGTCTGCGAAATCTGCCGCCGTTGCGAGTTCAACAGGGTGGTCAGGACATTGCCGTGATTGTCTGTCCTGACCGTTGTGAGACCGTGATAGGCCCAGCTCCAGCTATTCGCCGGCTGCACTTCATGCACCTCACGGCCCAGCGCGTCCCATTCGTAATCGGCACAGACCAGTTTATCGCCGACTTTGGGTGCCTTGCAGTCCCGGCTGCTTTGGCCTGTTACGCCATGCACACGCGTCTGGATCACGGAGCTGAGGCCATTTGCGCGGCTCTCCACAAGCAACATCAGCCCAAAGGCATTATAAACCGTGACCCTGTGGTCCGGCGCACCGTCGTCGCTCTCCTCCACCAGATAGGCGCCGAATTGCGGGCAATCTTCGGTGCCGCCATTGACACCCTTGCAATAGCCGTAACGCCAATGGTGCACCTTCCCGCCCAGGCTGTGGGTCACTAGCCGCCCGAAACCGTCATAGGTCCACTCTTCTTTTATGCCCCAATAATCGGTCTTGGCGACCGCTTGACCGCTCCGGGAATCGTAACGCCAACTTTCGGTGCGGCCGGTGGCGTCGGTGGCGGAGACTTGGAATTGCCCCTTCGCGTCATAGGAAATCTTTTCCACGGTCTGGGGAATATCCACGCCGCTGGTTGTCTTAACGATCCGGTGCCCAAAGGCGTCATATTTGTAATCGACCTGCAGGCGGAACGGCTGCAAATCGGGCTCGATGACTTCCTGGGTCAGTTCGCCGGTATCTCGGTCGTATTCGAACGACGATGCCCGATCCAATCCCGACGCCGCCGGCTGGCGTGCCACCTCGGTGCGAAGCAGCCGGCCTAGATACCAATGCGCCAGATCATTCCGATAGCGATCGTTATCGATTTTCGTCGACCCGTCCGTCCAGCTTTGTTCGATATGCAGAGCATTGCCGAATTCATCATAGCGCCAGCTTGTCGTGGTTCCCGGCATCCTCGTGCCATCCAGGTCGTTCTGGGTTTGCACTCTGTTATCGAGCGAAATCAAGGCTACGCCCGGATACGCGCTGCTGTGGCCATAGTGGTCGACCGTCGTGCTGGTGACGACATTGCCGAACCGCACCGTGGTCGACAAGGGGTTATAACCTTCGTCTGCGGACGAACGGACCACCGTGGTCTGCCGGCCGTTGACCAGCTCGGTGTCCACAGCGACGCTGAAGCCCAGGAAATAACCTTCGGCATCATAAACCGGATCGCCGTCTGAGGCGAGCGTAAAGCCCGTGGTCCCCCCGATACCATTGCTGCGGTCCCAGCGCACCACCATGGCGGCGGGATAGCTCGCCGGTTGATTGGAGCGGGGCGGCGATGGCGCATACGTGAAGCTGGTCGCATCTCCCGCGCCATTGTCGACGCTTGCCAGAGCGGGTCTCGTCCCGGCCACGGTCCACGTGAAGCTGGTGGGCGCCAGGCACGCGCCGGCCGCATCACAACGCGAGGCTCGGATCAGACGGCCTTCCCCATCATATTCGAGCCGGTAGTCCGTTACCGGAACCTCGCCCACAAAGCTTCGCAGATGCGTAAGGCGATGCCTGGCACCGTCTTCATAGGCGAAGCGAACAGAATTATAAGGTTTCAGTCCTGCACGATCATTGGCCGTATAGTCGATCCGGACGGGATATGACGCGTCGCCGCCATACTGCAGGGTAAAATAATTGCCCAAGACATCGGCGGCTCGATTGAGCTGCCAGCGGCCGGCACCGCGGGAGTCATTGCTGCGGCCCAATTCCAGACGCGTGCCGTTCTTCAATTGCAGTTCGAACCATTCCGGGCTGCCGCCGCTGCCGCCATGGCTGAAGACGCGGGTAAAATTCTCGAACTCTTGCCGGTATTCCGTTCCGTCGGCACCATTTTCCCCTTTGATCGGTACCAATTTGCGGCGGGCGAAGCAGAAGGATTTCGCGTCACGGTTACACAGCGTGATCGCATCCAAGCCCAAGCGCCACCCCGGCCCCATGGTGCCGTCGGCCGGCCTGGTGTCGTAGCGCAGGGCAAGCTCCGGCAGCATCCCGGCGGTGCCCGGCGGCAGCGTGATGGGAATATTATATGTCACGATGCCGGATGTGTTCAGCGTCTGCGTCGCCGCCAATGCCATCAGCGGCGCGGAGGCGTCCGCTGCGATGGCAGCGGATGGCGCGAGCAGCAGCACGAAAACAATCTTCGCCGCGATGTTCACTTCCGTTCGGGCCATTGCGTTGCGACCAGCACGGTCGTTTTGACGGCGTGTCCGTCCAGTTGTGCCGGCTTCCAGGACCGCGCCTTGGCGATCTCCGCCGCCTTCGCGTCGAGATCGGCAAAGCCGCTTGTCGACAGCACAGAGGCCCCCTCGACCTTGCCGTTTTCGTCGACAAACAGTGCGGTGAGGGTGGTGCCGTGCTCTTTTTTCTGGAGAGCGTCTGCCGGAAAATCCTTGTCTTCCATGGCGAAAACCGCGCCCCAGGTCTGCCGATTCTGCTCCTGCAGGGCCCATTGTATCGAAACCAGGGTGATCACGAAGCCCGAGGCGCAGTCAAAACGCGAGACGGTCCATTGCCAATTTTCCTTGACAAAAATTGCCGCCGCATCGTCCAGGCGCAGGGAGCCGCTGGAGCGTTCCACCGCCACATCGGCCACCGCGCCGGTACGCGGATCAATGCTGACGCGCAGGAGGGTAGTGCCCTCCTCCCCCATCCGCTGCGACAGGACGGGATAAGGCGGAGACTTGTGGGTCGCCGCCACCGCAGCAAAGCGCACATTGGCGGCCGGACAGGCATTGGCCGTGAATTGGCCGACCGCGGGCGCGGTCGAGCATGCCATCAACAAAGCTGCGGCGCACAAAGGATGACGAAACCGCATCGGGCGTTCCTCACTGAAAGACGATTTGGGCTCGTAGCATTCCAGCCATCTTGACCAGATCGTCATGGACCTTGGCGTAATAGGCGGGCGTACAGGTTGCCTGGGGGTGATTTAGATGCAGCACCACATCCTGGTGGATCGCGCCCGACTTAAGGCGAGAATAAGTTCGACTGAGATCGGCTTCCACCGTCGCGATATGGCGGTTTGGGGGCAGCGCCGCAATCTTCACCTCGGGCGGCAATGTCAGCGAGACATGTTCTTCGGCGCTCGCCGAGGGACAAGCATAAGTGACGGAGCGCTTGGGCGGCAAAGTGGCGCCGACAAGAGCGGTGAAGGAAAAGGGCTTGTAGCCAATCTGGCTCGGAATTGATCCCGGTCCGGGCAAAGCCACGAAATTGGCGATATGGTAATGGAGAGAGACGGTGTAGGGATCGGAGAGATCATCCTCCGCGGCTTTGCGGATCGTGCCGGTCGAGCCGGCGCCAAGTGCCCTTGCGAAAAAATCGTCTTCGGAATCGGCCGGCAGGGCGGCAAAGCCGGCACGCAGATCGACGGCACCGGCGCCGAATGCCCGAACCGTGGTATCGCCGTCGGCGCTGCCGTCCTTGTGGACTGTGATGGCGGTATCGGCCTGCAGCTTGGAATTGTTTGCGGTGGGGGTGCGGTCCAACCGGCCCGCCGCCACCAGCAAGACCTCCTTACCGGAGTCCATGAAGGGAAGAACGCCGAATGGCGCATATTGCGCGGTGGAATCCAGATAGAGCTTGAACTCCGGAATATAGCTGATGAGATGATCGAACAGGAATGGCGATACCGATTTGGGCAGATTGAACTGATTCACGCCCGCGCGGATCAGCACCGCCGAACTGGGAATGGATTTGGCGGCCAGCAGGGCCTGCAACAACATCACATGGTCCTTGCAGTCGCCAAATCCATTATGCAGAACGTCACCGGCTTCATTGGGAGTGAAGCCTCCGGCGCCAAGGACGATCGCCACATATTTGATGTGCGTCGCCACCCAGTCATACAGGACTTTCGCCTGGGCGCGGCGGTCGGTGATGCCGAGCGTGAGCTGGTTGGCCAGAGCCTGAATGGCAGGCGAGGGTTTCGCCCGGTCCGCATATAAGCCGGCATGGAGTCGCGCGGCGTCGGCATAGTCCGATAAGGTGCTGATATTGACATGCGGCACCTCGTCAATCTCAGAGGTATCGTCGGCCTCGCCTTTCACCGGCGCGTCGCTGTGAAATCGCCAGGTTTTACGCACCTTGCCGGATCCGGTTTCGGTAACGCCGGCCTCAAGCCCATCGATATCCAGCGCAAGATTCAAGCCGGCGGCCGGCGCGGTCAAGGCGAGGCGAAAGTCCCGCACGGCAATGGTGCGTGGCATGGCGAAATTGATTGCAAACACCCCTGGAAACCACGGCACCGTCTGTTCAAACACGGTATCGATCGTGACCTCGTCGCCGATTTCGACATTGGGCAGCGCGCCATTGATGGTCCGATCGGCCATATAGCCGTTATTGCTGCCTTGCCCCGCGCCATACAGAATCCGGTTGGCGGGCAGATCGAGCCGCGTTCCGTCCTTCTTGGTGGTAAAGGCGCGGCTTACGGTCATGTTCTGAAAGCCGGGGGTGTAGGAATAGCTGAACTGGCGCATCGCCTCGACCCCCTGGCTGGTGAGGACGCGTACCGTGAGCTCGCGCTCTTCCCAATATTGACCGCTGGGGGCGACTTCCAGATCGATCGCTTCCTTGACGATTTCATAGGGCGGTGCTGTGGCAGGGATTTGCGCCGCCGCGTCGGCGATCAAGCCGAGGCACATTGTCAAGCCCAGGAAAAGTCCCCGCATCGAAACTGCCCACCCTGTCGCCAAATCCTAGGGCAAGCGGTCCGCGCTAATCAAGGATGGCTTGCCCCGCAGCCCTGGATTCACAAACCGTCAGGGCCTAAAGCGGCACAAAATGCGCGAAGGAGCGCTGCGCTTCCGGCAGCGAGGCCAGCGGCACGAAATCCATCACCTCGCTCATTGCTTTCCAATGCGCGCCGATTTGCGCAATGCCCGGGGCGGCGCGAGACTTTTCCTCCGAAGCCCATTCGAAGATTTCCACCAGTTCGCCATTCTTGCCGGCGCCTTGCACCATGGCGCGCTCGGTGATCAGGTCATGGGCGCGCAGCAGCGGCACATGCTCCGCCATCAGGCGGCGCGCGGCATCCTCATGCCCCGGCTTAGGCTTGTAGGAACAGATGACTAGGATTCCCATGCGCCGCGCTCAACCAAAAGGCACACCGACATATCTCATATCGCCGCCGCGATTGATCAGCAGCAATTCGACCTTGCGGCCTGCCTTGGCATCGGCGGCGAGGCGGGCTTCGGCCTCGTCGGGCGATTTCACCGGCTGGTTCTGCACTTCCACGATCACATCGCCGGGCTGGATGCTTTTGTCGGCGGCGGGGCTTGCCGGATTGACGTCCAGCACCACCACGCCCTGAACACCGGACGCGAGCTTGAATTTGGCGCGGGCGGCCGGATCCAGCATCCCCAGCGAGAGGCCCAGTTGCGACAGCCGCGTTTTCGCCTTGGGGCTGGGCGGCGGCAGTTTCGGGCCGGGCTTGTCGGGGGGACCTTCCTCCAGCTTGGCGATCTGGATGCGATAGGTCGCCTTGCGATTGCGCCGCAGCACATCGATGGCGACGGTCTTGCCGATCGGGGTATCGGCGACAATGCGCGGCAGGCTGCGGGAATCGGTGATCGGCTTGCCGTCGAAACCGGTGACCAGATCGCCATTGGCCAGGCCCGCCTTGGCCGCCGGTCCGCCCTTGGTCACGTCCGCGATCAGGGCGCCCTGGGTGGTCGAAAGGCCGAAGGCTTCGGCGATGTCTTGCGAGACCGGCTGGATGCGCACCCCGATCCAGCCCCGCCGCGCCACGCCGAACTGGCGCAATTGCTGGATCACGTCGCGCGCCAGATTGGAGGGAATGGCGAAGCCGATGCCGACGCTGCCGCCGGAGGGCGAGAAAATGGCCGAATTGATGCCGATCACATTGCCGTCCATGTCGAACAGCGGGCCGCCGGAATTGCCTTTGTTGATCGGCGCGTCGGTCTGGATGAAATCGTCATAAGGCCCGGCCGAGATGTCGCGGTTGCGGGCCGAGACAATGCCCGCGGTGACGGTGGAACCGATGCCGAAAGGATCGCCGATGGCGATCACCCAATCGCCGATCCGGGCCTTGTCGCTGTCGCCGAAATGGGTGGCGGGCAAGGGCTTTTTCGGCGCCACCTTGAGCAGCGCCAGATCGGTTTTGGTGTCGCGGCCGATCAGCTTGGCCGGCATCTGGGTGCCGTCCTGGAATTGCACCGTGATCTGTTCGCTGTCCTCGATCACGTGATTGTTGGTGACGATATAGCCGCTGGGATCGATGACGAAGCCGGAGCCCAGCGATGTGACATGCCGCGGCGTGGTGGCATTGGGACCCAGAAAATTCTTGAACAGGTCTTCCAGCGGCGAGCCGGGCGGCAGTTGCGGCATTTGCTGGCTGGGCGCCTTCAAGGTCTGGGAGGTGGAAATATTGACCACCGTCGGCAGCAGTTTGGCCGAAAGATCGGCAAAGGAATCCGGCGCCCCCCGCGCAAAGGCGGGAGCGGCGATGAGGGTCAGAACGGCGCAGAGGACGGCCGAAAAACGCATAAGTCTTTCCTGGGCGAAACGGGGCGGCGGATTCGCCCCAGCATAGCGATCCGCTTGTGCCGCAAACAGGGGCATTTGCGTCACTGTCTTGGCGCCGGTCCGCAGGGGAACCGGCTGAGGGCTCCTGCGGGCGGTTTGGATTCACCCCGGCGAGGGGCTATATCCCCGCCATGACCCGCGACGACATCTTGAAAGCGCTGGACCAGGTGATCGACCCCGTCAGCGGCCGTTCCATCGTGCAACAGGACATGGTCACCGGCCTGGTGCTGAAAGGCGGACCCACCTCCTATAATGTCGGTTTTGCGCTGGAGGTGGCGCCGGAACAGGGCAAGGCGGCCGAGCCGCTGCGCTCCGCCGCCGAGGCCGCGGTCAAGGCGCTGCCCGGCGTGCTGTCGGTGACAGCGGTGCTCACCGCCCATGCCCAGGAACCGGCCCATAGCCATACCCATTCGCCGCGCCCCGCGCCGCGCCCGACCGATCGCCAGCCTCCGCCCGGCCCCCAAGGCATTCCCGGCGTCGCCCAGATCATCGCGGTGGCCAGCGGCAAGGGCGGCGTGGGCAAATCCACCGTCGCGGTCAATCTGGCGCTGGGCCTGAAGCGGCTGGGGCTCCAGGTCGGACTGCTGGATGCCGATATCTATGGCCCCAGCGTGCCGCGGCTGCTGGGCATCACCGAAAAACCGGAAAGCGACGGCAAGAAATTAAAGCCAATCGAGAAATTCGGCATCCGCACCATGTCGATCGGTTTCCTGGTCAAGGAAGACGAAGCCATGATCTGGCGCGGCCCGATGGTGCAATCGGCGCTGACCCAGATGATGGCCGACGTCGCTTGGTCGACTCCCGGGGCGCCTTTGGACGTGCTGGTCCTGGACATGCCGCCTGGCACCGGCGATGCGCAATTGACCATAGCCCAGCGCGTGCCGCTAAAAGGGGCGGTGATCGTGTCCACGCCCCAGGACATCGCCTTGATCGATGCGCGCAAAGGCATCGCCATGTTTCGCAAGACCCAGATTCCCATCCTGGGCATCGTCGAGAATATGAGCGCTTTCGTCTGCCCCGATTGCGGTCACACCCACCATATTTTCGGCCATGGCGGCGCCCGCGATACCGCGGCCAAATTGGGCGCACCCTTCCTGGGCGAGATTCCCCTGGTGCCGATGATCCGCGAAACCTCCGACGCCGGCACCCCGGTGATGGTGGCGGCCCCCGATGGCCCGGAAGCCAAGGCCTTCCTGGCGGTGGCGCAGCAGGTCAAGGCGGCGCTCGGTACCGCCGAACGCACCGCGCCGAAAATGGTGTTTGAGTAATTCCTGTCATCCCGGGCACAGCGCAGCATGAAGCGGCGCATCGCGCCGCGGAATGGTGCGCTGTGGGTCCATAGCGACAGCGCATGGACGGACCCAACTTCAGCGTCCGCGCAATGGGTCCCGGATCAGCAATGCATCACGCCGCTGTTGCGGCCTGCTGCATCGCATCCGGGATGACAAGGCGAGCTAACCCCGCACCAAGGTCACATAACTATATTCGAGACCTTCGGGCGTGGCATGCCGTTCGCGCGCGGTTTCGCGCCAAGGAGAACGGTCGAAGCTGAACACCGCGTCGCCGGCGAAATCGCCATGCACTTGCGTCAATTCAATCCGGTCCGCGAAAGGCAGCGCGGCGCGATAGATCTGCGCGCCGCCGATGACCATGACCTCGCCGCCCAGCGCATCTTCGACATGGTGCACAACCCGCGCACCTTCGGCCTGCCAAGTCGTATCGTGCGTGACCACCACATTGTCGCGTCCGGGCAGCGGCTTTTTGGGCAGCGAATCCCAGGTCTTGCGCCCCATCACGACCCGTTTGCCCATGGTCAGCGCCTTGAAGCGTTTCATGTCGTCGGCAATGCGCCAGGGAATAGCGCCGTCCTTGCCGATGACGCCATTTTCCGCCGCCGCCAGAATCAAAGTGACCGTCATGCAGCCAGCGCTTTCACGGCATCGCCCTCAAGCCGCCAATCCTGCCAGCCGGCGACGGGCTCGGCGCCGAGGCCGCGATAGAAGGCGAGCGCGGACTCATTCCAATCCAGCACCCGCCATTCCAGCCGGTCGGCGCCCTTGGCCGCCAGATGGCGCAGCAGCGCCTTGCCATGCCCGCGGCCGCGAAACGGCGGGCGCACGAAGAGGTCTTCGACGAACAAACCGCGTTTGGTGGTGAAGCTGCCATAGGTCCCAAAATAGGTGACGATCCCCACCGCAATGTCGCCTTCGAAAGCCAGATCGCATTGCGCCAGGGGCTGGGCGCCGAAAAAATCGCGCGCGATGGCCGCCTCGTCCGTGACGAAGATATCCAGCAGCTTTTCATATGCCGCCAGCTCCCGCAGCAAGCCGAGGATCAGCGCGCCATCCTGGGCGGTTGCGGTGCGGATATGCAATTCCGTCATGGCTCGAGTTTATGCCAGGATGGGCGGCTTGGAACGCGCTCCCGCCCGGGCACGTTACCGCAGGCACGGCAAAGGATCCGCCATGAGAAATCTGTTGGTCGCCGCGGCTTTGACCGCTCTTTTCGCCGCCACACCGGCGCTGGCCCAGCGGGACCGCGATCGGGACAATCGGCCGGACCGCGGCCAGGCCGCCCCGGCTGCCCCCGCTGTCCGAGCCCCGGCCCCCGTCGACAATGGCGGGAGGGGCCGAGGAGGCTTCGACCGGCAGGGGAGAGGACCAGACCGCGGATTTAATCGGGATCGCGGGCCGCAAACCGCCCCGCCAAATCCCGCCCCTCCCCCGCCCAGCAACAATGCCGACCGGCGGGGCAATTTCCGTGACAATTCCGGCCAAGCCCGCGATGGCCGGTTCAACCAGGACAACCGTATCCAAGGGAGCCGAATTCCGGACAACCGCTTCCAGGGCAACCGGGGTCAGGATCGCGGACGCCGGGATTACAGCGCCTTGCGCCGCAACTTCACCGCGCCCCGTCGCTTCCGTGGCGGGTTCTACCGGCCGCCCCAGGGCTTCTATAACCATCGCTGGGTCTATGGCGAGATCCTGCCGCGGGCGTTCTGGGCCCAGGATTACTGGCTGGGCGATTTCTACGATTACGACCTGCCCCCGCCACCCCCGGGCACCGTCTGGGTCCGCTATGGCAATGATGCCCTGCTGATCGACGAGTTCGACGGCCAGATCATCGAAGTCGTCTACAACGTCTTCTATTAAGCCTATCGGCATAACGGGCGGCGGCATCCACAAGATGCGGCAGTGCGCCTCTTACGCCAGCCGCCCCCCTGCTATAAGTGGTCACCGTGCCCGGCGGTCCCGCCGGGGCTTTCTTCATTCGGGTGCGGAATAATGGCCAATGTGACGGTGATCGGCGCGCAATGGGGCGACGAAGGCAAAGGCAAGATCATCGATTGGCTGTCCAACCGCGCCGAGATCGTGGTGCGTTTCCAGGGCGGCAACAATGCCGGCCACACCATCGTGGTCGGCGACAAGACCTATAAGCTTTCGCTGCTGCCCTCCGGCGTGGTCCAGGGCAAACGCTCGATCATCGGCAATGGCGTGGTGGTCGATCCCTGGTCGCTGCTGGAGGAGATCGGCAAGGTCGGCGCCGCCGGACTGACCGTGACGCCCGACATTTTGACCTTGGCCGAAAACGCGGTGCTGGTGCTGCCGCTGCACCGCGAGCTCGACGCCATGCGCGAGGAAGCGGCCAGCCAGAAACTGGGCACCACCAAGCGCGGCATCGGTCCGGCCTACGAAGATAAGGTCGGGCGCCGTGCGCTACGCGCCATCGACCTTAAGGACCTCAATTCCCTGCCCGCCAAGATCGAACGGCTGCTCGGCCATCACAATGTCCTGCGCAAGGGCTTCGGCCATCCCGAAGCCAATGCCCAGGCGCTGATCGCGGCGCTGCGCGAGATCGCGCCCAAGATCGTGCCCTTTATCGGCTCGTCCTGGCGGCAATTGGATGCCGCCCGCCGCGCCGGCAAGCGGGTCTTGTTCGAAGGCGCCCAGGCGGTGCTGCTGGATATCGACCACGGCACCTATCCCTTTGTCACCTCCTCCAACACCGTGGCGGGACAGGCGGCGGCCGGCGCCGGTGTCAGCCCGCGCCAGATCGGCACCGTGCTGGGCATCGTCAAAAGCTACACCACGCGGGTGGGCGAAGGCCCTTTCCCCACCGAACTCAAAGACGAAACCGGCGAGAAGCTGGGCGAGCGCGGCCATGAATTCGGCACCGTGACGGGACGCAAGCGCCGCTGCGGCTGGTTCGACGCGGTGCTGGTGCGCCAGACCTGCATCACCGGCGGTGTCGACGGCATCGCGCTGACCAAGCTGGATGTGTTGGACGGTTTTTCCACCATCAAGGTCTGCACCCATTATCTGCTGGACGGACAAAAGCTCGATCATTTGCCGGCCGATGCCAATGAACAGGCCCGCCTGGTGCCGGTTTACGAATCCATCGAGGGCTGGAGCGGCTCAACCCAGGGCGCCCGTTCCTGGGCCGATTTGCCGGCCAATGCGGTCAAATATGTCCGGCGTGTGGAAGAACTGATCGGCGCCCCGGTGTCGCTGCTCTCCACCAGTCCCGACCGCGACGACACCATCATGGTCAGCGATCCTTTCATGGACCGGTGACGCAGCGCCGTTTGCGGGTTCATATCCGGATGAACCGCAATCGCAGCGCGTTGGCGATCACCGAAACCGAACTGAGAGCCATGGCGGCAGCGGCGAATATCGGCGACAAAAAAAGTCCGAAGCTGGGGTAGAGAACGCCTGCCGCAATCGGCACGCCGGCGGCATTGTAGATGAAGGCAAAAAACAGATTTTGCCGGATATTGCGCATCGTGGCCTTGGAAAGGCCCAAGGCCCGGCAGATGCCGCCGAGATCGCCTCCCAGCAGCGTTACGCCGGCACTTTCCATGGCGATATCGGTGCCGGTGCCCATTGCAATCCCCACATCGGCGGCGGCCAGGGCGGGCGCGTCATTGACGCCGTCTCCCGCCATGGCCACGACGCGCCCCTCGCGGCGCAATTTTTCGATGACGGCGCTTTTGCGGTCGGGCAGCACTTCGGCTTCGACGTCCGCAACGCCAAGCCGCCGCGCCACGCCCAGGGCGGTGGTGCGATTGTCGCCCGTTAACATCACGATGCGGATGCCTGCCGACCTCAGCGCCTCGAGCGCGGGCAGCGTCGATTCCTTTACCGGGTCGGCGATGGCGATGATGCCGGCGGCTTTGCCCTCCACGGCCAGGTAGATTGCCGTGGCGCCGTCCTTGCGTAGCCGCTCGGCCTCTGCGTCAAGCGGCCCGGTCGCGACGCCCAATTCGCCAAGATAGGTGGTGTTGCCCAACGCCACGGCACGCCCTTCGATCTTGCCGACGACACCTTTTCCGGTGGGAGAGTCGAAATCGGTTACCGGAACAAGAGCGATTTTACGTTCGCCGGCGGCGGCGACGACGGCACGGGCCAGAGGATGCTCGCTGGCATTTTCGACGCTGGCGGCAATCCGAAGGACTTCGTCTTCGCCAAATCCCCGCGCCGCGACGACGGCGGTGACTTTCGGTTTGCCTTCCGTCAGGGTGCCGGTCTTATCGACCACCAGGGTATCGACGCGTTCCATGCGCTCCAGCGCTTCGGCATTCTTGATCAGGACGCCGGAGTCGGCGCCCCGTCCGACCCCCACCATGATGGCCATGGGCGTTGCCAATCCCAGCGCGCAGGGACAGGCGATGATCAGGACCGAGACGGCGGCGATGAAGCCATAGGCAAAGCGCGGTTCGGGGCCGACCAGCGCCCATACCGCAAAGGCCAGCAGGGCGCATAGGATCACGGCAGGAACAAACCAGCCCGCGACCTGATCGGCGAGGCGCTGAATGGGCGCGCGGGACCGCTGCGCCTTGGCGACCATCTGCACGATCTGGGACAAGAGTGTATCGCTACCGATCTTTTCTGCGCGCATGACAAAACCGCCGGTCTGATTGACGGTCCCGGCAATGAGCTTTGCGCCCCTTTCCTTGGTGACCGGCATCGATTCGCCCGTGACCATGGATTCGTCCAGTGAGGAGCGGCCCTCCAGGATTGTCCCATCCACCGGGACTTTTTCGCCGGGATGGACCCGCAGCCTGTCGCCCACAGCGATCCGATCAAGAGGGACTTCTTCCTCGCCGCCATCCGGACCCAACCGGCGCGCCAGTTTGGGCGCCAGGTTGAGGAGCGCGCGGATCGCGCCGGAGGTGTGCTCCCGGGCGCGCAGTTCCAGCACCTGGCCAAGAAGAACGAGCACGGTGATGACCGAGGCCGCCTCGAAATAGACCGCAACGCTGCCTTCCATGCGAAAGGCCGGCGGGAAAATTCCCGGCGCAATGGTCGCGATCACGCTATAGAGCCAGGCCGCGCCGGTCCCCATCGCGATCAGGGTGAACATGTTCAGGCTGCGAAAGATCAGCGACTGCCATCCGCGCAGCAAGAACGGCCATCCCGCCCACCAAACAACCGGCGTCGCCAACGCCAACTGGATCCAGTTGGAAAGGGTCTCGCTGAGCGGCAGGCGCACGACATGACCGCCCATTTCGAGGGCCACAACCGGCAAGGACAAGCCAAACCCGATCCAGAAGCGCAGCGTCATGCCGGATAGTTCGGGATTGGAATCCGCCGCGGCAGACGGTTTGATGGGTTCTAGCGCCATGCCGCAGATGGGGCAGCTCCCCGGACCATTGCGCCGAATCTGCGGATGCATCGGACAGGTGTAAATCAAGTCCGCGGCTGGCGTTGCGGCGCCAAGCTGCTTGCCGTGGCTTGTCCCGCTGTGCGAATGGGTATGCATGCAGCCTCCCGGCTAGCGCAGGTCGATATTCGCTCCACTCCAACTGCCCTTGCAAGGCAGAGAGACGCAGTTGCACCCACAATGCTTTGACGCAGATCAAGTGTGACCGGATTGGACCGCAGACGCCGGGCGGTTTTCGCTACTTCACCGTCACGGTCGCCCGCATCTTGGGATGAACCGAGCAGAGATAAGTGTAGATGCCCGGTCTATCGAATTGATGGGTAAAGCTTTCGTCTTGGTCGAGGGCGCCGGAGCGGAAGAGGCCATCCGTGCTGGTGACGGTATGCGGCTCGCCGTCGCGGTTCTTCCAGGTGACCGATCCGCCGGCCGCGATCGTCACATTCTTGGGATGGAAATCGAAATCCTTGATCTCGATGGTCGCGGTCGCGTTTTGCGCGGCCGCGGGCAGCGCGGCAGCCAGCAGGGCGCAAACCGCCAGGGCGGCCATGAGCGGCGTTTTCATCTCGGCCGCTCCTAAGCCAGGGTGGTGTCGGACAGCGACAGTAGGCGCGAGAGCGGCGCCTCAGTCACCGTGGTGACCCCCAGCATCGACGGCAGTTGATTTGGCGGCACCACCAGCGGCCCAGGGCCAGGCCCGACGCCCGGCGCCGGCTGCGGATAGGCCGTCGAGCGGGCGGTGTGGAAGGTGATATGGCCTTCCACTTTCTGCACGATCTGATGGATATGGCCGTTCAACACGGTCACCGAACCGAAGCGGCGCACCAGCGCCAAGACCTGGTCTGCATCGCCCGTGCCCCAGCCCCAAGGCTCATAGATCGTCCACATCGGCATATGGGCGAACAGCACCAGCGGCTGGCTGGCGGAGCGGCCGGCCAGATCGTCCTTCAGCCAGGCAAGCTGCTCGCCGCCAAACCCGCCCAACCCATTGGGCTTGAACGCCATTACATTGACCAGGGCCACGAAGTGAACGCCTTGATGGTCGAAGCTGTAATAGCCTTTGCCGCGCGAGGCCTGGCCGAAGCGATTGAAATACTCAACGCCGCCGCCATCGGTGACGTCATGCTCGCCCGGCGTGGTGTGCAGCTCGGTGGTCTTGAGGCCCGACAAAAGTTGGGCCGCGGTATCGAATTCCTGGGGCTTGGAAAGATGGGTGATGTCGCCGGTGTGGATGGTCAAAGCGGGCGCCGCCGGCAGCGCATTCACGGCGGCGATGGCTTTTGTCAGCGTGCCGTTCACATCGGGATTGGCATCCTTGTTGAAGCCGATATGGGTGTCGCTGATCTGCAGGAAAAGCGGCGTGCCGAGCGTCCTGCCTTGTGCCGCGGCCCCTTGCGCTTGGGCGATGCCCATGGGCAGCAAAATGCCGCCCGATAGGGTAAACAATGTGCCCGCGCCCATGCAGCGAAGGGCGCCGCGCCTTGTGGTGTGATGATCCATGTTGATGTTCTCCCGGTATCTGAAAGCCAATACCGGGGCGCGGGCGGTTTTATTCCGCGGGTCTGCCCACCAATTGCACGAATTTGTCCAGCTCCGCCGCGTCGATGTCGGAAACCGCCGCCAGATCAAGGTCCTGCTGTTTCCACATGCGCACCCCATACCCATGGCGCGATGATGCCGGCGACAGATTCGTCCCCTGATCCGCCCAGGCATAGAGGTCGATCAGATGCGCGCCGTGGCGATACACCACCACCGCCATATCGATGCCGTGGACATTTTCAATCCTGCCCCCAATCAGGTCGAAGCCTTCTTTAGAGTAATCCGCAACCGGCGGCGAAATCGCGATCCGTCCGGCAAACCAGGGTTTCACTGTATGATGATTGCTCGACGCCACCTGAATGGTGCGGCCTGCCATCAGCGCATTGGTGTGGGCGTCCACCAGACTTCCCTCCAATGTGGTTGCGGAAGGCGGCAGAAGCAGAAAAAACGCCAGCATCGCGGCCAGACCCACCGCCCCGGCGCCGCTGCCCGCCCCGAGCCAAAATCCACGCCGCCGCGACGGCGCGGTGAAGGGTGCGGGCGCCTCTTGGCTCCGCAAATCCGCCAGTACTTTGGCACGAAGGCCTGCGGGCGCGGCATGACGCTGAGCATGGAGCAGCAGGTCACTGGCCGCCGCCGCAGCGGCCACAAAATCGCGGCACTCAGCACAGCTCTCGATATGGCGTTCGGCATCGCGCGAGGCGGCGCTATCGAGCTCGCCATCAATGAAAGCCTGGGTGCGCAGCAGCTCAGGACAGCTCATGGGCGTTCATTCCATTTGTCGCGCAGAAGCGTGCGGGCCCTGGCCAGCCGCGACATGACGGTGCCGATCGGCACCTGGGTTACCTCGGCAATCTGCTGATAGCTCAAATCTTCCATCTCGCGCAAAATCAACACCTCGCGGAAGTCGTCGGGCAAAAGCGCCATGATGACCTTGAGCCGCCGGGCTTCACTGGATTGCATGGCGAGCAGCTCGGGCCCGGCCTCGTCCGAGGCCATGGCGGCGAGGTCCTGTTCGTCGCCGGCGCGGTGGCGGGCGGCATCGCCCGCCCGGTTGCGCCAGCAATTGCGCACGATCGCCAGCAGCCAGGGCCGGAAATTCTCGCCGCGAAACCCGCCAAAGGCGCGAAAGGCGCGCAGCATCGCATCCTGGAGGATGTCTTCGGCATCGGTTTCCGAGCGCGCCAGCCATCGGGCCAGGTTATAGGCCGCATCCAGATGCGGCAGCGCTAGGGCCTCGAACTGGGCTCGGCTGTTGCTCATCCCCTGCCTATACCGCCGGGTGGCGGAATTTATTCCCCGCGGGGCCAATTTAAGCGCCGGACAGCGCCCCGTGATGCAGCGGACCTTGGCCACCGCCCAATCCCGCGGCGGTCCGGATCGCTTCCTGAACATAGCCATGGCCGCGCGCCACCGCGTCTTTGAGATTCATGCCTTGCGCCAAGCCGCAGGCAATGGCGGTGGCCAGGGTGCAGCCGGTGCCATGGGTGTGGCGGGTCTGCTGGCGCAGAGCCTCGAACACGGTCTGCCTGCCCTCTTCCACCAGCACATCGCGCACCAGGGCTCCGTCGCCATGACCGCCTTTGAACAAGACCTGGCGGCCGCCCAGCAAAGTGAAAGCCTGGCTGGCATTGCGGATGCCGTGATCGCCGGCGGCGGAAATTCCGATCAGCGCTTCCACTTCGGGCAAATTCGGCGTCAGCAAGAGGGCGCGCGGCAGCAAGCGGGCTTTGAGAATCTCCACCCCCGCCTCGTCCAGCAGCGCGGCGCCGCTCGACGACAGCAGCACCGGGTCAAGCACCAGCGGCAAGGCGTTGCCCTCCAGCGCATCGGCCACCACCGCGGCGATGGCGCCGTTGCCCAGCATGCCGATCTTGATCGCGTCGGCGCCGATATCCTCGAGCGCCGCTTCGATCTGGCCGCGCACGATGTCCGGCGTCATATATTGAACGGCGCGCACGCCGCGGGTGGTCTGCACCGTCACCGCGGTCACCGCGGTCTGGGCATAAACCCCGAAGGCCATCGCGGTCTTGAGATCGGCCTGCAGCCCTGCCCCGGCGCTGGAATCGGAACCCGCGATGACCAGCAGCCGCGCAATCGCTTTTTGACTGGTCGCGCGCGCGGACGGAAAACCGTTTCCCACTTTTCCTGCGCGCTCCTAAGCGGCGACCTCTTCGATGGCGCCGGCAATGGCGCGGACCACGGCGCGCACGGTTTTTTCGTCCTCGCCTTCGGCCATCACCCGGATCAAGGGTTCGGTGCCCGATTTGCGCACCAGCACCCGGCCATTGGCGCCCAGCCGCGCCCGGGCCTCGTCGATCGAGGATTTCACCTTGGCGTCGTCCAAGGGCGAGCCTTTCTTGAAACGCACATTCTCCAGCACCTGGGGCAGCGGCTCGAACAGATGGGCCGCCTCCGACGCCGGTTTGCCTTCCTGGGCCAGCACCGCCAACACCTGCAGCGCTGCGATCATGCCGTCGCCGGTGGTGGAAAAATCCGACAGGATGATATGGCCGGATTGTTCGCCGCCGACATTGAAGCCGCCCTTGGCCATTTCCTCCAGCACATAGCGGTCGCCCACGGCCGCCCGGGCCAGCTTCAGGTTCAAGCCCTTGAGATAGCGGTCGAGCCCCGCATTGGACATCACCGTGCCGACCACGCCGCCGCCGGTCAGCGCCTGGTTGCGGGACCAGCATTTTGCGATCAGCGCCAGGATCTGGTCGCCGTCCAGGATATGGCCATGTTCATCGGACATCACCACCCGGTCGGCGTCGCCGTCCAGCGCGATGCCGAAATCGGCGCGCATCTCACGCACTTTGGCGCACATGGCCGAGGTCGCGGTCGAGCCGCAGTCCAGATTGATGTTCAGGCCGTTGGGGCTCACGCCCATCGCCACCACATCGGCGCCCAATTCCCAGAGCACGTCCGGCGCCACTTTATAGGCCGCGCCATTGGCGCAATCGATCACGATGCGAAGGCCATCGAGCCGCAGATTGCGCGGAAAGGTACGCTTGACGAATTCGATATAGCGCGCCTGGCTGTCGTCGATGCGCTTGGCGCGGCCGATGGCCGAGCCCTGCGCCAGGCCTGCCTCCAGCCCGGCATCCATCAGGGTCTCGATCTCTGCTTCCACCGCATCGGACAGTTTCTGCCCATCGGGACCGAAGAATTTGAGGCCATTGTCGCCATACGGATTATGCGAGGCGGTGATCATCACGCCCAGATCGGCGCGCAGCGAGCGGGTCAGCATGGCGACCGCCGGGGTCGGCAGGGGGCCGAACTGGAACACATCCATGCCCACCGCGGTGAAGCCCGAGACCAGGGCGCTTTCCAGCATATAGCCGGACAGGCGGGTGTCCTTGCCGATCACCACCCGGTGGCGATGGTCGCCGCGAGTGAAGATGCGCCCCGCAGCCATGCCGGCCTTCATGGCGATTTCGGGGGTCAGGACCGAAGCGTTGGTGCGGCCGCGGATGCCGTCGGTGCCGAAATATTTGCGGGTCATCTGTCAGATCCTGGAAGTAAGCAATTGTACCACATCCCGGCAAGCGGGACGTTAACGCCCGTCATTCTCGAGGGTTTCGAGAACCTCCAGGCCCTCCCGAAGCGGGGCGGGAGCATGGGTGCGGATATAATCCGCTCCCTGGGCAACCGCAAACAGCTCGGCGGCCAGGCTGGCCTCGGGGGGCAAACCCGGCAGCGCCTTGAGGAAGGATTTGCGCGAGACGCTGACCAGCAGAGGCAGGCCGAAGGCTTCGGCCAGCTGGGGCAGCCGCTCCAGCACGGTCAGCGAGGTCTGGGGATTGGTGCCCAGAAAAAAGCCCATGCCGGGGTCCAGGATCAGCCGCTCGCGAGCGATACCGGCTTGGAGCAAGGCGCTCAGCCGCGCCTCGAAGAATTCCACAATACGTTCGAAGATTGCCTCCGGCGGGACATCGATGCGGGTGGCGATGCCCTGGCTTTGCACCGCATGCATGACGATCAGCTTGGCCTTGGAGCGCGCCAGCGCCGGATAGAGCGCGGGCTCCGCAAAGCCATGAATGTCGTTGAGGTAGTCGACCCCCTGTTCCAGTGCGAAGGCTTGCACCTGCGGCACAAAGCTGTCGATGGAGAGCGAGGCGCCCACGTCATGCAAAGGGCCGATCAGGGCCGCCAGCCGCGCGATCTCCACATCGGGTGGGACCGGCGCGGCATCGGGATGCGACGACGCCGCCCCGATATCGATGATGTCGGCGCCATCCGCCAGCAGATTGTTGGCATGGGCCAGCGCCGCTTCCGGCGCCAGATATTGGCCGCCGTCGGAAAACGAGTCTTCGGTGATGTTGAGGATGCCGAGGATTTTCATGGTCTGAAAAGAAAAGGGCGGCCTTGCGACCGCCCTTCTCTAACACATTTGCCGCCTTGCCTAACGAGGCTGTGGCTCCGGACTGATAATGGGGCCGGGGCCCGTGCCGCGCGGCTTGCCGGCAGCGGGAACGGAAGTGCCTTCGCCGCGCGACGGCAGCACCGGGTCTTCATAAGGCGTGCGCACCGGCGGAATGCCTTTGAGCAGGGCGATGATCTCGTCCCCCGTCAGGGTTTCGTATTCCAGCAGGCCCCGCGCCAGCACGTTCAGGTCGGCGGCACGATCCGTGAGGATCTGCTTCGCCCGGGCATAGCATTCGTCGATGATGCGGTGGATTTCCGAATCGATCTTCTGCGCCGTGGCTTCGGAGATATTCTGGGTGCGCGAGACGCTGTGGCCCAGGAAAACTTCTTCCTGGTTCTCGGCATAGGCGATGGGCCCCAGAGAATCGGACATGCCGAAGCGGGTCACCATGGCGCGGGCCATGCGGGTGGCCTGCTCGATATCGCTTTGAGCGCCGGTGGTCACTTTCTCGTGGCCGAACACCATTTCCTCGGCGATGCGGCCGCCAAAGGCCACGGCCAGATCGGCCAGCATCTTCTGACGCGTCAGCGAAAGCTGATCGCGTTCCGGCAGACGCATCACCATACCAAGGGCGCGGCCGCGCGGAATGATGGTGGCCTTGTGGATGGGGTCGGAGCCTTCGACATGCAGCGCGACCAGGGCATGACCGCCTTCATGGAAGGCCGTCAGCTTCTTTTCCTCGTCGCTCATGGCAAGGGAGCGGCGCTCGGCGCCCATCATCACCTTGTCCTTGGCATCTTCCAATTCGGTCATCATCACCACGCGCTTGCCGCGGCGCGCGGCTAGCAAAGCGGCCTCGTTGACCAGATTGGCCAGGTCGGCGCCGGAGAAACCGGGCGTGCCCCGCGCCAAGACGCGCGGATCGACATCGGGCGCCAGCGGCACTTTGCGCAAATGCACGCGCAGGATTTTTTCGCGCCCCGCCAAGTCCGGATTGGGCACCACGACATGGCGGTCGAAACGGCCCGGGCGCAGCAGCGCCGGGTCGAGCACGTCGGGACGGTTGGTGGCGGCGATCAGGATGACGCTTTCATTGGCCTCGAACCCGTCCATCTCGACCAGCAACTGGTTGAGGGTCTGTTCGCGCTCGTCATTGCCGCCGCCCAAACCGGCGCCGCGATGGCGGCCGACCGCGTCGATTTCGTCGATGAAGACGATGCAGGGCGAATTCTTCTTGGCCTGCTCGAACATGTCGCGCACGCGGCTGGCGCCGACGCCGACGAACATCTCGAC
>JAICHV010000007.1 GCA_025924715.1 Alphaproteobacteria bacterium
AAGACCTCGCCTCGCCTGCGCGATTGTCGAACGGCACCGCGGTTTCGCTGGTGGTGTCGGCTTTGGGGCGATTGGCGTTGAGATGGTCGGCCCGCACCATGTGATAGACCACTTCGGCGATATTGGTGGCGTGGTCGCCGCTGCGCTCGATATTCTTGGCGACAAACAGCAGATGGGTGCAGAGCCCGATGGTGCGCGGGTCTTCCATCATATAGGTGAGCAGCTCGCGGAACAGGCTGTTGTAGATTTCGTCGATCTCGCCGTCCTGCCGCCACACCGCTTCGGCCAGTTCGGCATTGCGGACGGCATAGGCATCCAGCACCTGTTTGAGCTGGCCGAGCGCGGCGCGCCCCATGCGGGCCAGGCTTTGGGTCAAGCGGATCGGCGGCTCGCGGTTGAGCACCAGCGCCCGCTTGGCGATATTCTTGGCGAGGTCGCCGATGCGCTCCAGCTCCGCCGCGGTCTTGATCGCTGCCAGGGTCTCGCGCAGATCCACTGCCATGGGCTGGCGCAGGGCCAGCAATTTCAAGGCGCGGTCTTCGATCTCCTGCTGCAAGGCATCGATACGCGCGTCGCCGCCAACCGCGGCTTCCCCGGCATGGCTGTCGCGCCGGGCGATGGCTTCGATCGCGCAGGCGAATTGCGCCTCCGCCAGCCCGCCCATCTGGGCGACCAGGGCGGTCAGCGTGTCGAGTTGATCGGTGAAGGATTTGACGGTGTGCTCTGTCATCGCGACTCGCGTGTTGCAGCCTTCCCTTGGGATAGGGGTTTACCGCCAATTCTATGCGACAGTTTTATAACAGTTCCGTGACGGCCAGGGAGTCCGGGGATTTTGCGGCATTCTCCGCCGGAATAATCGGCAGGGAAACGGTGAAGGTGGCGCCCCCGCCGGGCTGGCTTTCGATGGTCAGCCGCCCCTGATGCCGGCTGACGATATGTTTGACGATGGCCAGCCCCAGGCCCGTGCCGCCCTTTTCCCGGCTGCGCTTGACGTCGACGCGATAGAACCTCTCGGTCAGGCGGGGGATGGCGCCGGCGGGGATGCCTTCGCCGTCATCGCGGATCGTCACGAAAACCTGCTCGTCGACCGCCTGCCCCAGGGTGATCCAGACATGGCCCTGCTGGCGGCCATATTTGATGGCGTTGTGGATCAGGTTCTGGAAAAGCTGCACCAACTCGTCGCGATCGCCCATCACTTCGGGCAGTCCGGCCCCGCCCTGGACCGTCACCTCGATGTCGTCGGCTTCGGCCAGCGGCGTCAGGGCGGCGGCGGCCTCGCGCACCACATGCTCCAGCACGATGCGGCCCTGGGGCGGGACATGTTCGTTCAATTCGATGCGGGCCAGCGACAGAAGATCGTCGATCAATCTTCGCATCCGGGCGGCTTCCACGCTCATGATTTCCAGGAACTGATCGCGCGCCTCCGCGTCGTTCTTGGCATGGCCGCGCAAGGTGTCGATGAATCCGGTCACGGCCGCCAATGGCGTGCGCAATTCATGGCTGGCATTGGCCACGAAGTCGGCGCGGGCCTGCTCGCTGCGGCGAATGGCGGTCAGGTCGTGAAGCAGCAGCAAGGTCACCGGCGGCGCGGTGCTGATGGTGGCGCTATAGGCCTGGAAATGCCGCTCGATCGGCACCGGCAGGGTAAAGGGCACGCTGGCGGGCTGGCCGCTGCGGGCGGTGTGGCCGAGCACCTCCAGCACTGCCGGATTGCGAAACAAGGTGCTGACATGGCTGCGCAGCGCGCCGGGGCCCAGCAAGCCGCGCATCGGCTCATTGACGAAGAACACCCGCTGGTCGACATCCAGCAACATCACCGGCAGGGGCAATTGCTCCAGCAGCAGCCGGGTCATGGGCGGCAATTCCGCGATCCGCCCGCCGCCGCGCGGCAGCGCCGGCTGAGGAAGTGGCGGCGGCACCATGAAGCGGATCACCAGTGCGCAGGCCAGCGCAAAGGCGATCAGGCTCCACAGCCCCGCCTGGCCCAGCGCCAGCACCGCTACGCCAGCCAGCACCAAACCCGCTGTCAGGGTCCAGATCCGGCTGCGCAGGAAATTTCCGATCTGCGCCATGTCTCTCCGTACACCTTGTAGCCGCGCCGGCCACCGGCTGTCACCTTGGATCGTGACAGGGGCGCGTCAACGTCCTTCCGTGCAAGGATCAATCCAGCGGCGGCCGTCCGCGCCCCTGTTTGATCTGCCCCCTGCGCTGCTTGGTCTCGCGGCGCCTGGATTTGCTGGAGCGGGGCACTTTGGTGGGGCGGCGCGGTTTGACCGGCTTTGCTGCCTCCTCGATCAGCGAGGCCAGCCGCGCCCGCGCATCGGCGCGGTTGCGCTCTTGCTCGCGGAAGCGCCGGGCCGTGATGGTGAGAATGCCCTCTTTCGAAAGCCGGCTTCCCGCCAGCGCCCGCAAGGCATCGCGCACATGCGGCGGCAGGCTGGTGCTGCGGCCCAGGTCGAAGGACAGTTGCACCGCGCTGGCCACCTTGTTGACATTCTGGCCGCCGGGGCCGGACGCCTGGATGAACCGCTCGGACAATTCGCTTTCGGGCACGAAAAATCCCCGCGCCCATATGCCGTCGCCCCGCGTCATGGGACGGGGTGCGGCTTGGCGCAGAAGGGTTTGTTCGCGGACATGTGAACCAGTATAGCTGGACCGCGTTTTTGGGAAACCAGCATGAGCGGCGGCTTCGCCCCCGACCGGCTTGACCGCGTCACCGCGACGATCAAAGCCCGCTATGTCGACAGCGGCGCCATTCCCGGCGCCCTCACCCTGATCTGGCGCAAGGGCGCGGTCCATCATCTGGGCATGAGCGGGATGATCGATCTGGCGCGCGGGTGTGCGATGCGCGAAGACGCCATTTTCCGCATCTATTCCATGACCAAGCCGATCACCGCGGTGGCGCTGCTGATGCTGTTGGAAGAGGGCAAGATCGCCCTGGACGATCCGGTGTACCGCTTCATCCCGGGCTTCGAACATCTGAAGCTTTATGCCGGCGGCACGCTGGCTGGCGGTTTTACCACCACGCCGTCGCCGCGCCCGATGCGGGTGGTGGATCTTCTGCGCCAGACCTCGGGCTTGACCTATGGAATCCTCAACCGCACCGATCTGGACGCCGCCTATCGCAAGCTGGGCGTGGCGGAATTCAACACCCACGGCGGTCTTGCGGCGATGATCGCGCAGCTCGAAAAGCTCCCACTGGAATTCGCCCCGGGCGAGACCTGGAATTATTCGGTGTCGATCGATGTGGCCGGCTATCTGGTGGAAAAACTTTCCGGCCAGGGCTTTGGCGATTTTCTTCGGCGGCGGATTCTAGAGCCCCTGGGCATGACCGATACCGATTTCTTGGTTCCGGAAACCCAGCGCGACCGCTTGGCGACCTGCTATTATGCCCAGGATGGCAAATTGCTGGTTTCCGACGATGCCGCCCATTCCACCTATTTCGCCCCGCCCCCGCTGGAATCGGGCGGCGCCGGCTTGGTCGGGACGGCGGCCGATTATTTGCGCTTCTGCCGCATGCTGCTTGCGGGCGGCGAACTGGACGGGGTGCGGCTCCTCAGCCCCAAGACCATAAGCCTGATGACGATGAACCATCTTCCCGGCGGACGCGAGATGACCGACATGATGCCGGTCACCGCCACCTTTAACGAAGCCGGCTATAACGGCGTCGGCTTCGGGCTGGGTGTGGCTGTCACCCTGGACCCCGTTCGCGCCGCCCTGCCCGGCACGCGGGGCGAATTTTCCTGGGGCGGAGCGGCTTCGACCTATTTCTTCGCCGATCCGAAGGAAAATTTGGCGGTGGTGTTCATGACCCAGGTGCTGAGCGCGCCCGAGCGTATCCGCCTGCGCCGCGATCTGCGCACATTGGTTTATTCTGCGATGACGGAGAGTTTGGCGTGATCCGGGAAGAATTCGCGCTGTCTGAGTGGCACGGCCCCTTCGATGCGGCGACACAAGCGCGCGCCCTGGCCGCGCTGGAAAAGGGCCAGGTGCTTTATTTCCCTGGGCTCGCATTCCCTTTGGGTGAGAACGAGCGCGAATTCCTGGACCCGGCCCTGACCGACGGCAAAGCCAAGAACATCAGCCTCAATCATACGACCGGAAAATTGCAGGGCACCTCGGCCGCCGGCGAGAAAGCGGAGCGGCTCGCCGCGATGATCGAACGCTTCGGCGCCGGCGCCACCCGGCTGGTGGAAGATTTGCTGCCCGGCTATGCCGGATTGGAGCGGGCGCGCACCTCGTATCGGCCGGTGGAAGTGGAAGACCGGCCCTATTCGGTGATCCAGGACGACCGCCTGCTCCATATCGACGCCTTTCCCTCGCGCCCCATGCAGGCGGGGCGGCGCATCCTGCGGTTCTTTTCCAATGTGGCGCCGTCCGGATCGCGGTGCTGGGAGGTCGGCGAACCCTTTGAGGATTTTGCCCGCCGCTTTGCGCCGCGGGTGAAACCGCATCTGCCGGGCCAGAGCTGGCTCTTTGCCCGCCTGGGCGTCACGCGCGGACAGCGCAGCGCCTATGACGAAACCATGCTGTCGCTGCATGATGCCGCCAAGCGCGACAGCCGCTATCAGAAAAACGCGCCCCATACGGCGCTGGATTTCCCGCCGGGCTCATCCTGGCTGGTCTATACCGACCAGGTGCTGCATGCGGCGCTGAAAGGCGAATTTGCCCTGGAACAGACCTTCCATCTGGATATCGCCAAAATGGCGGAGCCGCAGCGCGCACCCATCAAGGTGCTGGAGCGGCTGACGGGCAGGCGCCTGGCCTAGCCGACCGCCGACACTCCGATTTCGGCCAGCTTGGCGCGCAGCACCAGGCGGTCGAACGGCTTCATGATGAAATCATTGGCGCCCGCCGCCATGGCATTGGCGATCTCGCCGGCGTCGTTTTCGGTGGTGCAAAACAGAACCACCGGCCGGGCGCCGCCGGGCTGGCCGCGCAGGCTTTTGACGAATTCGGCGCCGGTCATCGACGGCAGATTCCAGTCCAGGAAGATCACGTCCGGCATTTGCTCTCGGCAGGCACGCAGCGCCGTCATGCCGTCCTCCGCCTCGCCGGTGGAGAATTGCAGTTCTTCAAAGATACGCCGGGCGACCGTGCGGATCACGCGGCTGTCATCGACCACCAGACATTGTTTCATGGGCGGATGTATCCCTGTCACCTGGCGCCCTCAAAAAGCAACGCAAGGCAAGGGGATGCTACCTAAGGAAAGTAAAGAAGGACTTGCCGGGGAACCCGCGCCCGTTAACCGGCGGTGAGCTCGACCAGGCCGTCCGCGGCGCGAATGGTGAGGCCGGCGTTAACCGCGCGCGACAGTTTGTGGGTCAGAAAGGGCTGAACCCCGCGGGCATCGACCTCGCTCACGGGCTGTTCGCCCCGGATGGAGCGCTCGACATCCTCGGCCAGGCGGATATGGGTGCCGGTCGCCCGAATGATGAAGGACGGCGCGGCAGGATCGGCCCCCGCCTCCACCCGCACCAACCCGCCGCGCGGCAAACAATCGGCGCCCAGCAGGGTCGCGTTCATCAGCAGCTTGGCCCAATCCTTGCCCCAATGGGCCTGGGGGACATGCCATTCCAGGGTGACCTTGCCGCCTTCCAGCAGGCCCGAGACCAGGCGTCCGACCTCGTTCAGATCCAGTTCGGCGCCTGCCGAGCCGGCGGCGCCAAAGGCGATGCGCATGAATTGAATGCGGGCCAGCGCCTGGTTGGCGCTGGAGGCCACCAGCTTGAGAGCGTCCTCGCGCATCGCCGCGTCGCGCTCGTCCTCCAGCACTTCCAGGCCGTTGACCACAGCGCCCAGAGGCCCGACAAGGTCATGGCAAACCCGGCTCACCATAAGGGCGGAGAATTCTATCTCGTTCATGGCGCTTTCTACTCAGACTTTACGCTTGGTAACTGACTCCAGCGCGTCTTAAGGAATTCTTAATATGGGTGCAACCGCAGCTATGCTGGCCGCGATCGCCGCCGAAGCCGGCGCGGTGGTGATGCGCCATTACCAGGCCGGTACCCAGGCGCGGTTCAAAACCGATGCCTCGCCCGTGACAGATGCCGATCAAGAGGCCGAAAAGCTGATCCTGGACCGGCTCGGGCGGCACTATCCGAGGGTGGCGGTGGTGGCGGAGGAAGAAACCGCGGCCGGGCGAGTGGCGGCGATCGGCCATCATTTCTTCCTGGTCGATCCGCTGGACGGCACCAAGGAATTCCTCTCCCGCAATGGAGAGTTCACGGTGAACATCGCCGAGATTGTGGACGGCGTGCCGGTGTCCGGCGCGGTCTATGCCCCCGCGGTTTCGCGGCTGTTCTATGCGGACGCGGAAGGCGCCTTTGAATTGGCGCTCGCGCCGGGAACAGAGCCCGATTTCACGCGAGGCCGCCGGCTGTTCGCGCGGCAGCCCGCTGCCGAAGGCTTGGTGGCGGTCGGCAGCCGCAGCCATGGCGATCCGGCGACGGACGCGTATCTGAAACGCTTTGCAATCTGCCGTTTCACCAGCGCGGGTTCCTCGCTGAAATTCTGCCTGCTGGCGGCGGGCGAAGCCGATATCTACGCGCGCGGCGGCCGCACCATGGAGTGGGATATCGCCGCCGGCCATGCCGTGCTGGCGGCGGCAGGCGGCAGCGTCAAGACCTGGGACGGTATGGCGCTGCACTATGGCAAAACGGGTTTTGAAAATCCGCCCTTTGTGGCCAGGGGCCTGGTTTAACGATCCAGGTCATGCCGTGAGGAATAAAACACCAGGCCCATCAAGCCGGCGCCGAGCAGGAAGGTCACCACCGCGCCCAGGATCATGAAAAACCAGCCCAGCGGGCTCATATGCACGCCGGTCATCGCCTGCCAGGCGCCGATCGCATACCAGCCCGCCCAGACCAAAAGCCCCAGCAGGATCACCAAAGTGAGGATTACGGCGGGGGAAAAACTGCTTTTTTTCATGGTCACTCCTGCCTTCCACTATAGCGGGGCTGTAAAAAAGCCAAAATCTAGGCGAAACTACAAAAGGGCGGGAAACGAGAATGGACAAGGGAGCTGTCATGAACCGTAAGCAATTCCTCGCCGGCCTGGCGGCCACAGTCGCCGCTCCGGGTGCCGCGCTGGCCGACCAATTCACCGACGATGCCAAATATACCGCCAATGAAATCACCCAGGCGGGTGCGGATTTCTTCGGGATCACCACCGAAGCGATGGCCAAAGGCGTACAGCATGTCTTTGCCGATCTGGGGGAACCCGATGCCTATATCAAGGGCGATGAAGGCTCCGGCGCCTTTATTGTCGGGCTGCGCTATGGCTCTGGCTGGCTGATCCGCAAGACCCGCGAGCCGATGAAAGTGTATTGGCGGGGTCCCTCGGTGGGCTTCGATGCGGGCGGCAATGCTTCGAAATGCTTCACCCTGGTTTACAATCTCAAGGACGACAAAAGACTGTTCCAGCGCTTTCCGGGTGTCGAAGGCAGCTTCTATTTTGTCGCGGGATTGGGTGTGAACTATCAACGCAGCGGCGGTGTCACCTTGGCGCCGATTCGCACCGGCGTCGGCCTGCGCGCCGGCGCGAACGTCCACTATCAAGTCTATTCCGACAAGCGCGACTGGTTCCCTCTATAATCGCCGCGATCCTCGCGGCTGGGGCGCCTAAATTTGGCTACGCCTTGGCGGGTTCGGGGGGGCCTCCGACGGCTCCTGCCGGGGCGGGAAGATAGAGCAGCAGGGCGGCGGCGACATAGATGGACGAGAACGTGCCCACCACGATGCCGAACAGGATCGGGCCGGAAAAATCGGTCAGCGCCGGACCGCCGAAGAAATAAAGCGGCAGGATCGAGACCGCCGTGGCCGCCGATGTCAGGATGGTTCGCGTCACCATCTGGTTGGTGGATAGGTTGATCAATTCCGCCAGTTTCATCCGTTTGTATTTGCGGCGATTTTCGCGGATTCGGTCGAACACCACCACGGTATCGTTGATCGAATAGCCGGCCAGGGTGAGCAGCGCCGCCACCGAGGTCAGGCCGAATTCCAGATGGAAAACCGAGAACAACCCCGCCGTCACCAGCACGTCATGGCCGGTGGCGACCGCAGCCCCAATGCCGTACTGCCATTCGAAGCGCACCGCGACATAGATCGCGATCAGCACAATGGCGATCAACGTCGCCTTGATGCCCGCGTTGAGCAGGTCCTGGCTCACCGCGGCGCCGACCACATCCTGTTTGAGGGTGGTGAATCCCGGCCCCAATTTGGCTTTGATCGCGCTGACCACCTGCTGGTCCAGTTTGTTCTGGTCTTGGCCGGCACTAGCCTGGTGCGGCAGAACGCGGATCATGGCGCAGCTTCCCGCCGGCTTGTCGCATCCGCCCGTGCCGCCGTAAGTCTGCACCACCGGATCGCCATAGCCCAGGCTGATGATATCGGTCCGCATCTTGCCGATATTGATCACCTGCGCCGCCTTGACCTCGATCAGCACGCCGCCTTTGAAGTCGATGCCCAGATTGAACCCCTGCCAGGCGATGGAGACGATCGAAACCAGCAGCAGCAAGCCGTCGATGGCGAAGGCGAAATACCGCGCCCCGACAAAATTGATGTTGGTGGCCTCGGGGATGAACCTGAGCAAGGGCATGGAGGAACTCGCAAAAAAAGAGCGGCGAACCTACAGGTCGGCCGGCCGCGGAACAAGCAAAGGCGGGACGTTTATGTGTACGGCAACAACTTAAGGCAACATCCCCGGATTTCAAGGCTCAAGGGCTGGACCGACCTGCGTTGCGGTCAGTTCGGTTTGGCGGGGGACGCAGGGTTGGGTTGCGGCGGCGGCGCCACGGGCGTCATGTACAGGACCTTATCCTTGTAAGAAATATAGGTATGCAGGCGCCGCAAAGTTTCTGCGCCAAGGATCATGTCGACGGTTTTGGAAGGGGTGGTTCCGGCGTCTCGGACAAGGATCCTGGGATTGTTGATGGTGATATCGCCCAGGGTCAGCGTTTTGAAGGGGTAGTTGTACAAAGGGATTTGGCCGGGCTTATCCGCATTGGCGCGCGTCAACTCCGGTGGATTGCTTTGCCAGTTGAAGAGGGACCGGGCCTGCACCAACGACATGATCGAGACCGAGGTGGCCGTGTTGATGAGAACCTTGACGTTGACGCCGTTGAGTTGACCTTGGGTGATGATGGCCTTGCTCGGGAAAGGCAGAGATCGCCGCTCCAGCACGGTCACGGTATTAATGGCCTCGTTGGTTAAGACGCTCGTCTCGTCCTTTTCGGAATTGTCGGGAAAGTCGAAGGGCAGTTTGGCGACATCGCCTGCCCAATAGACCGGACCAGCCGCGCAAGTGACCGGTTCCATCAAATTCAGTTTTTTGTTCGGAAAATCCAGGTCGAGATCCAATAGCCCGAGCAAGTCGGTACCCAGCAGGCCATCCAGGCCGTTCATATTGGTATCGTACAGGACTTCAAAGGCATAATTCGGAATCGGTATGGCTCCCAAAGTGAAGCCCTTGCCCTCGGCGGTATAGGGCAGAATATTTCTACCCATCCCGCGCACCGCGCGCGTGGGCATTACCACATGCTTCAGACCCAATCGTTCCGCGGTCGATTGGGTGACCGCGCTGAAAGCGCCGTCGGTGTCGATGAGCATATTGACGGTCGTGCCCGCCAATTTGACCGGCACCACGGGGCGGCCTGCGGAATCAAACTGCAAATCAAAACTCGCCAGCCTTTTGATCTGACAGGGTGCTTCTGCGGCCTGAGCCGCATAGGCGCCGCCGCAGCACAGCGCGGCAAAGACCAAAATCGTTGTCCAGGATTTCATTCATGTCTCCCCAGCGTGGTCGTCTTAATTCGATACGGGCGCCAAAGCGCCCCGTAGATGTCGATGGCGAGATCGACCTCTTCGAATACTTCCCCCACCATTCTTGCACCGGGGCATGGGGACATCGCCCGGCCGATTATGACAACACGTTGATTTTGCTGGCGCTCCCAAGGGGAATCGAACCCCTGTTTCAGCCTTGAGAGGGCCGCGTCCTGACCGCTAGACGATGGGAGCCGCGGCGGGCCGTTTATAGCGGTGCCATGGCGGAACCGGCAAGGTTTCACTTCGCGGACCGGAACGGGGGGCCGTCTTGTCCGTTGATTTCGCACAACCTCTGCGAACGGGCTGAAATGCCACGCTATTTTTTCCATGTCCGAGAACAATCGCAGTTCAGCCGCGACACCGAAGGCCAGGAACTTGCGAACCTCGAAGCCGCGAAACGCGAAGCGGTCAATGTCGCCCGGGAAATGATCGGCGAACGGCTGCTGCATGGTGGCGACATCGATGGCCGGATCGTCGTAATCGCCGACGAGCAGGACCAGATGCTGGACGAGGTCCATTTCTGCGATGTGCTGTTCGAAGGCGGCACCGCCCGCAGCTATGGCGACGATGTGACCAAATCGGCGCCCGTCACCAACCCGATCCGCTGAAACCCGCCCCGTTGATCGGCCCAGTAAACAAAGCCCTGCAACACCGCCGGCGCCCGCGGCCCTGGCAAAGCCGCGATCAGCCACAAGAAGCCGTCCTCCCCCGCTCCCGCCAGATCGTGGGGTGAAGGTTCCGCCGCACCGCCGGGATGGGAATGATAGCAGCCGACCAGATCCCGTCCGGCGGCGCGCGCCGATTTCAGTGCCGCGAAATGGCTTTGAGGTTCGATTTCGAAGCGGTCCGGCGCCTCCGCAATATTGACGGCCGGATACAAATCCAGCGCCTGGGCCGCCGCGCCTTCCCAGGTTCCCCCGATCAGGCCGCAGCATTCGCGGGGAAAAGCCGCGCGCGCTTCGTGCTCGACCCGCATTCGCAAAACTTCGGGCAATATCAATTGAATCATGGCGCCGCGCCGGCGGGCGCCGTGCGCACCTGGCCGGTTAGTCTGCCGGTGCTCAGATCGATGATCTCGACCTCGGTGCCGCCGGCGGCCCCGACCTCGAGCACCAGCTTGCCGGCCTCGGTGCGGACCGAGAGGATGCGGGCGCCCGGCGCCAAAGTCAGCACCGCCGCGGCCGGTGCCGCCTGCGTCACCGGCGCGGCCCGTTTGGCGATCAAAATCCGGGCCTGGCGCGCGAATCCCCAAATCACCGCGACAAGGGCGAGCAGGAAGAGCACGGTCATGATAAGGACCATCGCCCAGGCGAACCGGCGGCCGACCGCCGGGCGCGGCGCGGCGTCAAGGTTTGGCAACGGCATGTCTGACACAATGTCCTCCGTGGACGGAACGATACACCGGGCCACCGCGGATGCGGATCATGCCGGCTGGCGGCTGGACCGTTTTCTCGCCGCAGTCCTGGCGGATTTCAGCCGCGCCCGGCTGCAGCAACTGTTGGGCGAAGGCGCGGTCAAACTGGGCAGCGCGACGATAAAAGACGCCAACCACCGGGTCAAACCCGGCGAGACCTATGCCGTCCTGGTGCCGACCGCCCTACCCGCCCAGCCGCAAGGCCAGGACATCCCGCTCAGCGTCATCTACGAAGACAAGGATCTCATCGTCATCGACAAGCCGGCGGGCCTGGTGGTGCATCCGGCGGCCGGCAATCCCGACGGAACATTGGTCCATGCCCTGATCGCCCATTGCGGCGACAGCCTCATCGGCATCGGCGGCGAAGCCCGGCCGGGCATCGTTCACCGGCTGGACAAGGATACTTCCGGTTTGCTGGTGGCGGCCAAGACGGAACGGGCCATGGCCTCGCTCGCCAAGCAATTCGCCAACCACACCATCGAACGCGCTTACAATGCGGTGGTCTGGGGTGCGCCGCGCGCCGCCGAAGGCTTGATCGAAGGCCAGATCGGCCGAAGCCCTTTCGATCGCAAACGCATGGCGGTGCTGCGCGGCGGCGGCAAGACGGCGCGCACCCGCTATCGCACCTTGGAAAAATTCGGCGATCCCACGCGCCCCTTTGCCGCCCTGATCGAATGCCGGCTGGAAACCGGGCGCACCCACCAGATCCGCGTTCACCTGACCCATCTGGGCCATCCCCTGATCGGCGATCCCGCCTATGGCCGCGCCCGCCAGCCGCCCCGCCCCAAAAGTCCTGCCGAGGAAACCGCCTTTACAATCGCGGGGAATTTTCCCCGTCAGGCGCTGCATGCCTTTGTGCTGGGATTTCAGCACCCTAGCCTGCACAAGACCATGCGTTTCACGTCACCCTGGCCTGCCGATTTTGCCGAACTGGTCGGGGCCTTGCGCGCCTTGGGATGAGCGGTGGCCTGGGCTCTCCCGCACCGGCTTGAAAAAGCCAAATGGGGTTCCCATTTTTTCCAGTCACAGGGGACCTGATCCATAATCCGGGTCGGGCGTTACAATCGGTGCACCCGCGCCGGATGAAGGGGGTTTTGCATGAGTGGTCGTGGGGTTCCAGCCCTTTCTTCCGATGCCGGGCTTTCGCGTTACTTGAGCGAAATCCGCAAATTTCCGCTTTTGTCTCCCGAAGACGAATACATGTTCGCCAAGCGGCTGAAGGAACATGGCGATCCGGAAGCCGCGCGCAAACTGGTGACCAGCCATCTGCGCCTGGTGGCCAAGATCGCCATGGGCTATCGCGGTTATGGGCTGCCGATTTCCGAAATCGTTTCCGAAGGCAATGTCGGCCTGATGCAAGCGGTCAAGCGCTTCGAGCCGGACCGGGGCTTTCGCCTCGCCACCTATGCGATGTGGTGGATCCGCGCCGCGATCCAGGAATATGTGCTGCGCAGCTGGTCGATGGTGAAGATGGGCACCACGGCGGCGCAAAAGAAACTGTTCTTCAATCTGCGCAAAGCCAAGACTCGTATCGGCGCTATCGAAGAAGGCGATCTGACGCCCCAGCACACCGCCAAGCTGGCCGACCAACTGGGCGTCACCGAACGCGAGGTCACCGATATGAACCGGCGGCTATCGGGTCCGGATTCCTCGCTCAACGCCCCGCTGCGTTCCGAATCGGAAAGCGAATGGCAGGACTGGCTGGCCGACGACACGGCGGACCAGGAAACGCGCCTGGCCGAACGGGAGGAACTGGGCGATCGTCACCAACTGCTGGGCCGGGCGATGGACAAGCTGACCGAGCGCGAACGCGACATCATACAGGCCCGGCGCCTGCAGGATGAACCGGCCACGCTGGAAGAGTTGTCGCAGAAATACGGCGTCAGCCGCGAACGGGTACGCCAGATCGAAGTGCGGGCGTTCGAGAAGCTGCAATCGGCGATGCAAAGCGCTGGCGCCTAGAGCTTACCGAAGAGCTTCCCTGCCCTTGTGTCGAGGAACCAAGCCCATTATACCTACACTGTAGAAGAAATGGGAGGGGCAGATTCAGGGCAAAAGCCTATTGCGCGCCCTGGCGCTCGCCGGGTGCGCCGCCGCCCTCATTGTCTACAACTGGCGCGCGGTGTTGGAGCCTCAGCATCGCCCGATGGCGCTGATGCTGCTGACGGGAGCGTTTGCCTTCGCGCTTTTCTTCGAACTCATGGCGCGCGAGGCCGCCATCGAATGGATCCTCGCAGCCTTGTTCGGGGTCATCGGCGCCGCAGGTCTGGTTTGGGCGGCCCTGGCGCTATTTTATGTTCCCTTACCCAATGATCGAGCGCCCTTGCTGCCCGAGCGGACACAAATTGGGGATACCGGCTGCCCGATTTCGAAGAACGGATTGAGCGTGGCGCTGGGGCAGGGCTGGACCAGCGGCAACGCCATCGCCTTCGTTCCCTTTCGCGCCGGAATCTGCCCCGGTCCCCATCTGACGCGGACTCCGCGAGGCCTCATGATCGATTTTTCCGGCTATGACTCGTCGGGCGCCATCATCTTCCGAATCCAAAACAATCAATTCTCCTTGCTCCAAGGCGATTATCTGCACATCCACCGGCCCAGCCGCAGCACCCTGGGGCTCTATGGCAAGAACGAGTCGGAAATTTTCTTTGTCCGCTATTTGGCGGCCGGAGCGGTTCGTATCCGCGGACGCTTTCTCTGCGGCGATATTGCCCCCCAGATTATCGCAGACGACAGCCCTATGCCTCCATGCTCGCGCGGAACGATTTCGCTGGGAGCGCCGTAGCTATTGCCGCGGCGGCTTGTCGGGCATGTTGCCGAGCGGCTCGTTCTCGCGATTGAGGCCCTCGCGTTCATCGGCGTCATCGACCAGGCCTTCGTCAAACATGGCCAGGCCGTCTTCCAGGTAATCGCCCAATAGCGGCAGGCCGAGCAGATATTCCGCCGCGCGCCTGCGATGTTCGTTCTGCGCGGTCGACACTGCTTCATCCCATTCGTCCAGGCCATAGGTGCCGCGTCCCAGCCATGCCAAGGCGATCAGGCGCATGCGCTGGTCTTCATTCAGGCTGCGAATCGCGCCGATCAATTCTTCGCGCACCGGATCGTCGTGCCGGTCTTCCAGCACATCGGCTTGGCCGTCATCGGTGGGATTGGAGCCCTCATTGGGGTCGCTATCCTCCTCCTTAACGTCATATTCACGCGCCTTGAGGATGATGAAAGTGACCTTGTCGAGCGGCAGGTCGAGCGAAGGCAGGCCCCGTGAGGGCGTGCCGGCCGATGCGGCGTCCATGGATGTGCGGGGCATGGCATCCTTCATTTTCAAAAATGTCATGGGGGAAACGCGCCAGTGCAAATACATGTTCCACCCGATTGCGGTTGACTGGAACCTGGCCCCGGCCTATACCGCGCCTGGGCCACGCCTCCCCAACGAGGTGCTATCATTCTGGAAGGAATGAACTGACATGACTGAGAATTCCAAACCGGCTGTGCGTCCCGCGCGGCCTTTTTTTTCGTCCGGACCTTGCGCCAAGCGGCCCGGCTGGACCCCTGAAGCCCTCAATGCCGCCCTGGTGGGACGCTCGCACCGTTCCAAGCCCGGTAAGGCCAAGCTCAAAGACGCGATCGACCGCACCAAGAAGATCCTGGGCATTCCCGCCGATTATCGCGTCGGCATCACGCCCGCCTCCGATACCGGCGCGGTCGAGATGGCGATGTGGTCGCTGCTCGGACCTCGCCCGGTCGATCTGTTCGCCTGGGAAAGCTTTTCCGAAGACTGGGTGACCGACGCGGTCAAGCAGCTCAAGCTCAAGGACACCCGCATCTTGAAAGCGGGTTACGGCGAATTGCCGGACATGAAGCAATACAATCCGGCGCATGACGCGGTGTTCGTGTGGAACGGCACCACCAGCGGCGTGCGCATCGCGAGTGGTGACTGGATTCCCGCAACCCGCGAAGGCATCACCATCTGCGACGCCACCAGCGCCGCCTTTGCCCAGGACCTGCCCTGGGACAAGCTCGATGTCGTCACCTTCTCCTGGCAAAAAGCGCTGGGCGGCGAAGCCGCGCATGGCATGCTGGTGCTCAGCCCCCGCGCCGTCGCCCGGCTGGAAAGCTACACCCCGCCTTGGCCGATGCCGAAAATCTTCCGCATGACCAAAGGCGGCAAGATCGTCGAAGGCATTTTCGAAGGCGAGACCATCAACACGCCGTCGATGGTGGCGGTGGAAGATTATCTCGATGCCCTGAGCTGGGCGGAAAAGATCGGCGGCCTGAAAGCCCTGATCGGCCGCGCCGATGCCAATACCAAGGTGCTGGCGGACTGGACGGCGAAATGCGGCTGGGCCGGTTTCCTGGCCAAGGATGCCGCGATCCGCTCCAACACTTCGGTCTGTATTTCGATCACCGATCCGTGGTTTGCCGGCCTCAGCGACGACGCCAAGGCGGAAGCGGCCAAGAAAATCGCCTCCCTGCTCGATAAGGAAGGCGTGGCCTTCGACATCGCCGGCTATCGCGCCGCCCCGCCGGGCCTTCGCATCTGGTGCGGCGCCACCGTCGAGAAAGCCGATCTCGAAGCCCTGACGCCTTGGCTCGATTGGGCCTGGTCGCAGGTCAAACAGCCCGCCGCCGTCTGATTTCCCCCTCATCGGCCGGTCTTGAAAACAGAACCGGCCGCCTTCTCCCCGAAGGGAGAAGGAATTCATCTGGAGCATTCCATGCCCAAGGTCCTGATCGCCGATAAATTGTCGCCTGCCGCCGTCGCCATCTTCAAGGAACGCGGTGTCGAAGCCGATGTGAAGACCGGCCTGTCGAAAGAAGATCTGCTCAAGATCGTCGATCAATATGACGGCATCGCCATCCGCTCGGCCACCAAGATCACCGCCGATGTGATCAAAGCCGCCAAGAATTTGAAAGTGGTCGGCCGTGCCGGTATCGGTGTCGACAATGTCGATATCCCCGCCGCCACCGCCGCCGGCGTTATCGTGATGAACACCCCTTTCGGCAATTCCATCACCACCGCCGAACACGCCATCTCGCTGATGCTGGCGCTGGCACGCGAACTTCCCGCCGCCAATGCCAGCACCCAGGCGGGCAAATGGGAAAAGAACCGCTTCATGGGCGTGGAGATCACCGGCAAGGTGCTGGGCCTGATCGGCGCCGGCAATATCGGCTCCATCGTCGCCGACCGCGCCAAAGGCCTGAAGATGCGGGTGGTCGCCTATGATCCCTTCCTGTCGGCCGAACGGGCCGAGGATCTCGGCGTCGAGAAAGTCGAACTGAACGACCTGCTGGCGCGCGCCGATTTCATCACCTTGCACGTGCCGATGACGCCGGAAACCAAGAACATCCTTTCGGCCGAAGCCCTGGCCAAGACCAAGAAAGGCGTGCGCATCGTCAATTGCGCCCGCGGCGGCTTGATCGACGAAAAGGCGCTGAAGGACGCAATCGACAGCGGCCATGTCGCGGGCGCCGCGCTCGACGTCTTCGAAGTCGAACCGGCCAAGGACAATATCCTGTTCAACAATGAAAAAGTGGTGGCGACGCCGCATCTGGGCGCCTCGACCAGCGAAGCGCAGGAGAATGTCGCGCTGCAGGTGGCCGAGCAGATTTCCGATTACCTGCTCACCGGCGCCATCACCAATGCCCTCAACATGCCGTCGATCTCGGCGGGCGAGGCCCATAAAGTCCGGCCCTGGATTTCGCTGGCGCAGAATCTGGGCTCCTTTGCCGGCCAACTCACCGGCTCCAGCCTCACCCAGGTCGAGATCATCTATGAAGGCACCGCCAGCCAGCTCAACACCCGCGCCTTGACGCAAGCGGCCTTGGCCGGACTGCTCAAGCCGATGCTGTCGGAAGTCAACATGGTGAATGCCCCGGTCGTGGCCAAGGAACGCGGCATCAAGGTCAGCGAGACCCGCCGCGACCGCCAAGGCATTTATGAGGGCTATATCAAGATCGTGGTCACCATGGGCGACACCACCCGCCGGGTCGCCGGCACGGTGTTCTCGGACGGGCGCCCCCGCCTGATCCAGGTCAAGGACATCAACCTGGATGCCGAGTTCGGTCCCCATATGCTGTACGTCGTAAACGAGGACAAGCCGGGCTTTATCGGCAAGCTCGGTACGCTTCTGGGCGATGCCAAGGTCAATATCGCCAATTTCACCCTTGGCCGCAGCGCCCCGGGCCAGGACGCCATCGCCCTGATCGAAGTCGACGGTCAGGTTCCGGACAGTGTGATCGACGCGCTGCACAAGCTGCCGGCGGTGAAGACGGCCAAGGAACTGGTGTTCTAAGCGCCGCGACCTGCGAGATTGGTACTTATTGGGACCCTGATCGGACGAGCGCCGGTCAGGGTCTTTCGTTTCGGACAGCCTGAAATCGTAGGGCGCCGCTGCCGCGGCGCGATGGTTTATTTTTGGCTTGAGCGGATCGCGCCATGATGGCGGATCACTTCCCGGACCACGAAATTGAAGAATTTCTCCGCGAAATCCGGGTCCAGCCGGGCATCCTGCGCCAGCCGCCTCAGCCGCGCGATCTGCGTCTGCTCGCGCGCCGGATCGGCCGGCGGCAGATTGTGCAGCGCCTTATACTGACCGACGGCCTGGGTGCATTTGAACCGCTCGGCAAGCAGATGAATCAGCGCGGCGTCGAGATTGTCGATGCTGTCTCGCAGCCGCAGGAGTTCCGGATCGGTCACGCGTTTACCCTTGTTCCTCGCCGCCCGTCTCGGGGCATGGGCTAGTTCTAAGCGAAGCCGGCCCCCCCGCCAAGTTTGCGTCCCCCGGTTACCACGCCGTCATTATTGCCGTTACAGGGCGCAAAAAGCCTGTCTATAGTTTGGCCGACAGGGTGGCAACGGGGCGCATCCGGCGCAAAAGCCAGGGCGGATCGGGGGAGATGAGGGCAAGGCTTCTGCTGGCGGTTTTGGCGTTGGGCCTTGGTCTGGCCGGCTGTGCCGCGCCCCAAAACCAGGAAGCGATCGCCGCCGACGATCCCCTGGAGCCGATGAACCGGCTTTTCTTCGACTTCAACCAGAAACTGGACCGTCACGCCGCCCTGCCGGCAGCGACCTTTTACACCAGCACGATGCCGGGGCCGGTGCGAAGCGGCTTGCACAATTTCCTGGGCAATCTTTCAGGGCCGGTCGGGGTCGCCAACAATCTGCTGGAGGCGCGCTTCGTCAATGCCGGCGCGGAAGCGGCACGTTTCATCATCAATACCACCGTGGGTGCCGCCGGGATCTTCGACGTCGCCACGGATTGGGGCCTGCCCGATCGCAGCCGCGATTTCGGCGAGACCCTGGGGGTCTATGGCCTGGACCAGGGACCTTATCTGGTGCTGCCGTTCCGCGGCCCCACCGCGCTGCGGGACCTGGCCGGCAATTATGTCGACGGGTTTTTCTCGCCGCTTTACTACATCCATCTGGAATTCGCCGGAAAGCAGTATGTGGGGCTGCTCAAATCCACCATCGGCTCGATCGACAACCGCGCCAACAACATCGTCACCTACCGCGACATCGAGCGCAATTCGGTGGATTTCTACGCCACCATGCGCGACTATTACCGTCAGCGCCGAGCCCGCCAGGTCGAGGATTTTCCCGTACAGACCGCGGCCCTGCCCGACTTCTAGGCTTTCGTTTCCATGGCCCGGAAAACAGGCTAAAGGCTTGGACGCATTAGGGGCCCTTAGCCGGCAATGACGTTCATCGAAACCATCGTGAATTTCTGCTGCCGTTTTGCCTGGGCAACCGTGGCCGGGGCCTTGCTGCTGGCCGGCGCTGCGGGCTGGTTTACCAGCGCCCATTTCGCCATGAACACCGACAGCGAAAAACTGATCTCGGCGGATGTCGGCTGGCGCCAGCGCGAAATCCGTTTCGATACCCTGTTTCCGCAGCAAACCAATTTGACCCTGGTGGTGGTCGATGGCGCGACCCCGGAATTGGCGGAATCCGCCGCCGGCGCGCTGTCCGCCAGATTGGCTGCCAACCCCAAGCTGTTCCCCTCAGTGCGACGTCCCGACGGCGGGGAATTTTTCAATCACAATGGGTTGCTGTTCCTTTCCCTGCCCGAAGTGCAGCAGACGATGCAGCAATTGTTCAAGGCCCAGCCTTTTCTAGGGGCGCTGGCGGGCGATCCCTCCTTGCGCGGCGTGATGGAGTCCCTCTCCACGGCGCTGCTGGGGATCGAAAACGGGCAGGCCCGGCTCGCCGATCTGCAGGCGCCCATGTCGACCTTCGCAGATAGTCTGTCGGCGGCGGCCTCAGGCCGGACACAGTTTCTGCCCTGGCGCTCCCTGGTCACCGGCGCAGCCCCTCGCCCTGAGGAAATGCGTCGCTTCATCGAAGTCAAGCCGCGGCTGAATTTCGAGGCCCTGGAACCGGGCGCTCAGGCCAGCCGCGCCATTCGCGCCCAGGCCCGCGCCCTGGGGCTGGGCCCCGAAGGGGGCGTGCGGATCCGGCTCACCGGCAGCGTGCCGCTATCGGATGAGGAATTTGGCACTCTGACAGACCGCGTCGGGCTGATGATCGGCGCGATGATGGCAGGCGTACTCGCCACGCTGTGGCTGGCGCTGCGCTCGGCGCGGGTGATCTTTGCGATTTTGCTGACCCTGATGGCCGGGCTGGCCATCACCATGGCGATCGGGCTTGCCGCGGTCGGAGTCTTCAACATCATCTCCATCGCCTTCATCGCCCTGTTCGTGGGGCTGGGCGTGGATTTCGGCATTCAGTTTTCTGTGCGCTATCGCAGCGAACGTTTTCATCAGCCCGACCTCTCCAAGGCACTGTGCCATACGGGGCGCAGCGTCGGCGTTCCCTTGGCGCTGGCGGCGGCGGCGACCGCGGCCGGCTTCTTTTCCTTCCTGCCCACCGAATATACCGGCGTCGCCGAATTGGGTCTGGTCGCCGGTGTCGGCATGATCGTGGCGTTCCTCACCTCCATCACCATGCTGCCCGCGTTGCTGATGCTGCTGAAGCCCCGCGGCGAAGAGCACGATGTCGGCTTCGCGGCCCTGGCGCCGGTGGATGCTTTCCTCGGCCGTCATCGCCGCGCCGTGCTGCGCGCCGCGGCGCTGGCCGGGGTCGTTTCCCTGGTGCTGACCACTTTGCTGCGCTTTGATTCCAATCCGCTGGATTTGCGCAGTCCCAAGGTGGAATCGGTTTCCACCTTGTTCGACCTGATGAAAAATCCGCAGACGTCGCCCAATACCATCGATGTGCCGGCGCCCAACCTGGCACAGGCCGATGCCTTGGCGGCACGGATATCGCGCCTTCCCCTGGTGGCGCAGGCGCTGACCCTGTCCAGCTTCATTCCGGAAGACCAGGACGCCAAACTGGCGGCCATCGCGGATGCGCAAAGCCTGCTCGACCCCACGCTCAATCCCTTTGACGTCAAACCGCCGCCTTCCGATGCCGAGCTGGTGGCGAGCTTTCGCGCCACGGCGCAGCGGCTGGACGCTGCCGCGGCCAAGGATAGCAGCCCGGCCGGCGCGACGGCGCACCGCTTGGCCACGGCCTTGAATGCATTGGCGGCCGGACCTGCCACGAACCGCGCCCATGCGACGCAGGCTTTTGTGCCGGGACTGAAAGTGCTGCTGCGCCAATTGTCGGATTCCTTGAGTCCGCAGAAAGTGACGCTGGCTTCGCTACCCGCCGACATGAAAAGCGAATGGATCGCCAAGAACGGCACCGCCCGAATCCAGGTCTTCCCCAAGGACACCAGCAACGATCCCGCCGCCTTGTCCGCCTTCAGCGATCAGGTGCTCGGCGTGGCGCCGGACGCCACCGGCGCGCCGATCTCGATCCGCGAATCCGGCCGCACCATCGTGCGCGCCTTCATCGAGGCCGGCGTGCTGTCGTTCATCGTCATCATCATCCTGTTGTTCGCGGTGCTGCGGCGCAGCGGCGATGTCATGCGCACCCTGGCGCCGCTGGTGCTGGCCGGGCTCTTGACCCTGGCAAGCTGCGTGGTCCTGCATATGAAGCTGAATTTCGCCAATATTATCGCCCTGCCGCTGCTGATGGGGATCGGCGTCGCCTTCAACATCTATTTCGTGGTCGCCTGGCGTGCGGGCGCGAAGAATTTCCTGCAGTCCAGCCTGACGCGGGCGGTGCTGTTCTCCGCCCTCACCACGGCCTCGGGCTTCGGCACGTTATGGCTGAGCCAGCATCCCGGCACCGCCAGCATGGGCGAATTGCTGATGATCTCGCTGGGCTGGACTATCATCACCACCCTGTTCGTCAGTCCGGCCCTGCTCGGTCCGCCGCCGCCGCGCAAGGAACGCGCGCATGAGAAGCTGATCTAGCCTGCGACAGGATAGAGCCTATCCCAAGATTCCACCCTCCCCTTGAGGGAGGGTCGAGAAATCTTAGAGCGTCAGCGAGAAGATTTTTCGGGGAGGGGTAAGCGCCGAAACGCACTCTCGCCCCGTCGTTGTCCGGCAGGCGACAGCGTCAAACAGAGAGTTCGCGAGAAATACTTACCCCTCCCCGAAATTTGCTTCGCAAATTTCGACCCCACTGGGCGCGCTTGGGCGCCCGCCCGTCCTTCGGACCCCTCAAGGGGAGGGTCAAGTTAACCCTAGCTGCTCAAGTCAGCATCTGGTCGGCCAGGGCATTGATCTTCTTCGCCAGGCCCTGCGCTCCGCCGCCGCTCAAGCTGGCGGCGAAGTCGGCGCGTTTTTGCGCCAGGGTGCTGATATTGCCGGCGAGATAGACGTCGATGATTTTCCACACCCCGCCCGCCTGATGCAGGCGATAGTTGAACGCCGTGCCTGCAAACATGCTCTTGACGTATTTGTCGTTGCCGCGCTGGTTCACCGCCGGATCGACGATGAATTTCTCGCCGTTATAGCTTTCGAAATTGCGGGCGTAATTTGCGACGGTGAAGCGGCTGAAGGCATCGGTCAGCGCCTTCTGGTCGGCGGCGGGGATCGAGGCCCAGCTGGGGCCGACCGACAGGGCCGTCATCCCGGGCAGGTCGAAGGTCTGCTCGACCACCGGCTTCAGCTTTTCATACCGGCTCTTGGCGGTGCCGCCGGCCTTCATCGCAGCGGTCAGGCCATCATAAAATGTCTGGACGGTGGCGGCGGCGGGGTCGGCGCCCTGGGCGCTCAAGGGGGAAATACCGGCGCCGATCAGGACAAAACCGAGTGCAAAATCTCTACGATTCATGGAAATGCCTCATCAAATGGAACTTGCCCTCTCACGCTTCAACGCACGAAAGGGCGAATATGCCTCGCAATTCGGGCAGAAATTGGCGCCTGCTAGGCCTCCCGGTCCAGCAGGAAGAGCGGCAAGCCGCTCAGTTCGGGCGAACGGGCGGCATGGGGGCCCAGGGCCGCGATGGCGGCATCGGCGCGGCGGCGCGCTTCGGCCCGCGCCCCCTCGACGCCCAAGAGCGTCACCAAAGTCGCCTTGCCCATATCGGCATCCTTGCCCACGGCCTTGCCGGTCTTTTCGGCCGTCGAGGTGACGTCGAGCAGATCGTCGGTGATCTGAAACACCACGCCCATTTCGCGGGCATAGGCCCGCAAACGCATCCGGTCTTGGTCCGAGGCCTGGCCCAGGATCGGCCCCGCCTCGCAGGAGAATTCGAACAATTGGCCGGTCTTGAGGCGCTGCAGATTGACAACATCCTCGACACCGAATTTCTCGGTCGCCAGCATGTCGATCACCTGGCCGCCGATCATGCCGTCATGGCCGCTGGCCTGGGCCAGCCGCGTTACCAGCGCCACCCGCACCTCGGCGGTGGGATGGGTCTGCAGATCGGCCAGTATCTCGAATGCCAAAGTCAGCAGGGCGTCGCCCGCCAGCACCGCGGTCATTTCGTCAAAGGCGATATGGGTGGTGGGACGGCCACGGCGCAGCGCGTCGTCGTCCATGCAGGGCAGATCGTCATGAACCAGCGAATAGGTATGCAGCGTCTCGATCGCGGCGCCGACCCGGAGCGCCCGCGCATCCGGCACCCCGAAGAGCCGGGCGGCATGCAGGACCAGAAAGGGCCGCAGCCGCTTGCCGCCGGCGAAAATCGCATAGCGCATCGCCTCCTGCACCCGGCCTTGGGGGCCATGGGGGCGCGGCAGCACCATTTCCAGCACCGAATCGACGGCCGCCGCGCTGGCTGCGATGGCGCGCGGCAAGGCGGACGATTCGGCCGGCTTGCTGTGTGTGGTCATATTGAAGGCCCCATTCGCCCGTATGGCCGACCCGCCTAGCGCAAATCCAGCCCCAAGCTTGGTATGCGACAATCTGGTATCCCAAAAACCCGTGCTGGCAACGGATTTCTCCCGGGCAGCCTAAGGGAACTTGACCACACCGCTTGAGGGGTTGATTTGGGGGGGGCCGATGCGGGAAACTGCAATGCTGCGCTGCAATCATACCGCCCCTGGAGCGCTCGGGCGGGCGGGGCAGGAAGGGATCTGATGCGTGTTATTCTAGCCCAGCCGCGCGGCTTCTGCGCCGGCGTCGTCCGAGCCATCGACATCGTCGAAAAGGCGCTCGATAAATATGGCCAGCCCGTCTATGTGCGCCATGAGATCGTCCACAACAGGCATGTGGTCGACGCCCTGAAAAGCAAAGGCGCCCGCTTTGTCGAGGAATTGCACGAGGTCCCCGAAGGCGCTGTGACCGTGTTCAGCGCCCATGGCGTGCCCCAATCGGTGGTCAAAAATGCCCAGGACCGGGGGTTGCCGGTGCTGGATGCCACCTGTCCGCTGGTCTCCAAGGTCCACAACCAGGGCAAGCGCTATGTCACCAAGGGCCGCACCATTGTCCTGATCGGCCATGCCGGTCATCCCGAAGTGGAAGGCACGATGGGCCAGGTCGGCGCGCCGGTGCATCTGGTACAGAACGAAGCGGATGTCGCCGCCCTCGACCTGCCCGACAGCACGCCGCTGGCCTATATCACCCAGACCACGCTTTCGATCGACGACACCAAGGAAATCATCCTGGCGCTGAAGCGGCGCTTTTCCGACATCCTGGGCCCGGAAACCTCCGACATCTGCTACGCGACGCAAAACCGCCAGACCTCGGTGCGGGACCTCGCCAAGGTGGCGGATGTGATCTTGGTGGTGGGGGCGAAGAATTCCTCCAATTCCAACCGGCTGCGCGAGATCGGCATCGAAGAAGGCATTCCGTCCTATCTGATCGCCGACGGCAGCGAGCTGAAACCCGAATGGGTGCGCGGCAAGAAGGTTGTCGGCCTGACCGCCGGCGCCAGCGCCCCGGAAGAACTAGTGCGCCATGTCATCGCCGCGCTGGGCGAAATCGAAGACGTGGAAGTGGAACAGATGGACGGCAAGAAGGAACATATCGAATTCCGCCTGCCGGCCGAATTGAGGGCATAGGCATCATGGGACTTCCGTTGCGGCAGGCAGCCAAGATCGGCGCCTATGTGATCAAGAAGCACCTGTCGGGCGGCAAATACCCGCTGGTGCTGATGCTGGAGCCGTTGTTCCGCTGCAATCTGGCCTGCGCCGGCTGCGGCAAGATCGACTATCCGGACGAGATCCTCAACCAGCGCCTGTCCTATCAGCAATGCATGGACGCGATCGATGAATGCGGCGCGCCCGCGGTTTCCATCGCCGGCGGCGAGCCCCTGCTCCACCGCGACATGGCCCGGATCGTCGAAGGCTATATCGAGCGGGACAAATTCGTCATCCTTTGCACCAATGCGCTGCTGTTGACCAAGAAGATCGATCAATACAAGCCGCATCCCAATTTCACCTGGTCGATCCATCTGGACGGCGACCAGGTCATGCACGACAAATCGGTCTGCCTGGACGGCACCTATGCCAAGGCCGTTGCCGCCATCAAGTTGTGCAAAGAGCGCGGCTTTCGCACCCAGATCAACTGCACCCTGTTCGACGGCGCCGATCCCGAACGCACCGCCAAATTCTTCGACGAGATGATGGCGATGGGCGTGGACGGCATCACCGTTTCTCCCGGCTATGCCTATGAACGCGCCCCCGACCAGCAGCATTTCCTCAACCGGGAGCGGACCAAAACCATGTTCCGCGAGATCCTGAAACGCGGCAATGGCGGCAAGGCCTGGGACTTCACCAATTCCTCGCTGTTCATGGATTTTCTGGCGGGCAACCAGACCTATGAATGCACGCCCTGGTCGATGCCGCTGCTGACCGTGTTCGGCTGGCAGAAGCCCTGCTATTTGCTGGGCGAAGGCTATGCCAAAACCTTCACCGAGCTGATGGAAGGCACGGAGTGGGAGAAATACGGCGTCGGCAAATATGAGAAATGCGCCAACTGCATGGTGCATTGCGGCTTCGAAGGCACCGCCGCCACCGATGCCATTCGCCATCCGCTCAAGATGCTGCCGATCCTGATGCGCGGGGTGAAGACCGAAGGTCCGATGGCGCCGGAAATCGATCTGTCGAAGCAGCGCCCGGCGGAATTCATGTTCGCCAAACATGTCGAACAGAAAATGTCAGCCATCAAGGCCGGCAAGTCCGACACCACAGAGATCGCGGCAGCGGAGTAATTCGGCAAAGGCCTTGTTCGAGGCCCGCGCCGTACGGACCAGCGCCGGCACCTGCAAAGGGTGGCGCAACAGCGATTTGAGCACCCGTCCCAGCGCGATGCCGCCGTCCGGCTTCATCGCCACCAGCGCCGCCGGCGGCAGGATGTGGCGGGCATCGTCGGAAATCACCCGCAGCACCGCAAAAGGCAGGCCCCGGGCCGCTGCGAACCGCGCCGCCACCTGGCTTTCCATATCCACCGCCAAGGCGCCGCTGCGCTCGTAAAGCGCGGCTTTGGCCTCGGCGCTGTCCAGGATCACATCGCTGCCGAAGACCGGCCCGGTATGCGCCGATGGCAGCCGCGCCGCCAGCCGCACCCGCCAATCGGCATCGCAGCGCCAACGCTCGGCATCCCCAATGGCGGTTTCGCCGACCACCACATCGCCCACTTTGAGATGCGGCGACAGCGCCCCACCGATCCCAATGGAAATCACGCCGGTGATGTCGCCATGCAGGGCGTCGAGCTTTTCCGCCAGCGAGGCCGCATCGCCCCCGCCCGCCACCGCGACCACGCCTTGCGTGCCGACAATCTCGGCTTCGCGCTTCAGGCCCGTGACGGCGAGAATGGTCATCTGTCTTTGAATTCTTCCGGATAGTCCTCGCGATCGTGCATTTCCCTTTCCTCTTTCATCCAAGCCTCCATTTGTGGCCCGAAGATCAAGTACCAAAGAAGCGCCACCAAAAGCGCACCCCAAAAGACTTCTTCGTCGTAGGGCCGGAACCAATAATATTTTCCCATATGGTCGATCAATGCGGCTGCGCACAGCGACGCCATTAGGCCGGATGCCACTCTTGTGACGACCGGAAGTTTGGCCATTACAACCCAAACTCCACCCGGCGCGAATTGCCCTGCTTGAGATTGCGATAGCGCGCCAGGGCCCAGAGGGGGAAGAATTTGGGATAGCCGTGATAGCGCAGATAAAACACCCGCGGGAATCCGCCGCCGGTGTAATGCGCCTGGCTCCATAGCCCATCCTCGTCCTGGTTCTGCTTGAGCCATTGGATGCCCCGCGTCACGGATGGATGATCCACCTGCCCCGCCGCCATCAGGCCCATCAGGGCCCAGGCCGTCTGCGACGCGGTCGAGGGCGCCGGCTCGTAACCCGCGTAATCCAGCTTGTAGCTGTCGCAATTCTCGCCCCAGCCGCCGTCTGGATTTTGAATTGCCACCAGCCAATCGGCGCCGCGTTTCATCGTGAGATCATCCGCCGCAAGCCCGGCACCGTTCAATCCCGCCAGGGCCGACCAGGTGCCGTAAATATAATTGACTCCCCAGCGCCCGAACCAGGAGCCGTCTTTCATTTGCGTACGCCGCAGATAGGCGATGCCATCCGCCAGCCGCTTGGGATCGCCGCCCAGTTGCGCGATCATGCCGACACAGCGCCCCGAAACATCCTCGGTGGGCGGATCCAGCAACGCCCCATGATCGGCGAAGGGGATATTGTTCAGGCTGTAATGGGCATTGTCGGCATCGAAAGCGCCCCAGCCGCCATTGCCGCTTTGCATGCCGTCGACCCATTCCGCCGCCCTGGCGATGGCGCCGTCATAACCAGGGGCGATACCCGCTTTCTGGGCCCGGTCCATCGCCATCACCACCACGGCGGTGTCGTCCAGATCGGGATAGTGATCATTGCGATATTGAAAGGCCCAGCCGCCGGGGCGCACGTCCGGGCGCTCTTCGGCCCAGTCGCCGGCGACATCCAGAACCTGCAAGGGCCTCAGCCATTCCAGGCTGCGCGCGGCCGCGGCTTCGGCCTTGGCGTCCTTGGTTTCCAGCAACGCATGCGCCACCAGGGCGGTGTCCCAGACCGGCGAAAAACAGGGTTGGCAATAGGCTTCGTCATCCTTGACCACCAAAAGCGCATCGACGGATTTGCGCGCGATGGCGCGGTCGGGATGATCCGGCGCATAGCCCAGCGCATCGAACATCATCACGCTATTGGCCATGGCGGGATAGATCGCGCCCAGCCCATCCTCGCCATTCAGCCGCTGCGTCACCCATTGGCGGCAGGTTTCGATGGACCGCGCCCGCAAACCTTTCGGCCAGAACGGGTCAAACCGCTTCAGGCCCCAATCCAACATGTTGAAGAAGGCCGACCAGCCCGCACTCTGGTGCGGGGCACGGGCGCCCGCCGCGGGAACGCCGGGCACGAACAATTCGGGCACATGAATCCCGCGCTTGTTTCTGGCGCGCGGTCTCAGCGCCGCCAGCACCAGCAGCGGCACGATCACCGTGCGCGCCCAATAGCTCATCTTCGACAGATGAATGGGAAACCAGCGCGGCAGCAGGATCAATTCCGGCGGCATGGTGGGAATGATGTTCCAACCGACCTCCCCATACAGCGCCAATTGCAGACGGGTGAAAACATTGGTCCGGATCGCGCCGCCGCGCGCGCGGATGGCATCACGGGCGCGCTTCATATGCGGCGCCTCGATATCGTCGCCGATCATCTTGAGCGCGAAATAGGCTTTCACCGAAGCGGAGATGTCGAAGGCGCCGTCGTGATAAAGCGGCCAGCCGCCATGATCGGCCTGGATGCGGCGCAGATAGACGCCGATCTTGCGCTCCAGCTCCACATCCGCGGGCTCACCCAGATAATGCACCAGCAACACATATTCGGACGGAATCGTGGCATCGGCTTCCAGTTCATAAACCCAATGGCCGTCGGGGCGCTGCTGGCGCAGAATGGCGTCGGTGGCGGCGCGGATGCTGCCGTCCAGATCGCCGAATTCCCCGGGGCTGAGCTGGTTCATGGCGCGATTATAGAGATGAATGACGCAGGGCCAAAGCCGCCGCCTGATCGCCCGAACGGATGGCGCCTTCGATGGTGGCCGGCAGGCCGGTCTGGGTCCAATCGCCGGCCAGGACGAAATTGCGCCATTTGGTCTGGGTGGGCGGGCGTTTGGCGTCTTCCGCTGGGGTCGCGGCAAATGTGGCGCGCTTTTCCTTGACGATCTGCCAGGTGGGAAGCGGGTCCTTGATCCCCAGCGCGGCGCCGATATCGGCCCACAAGGTTTGGGCCAATTCTTCGCGGTCGCGCTCGACCAGGCTATCGGCCGCCGAAATCGTCACCGAAATGCGGTCGGGGAAGGAAAATATCCATTCCGCGGTGCCGCCGATCACGCCCAGGATCTGCGGCGCGCCGGCCGGGGCCGGATATTGGAAATGTCCATTGACGATGGCGCGGAATTCGCCCGGCGGGTTCAGACCCGGCACCAACTCCTTTGCCGTCCAAGGCGGCACCGCCAGCACCACGGTATCTTTGTGTCCCAAGGGAATGGTGGCATCCGGAAATTCCAGCGCGGTGGCGCTGCGGTTATCGAAGACGATTGCCCGCAGCCGCTCGCCGAAACGAATCTCGCCGCCCTTGGCGCGCAGAAATTCCAGCGCCGGGTCGATGAACGCGGCGGCCAGGGTGGGCGCGGCGATGCGCGGACGGCAGGCCTGGCCGCCCTTTGCCAAAGTCTCGCGCAACACCGCGCCGGCCAAGGCGGCCGAGGCTTGCTTCGGCTCGGTGTTCAGCGCCGCCAGCAAAAAGGGGCACATCAAACGGTCCCACAAAGCGCCTTTGGCCGGCACCACATCGGCGATGGTCTTGCGTTTTCCCGCCCAGAGCAGCGCGGCATAGGCCATGTAATCGCGCGCACTTGTGCCCGGAACATGGCGCGACTTCACTCCCACCCACCAGGGCAAGGGGCCTTCATTGGGATGAAGCACCCAGCGCTCGCCGGTTTTGATATCGGTAAAGGGGATCAGCGCCGAAGACGGCCCGCTCAGCGCGCCTTGCGCACCGATGCGCGCCAGATAGGCATGCACCGCCCGGTTTCCCGACAGCACCAGATGATTGCCGTTATCGATCATCCCGCCGAAGGCCGGATCGAAATAAGACCGGCAGCGGCCCCCGGCCTGGCCCGCTGCTTCGAACACAGTCACCTGTGCACCGCGCGCCGCCAGCGCCGTGGCGGCGGACAACCCGGCCAAGCCGGCCCCGATCACGAAGGCGCGGTGTGTGCTGCTCATAACCAGGCGGACCTGAGCACCAGCAACAGCAATTTTTTCCGGCTCAGCGAAACCCGGCGGCGCGGCGGGGCGAAGCCGGCCTGTTCGGTGGCGGTGAGGATTTGCGAATAGACCGCGCCCATCAGCCAGGGCGTGCGGATGCGGCCCTTGGGCTTTTGCGCCAGGATGGCGGAAGCGGCATCATAATGGCGGTGCGCATCGGCGGCGACCTGACGGCAGACCGCATCCACCTTGGGGTCCGACGCAACCATTTTGGGATCCAGGGATTTGAATCCCGCCGCGAACAGATATTCGCGCGGCAGATAAAGCCGCCCGATATCGGCGTCCTCGTCGATGTCGCGCAGGATATTGGTAAGCTGCAAGGCGCGGCCCAGATGATGGGCGAGCTGGAAGCCTGGCCCCTCCTCCATCCCGAACACCTTGATCGACAGCCGTCCCACGGCGCTGGCGACCCGGTCGCAATACAGATCCAGCGTCGCCAGATCGGGCGCCACAATGTCTTCGGCGACGTCCATTTCCATCCCGTCCAAGACGGTGCGGAAATCTTCTTGCCTGAGGCCAAAGCCCGCGATCGCCGGCGCCAGGAATGCGACACGGCCGGGCGATTGGCCGGCGTAAAGCGCCGCCAGGTCGCGCCGCCAGGCTTCCAATTTCTCGTGCCGTTCGGGGCGGGTGCCGATGCCGTCATCGGCGATATCGTCGACTTTGCGGCAAAAGGCATAGATCGCGAACATGGCGTCGCGTTCGACCTTGGGCATCAGCCGCATTGCCAGATAAAACGAACTGCCGCTGGCCTTTTTGCGCACGGCTTTGGCCTGGGGCGCGCCCAATGTTTCGGCGGCGCTCATCGCGGGGTCAGCCGCGACAGCAGGAAAGCGGGAAGACGTTTGACGAACAAGGTTGCGACATCCAGTTTGGAGTGATGGACTTTTTCGGACAAGGGATCGCGGCTGGCCAGCCGGGCATTGAGATCCTCGGCCAGGGTTTGGATCAGATCGACTTCCAGGGCAAGTCTGCGGTTGCGAATCTGGCCAGAGAAAGCGCGGGACTGTTGCAACAGGCCGGCATTTTTCGCCGCCAGCGCCGCGATGGCGCTGCGCAGTTCGGGCGAGGCGGGTGGCGCCGCCAAGGCGGTGATGAGCGCGCCGGCCTGGGCGAAATGGTCGGCAGGGATATAGACCCGGTCCAATTCCGCATAATCCTTGGCGCAATCCTGCAGATGATTGATCACCTGCAGGGCGGCGCAAAGCGAGTCATTGGCCTCCCAGCAGGCCTGGTCCTCGCCATGCACATCCAGCACGAAGCGCCCGACCGGCATGGCGGAATAGCGGCAATAATCCAAGAGGTCATCCCAATCGCGATAGCGCAGCTTGACCACATCGCGGCGGAAGGCTTCGAGCAGGTCTAGGGCGTGGGTCGGGGCGAGATCGCGCTCCGCCAGAAGTTTGCGCAGAGCGACGCCCTGCTCCACCGCATCGCTTTCGCCCACCAGGCTGGCGCGCATTTGCTCCAGCAGCGCCAGCTTGCGTTCCGGCGCCGCGGTCGGATGATCGGCGACATCGTCGGCGGCGCGCACGAAGCGATAAAAGGCCAGCACCGGCGCACGATGGCGCGGCGCGATCAGGAACGACGCGACCGGGAAATTCTCGCCGCGATGATCCTTGCCGGATTGGAAATCGGCGACGCTCATGCGTCCGCCCTCGCCTGAACGCGGCCTTTCCACATCCCGCCTTTGCCCGACCAGTGCAGCAGCGCCGATTCAAAGGTAAAGGCGGCATAGAAAGCGCCGACCAGAGGCAATGTCGGGGCCCAGATCGGCGAGAGTCGATAGAAGCGCAGGATGGGCAGGAACATCACCGCCATGATCAACCAGGCGGCCCAGCCGGCCATCTGCGAGATTCCCCAGGCGAACAGCGCCGTCATCACCGGCGCGATATAGATCAGGATCAAGCCCAACATGGTGCCGGCCAGCTGCAGCGGCGAATAGCCGAGCTGGGCATAGGCCGAGCGGGCCACCATTTTGCGGATATCGGCGAGATGCTGGTAGGGGCGCAGCGACTCGGCGCGATTGGTGAGGCCCAGCCAGATCGGTCCCTGCCGTTTCATCGCCCGCCCCAAGGCGCAGTCATCGATCAGCTGGGATCGGATCGCTGCGATGCCGCCCGCCCGGTCCAGGGCGGAACGGCGCGCCAACATGCAGCCCCCCGCCGCCGCCGCGGTCCGGCGCGACGGATCGTTCACCGCGCCAAAGGGATACAGCATGTCGAAAAAGAACACGAAGGCGGGAATGAGGAAATGTTCGGCCGCGGTTTTGCAGCTCAGCCGCGCCATCAACGAGACCAGCACCTTGCCGTTTTCTTCCGCCCGGGCCACCAATTGGGAGAGATTGTCGGGACCATGCGCGATATCGGCATCGGTGAACCAAAGAAATTCGGGACGAAAGTCGGCCGCGTGCTGCGCGCCCTGGTGCATCGCCCATAATTTTCCCGTCCAGCCGGCCGGGCGGGGCGCACCTGCGAGCACGGTCAGGCGCCGATCGCCAAACCCGCGGGCAAGATCGCCGGTTCCGTCGTCGGACTGATCGTCCACCAGCACGATGCGAAATTCGCCGGCATAGTCTTGGGCCAGCAGGCTGCCCAGACTGCGCCCAATCACATCGGCCTCATTGCGCGCCGGCACCACCGCCACCACCGAGGGCCAATGCGAAGGCGGCGGCGGCGCATCGGCGCTGTCGCGCTCGCGCAGCCGCCAGAACTGATTGCGGCCCAGCAGCAGATAGAGCCAGATCACCAAAGGCAGAAATCCGAAAACGAGTCCCGCGATCATGCCAGATACCCATTGGCGCCGAACCAGGCCAGGGCATCGGCAAGCGCCTCGACGGGCGGACGCGCCATATAGCCAAGTTCGGTCTTGGCCTTGGCGGAGGAAAAAAACATCCGGTAGCGCGACATGCGCAGGGCATCGGCAGTCAGGAACGGCTCCTTGCCTGTCATGCGGGCCACCGCTTCCGCCATGAAGGCCAGCGGAAACAGCGGTGCCCGAGGCATTTTGAGCTTGGGCGGGCGCCGGCCGCTGAGACGGGCAATCTCGCCCAGCATGGCCTGAAGGCTCATATCCGTGCCGCCCAGGATATAATTATGTCCGATGCGGCCCCGCTCCAGCGCCAGCATATGGCCTTCGGCGACATCGTCGACATGCACCAGATTGAGCCCCGTATCGACAAAGCCCGGCATCTTGCCTTTGGCGGCTTCGACGATGATGCGCCCCGTGGGCGTGGGCTTGATGTCGCGCGGACCGATGGGGGTGGAGGGCGCCACGATCACCGCGGGCAAACGGGAATCGGCGATCAGGCGCTCGACCTCACGTTCCGCCACCAATTTGCTGCGCTTATAGGCGCCGATCACGCTTTGCGGAGAATGGCGGGAAGTTTCGTCCACCGGCTCGCCGCTGCCCGGCTTCAGGGCGGCGACCGAAGAGGTATAGACCACCCGTTCGACGCCGGCCGCCAGCGCCGCCTGCATGGTAGCGCGGGCGCCCATGAGATTGTTGCGTTCGATCTCGGAAGGATCGGGTGCCCAAAGCCGGTAATCCGCCGCGACATGGAAGAAATAGCGAGTGCCCTGCAAGGCCCGGGTCATAGAGGAGACATCGCGCATGTCGCCCGCCACGGTCTCGATCTCCAGCCCCGCGATATTGGCGTGACTGGCCGTGGGGCGCATCAAGGCCCGGACCTTGAAGCCGCGTTTCAAGGCGGCGCGGGCGACAGCGGCACCCACAAACCCAGAAGCACCGGTGACTAGAACGGTATCGCTCATTGCCCGGGCTCCCCCCCGGCCGCTCGCTCGTGCTCGCGGCGCTCGTCGCTGTCGCGGGTCCACTGGACCCGCTCCCGCGCTATGCGCACCGCTCCTTGCCCCACAAACCGAGAAGCGCCGGTGACCAGAGCGATATCGCTCATTGCGCGGGGTCCGGTTTGCGCAGCGCCGCGCGGCCCTCCAGGCCCTGCCAATATAGCAGCGCCGGCACGCCCAGCGTGATCTCCCGAGCCCGTTTGAGCAGCGACACCGCCAAGCCCAATTCCGCCGGCAAGCCGAACAGCGGCGCCAGCATGGCATAGCCGGCTTCCTGCACGCCGATCGCGGCGGGCACAAAGGCTGCAACCGAACGCAGCGTGCAGAGCAGCGCTTCCAGCGCCATGGCATTGATCAGCGAGACCTTGCCCCCCACCAGGCGAAAGGCAACATAAGTGGTCAGCCCGGCCGACATCCAAGCCACCAGATGCAATGTGGCGGATACCGCCAGCCGCGCGGGGGAATCATAAAGCGCGTGGATCGCCTCGCCGAAACCGGCGCCTTGCTTGAGGCCCGGCAGAAAGCGCGCCGCCATGCGTTCGGCCAGGCCGGCGCCGCGCCGCTGCACCATCACCAGCAGCACGATTGCCGGCACCGCCAGCACCAGCACCGCCACCATCGCGGTCAGCAAGGCATCGCTGTTGGGAAGCTCGCCCAGATGGCGCAGGCTGAGCGCCACACCGAACGCCAGGAACGGCACCTGCGCCATGGCCTCGGTGGTCATGTCCGCGGTGACGGACGCCGCCGCATAAGCACCGTTCATGCCATAGAGGATCGCCAGCCGTACCGCCGTGACCAAGCCGCCCACCGGCGAGAAAGGCGATATTTCCGCGATGGCCTCGCGCACCTGCCGCGCCAGAAAAAAGCGTCCCAGCGAAAGGCGGAAAGCGGGCGGCACCACCACCCACCAGGCCAGCGCCAAGACGCCGGTCACCGCAAGCTGACACAGGCACAACAGGAACAGCCCGCCCAGCCCCGCGCGGGCCACCGCGTCCCACACGGCGCCGAATCCGATCACGGCATAGAGATAGACGGCGGCAATCAGCCCCGCGATCAACGCGATGACGACGCCGAGCTTCATCGGGTTCAGGCCGGCAGCGGCTTGGCGCGGAAGCTCCACAAGCGCAGCGCCCCCAATGCGGTTTCGGCCAGTTGCGGCAGGAAGGCGGGGCGCAGCAGATCCGGTTCGAAGGCGTCCATGCGGCGGCGGTTCTCCGAATAGCAATCTTCCAGGAAGCGGCGGAAGGTAAAGCCGTCCAGGAAAACGCTGGCCTGGGTGGCGGAGAATTCCTTGCCGTCGTTCATCTCCTTGCCGCGCTTGGCGGTGCCGATCATCCGGCCCAGAGCGCGCATGTAATAGCGGAATGAGGTCAGCGGCAGCAGGGTGCGCGCGACAAAACCTTTGCGCGCCTGGGTATAAGCCATCCAGTTGACGAAGAAGACGATATGCCGGGTTTCCTCATACATCAGCGTTTCAAAGATCGCGAACATCTCCTTGGGCAGGAACTGCGATTGCATGGCGATCTTGAAGACGCCAAAGCCCAGGAAAGAATCCATGCATTCGCCGAAGCCGAAATCCTTGAAGCGGGTTTCGACATTGTCGCTGACATCTTCCAGGGGACGCTCGGCGGCATCGATCCCGTATTTTTCGATCATCGCCCGGATCAATTGGGCATGACGGGTTTCTTCCAGCCCCTGCAGCGCCACCGCTTCCTTGATCACCGGATCTTCGATGGTGTCGGTGAAGGCCTTGACGATCGCGCCGGCGCGCCGCTCGGTATAGAAAACCTCTTCCCAGAACGGCACCGATTTCAGCCGCTGCAACGCGGCCGCATCCAAGTCCGGCCAGGGCAGCGTTTGCGGGTCATAATCCGTATAGGTTTGGATGAAGTGCCGGCAGAACGTGTCGCGGTGTTCCTGGGATCCGATTTTCATCACGTCTTCTTCCTCAGAAACTTCAGCGCAAGCCGCGCCATGAAGGGCACGAAGCGCGGGCGTTTCAGCCTGGGATCATAGGGCGCCAGACGGCGATTGTTTTCCGCCAGGCAGATCGCCACCAGTTCTCCCACATCGATATCGGAGCCCAAGGCCTCGGCGCCATTGACGGTGAAATTGTTGTCCTGCTGGCCGTTGGAGACATCGCTGGCGATGCCCAGGCGTTCATAAATCAGGAACAGCCAGACCGCGAACACCTTGAGTTCGAAATAAGGCCGCCGCCACCACGGCATGTTGCGCCGGTGCCAGGCCACCCAGTTGACGAAGAACAGGATGTGACGGGCTTCTTCATTGACCACCGGATCGAAGGTCTGAACCAGCTCGGGGGGGAAATAGCCGGTATCCTTGGCCGCCTTGAACAGGCCGAAGGCAAAAAAACTATCGATGCATTCGCTATAGCCGGTGACCATGAAGGCCCATTCGGGATTTTTCGGCTTGAGGTACACCGGCTCCGGCGCCAGTTTGATGCCATAGGCCTCAACCAAATTGGCCAGGACATGGCGATGGCGGCGTTCCTCGAATCCGTTCAGCTCGATCGCCTTGCGCAGCAGCGTATCGGGCACGCTCTCGGCATAGGTACACACATTCAGCCCGGCGCGGTTTTCGGTCTGCACCGCGATGTCCCAGATCGGCAGGGCGGTGATGCGCTTTTGCGCCTCTTCGCCCAATCGCGGCCAATCCAGCACCGCCGGTTTGTAGGGATCATGGGTGTCGAGCAGCGTCTTGCAGAACAGCCGCTTATGCTCATCGCTGCCCCATTTGATCGGACCGTCGCCGGGCATGGTGCCGGTGTCGCGCGTCAGATCGGGCGGAATGGCAAACGCCGGACTGCTCATGAAATCACTCTAAGTCCTTGATAAGTATGGGCCTAGCCCGGCCCGATGCCCCGGTCTCATTGTACCGGAAAGTCTGCAAAGCCGCCAAGGCGAATATGGCCCGCCGCAATCCGGCTCTTTATATCCCCATCCAGCAGCGCCGCGAGTTCCGCGCCATAGCGATAGCCCGGCGCCGAGCCTGGATAGGGGCCGGTGGCAGGATGCAGATAAATCTCGGTCAGGCCTTCGGGCAGATGTTCCACCAAGCCGGCCAGGCGCGGCGTGGTCATCGCGCCCGACCAGGCCAGACCAAAGACCTGGTTCGGCGCGGCGATGCCTTGGCGGCGCAAGCGGCGGCTCAGGCTGCGCGCAAAGGGCGCCGTCAGCATCGTCACCGGCGAGGCGCGGTAAGGTTCGACTTGGGCGAGCACATTTTGCGGCTCCAGCGGCACTCGCACGCCTGTGGCGCGGGCCGCCTTGGCACCGCGCAGCATCAGGGCGGCGATGGTGGGATGAAGATGAAAATGCTTATGGGCATTGACATGGTCCAGCTTCAGGCCGGTGGCGGCAAATGCGGCAAACTGGGCCTCGATCTCCGCGGCCAGCTGGGCCTTGACCTTCGCTGAGAAAAACATCGCAGCGCCGGCGCGGGCCATGTCGTCGCGGAAATTGCCCCTTGCATCCACCAGATCCGGCACCGAGGACGCGGGCAGCACCGGCCTGCCGTCCACCAGCACCAGATGCAGCCCCACACGCAAACGGCGCATGGATTTGGCGCGGCGCACCGCATCGGCCGCGGCGGCGCCCGAAACCATCAGGCTGGCGGCGGTCAGAACGCCCTCGTTATGGGCCCGTTCCACCGCTTCGTTGACTTCCCGCGCGGCGCCGAAATCGTCGGCGGTGAGGATGAGATTTTTCATGCGCGACAAGGGGAGCGGTGTGCCCCCTCCCCCCAAGATTTTCGCCGGCGCGAAACCCTTGCCCCCTCCCTCCGGGGGAGGGGGAAATGGCCATGCGTCACGAAACGATCATGTCTTCGCGGTTGCGCAGGAACTGGAAGAATTCCACGCCCTCGCGCAGGCGGCGCACCAGCATGTCGCGGCTGGTGAGCATTTCGCCCACGATCTCGGCGATCTTGGAGGGGCGGAAATAGAACTTTTTGTAGAACTCCTCCACCGAATTGAAAATTTCGGTATGGCCGAGATGAGGGTAGTTCAGCGGCGCGATCTGGGTGCCGTCATCGGTCAAAAGATCGACATCCGAAGCGAACCAGCCATTTTCCTTGGCCTGCTTGTACAGGAAGGTGCCGGGATAAGGCGCCGCCAGCGACACCTGCAAAGTGCGCGGATTGACTTCCTTGGCGAAAGCCAGGGTTTCCTGGATGGTCTCGCGGGTCTCGCCCGGCAAGCCCAGGATGAAGGTGCCGTGGACGACAATGCCCAGTTCGCGGCAATCGCGCGAGAAGCGCTTGGCGACGTCGACCAAGAGGCCCTTCTTGATGTTGTGCAGGATCTGCTGATTGCCGGATTCATACCCCACCAGCAGCAGGCGAAGCCCATTGGCCTTCATCACTTCCAGCGTCTTGCGCGGCACATTGGCCTTGGCATTGCAGGACCAGGTCACGCCCAGCGGGCCCAAGGCGCGGGCCAGTTGTTCGACGCGGTCGTGATTGTCGGTCAGGGTGTCGTCGTCGAAGAAAATCTCCCGCACCTGGGGGAAATTCTCCTTCACATATTTGACGTCCGCGACCACGCGGTCGATCGACATGAAGCGATATTTGTGCCCGCCGATGGTCTGGGGCCACAGACAGAAGGTGCAGCGCGATTTGCAGCCGCGCCCGGTGTACCAGGACATGTAAGGATGCAGCAGATAGCCGCCGAAATATTTCTCGACCTTGAGCTGCTTATAAAGCGGCAGCACCGAGGGCAGCTTGTCCATATCGACCAGGATTTCGCGCTCGGGATTGGAGACGATCTCCCGCGCGGCATTGCGCCAAGTCAGCCCTGCGATGGTGGACCACTCCGCGCCATTGGCCAGTTCCTGGATGGTGAAGTCATATTCATTGCGCGCAACGAAATCGAGCGCGGCGCAGGCTTCCATGCTTTCCACCGGCTCGACCGCGACCTTGGCGCCGATGAAGCCGATCTTGGCGGTGGGATTGATCTGGCGGATCATTGTCGCCGTGCGGCAATCCGATTTGAAGCTGGGGGTCGAGGTGTGGATGACGATCAGCTCATGCGCCTTCACATCCTCTTCGATATCCTTGAACGACAGATTGTGCGGCGGCGCATCGATCAGGCGCGAACCCGGCACCATGGCGGCGGCCTGGGCCAGCCAGGTCGGAAACCAGAAGCTCTTCACCTCGCGCTTCATCTGATAACGCGCCCCGGCGCCGCCGTCATAACCGTCAAAGGACGGCGCCTGCAGGAATAGCGATTTCATAGGCATGATTTTTCTATCCTCAAGACTCAGACAAGACGCCGCTGGGCGCGATCGAAAAGCGGTTGCCCCGCCAATGGACCGTTTCACCGAATTGCGACGCCACGAAAACCGCGAAACTCAGCAGGTCGCGCAGGGGCAAAAGCCAGAACGGACCGGCAGTGCCGCCGAAAATAGCATCGATACGCATTTTCAGGAACAGCCGGGCGGTCAGCGCCAGGCCGATGGCTGCCAGCGACAACACCGAGAAATCCAGCAAAACTGCGGCCATCAGGGCCAGCGGCAAGGCGAAGGTGACGACACTGCCCAGATGGCCCCAGGGGCTCACCGTGCGGATGGTGCGGGTCCAGCGCAGCTCATGCTGGAACAACTCGCGGGCATTGCGCTCGGTGGCGGTATGGGCGACGCCCAGCGCCGGAATCGCGGTGGCATAGCCCTTGGCACGAACCGCTTGGCCGATCTCATAATCATCCGCCAGATAATCGGCGAAAGCGGCGAAACCGCCGATCTCATCCAGCACGTCGCGGGTCAGCGCGATGGTCGAGCCCATGCAAGGCTCGGCAATACCGAAGCTGGTGCCCAAAACCACATTGGGCAGGAAATCATAGGAGGTGCCCATCGCCGCCAGCCGCGCCCAGGCATTGGGTTCGGCGACGGCCCCTTGATAAAGACAGGTCACCAGGCCGACCTGGGGCTGATCCAGCGCGCCTGTCACCTTGCGCAGCCAATCGCGCGGCACCGCGATGTCGCTGTCGCTAAGCACCAAGATGTCGTGCCGGGCGACGGGAAACATGTTGATCAGGTTGGAAACCTTGGCATTGGCGCCGTAAAGGGCGTTATCGGCCACCACCGCGGTATCGACTCCCGGATAGCGGGCCTGCAGCGCCCGCACCACATCCAGCGCGGGGTCTTGCGCGTCATGGACGCCGAACAGGATCTGCACCTCGCCGGGATAATCCTGGGCAAAGAAGCTTTCGAGATTTTCCAAGAGCCCGGGCTCGCCGCGATGCAGGGGCTTGAGAATGGTCACGGCGGCGAAATGCGCCGGCTCGGCATGGCCGGCGCGCATGAAGCGGCCCACCAATAGGGCCGCCAGGACCGCATAAAGCGCTCCGATCATCGAAAGCCCAGCCAAAGCCAGGCCCAGTCCCGTCGCAATGATAGTCATGCCCATCTCGGTGCCCCCACCGCAATACGCTTTATATCTAATGCGGGGGGCAGGGTGGTGAAAGGGTAAACGGCGCACCGATCACGGAACTTGGGTCTGATTTCGCTCAATAAAAGGCAATAATCCGCCTCTAGGGGCGATTTCGCGGGACCGTGGCCATGCGGCCACTGTGGCGTCAGGCCCGTTTACGCTCCGCCGGGGCCCGCAGGGCGGCGCGCCGGGCCTTTTCGGCCGCGATGGTCGCCAGCCAATTGGCGAACAACCGGACCGTGTGGCCGCGCCAGGAAACCAGGGGCACCGCCCCCGTAACCAGGACGCTGTAGCGCTCGGGGTCGGTAACGCCATCCTCCGCCAGTTCGCGCAGACGGATCTCGGTGAGGCGGTCGAAATAATGTTCCGGGATGGCCGGAGCCTCGCCTTCCCCGCGCAAGGCGCGGCCGATATCGCGCAGATATTCACGCCCCAGCATGGCGCCGTCATATTCCGGATGGCCCTGGGCAAAGACGAAGAGGCTATAGGCTTTGCGGGTAAACAGATCGGCCCCGCCGCCGGCCAGCCGGCGCACAATGCGATAGCCATAGGCCGCCAATTCGCCTTCCGAAACATCGTCGCGGCGGCAATGCGGCACCTGGGCAAAGGGGGCGGCGCCGGTCAACAGCGAACTGCCCTCGCCGGCCGGCTCGGCGCTGAACACGCCCGACAATTTGCGCGGCAGCCGGCGGGGCGCAATGTTGTCGAGATGCAGCACCGCGGCATGCGCGGCGGAAGCGGAGAAATAGGTGGAGACGGTGCCGATCTCCGCCCAGTCGATCAGCCGGGTCAAGGCATCCCAATAAGGTTCGCCCTGCAGATCGCCGGCGCCCGCCTCGGCGCCCGTGACGATCAGGCCGTCCAGCCCGGCGCCGGGCAAAGTCGCCGCATCGGCATAAAAACCCTGCATGCGGGAAAGAGCGACTTCGCCGCGCGCGATCTCGCCCATCGAGAACAGGTGTAATTCGACATCGAGGGCCTGGGCGCCCGGCGCCGCCGATGCGTGTTTCAGCAGTTTGGCGAATTGCAGTTCGGTGGCGCGCAACGCCGCATCGGGCATGTTGTTGACCAAGCCGATATGCAGCGGACCGCGATGACCCGGGTTGCCGCCCAGGGTGAATTTCTCAATGCCGGACATCACACCACTCGTAATACAAGAATCTCGGCGACGGCATCAGGCCGTGCCGCCTGGCCCAAGCCAAAATGAATCGCGATGATTTCGGGGCGCATCCGGCAAAGTCCTTCGCAGCGCCGGGATTTTAGAAGCCGCGGGATTAATGAAATCTGCTCGCGATCTCCGACAGCCCGTTAACGCGGGTTTGCCACAGTATTGTTTTGAGACACGGCAAACCGATCTGCCGGCGGCGATCCGAACCTTGCATGGTTTAAGGGCCGAGACGCCGGTTGATCGGCGCAACATTCGCCAATTTTACCCTACCCGGCCGGTACCTTGCATAGCACGGTATCTTGTGATACATAGGTCTTGAGATGGCCGATTCCCTGCAGATACAGCTCAAGAAAGGCGTGTTGGAAATGTGCGTGCTGGCACTGCTCTCCAAAAGCGACAATTACGCCTATGACATCGCCAGCCGCATGGCCGAGGCGGTGGGGATGGGCGAAGGCACCGTTTATCCCTTGATGCGCCGGATGCAGAATGACGGCCTGGTCAGCACATATTTAATGGAGTCCGCCAGCGGTCCCCCGCGCAAATATTATAAAATCACCCGCACCGGCATGACGGCGTTGAAGGCGCAAAGCGCCGACTGGATGCAGTTCGAAACCTCGGTGCGCAAGATATTGGGAGATGTCCTATGAACCGGATTGAATTTCTCTACCGCTTCCGCCGCGGCTTGACCGGGTTACCAAGCTCCCAGATCGAGGATCTGGTGCTCGACACCGAATCCCATTTCAGCGAAGGCCGCGCCGCGGGCCGCAGCGAGGAAGAAATCGCCGCCGCCCTGGGCGACCCCTCGCGGCTGGCGCGCGAGCTGCGGGCCGAGGCCGGCTTCAAGCGCTGGGAGAGTGAGGGCACCCCCAGCAGTCTGGCCGGGCTGGTGCTGGCGCTGCTGGGATTGGCGACCGTCGATGTGATGTTCCTGATCCCTTTCCTGTTCACTTTGGGCGCGCTCTTCCTGGGCTTCGGCGCCGTGGCGCTGGGGCTGTTCATCGCCGGCACCTTGTTGTCGGTGATTTCGATATTTCCGGGCCTGGCCTGGTTCGCCTTGACCGGCGGGATGGCCACGCTGCTGGCCTTGGGACTGGCCGGCATCGGATTGATCGCCGGCGGCGTGGGACTGGCCGCCCTGCTCTGGCTGGCGGTCAATTTCCTGGTGCAATTGCTGATCCGCTATGTCCGGCTGCATTTTCAGCTCATCGACGCCGTTTCGGCTTGAAGGGAGAACGACATGGCAAACAAATTCGCGGTGGTGGGCGTGTCGGGTCTGGTGGTCTGCGTCGCTTGCCTGACGACGGCGGCGGCGATCGGCGGCCGGGAATTGGCCCATTCCAATTTCGCCGGCATCGGCGACGGCACAAACTGCGGCTTCGAGCCTTCCAACAATCAAGGCAGCCGCAGCATGGCCTGGAACGGCGGCGACAGCGTCGCCATCGCCATTCCCGCCAAAGTGCAATATCGCCGCGGCACCGGCGATCAGGTGGTGGTCAGCGGCGATAGCGCGATCCTGCCGCATATCCGGATCAGCGACAGCACCATCAAACTGGATTGCCGTTGGCAAGATCGCGGGCCCGGTATCGAGATTACTTTGCCGGGCCGTCAGTTCAGGGGCTTCAAGCTCGCCGGCGCCGGCAGTCTGACCCTGGACGATATCGATCAGCCCAATCTCAATCTCAGCATCGCGGGGGCCGGAGAGATCAGGGCCAATGGCAAGACCGATGATCTGGATCTGAACATGGCCGGGGCCGGCAATGCGGATCTGGGCGCGCTGGCGGCCAGCCGCGTCCGCGTGCGCATGGCGGGCGCCAACAACGCGGAGGTTTCGCCGCAAGACGATCTCCATGTCAGCATCGCCGGTTTGGGCGATGTGAAATTGCTGACGGAACCGCGCAAGATCGAAAGCGAGATCGCGGGCGCCGGCCACATCACCCATCTCGCCCATCTCGACAAGGCCATTTAAAACAGGCATTCACTGGCCATGAGCCAGACCTTGCGGATCGGCGATGTCACCATTCCCGGCCGGGTGCTGACCGCGCCCATGACCGGCGTTTCCGACCTTCCCTTCCGCAAGACCGCCTGCGGTTTGGGCGCGCCCTATGTCGCCACCGAAATGGTGGCTTGCGATAATTTCGCCAAAGGCCGCCCCGATGTGGTGCGACGCGCCGCGATCGGCGAAGGCCTGCCTTTGATGGTCATCCAACTGGTCGGGCGCGAGGCCGAGTGGATCGCCAAAGGCGCCAAGCTGGCCGAACAGGCCGGCGCCGACATCATCGATTTCAACATGGGCTGCCCGGCCAAGGAAGTAACCGGCGCCTTGTCCGGCTCCGCCCTGATGCGCGAGCCGCAATTGGCGGCGCGATTGATCGGCGCCGCGGTCGAGGCAACGAGCCGGCCGGTGACGCTGAAAATGCGCCTGGGCTGGGACGAGCATTGGCGCAACGCGCCCGAAATCGCGCAGATTGCCGAAAATTTGGGCATCGCCGCCATCACCGTGCATGGCCGCACCCGCCAGCAATTCTATGGCGGGACCGCCGATTGGCGCGCGGTGGCCGAGGTCAAGCAAGCGGTGCGCATTCCCGTCATCGTCAATGGCGACATTGTCGATCTTGCCTCCGCCAGGGGCGCGCTGGAGCAATCGGGCGCCGATGCGCTGATGGTCGGGCGCGGCTCTTATGGACGGCCCTGGATCGCCGCGGCGTTGGACCGCGCGCTTGGCCGCGGCGAAGCGCTGGAAGAACCGACGCCGGCACGGCGTCTGGAAATCCTTCACACGCATTTGGCGGAGACCCTGAAATTTTACGGCGAGGCGCTGGGCCTGAAAGTTTTCCGTAAACATCTGGGGTGGTATGTCACCGGCGCCCCCCTTGGCGATGCCGCCAGCCGCCGTGAGGCCAAGGCGCAACTGTGTCAAATTGATCGCGTTGCGGCGCTGGAAACGGCGCTGATGTCATTTTGGACCTCCATGCCCCTTTCAATCGCCGCGGCTACGCCTATTTAGCGCAAAGCCGGGTTGGGAATTGCGGCGGTGTTCTGCTAGGGAATGCCGCCTTTTTGGCTTGAGGGATTTTCCATGCGTCATTGGACAGTGATCGCGCTGGCAGCGCTGGCTTTGAGCGCTTGCGGCCGGCAGCAGCAACAGCCGAAATTCCCTCCCCCCGTTGTGGGCTTTGTCACTTTGCACGAACAGACCGTGCCGCTGGCGGTGGAATTGCCGGGGCGCACCGATCCTTTCGCCGTTTCGGAAATTCGTCCGCAGGTGTCGGGGATTATCAAGCAGCGCTTGTTCACCGAGGGCTCCGTGGTCAAGGCGGGCCAGCCGCTTTATCAGATCGATCCCGCACCCTATCGCGCCGCTTACGACAGCGCCGCCGCCAATCTGGCCAGCGCCAAATTGAAGGCCGAACGCTATGCCGCCCTGCTGAAGCAGAATGCCATCGCGCCCCAAGACAACGACACCGCCCAGGCCGCATATAAACAGGCCTTGGCCGCCACCGAAGGCGCCAAGATCAATCTGGATTATACCCGCATCACCGCGCCGATCGGCGGGCGCATCGGCGCCTCCAGCGTCACACCCGGCGCCCTGGTGACCGCCAACCAGGCCCAGGCGCTGGCGACGATTTCCACCCTCGATCCGATCTATGTCGATATCGACCAGTCCAGCAGCGAAGTGCTGGCGCTCAAACGCGCCGTCCAGTCCGGCGAGATCGAGAAAGGCGCCGGCCTCACCGCCAAGGTGACGCTGACCTTGGATGACGGCACGCCTTATGACCGCCCCGGCAAGCTGCAATTCACCGATGTGATGGTGAACCAGGCCACCAGCACGGTGCAGCTGCGCGCCCTGTTCCCCAATCCGGAAGGTCTGCTGCTTCCCGGACTCTATGTCCGCGCCACCATCGTCGAAGGCATCGATCCGCATGGCCTGCTGGTGCCGCAACAGGCGATCGGCCGCGATGCCAAGGGTGACGCCACGGCCCTGGTGGTGGACGACAAGAATTTCACCCGGCTGCGCAAGGTGAAGACCGGCCGCGCCGTGGCCGGACAATGGCAGGTGCTGGACGGCCTGAGGCCGGGCGACAGAGTGGTGATCGAAGGGCTGTCCAAGGTGATGCCGGACATGCCGGTCCAGCCGCAGGAAATGGCCGTACCGGGATCCAAGCCGGCGAGGCAATAAACATGTTGTCGCGCTTTTTCATCGACCGGCCCGTTTTTGCCTGGGTGATCGCCATCGTCATCATGCTGGCGGGCGGCATCGCCGCGCTCAGCCTGCCGGTGGAGCAATATCCCGTGATCGCCCCGCCCGCGGTGGTGATCAGCGCCGTCTATCCCGGCGCCGACGCCGAAAGCCTGCAGAATTCGGTCACCCAAGTGATCGAGCAGCAGCTCACCGGCGTCGACCATCTGCTCTATTTCTCGTCCTCCTCGACCGCCGCCGGCACCGTCTCCATCACCGCCACCTTCGAGCCCGGCACCGATCCCGACATCGCCCAGGTCCAGGTCCAGAACAAATTGCAGCAAGCAGTGCCGATCCTGCCCGCCGAGGTGCAGCAGCAGGGCATCACCGTCGCCAAGGCGCAATCGAACTTCATCATCGTCATCGCGGTGGCCGACCAGAGCGGCCGTTACGACAATGTCGATATCGCCGATTTCGTCGTCAGCCGCATGCAGGACCCGATCAGCCGCGTGTCCGGCGTCGGCAATGTGGAGGTGTTCGGCTCGCAATACGCCATGCGCATCTGGCTGGATCCCTTCAAGCTGCACAATTACGGCTTGGAGCCGTCGGATATCCGCGCCGCCATCCTCGCCCAGAACACCCAGGTTTCCGCCGGCCAGATCGGCGGGCAGCCCGCCGCGCCGCAAACCCAGCTCAACGCCACGGTGACGTCGCAGTCGCGGCTGCAGACCCCGCAGCAGTTCCGGGACATCATTCTCAAAACCTCGCCCAGCGGCGCGGTGGTGCATCTGTCGGACGTGGCGCGGGTGGAAATCGGCGCCGATGCCTATGTCTTCAAAAGCCTGCTGAACGGCAAGGCGGCCTCGGGTATGGCGGTGATGCTGGCGCCCGGCGCCAATGCGCTGCGCACCGTCGACATGGTCAAACAGCGCGCCGAGTCGCTGCGCGCCGATCTGCCGCCCGGCATGGTGATGTCCTTTCCGCTGGACAATACCGAATTCATCCGCCTGTCGATCCATGACGTGGTCGTGACCCTGATCGTCGCCATCTTCCTGGTGGTGCTGGTCATGTTCATTTTCCTGCAGAACTGGCGCGTGACCCTGGTTCCGGCGGTCGCGGTGCCGGTGGTGCTGCTGGGCACTTTCGGCGTGCTGGCCGCTTTCGGCTACACCATCAACACTCTGACCTTGTTCGCCCTGGTGCTGGTGATCGGGCTTCTGGTCGACGATGCCATCGTGGTGGTGGAGAATGTCGAGCGCATCATGCGCGAGGAGCGATTGCCGCCGCGCGAAGCGACCTTGAAAAGCATGCAGGAAATCACCGGCGCCCTGATCGGCATCGGCTTGGTGCTGACCGCCGTGTTTCTGCCGATGGCCTTTTTCGGCGGCTCGACCGGGGCGATCTATCGCCAGTTTTCGGTCACCATCGTCTCGGCCATGGTATTGTCGATCATGGTCGCCCTGGTTCTGACGCCGGCGCTCTGCGCCACCCTGCTGAGGCCCTATGACGACGTCCATGCGCTGCATGGACGGTTCTTCACCTGGTTCAACCGCAGCTTCGAGCGGATGCGCCTGGGCTATGCCCGGTGGCTGCAGGGCGTGCTGTCCGTCTCTCTGATCACCATGCTGGTCTATGGCGGAATCGTCGCCGCGCTGGTGGTGTTGTTCCTGCGGATGCCGACGGGCTTTCTGCCGGACGAAGACCAGGGCTATTTCATGACCCTGATCAGCCTGCCCTCGGGCGCGATGCAGGACCGCACCATGGCCGTGGCGGAGCAGGTCAGCGACTATCTGGAGAAAAACGAAGGCAAGAATATCGAATTCAATTTCACCGTCGCCGGCTATGGGTTTTACGGCACCGGGCAGAATACCGGCATTGTCTTTACCCGGTTGAAGGATTTCGACCAGCGCAAGGGGCGGGCAAACAGCGCCCAGGCGATCACCCAGCGCGCTTTCGGCGCCTTCATGCAAATCCGCGACGCCATGGTGTATCCTATTGTGCCCCCGTCGGTCAGCGAGCTTGGCAATTCCAGCGGTTTCGACATCCAAATGGAAGACCGCGGCAATCTGGGTCATGACGGCTTGATCCAGGCCCGCAACATGCTTTTGGGCATGGCGGCGCAGGATCCCAAACTGGCCGGGGTGAGACCCGCCAGCCTGGAAGACACCGCCCAACTGCATCTGGACGTGGATAAGGCCAAGGCCAATGCGCTGGGGCTGTCGCTCAGCGACGTCAACGCCACTTTGTCCACCGCCTGGGGCGGCAGTTTCGTCAACAATTTCGTCGATCGCGGCCGCATCAAGCGGGTCTATATCGAGGGCGATGCGCCCTATCGCTCCAAGCCGGACGATCTTTCGCTTTGGTATGTGCGCGGCAGCAGCGGCGAGATGGCGCCGCTGTCCGCCATCACCACGCCGCATTGGACGCAAGGGCCCGCGGCGCTGACCCGCTACAACGGCCTGCCTTCTGTCGAGCTCAATGGCCAGGGCGCGCCGGGCGTCAGTTCGGGCGAGGCGCTCAAGGAAATGGATGCGATCTTCCAGAAACTGCCCAAGGGTGTCGCCTATGAACTGACCGGCCTGTCCTATCAGGAACAGGCGGCGGGCGCTCAGGCCCCCGCGCTTTATGCTTTGTCGATCCTGGTGGTCTATCTGTGCCTGGCGGCGCTGTATGAGAGCTGGGCCATCCCGCTCTCGGTGATGATGGTGATTCCGTTGGGCGTCATCGGCGCGGTGATCGCGGCCAGCTTGCGGGGCCTGTTCAATGACATCTATTTCCAGGTCGGCCTCCTCACCACCATCGGCTTGTCGGCCAAGAACGCCATTCTGATCGTCGAATTCGCCGTGGATTTCGAGAAGCAGGGCATGAAAGCCCGCGAAGCGGCGCTGACGGCGGCGCGCATGCGACTGAGGCCCATCCTGATGACCTCGATCGCCTTCATCGCCGGCGTCTCGCCGCTGGTGGTGGCGGGCGGCGCCGGGGCCGGCAGCCAGAACGACATCGGAACCGGCGTGGTCGGCGGCATGATCTCGGCCACCGTGCTGGCGATTTTCTTCGTGCCGGTGTTCTTCCAGCTCATCAACAAGGGCCTGCAGCACCACGAGTGAGGGACTGTGCTAAGGCCGCCTTGGCTGGGGCTTGAAGCGCTTATTTTCCACTCTTGGCCTGGCCGGCCTTTGCTGCGTTATAGGCACCCAGCTGATCCGCCTTGAGCTTGGTCACTTCGATCCTGGGACCTTCCGGGGTTTGGACCTTTCCCATCAAAATGCGGTCCCCGCTTTCCAGCTTTCCCAAATACACGCCGCGTTCCGGAAGAATGACCGTCGCCTCCCCGTTTTCCATGACCGTGACCATTCCACCCGCCTCCACCGCTTTGGCGGACATCTTCCGCAGGGCCGAAAAATAAGGCTCCCGCCGCCAGGATTGCGACGCGCCATCGTCGACCTGAACGACCACATGCCGATCGCTTTCCGCCACCAGCACCATCTTGCAATTGTTCGGCTTCCAGGCCTCGTCCAAATGCGGATCCATGAGCCACAGGCAGTGAAAGCTCCGGCAGGATTGCGGCCGCTCGCTGTAGATGGCGCAGCCCTTGCTCCCGTCCACATGCACGCATAGCCGGCCCTGGGGCTTTTCGAGCTCCGAAACTTGCAGCAACTTGCAGCATAGGGTGCAGTCGCCACATTCCTTGACCATCACTTGGACCTTTATCTACCCCCGCCTTTGGCAAGGCGGCGCCTGCCACTATAATGGGATATGGTGAGACGGCGAAATGCCGCAAATGCCCGTCACATCCTTTGGTGCCAAGGAATAATGCGCAAAGATCAACACCCTATCATCGCCGTCGCCCCGATGATGGACTGGACAGACAGCCATTGCCGGGTGTTGCACCGGCTGCTGACCGCGCGCACGTTGCTCTATAGCGAAATGGTGACCGCCGACGCGGTGCTGCGCGGCGACCGCGCCCGGCTGTTGGGCTTTGACGCCAGCGAACATCCCCTGGCGCTGCAACTGGGCGGCAGCGAGCCGGCCAAATTGGCTGAGGCGGCCCGCATCGGCGAGGATTTCGGTTATGACGAGATCAATCTCAATGTCGGCTGCCCCTCGGACCGGGTGCAATCGGGACGGTTCGGCGCCTGCCTGATGAAGGAGCCGGCGCTGGTGGGTGATTGCATGGCCGCGATGGCCCGCGCGGTGCGCCTGCCCGTCACCGTCAAATGCCGGCTGGGCGTGGACGAACAGGACCCCGAACTCAGCCTGCGCGATCTGATCGGCCAATGCGCCGCCGCCGGCGTAACGAATTTCGCGGTCCATGCGCGCAAAGCCTGGCTGGACGGGTTGTCGCCCAAGGAAAACCGGGACATTCCGCCTCTGGATTACGAACTGGTCTATCGCGTCAAACGGGAAAATCCCCGGCTCACCATCACCTTGAATGGCGGCATCCAGACTTTGGAGACGGCGGAGGCTCATCTGGCCCATGTCGATGGCGTGATGCTGGGCCGTGCCGCCTATCAAAGCCCTGCCCTGCTGGCGGAGATCGATGCGCGTTTTTTTGGGGGCGCAGCGGTCGATCTCGATCAGGCGGTGAGCGCTTATTGCGAGTATGTCGAACGCAAGTTGGCGCAAGGTGTGCGGCTCAACTCCATGACCAAACATATGCTGGGGCTTTATAACGGCCGCAAGGGCGCCCGCCCGTTCCGCCGCCATCTCAGCGAGAACGCCACGCGAGAGGGCGCCGGCATCACCGTGCTGCGCGACGCGCTGGCTTTCCTGCAACGCGACTCCATCGAGGCTTAGCCCCGAAAAAAGCCGTGGCTCCTGGCCCAGGCCACCAGCAGCTCCGGCCAGATGGCACCGGGCTTGCCCGCCATCTTGGCGATGCCGAAGCCATGGCCCCCCTGCTCGAAGACATGCAGCTCTGCCGGCACGCCCGCGGCGCGAAGGCCTGCGAAGAACGCGATACCGTTCGGAGCCGGCGGAACAAGCGGGTCGTCCGCGGCCAGGGCGATAAAAACCGGAGGCGCCGCCGCGGTGACGTTCTTCTCGCAGGAATAAAGATCGATCTGTTCCGGCGTGGGCGCGGCCCCCAACAAGGCAAGACGCGAGCCGTTATGTGCGCCTTCGCCCATCGTCACCACCGGATAGAGCGTCACCACGAAATTGGGCTTGGCATCGGCATTGTCGGCGGCATCTACCGGCCGGTAAACCGGCGCTGCGAACCGCGTGGCCAGAGAACAGGCGACATGGCCACCCGCCGAAAAGCCCAGGAAACCGACACGCGCCGGATCAAGACCGAAGCGGGCGGCATTGGCGCGCACCAGCCGCATGGCCCGCTGGGCATCCTGCAGCGGCACATTCGAGCGCTCGGCCCAGCCCTCGCCGGGGAGCCGGTAGCGCAGGACGAAACAGGTGACGCCGAATCCGGTCAGGCGGCGCGCGGTTTCGAAGGCCTCTCCGTCCAGATATTCGCGGACATAGCCGCCGCCCGGCGCCAGGATCACGGCCGAACCGTCAGGCCGGTCCGGGCGAAACACATCCAGGCGCGGCACGCCGATATGGTCGGCGGACCGGTCGGGCGGCATGCCCGCGATGGCGTGGTTGGTGACGCGCTGCGGTGGCAGGTCAAGACCGGCACCCCCGGGTGGCGTCCCCGGCCACAGGACAAGATTTTCGCCTGGATCGCCGGGCAGGATGCCGTCGCCCGGCATCACGGTTTGCGCCTGGGCTCCCGTGGTCAGCACGGCCATGCCGGCCAGGCCGAAGCCGATGGCGGCGCGGCGATCCAGGCCGATGCGTGCTGCGGTCTCATCCATGACCGCAGGATATATCAGATTTTCTGGTCGTATTCGCCGACTTCCGGATATTTGGAAAGACGCGTGTCGATGTCCTTGAACATCGCCCGCATCTTCTCTTCCGAGACCGGGCTTTCCACCACCACCACCAGCGACGGCTTGTTGGATGACGCCCGCACCAGACCCCAGGTGCCGTCTTCCAGGGTGACGCGTACCCCATTGACGGTGACCACGCTGGTGATGGTTTGGCCCAGCAGCTTTTCGCCGCGGGTTTTCATGCCGGCATAATCGCGGGTGACCGCTTCGACCACAGCATATTTTTTGTCGTCCGGGCAGAAGGGCGACATGGTGGGCGAGCCCCAGGTCTTGGGCAGCCCGTCATAAAGCGCGGACAGACTTTTGCCGCCGGCGCGATCCAGCATCTCCAGCACCGCGATGCCGGCGACGATGCCGTCGTCATAGCCATGGCCGACCGGCGGATTGAAGAAGAAATGGCCCGATTTCTCGAAGCCGGCCAGGGCCTTCAGCTCGGCGGTGCGGCGCTTGATATAGGAATGGCCGGTCTTCCAGTAATCGGTCTTGACCCCGCGGGCCTGCAAAACCGGATCGGTCAGATAAAGCCCGGTGGATTTCACGTCCACCACGAATTGCGCATCCGCGTGCTTGGCCGACAGATCGCGGGCCAGCAAGACGCCGATCTTGTCGGCGAAAATCTCCCGCCCGGTATCGTCGACCACGCCGCAGCGGTCGCCGTCGCCGTCAAAACCCAGGCATAGATCGGCGCCATGCGCGCGCACCGCATCGCCCATGGCATGCAGCATGTGAAGGTCTTCGGGATTGGGATTGTATTTGGGGAAGGTGAAATCCAGCTCGGTGTCCATGTCGATCACCTCGGCGCCGATGCGGCGCAGGGCTTCGGGGGCAAAGGCGCCGGCGGTGCCGTTGCCGCAAGCCGCCACGACCTTGAGGGGTCGCGAAAGCTTATGGCCCTTGGTCACCGCCGCCAGATAAGTCTCGCGCATGTCGGCGACGGCGACATAGCGGCCGCCGTCACGCTCCTGCCCCTGGCCTTCCAGCACGATCTTGCGCAAGGCGCCCATCTCGTCCGGACCGAAAGTGAGCGGGCGCTGTGCCCCCATCTTAACCCCCGTCCAGCCGTTTTCATTGTGGCTGGCGGTGACCATCGCCACCGCCGGGCAATCGAGCGCGAACTGCGCGAAATAGGCCACCGGCGACAGCGCCAGTCCGATGTCATGGACTTCGCAGCCGGCCCGCATCAACCCGATGGTGAGGGCCTGTTTGATCGACAGGGAATAGGAACGGAAGTCATGGCCGGTGACGACTTTCGGCTGAACCCCGATCTGGCGCAGATAGGTGCCCAGGCCCAGCCCCAGCGCCTGGATACCCAGCAGGTTGATCTCCTTGCCGAACAGCCAGCGCGCATCATATTCGCGAAAGCCGTTGGCGGTGACCAAAGGCAGATTCTCATAATCCGCGGAATTGGGGACCAGGTTGGAAAGCGGCTTCATCATGAGAGGGCGGGCTCGGCAAAACGCGGGCGGTTGTAACCGCCTCGCCGCCGAACCTCAACCGCCGGTCAGCCGGGTTCGTGCGGACCCAGGCTGCCGTCCTGGCGCTCGAAGCGCGGATTGGACAGGTCATAGGTGTCGAACCCGCAATGCGGGCAGACCGTGATCAAGCTGCCGCGGCCAAAGGGGGTGGTGTTGTGGCAGCGCTCGCACCTGTAATCGGCGCTTTCACGCGCCATTTCGCCAACCTTCTCGGTCATTACGGGCTCCTCGAACTTGGGACCCAACGCCCGGCCGCGCCCGGTCGTTCCTGAAAAAGATGTTTCCGCCGCCCGGCTTTGTATAATGGAGCGATGGACCGGACCGACATCGCCCACGCCCTCAAATTGCCGGTTTTCGAAAAAGGCTGGGTCTGGCTGGTGGGCGGCGGCCCGGGCGATCCCGGCTTGATCACCGCCCTGGGCCTTCATGCCTTGGCGCAGGCGGATTTCGTCCTTTATGACGCCTTGATCGACGAAACACTGCTCACCCTGACCAAGCCGGGCGCGGGGTTGATCTTTGCCGGCAAGCGCGCCGGCATGCGCTCCTGCAAGCAGAGCGATATTTCCGCCATGCTGGTGGATCTGGCGAAACAGCAAAAGCGGGTGCTGCGGCTGAAAGGGGGCGATCCCTTCGTCTTCGGCCGCGGCGGCGAGGAAGCCGGCGCCCTGGCCAAGGCCGGCATTCCCTTCCGCATCGTGCCGGGGATCACCGCCGGCATCGGCGGCCTTGCCTATGCCGGGATTCCCGTCACCCATCGCGACACCAATTCCGCCGTCACCTTCATCACCGGTCATGACGCGGACGGAAAACTGCCCCAGTTGAACTGGGCGGGACTGGCGGCGGGTTCGCCGACCCTGGTGCTCTATATGGCGCGCAAACATGCCGGCGAGATCGCCGCCGCCCTGATCGCGGCGGGACGCAGACCGGACGAACCCGCCGCCATTGTCGCCAATGCCGCGCGCCCGCAGCAGAGCGTCGTCGTCACCACTTTGGCGCAGATGGGGGACGCCGCCGCCGCCAGTCCTGCCGTCGCGATCATCGTGATCGGCGAAAATGTGAAACTGCGGGGCGAACTGGATTGGCTGACCCGCGCCGCCGCAGAACTTAGCCCCGGCTGATGGCTTTCAGCCGCGCCGGCAGTTCCGCCATGATGGCGGCGCGCTGCGCTTCGCTGAGCGCGGTCCATTGCGCGATTTCGTCCAGGGTCCGGCCGCAGCCCGAACAAAGCTGCCGGGCCGGGTCATAAAGACAGATTTTGGTGCAGGGGTTTTCCACCAAAACAGCCTAAAAGGCTCGACCGTTCAAAGCCAGGCGATGGTCTTAACCGATGCTTCAACAGCACGGGCCTACCATTTTCGCGGATTGTACGGAACTTCAGATGGCCAAAGCGCAGTTCCACAAGAACCAGCGGGTTTACGTCAAGCCGGTCGGCACCTGGGCGCTGGTCGAGCATGTCGTGCCGCATTGGGCCAAGGGCATCGATGAGCCGATCCGCATCCATTACGATGTCGGACTGGGACGCGAATTCGCCGCCGAAGAATTGCTCAGCGAAGAACCGATGGGCGACCAGGTGCAGGCCGAGGGCGAACAGTGGCGGGTGGTGCGGGCCCGCAACAAATGGCAGCCGGCGGAAGGCTGCGCCGCCCATCCCGTTCCGGGCACTTTTCCGGTGGTGATAACCGGCGAGGCCGATTGGGGCGGCTGGCGGGTGCCGGGCGCGGAATATGATCTCTACCCCGCCAAGGTCGAAGAGCAGGCGCGGCTGATCGCCAGCGCACCCAAACTGGCCTCCTTCGCCAGCGGATTGGTCGAATGGGCGCGCAAATCCGGCGAGGATATGCCCAGCGCCCTGGCCGAGCTGGCCCACAATGCCCAGGACATCCTGGCCCAGGTAAAAGGCCAGGGTTAATCGGCGAATAAAATCTTCCACCCCCCTGGCGCGGCGCGGCAAAGCTGCCAAGCTGAGGTCGTTTTGGGTTGGGGAACCTGATGGACAAGATCGAGACCGGGGCGGCGCCCGACTTCGCCACACGTCACGCCATGCGCTTCGAAGGCAGCGGCGGGGAATATTTCAAAATCTGGATCGTCAATCTTGCGCTGACGCTGCTGACATTGGGCATCTTCAGCGCCTGGGCCAAGCTGCGCAACCGGCGCTATTTTTACGGCAACACCTATCTGGAGCAGCACAGTTTCGATTACCACGCCTCGCCCTGGCGGATCTTGTTGGGACGGGTGATCGCCCTGGCGCTGCTGCTGGGCTATTCGCTGACCGCGTCGCTGGCGCCCAAGGCGGTTTTCGGCTGGGCCCTTCTGTTTGTGGTGGCACTGCCCTGGCTGGTCAAATCCAGTCTGCGCTTCAACGCCCGCAACACAAGCTACCGCAATATCCGCTTCGACTTCGGCGGCACGTATGGGGGCGCGTTCAAGGCCTATGTCCTGTGGCCCCTCCTGGCGGCGATTACGCTCTTCACGACTTTTCCGCTGAGCCACAGAGCGCGGGATTATTACAACATCAACAATCATGCTTTTGGCGGAAAAACTTTCGAGGCCAAAATTCCCGCCGGCAGATTATACCTGATTTATCTGGTGGCGCTGGTCGGGCTGGTTTGCGCCCTCGGCATCGTAATAACCATGGCGGTGTCGGCGGGCCTGGCTGCCGGTTTCAAGCCCGGTGGCCATGGCGTTCCGCCGGTCACCGTGTTGGCGCCCGCCATCATCACGACCAGCGTTCTGTATGTCGTCATGCTGCTATTCCTCACCGTGTTCGTCAGCACCCTGACCTTCAACCTGGCGCTCAACAACACAAGGCTGGGCGACAACCTCCAACTGGAATCGACGCTGTCGCCTTTCGCCATGGTGTGGATCGCCGCCAGCAATCTGGTGCTCATACTCTTGACCCTGGGATTGTTTTATCCCTGGGCGCGGGTGCGCCAATTCCGGTATGCGGCGACCCATCTGGCCGTCATCGGCAGCGCTGACGCGGGCGCCTTCACCTCCAACTTTGACGGCCGCCAGGGCGCGATCGGAGAGGAGATCGCCAGCTTCTTCGATATCGATTTCGGGCTCTGAGCTTGCAGGCGGCCGGCCAATATTTCCTGCCCGGTTCCGCCCGCTATGTAGAAGCGGCGCTCGAGGCCGATGGCGGGTCGCTGCGCGTGTGCGGGGCCGACGGCGCCGAACTCGACACGGCGCCGCGCACCCAAGTGCGCGCCACCTCGCGGCTGGGCCGGCTGACCCGCAAGCTCGACTTCCCCGGCGGCGGTCGCTTCGAAACGACTGAGGACGATGCCATCGACGCCATGCTGCAAGGCGGCGTGCTGCATCGGTTGGAAAAATCCTGGCGCGCGGTTCTGGCCTCGGTGGTGGCGGCGGCCGCGGCTGTGGCCTGGTTTGCTTTCTACGGCGCCCCTCTGGCCGCCGATCAATTGGCGCGGCATACGCCGGCGTCGATCTCGATCTTCATGACCGGACAGGCGCTTTCCACCCTCGACGGACGCGTTCTTCTTCCGACCAAGCTGGACGCCTCGGCTAGGGCCCGTGCCCAGGCATTGTTCGACAAAGTGGCGGCCAGAGAGGGGCATCCCGCCGGCGCCTATCGGCTGTTGCTGCGCAACGCGCCGGTCATCGGCCCCAACGCCTTTGCCTTTCCGGATGGCCGCGTGGTGCTGACCGATCAATTGGCGCTGATGATCGCCAAAGACGCGGAACTGGAAGGCGTGTTCGCCCATGAGATGTCGCATGTCAATCATGCCCATACGTTGCAGCGGGTTTACCAGGCCTCACTGGTGCCGGCGGTCGTGGCCCTGATCACCGGCGATGCCACCCAAGCCGGGCACATTGCCACTTTGATGCCCGGCATTCTGCTGCAGCAATCCTATTCCCGCGCCTTCGAGCAGCAGGCGGATGATGACGCGGCCCGCCTTCTTCTTGGCATGAACGAGGATCCCGCCGCTCTGGCGGAACTGCTGGAACGCATGCAGAAAAAGCTATGCGGTGCTGCCGACTGCGAACCCAGTTGGCTGGGCTCGCATCCGGCCACCGCGGAACGCGCGGCCCATTTGCGCCATCCGACAAAACTATAGGCAATGGCGTTTGTTTCCGGCTAGTGTCCCGGCCTTTTCCGCCGAGGACATCATGCGTACCGAAGAGCCGCGCGCCATCCATCTTGCCGATTACAAAGCCCCCGATTTTCGCATCACCCATGTGCAGCTGGATTTCGCGCTTCATCCCGAAGCGACGCGCGTCACTGCCAGGCTCCAGATCGTTCGCAAGACGCCGGACGCGCCGCTGGTCCTGAACGGCGAAGAGCTTAAGCTTGTCTCGGTGACGATCGATGGCCGGGCGCTGGCCGCCGGCGATTATCGCGTCGATGCCGGCAGCCTCAGCATCGCCCATGTGCCGGACCGCTTCACGCTGGAAACCGTGTGCGAGATCGCCCCGGCGCGGAACACCGCGCTGGAAGGTCTTTATCAATCGGGCGGCATGTTCTGCACCCAATGCGAGCCGCAGGGCTTCCGCCGCATCACCTATTTCCTGGACCGTCCCGACAATCTTTCGGTCTTCACCGTGCGCATCGAAGCGGACAAGGAGCAATATCCGGTCCTGCTCTCCAACGGCAATCGCGGCGAATCCGGCGATCTGGAAAATGGCCGCCATTTCGCCGTCTGGCACGATCCCTGGCCAAAGCCGTCTTATCTGTTCGCATTGGTGGCCGGCGATCTGGGCGCCATTCGCGATTCCTTCACCACCATGAGCGGAAGAGTGGTCGAACTAGTGATCTATGTCGATCACGGCAACGAGCCACGCGCCACCTACGCCATGGGCGCGCTGAAGCGGGCGATGGCCTGGGACGAACAGGCCTATGGCCGCGAATATGATCTCGACATCTTCATGATCGTGGCGGTCAGCGCTTTCAACATGGGAGCTATGGAGAACAAAGGCCTCAACATCTTCAACGACAAGGTGCTGCTGGCCTCGCCGGAAACCGCGACCGACGACGATTATGCCCGCATCGAAAGCGTTGTCGCCCATGAATATTTCCACAACTGGACCGGCGACCGCGTCACCTGCCGCGACTGGTTCCAGTTGTCGCTGAAAGAAGGCCTGACGGTCTTTCGCGACCAGAATTTCTCCGGCGACATGCGTAGCCGCGCCGTGCAGCGAATCCAGGATGTGCGCGCGCTGCGGGCGCGGCAATTCCAGGAGGATGCCGGCCCCCTCGCCCATCCGGTGCAGCCGCAGAGCTATATCGAGATCAACAATTTCTACACCGCCACGGTCTACGAAAAAGGTTCGGAAGTCATCGGCATGCTGAAGACGCTGGTGGGCGATGAGGCCTATCGCAAAGGGGCCGATCTGTATTTCCAGCGTCATGACGGCCAGGCCGCCACGGTGGAAGACTGGGTCAAATGTTTCGAGGATGCCTGCGGCCGCGATCTTTCCCAATTCCGTCTCTGGTATCGCCAGGCCGGCACACCGGTGATCGAGGCCAAGGGCGCTTATGATGCGCGGGCCAAGACCTACACCCTGGATGTGACCCAGAGCCTCGCCACCACGCCCGGCCAGCCCGACAAAAAACCGATGCATGTGCCGGTGCGCATGGGACTGGTGGGCAAAACCGGCGCACATCTGCCGTTGACCTTGCAGGGCGAGAACCATCCCGGGCCCGAAACCCGGGTGCTGGAGGTGACGCAGGCTTTCGAACGTTTTGTGTTTGTCGATGTTGCCGAAGAACCCCTGCTTTCGCTGGGACGCGGGTTTTCCGCTCCGGCGCTGTTCAAGACCGCGCTGGAGCGCGCCGACCGCGCCATCCTGATGGGCCGCGACAGCGATGCCTTCAACCGCTGGGAATCCGGACAGATCCTGGCAGCCGAGATCATGCTGGAAGTGGCCGGCACCGCCGGCACCGGCGCCCACACCGACTATCTGGACGCGCTTGGCGCGGTGCTGGACCAGGCGCATGAGGATCCCGCCTTTGCCGCCCTGATGCTGATGCCGCCCACCGAAAATGAACTGGCGGCGCGCAAGGCCCCGGTCGATCCGGACGCCATCCATCATGCCCGTGTGGCGCTGGTGCGGGCCATCGCGGCCGCCCATGGCCCCGCCATCGCCATGCTGTATGAACATGCGCGCGACAGCGCCGATTACAGTCCGGATGCCAAATCCGCCGGGCGCCGGGCCTTGCGCAATGCCTGCCTGCGCTATCTGACCGCGGCCGATGACGAGGCCGCGGCGGGGCTGGCCCATGCCCATTACCTGTCTGCCGACAACATGACCGACATGATTGCCGGCCTGGCGGCGCTGACGCGGATGGAGAGCCCCTTGCGCGACACCGCCTTCACCCATTTCCACGACCGCTTCAAACAGGATCCGCTGGTGCTGGACAAATGGATGAGCCTGCAAGCCGGCTCGCCGCTGCCCGAGACCCCCGTGGCGGTGCGGGCGCTGATGCAGCACCCGGCCTTTGACATCAAGAACCCCAACCGGGTGCGCGCCCTGATCGGCGCCTTTAGCGGCAATCACCTGCGCTTCCATAGCGCCGATGGCAGCGGTTATGCGCTGCTGGGCGAAGTGATCCGCACCCTGGACCCCATCAACCCCCAGATCGCCGCCCGCCTCGCCGGGGGTTTTGAAAGCTGGCGGCGTTACGACCCCGCTCGCCAGGCGATGATGCGCCGGGAGCTGGAGGCCATCCTGGGCCTCAAGGGCATCTCGCCCAATTTGTTCGAGATCGCCTCCAAGATGCTGGGGTGAGGAGCGACGGCCGAGGGCCGGCAAAACCGTCCAGCGGACGGTTTTGAGCGACGAACGCCGCGAGCTTGGGCGAGCGGCCGGGTGCCGACGCAAGCGCCAAAGAATTCAACCGCCATGCCTTCTCGTTGCTATCGACTGGCAAGCGGCCGCTTTTGGCCCAAAGCGGACATTGCCTAGGGACGACAATTTACGATTGTGTTAGATACAGCTAGCGCCACTGATGGAAGGCGGGATCAGCAGAAGGTGTGCAGACAATCAGACACGCAGCAACAACGGGAACGGAGATGAGGTCAGTTGTGATACCGGGCGGCTTGGGGCTCGTTGCGGCGATGTTAGGTCAGTATGTTGCGTGGGGGCTGAATGGCGGAGGAGAGGGGTGGATAGAGCCCTTTTGTTTTCACTAACGTCGTGGGTTCTCTTTCCGATCGTCTTCATTAGAGGAAGTAAAATGGCCCGTCGCGGCGAAAAATCCGCGTTTGACTGGACCCTTTTATCGGCGGCTGCCGCGCTAGATGTTCCTTTAGTAGCAATGACATTAATGGACGGCGGAGAGCATTTTGGCCGGGCCATGAACTTCGTTCCTGCGTACGTTTATATTTGGATTCTATTATGGCTTTCCTGGCAAATTATTGCGATTAGGCCGTTTTTGCGAAGGCAGGCGCGCTCGGCGAAATAGGATCGGGGTCACAGTATGAACGAACGGGGAAGCGAATTGACGTGCAATGCATGCTAGGAGTTTGAGATGAGCTTGCGGTGGTTTGCGGCGCTCCCGGTAGTGGCGATTGCAGGCCCCGCTTTGTGGTTGTTATGGTCTGTGAGAGGATATCCGGCATACGAAGAGAAGGAGTCGGGGACTTACGCCGATCACTTCGTCAGAATAGATGCCTCCGGCGCCGTGCACGAACTAACCCAGGATGAGCGCGACTATCTAAACACGAGATTTCATGGGGCTGACGGGGCTCGTCCGTACATCAAAGACAGGTACTGGGAGCGGACCCCTGACGGCAAACTTCACGGGTTCTTGCTCAGAAAGCGAGTACCTCGGGGAAGTCCTATGTTGCAGAGATAGATCGAATGACCGCTTTTGGGCGCAAACGATCATTGCTGGCGCCACCCTGCCATCCCGTTCCTCAGGCCAACGGGCCATTCGTAACCCGCGTTAACGCCCATGGACAGAGCGACTCCCTGATTCGCATAATCGATTCAAGCGAATCAGGGGAGCTTGATGCGGGTATTGTCCGCGCCGTTCGACGCCGCCGCCGGGTTGGGCGACGGCGTGGCGCGTCTGGCGACCCGCAATATCCGCCTCACCGTACCGATCTGCCTGGTGCTGATCTTCGGCAGTTTCGCCGCCGCCACGGCGCTGTCGATGCGGATGGACCGCAGCCATGCCTTAAGCGAGGCCGCCCTGTTCGAAAGCGCCCGGGCGCGCGATCTGGCCGCCGTGGCGGGCGCCGGCCTGGACCGCTTCGCTGCGATCGCCAGCGCCTATGCCGCCCATCCCGATACCGACCCGCAAGTACCCGGCCTCATCAACATCGCGGTGTTCGACAAGAGCGGCGCCATGCTGGCGCTGCTGCACCGGCGCAATGTTCCGTCGCCGCCACGGGCCTTTGCCGGCCCGCATATGGTCTATTCGGACGGCAAGCGGGCCGGGATCGGCTTTGCCCAAGCCGGCAAGATCATCGCCGTGACCTTCGACCCCGCCAGTTTGGCGCCCCCGTCCCTGCTTTCGCGCGCCGCCCTGCTGCTGCCGGGTTCGCCGCCCCTGGCCGGTAGCTGGCGCGCCGGCGATATGCGCAGCGCGGTGGTTCCGGGCGTCAACGGCAATTGGCCGGTCACCGCGGTGACCTTCCTGGACTCCGATTCGGCGCTGGATGCCTGGTACGGCACACTGCCGCTGTATCTGTTCGTCATCCTGGGCCCCGCCCTGGCCGGCGGATGGCTGGCGGCCTTGTTCGTGGGCGCCTTTGAGCGCCAGCAGAAAGCGGCCCATGCCATCCGCAATCTCAAATCGCTGCGTCCGGTGGAAGCCAAACTGATGGTCCGCCTGGCGGGGGCGGAGCGCGCCGCGGTCGAGGCCAGCCGCGCCAAGTCCGAATTCATCGCCCATATGAGCCATGAGCTGCGCACCCCGCTGAATGCGGTGATCGGATTTTCCGAAGTGATCGGCGAAGGATTTTATGGTCCGCCCGGCCATCCCAAATATGTCGAATATGCCCGCGACATCGCCGAAGCCGGACGCAGCCTGCATGCCAAGATCGGCGACATCCTGGAATTCGCCAATATCGAGGCGGGGCGCTACCCGATGGCGCCCCAACCGCTCGAGCTGGCCGAGCTGCTGCAGGCCTGTATCGACGAGCAGCAGGGCCGCGCCTTTTCCCGCCGCATCGATCTCGCCTTCGGGTTCGCGGAGCCCGGCATGGTGCGCGCCGATCCCCGCGCCCTGAAGCGCATTTTCGGCAATCTGCTGGTCAATGCCCTGGACTACACGCCGGATGGCGGCCGGGTGCGGGTCGAGATTCGGGGCAAGGGCATAACCTTGGTCGCCACCATCGCCGACAGCGGGACGGGATTTGCCGCCAAGGAACGAGAGCGGGCAGGCCTTCCCTTCCAGCGCTTCGACCGCCCCGGCTGCGTCACCGGCGCCGGATTGGGCCTGGCCATCGCCATGGAGCTGGCGCGGCGGGTGGGCGGCGCGCTGCGCCTGGCTTCCGGCCCCGGCAGCGGCGCGGTCATGGAGTTGCGTCTGCTGCGCTACGACCCGCCCCGCTGAACGCGGCAGGCGCTGCCTTTCGGATGGGTCGCAGGCGCAAGCAAAAGGGGCGGAAAGCCAGTTTCCGCCCCTTCAGAGTTGCTCCCGCAAATACGGTTTAGACGACGCCGCGCTTGTGCTCGCCGACCACGATACGGCCGGGATTGAAGGCGCGCTTGAAAACGTCCAGCGCCTTGCGAGGCTCGGCGTCGCCGCACATGAAAACGTCGAAAGCGGCATAGCCTTTTTCGGGCCAGGTGTGGACGGAGATATGGCTCTCCGCCAGCACGGCCACGCCGGAGATGCCGCCGCCTTCCTCGAAAGTGTGGAGGTGGATATGAAGCAGGGTGGCGCCGGCCGCGGTCACCGCGTCGATCAGCGCGGCCTCGATTCGCTCACGGTCGTTCAGGCCTTCGGCTTCCCACAGATCGATGATCAAGTGGCTGCCGGCATAGGACAGGCCGTTCTTGGTAATAAAGTGGTCCTTCTGGTCGTCGTTCGAAGGGGGAACGATCACCGGAACCGGATGCGCTGCCGCCCGGACCCGCGGGGCCTTTTCCTTGGGAGCTTCCTTGTTCGTCGCCACCAGATTCAGTCGAGCCATTGAGCACCTACCCGTCTTGGAGTTGACACCTACGCCTTGGCCTTGTGGACTTCCGGACGCGCCTTAAAGAAGAAAGCGACGCACGGGGGTCACCCGGTCGCCGCTTTGTCCCGCTTTTTTTCTCGCGGGGTCGATTTGCAAATAAGGCCTAGCGCCCCCCCATGCAAGAAAAAATTTCCCCCAGGGCAAATTATTTTCCCCCGCCTCAGCGGCGCAGAAGTCGCCGCGAGCGCCTGTAAGGCGTCGCGCGCGCCGGTGGACTCGCTGGCCCCGCGGCCTTATACGCGCTCGCCAAGCGGCCTCGCGCCGGCTGTCACAATTGCTAAGGAAGTGTTTATGGCCAAGCTCTCCCAAGTTAAGGAACGCCTGCACAAGGGCTACGCCCAGTCCATGGACGTGACCAAAGTCCTGGCCGACGAACGCAGCAAATATCAGCACATCCGCATCTTCGACACCGTCGCCAATGGCCGGGTGATGACACTGGACGATATCGTCCAGATCACCAGCCGGGATGAGAGCGCCTATGCCGACATGCTGACCCATCTGCCCATGCTGGAGCATGGCAAGGTGGAGCGGGTGATGATCGTGGGCGGCGGCGATCTGTCCATCGCCGACGAGGCCCTCAAGCACAAAGGCGTCAAGGAAGTCGTTCTTGTGGATATCGACGGCCGGGTGATCAAGCTGTGCCAAAAGCTGTTCGGGGGAATCAACGCCAAGGCCTTCAAGGACCGGCGCATGACCATCGAAGTGGCCGATGCTTTCGAATATCTGGGCCGCAAAGCCAGCAAAAACCGATTCGATCTGATCATCGCCGACCGCCCCGACCCGGTGGGCCCCGGCAAGGCGCTGTTCGGCGAGACCTTCTATGACCGCGTCAAGGGCGCCTTACGCCCCGGCGGCTACGCCACCTTCCAAACCGGGGTGCCGTTCTACCAGCCCTGGGAGATCACCGAGGCGCTCGAGGAACTGAAGCAGTTCTTTCCCCGTTCGGGTCTCTATCTGACGGTGGTTCCGACTTATATTGGCGGCTTCATGGCGCTGAGCTGGGCCTCAAAGGGCGGCAAAGCGCTGGGCACGCCGGCCGGCCTCAAACGCGCGGCCGCGGCCTATAAGAAGGCCAAGCTGAAATGCGACTATTACAACCCGGCCATCCATGCCGCGGCTTTCGCCTTGCCGAACTGGATCGCCAAGCTGGTGCCCTGAACGGAACCGCCGCGAAGGGCCGCCTTCGAGGCCGCTGTGCGGCCGGGCCCTTTCCTTTCACCGCCGGAGCCACCATCTTTGGCCCGTAAACAGCGGAACCTCCCTGATGGCCTTGATCGGACCCGGCGGCACGCCCGTCACCTCCACACCCGCCCAGAACGCCGGCGGCGCCCCCAGCCCGCATATCAAGGACTCCTCGCTGGAGACTTTCGCCGCCGATGTGCTGGATGCCAGCCGCACCGTGCCGGTGATCGTGGATTTCTGGGCGCCCTGGTGCGGCCCCTGCAAGACTTTGGGTCCGGCGCTGGAAAAGGCGGTCAACGACGCCAAGGGCGCGGTCAGGCTGGTCAAGATCAATATCGACGAGAATCCCGAAATCGCGCAGCAGCTGCGCATCCAGTCCATCCCCACCGTCTATGCCTTCAAGAACGGCCAGCCGGTGGACGGCTTCATGGGCGCCATCCCCGACAGCCAGATCAAAAGCTTCGTCGCCCAGCTCGCGGGTGGCGGCGGTGGCCACGACCATGGCGGTCACGAGCATGGCGGGCCCGAACACGCCGCGGAAGTGCTCAAGATCGCCGACGATTCGCTTGCCGCGGGCGATATCGGCACCGCCGCCCAGGCTTATGGCCATGTGCTGCAGGACGAGCCCGGTCATCCGCAAGCCGTGGCGGGCCTGGCGCGCTGCTATCTGCAAAGCGGCGATGTCGAGCGGGCCAAGACCACCTTGCAACTGGTACGGCCCGATAGCGCCCAGGATGAGGCCATCCGTGCCGTCGAGGCGGAATTGAAGCTGAAGGAGAACGCGCCCCCACCCAGCCAGGCCGAAGCCTTGCGGGCGCGGCTCGCGGCCGACGCCAATGACCATCAGGCGCGCTACGATTTGGCGCTGGCGCTGGACGCCGGCGGCGACCGCGACGGCGCCTTGGCCGAACTGCTCGAGATCGTGCGCCGGAATCGCAAATGGAACGAGGAAGCGGCGCGCAAGCAGCTCGTCACTTTGTTCGAAGCCATGGGCTTCGCCGATCCGCGCACGGTCGAGGCACGGCGCAAATTGTCGGCGATCCTGTTCTCATAAGCATTTGCGAAGGAGCGCTTATGCGCCGGCGCTATATTACACTTTCCGACCTGCCGCCGGTGTTGCCGGTGTTTCCCTTGACCGGCGTGCTGCTGTTGCCGCGCAGCAGCTTGCCGCTGAATGTCTTCGAGCCGCGCTATCTGGAGCTGGTCGATGACGCGCTGTCGGGCGGCAGGCTGATCGGCATGATCCAGCCGACCGAAAGCGAAGAAACCGTGCTGCGCCCCAAATTGTCCCAGATCGGCTGTGCCGGGCGGATCGTTTCCTATCGCGAGACGGAAGACAATCGCTACCTGATCACCCTGGAAGGGGTTTGCCGCTTCAAGGTCAAAGAAGAAATCTCGGCGCTCTCCGCCTATCGGCAAGTGGCCTGCGATTTCGCGCCCTTCGCCGGCGACCTGGCCCAGAGCGAGGATGGTGACTTCCCCCGCGAAAGGCTGCTTCACGCCCTTAAGGAGTACCTTTCCAGCCGCGACATGAAAGCGGATTGGAAAAGCGTGATGACGGCGCCGGCGGAATCGCTGGTCAATGCCCTGGCCATGATGTGCCCCTTCGAGCCGGCGGAAAAACAGGCGCTGCTCGAAGCCCCTAGCTGGGTGGAGCGGGTCACCACCCTGGTAGCGCTGCTGGAAATCGCCTCGGCGCCGGGCCCCGGCAGCTTGAACTGACTTAGACAAGCCGGGCCCAAGGATTTACAAGGAGGGTCATGGAAACCGACCCCAAGCTTCTGGAAATCCTGGTCTGCCCGCTGACCAAGACCACCCTGCATTATGACCGCGAACGCCAGGAGCTGATTTCCCGGGCCGCGGGCCTGGCCTATCCGATCCGCGACGGCGTGCCGATCATGCTGGTGGGCGAGGCGCGAACCTTGCGCGACGACGAGCGCAAATGAGCCGGCGTCGATGAGCTGGCCTGTCGAACTGCGCGTCAATCCGGCCCGCGATATGCTGACCATCGCCTTTGACGACGGCACGCGCCATGCGCTGAAGGCCGAATATCTGCGGGTGGAATCGCCCAGCGCCGAGGTGCGCGGCCATGGCGGCGGTCCCAAGAAGGTCGTCACGGGAAAAGAACACGTCAAGATCGCGCGACTGGAGCCGGTGGGCAATTACGCCGTGCGCATCATTTTCGACGATGGCCATGACAGCGGCCTTTATAGCTGGGACTTTCTGGCCGAGCTTGGCCGCAAGTCATGAGCGAAGCGCCCCGGCCGATCAGCCTGGTCAAGGCGCCCCTCGGCAAGCGCATTGCCGTGATCAAGGGGCAGGACAGCGGGCGGTTCTTCGATTTCTATCACGGCGTGCTGACGGCGAGCTGGCCGGTTTTTGTGGCGCAGTTGGCGGGATTTTTCCTCAGCGTCAACCTGATCTTCGCCCTTCTATATACCGCCGACAGGGGCGGCATCGCCAATGCCCGGCCCGGCAGTTTCGCCGATGCCTTTTTCTTCAGCGTGCAGACTCTGGGCACGCTGGGCTATGGCGTGATGGCGCCGCGCTCGCTTTACGCCAATCTGGTGGTAACGGCGGAAAGCTTCACCAGCATCCTGATCATCGCCCTTTACACCGGCGTCATCTTCGCCCGTTTCTCGCGGCCTTTCGCGCGGGTGGTTTTCTCGAAAGTGGCGGTGGTGACGTCCTTCGACGGGGTCCCGACCCTGATGTTCCGTGCCGCGAACCAGCGCGGCAATTCCATCCTCGACGCCCATATCACGGTTTCGCTGGCGGGCAATTACCGCACCATCGAGGGCGTTTCCATGCGCCGTTTCCAGGAACTGAAATTGCTGCGCGCCTCCAATCCGCTTTTCGCGCTGTCCTGGACGGTGCTGCATCCGATCGAACCGGGCTCACCGCTTTATGGCCTGGGGCTGGCGGAGATGATCGAACGCGATCTGGAGATTGTCATCATGCTGTCGGGCATGGATGAGACCATCGCCGACCACATCTATGCCCGCCACTCCTATATGGCCGAAGAGATTCTGTGGAACCGGCGCTTCGTCGATGTCGTATCCGTCGGCCCGGGCGGCCAGCGCATGGTCGATCTGCAGCAGTTCCACGACACGGTGGAGCCCGATCTCAACCTGGCGGCGCCAGGGCCTTGATCCCGCCCAGGAACAGCGCGGTGGCGAAATCCCTCGCCGGCGCCGCGCCGCATCCGCGCCGCAGCATTTGTTCGGAAATCTCGAAGGCCACGCCCGCCATCGCCGCGCTGAGGAAATGCGGATCGATATTGGGAAAAAGCCCCCGGGCGATGGCGCTTTCCAGATCGGCGCGCAGCGCCCCAAAGCCGGCCACCACTTCGGGCGTGTCCAGCCGCAACCGGCTCGCCTCCGGGCGGTCGCTGCGGACTTCTCCCTGTTGGGCTACGACGAATTCGAAAAAGGCGCCAAAAGACGCGGCCAGGAATTCCTCGGCCGTCGCCGCATTGGCGCGCTCTTCCTGCAGCCGCGGGACGATGGTGAGCGCCACCTCGTCGCGGATCGCCTGGTACACTTCTTCCTTGGACTTGAAATAATTGTAGAAGGTGCCGGAGGCGAGCGGGGTGGCGCGGATGATGTCGCGGACCGTGGCGGCGCCGAAGCCCAGATCGGCGAAGACCTGACGCGCCGCCACCAGGATGGCCTGGCGGTTCTGGCTTTTGGTCAGCTCGCGGCGTCCGGCCGTCATGGACCTGAGTCTGCACTTTCGTGACGGCTCGTCAACTTTGACGGGGATTAAGGCCGGTTAAGCAATATCGGCGCCCACCACATCCATCACTGAGGCAAAGCCGTCCCGCGCCAACAGCGCCAGCAGATCGCACTTGATGCGGGCAACCAGACCCGGCCCCTCATAAACCAGAGCGGTATAGAGCTGGACCAGCGAGGCGCCGGCGCGGATTTTGGCATAGGCATCGGCGCCGCTGGAAATGCCGCCAACACCGACCAGCACCAGTTTGCTGCCGACGCGGCGGCGCATCTCGCCCAGGATACGCGTGGAGGACGCCAGCAAGGGTTTGCCCGACAAGCCGCCCTGTTCATCCGCCGACGCGGAGCGCAGCGCTGGGCGCGCAATCGTGGTGTTGGAGACGATGAGGCCTTCGATGCCGGCGGCCAGCACCACTTGGGCAATATCATCCAGCGCCGCATCATCCAGATCGGGGGCGATCTTGAGCAGCAGGGGTACGAACTGCATCGCAGCCCGCGCGCCCGTCAAACTGTCCAATAGCCGAGTCAATTCCTCCCGGTTCTGCAACCCGCGCAGACCCGGCGTGTTGGGCGAGGAAATATTGACGGCGACATAATCGGCCAGCGGCGCGAGGGCGCGAAAGCCGGTGACATAATCGGCGATCCGATCGGTGCTGTCCTTATTGGCGCCGATATTGATGCCGGTAATGGGCGCCCTGGCCCGCCGCAGATTGTCCGCCGCCCGCGCCATGCCGTCATTGTTGAAGCCCATCCGGTTGATCACGGCGCCGTCTTCGGCCAGGCGGAACAGCCGGGGACGCGGATTGCCGGCCTGGGGCCGGGGCGTGACGGTGCCGCATTCGACAAAGCCGAAACCGAGTTTGCCCATGGCCTTTGCCGCGACCGCATTCTTGTCGAAGCCGGCTGCGAGGCCGATCGGATTGGCGAAACGCCGTCCCAGCGCCGTCACCGCCAGACGCGGATCGTCGGCGGGCGCGCGCGGCAACAGCGGCGCGGCCGTGGCGGCCAAAGACACCGTCAGGGAATGTGCGGTCTCAGCCGGCAGGCAGCGCAGGAGGCGGGCAGCGGCATCCAGTATCATTTATGGATAGCCTTGATATTTGCGCAACGTCGCAGCGAACCTATCTTCGTCACCCCGCCGCAGCAATGCGAGCAGATCGGCGGCCCGAGTCTGGATAGCTTTTTCATAGGCCGAGGCGGGCGTGTCGCGCATCGCCGCTTCCAGCTCGCTCTCGATTCGCGTCCGGTATTTCGTCGGATCGAAACCGGCCAGCGACAGCGCGATCTGATAGCGCACCGCGACATTGCCCGGCGCCAGCTTCACCGCGCGGTCGAACAGCGTCAGCGCTTCGCTTTCACGGGCGCCGTAGAGCATCCCCGCGAGCCAGGCGCCGCCGCCGCGCACCACTTCGATATGCCAGCCGCCCAGTGCCGACACCGCATATGGGTTCTTCGGATCGTCCTTCAGGGCCGCATCCAGCGCCGCTTTGGACTGCGCCGGGGTATCGTGCAGCCGCGCCATCACCACGCCCGTCAGGCGCGATTCATAGCCTAGGGAAACGGCAAGCCAGATTTGTCCATCCGCCTGGGCGGGATCGGCCGCCACCGCCTGGCGGGCAAATGCCTCCGCCCGCTGCAGACAGTCCATGCAGGGGGCGGGGCGCAGCACCGCATCCGCCAGCGCCGCCCGCGCCGCGATGGCGTAACCATGCGCATCGCCGGCAGCGGCACCGGCGCGCATCGCCTCGTCATATTTTCCCCCCGCATAGAGATCGTAAAGCGCGTCACGCGCGAACGCCGCCTGGGTCAGGCCCGCCAGCGCAATCAGCGCAAGCACCACCTTCTTCATGCCACGAATTCGCCGGCCAGTGCGCGGCGGATCAGGGCGGCGGTCTCCCCGCAGCCGAACAGCGCGGCGAAGGAGCCGAAGCGCGGCCCCGCCGTCTGGCCGAACAGCACTTCATAGAGCGCCGCGAACCAGGCGCGCAGCGGCTCGAAGCCATGCGCCTTGCCCACTTCATAGACCACATTCTGCACCGCGGCGCCGTCGCGTTCGTCGCCCAGCGCTTCCAGCCGGGATGCCAGATCTTCGAGCGCGGCACGCTCCTTCGCATCGGGCTCGCGGAATTTCTTCGCCGGCTTTACGAAATCCTCGTAATAGCGCAGCGCATAGCCCACCAGATGATCCAACCCGGGATTTTCCTCAGGCGTCGCCGCCGGCGCATAGGCGCGGATATTGCCCCACAGCACTTCGCGGTTATGGGCATTGGAGGCGGAGACCAGGTTGAGCAGCAGCGCGAAACTGACGGGATAACGCTCCTGCGGCACCTTGCCGGCATGAATATGCCAAACCGGATTTTCCAGCCGCTCGGCCTCAGACGTCTCGTTGGAATTATAGCTTTCCAGCAGGGCGATATAATCGTCGACCGCTTTGGGGATGACGTCGAAATAAAGCCGTTTGGCGGCGCGCGGCTTCTGGAACATGAACAGCGCCAGGCTTTCGGCCGTGCCATAGCTCAGCCATTGCTCGACGGTGATGCCATTGCCCTTGGATTTGGAAATTTTCTGCCCCTCTTCGTCGAGGAACAGCTCGAACATGAATTGCTCGGGCGGCGTGCCCCCGGCGATGCGGCAGATCGCGTCATACAGCTTGGCGCTGGTGAGATGGTCCTTGCCATACATCTCGTAATCCACCCCCAGCGCCGCCCAGCGCATGCCCATGTCGGGCTTCCATTGCAGCTTGCAATGCCCGCCCGTGACGGGAACGGTTTCGGGGCTCCCGTCTTCCTCGATATAGGTGATAGTACCCTTGGCGACGTCGCGGCCGACCACTTTGGCCAGCAGCACTTTGCCGGAGCGCGGCGAGACCGGCAGGAAAGGCGAATAGGTCTGCTGACGTTCCTCGCCCAAGGTCGGCAGCATCACCGCCATGACCTTGTCGTAATTTTCCAGAATGCGCAGCAGCGCCGCATCGAAGCGGCCCGACTTGTAAGTCTGCGTCGCGCTGTAGAACTCATAGCGAAAACCGAAATGATCCAAAAACGCGCGCAGCCGCGCATTCATGTGATGACCGAAGCTTTCGTGGGTGCCGAAGGGATCGGGGATCGAAGTCAGCGGCTTGCCCAGATTGGCCGCCAGCATCTGCGGCTGGGGCAGATTGTCCGGCACTTTACGAAGGCCATCCATGTCGTCGGAGAAAGCGATCAGATGGGTGGGAATATCGCTGATGGTCTCGAAGGCATGACGCACCCAGGAGGTGCGCGCGACTTCCCCGAAGGTGCCGATATGCGGCAGCCCGGATGGCCCATACCCGGTCTCGAACAGCACGCCTTCGACACTCTGGCCGGCGGCACGGCGCTTCTCGACGCGTGCCAGCAGCTTGCGGGCTTCCTCGAACGGCCAGGCTTTGGCTTCAAGTCCCTGTAGACGCACGTCTTTCACCGGAAAACTCACTCTTCGTTAGGGCTATTCTTAAGGGGTTGGAAAGGGCGGGAAAGCTAGGCTTTATCGAGGGTTAGCGTCAATGACGGCAAACGACACCGCGCATCGCCAGGACGCCGGGCAGATATTCGCCGGGCGCATCGATGTCCTCTATGCCTTGGGCCGCCATTACCTGTCGCTGCCTTTCGCGGTGCTGTGCGTTCCGGCCGCCCTGATCGCCGGCCACCGGCTGGGCATGCTGCCGGTGATCCCGCTGCTGTTCCAGATCAGTGTGGTGATCGCGGCCGAGCACCTCACCACCGCCTACAAACATCGCGCCCCCGGCAGCGATCCGCATTATTGGGCCGACCGTTACACCTTTGTTTCGGCCATCGCGGGCGCAAGCTGGGGCTTGGGAGCGTTGTTCTGGTTCAGCTGGGGTTCGTTTCCCGCCCAGGCCTATCTGGCGCTGGCCTATCTGGGGATGACGGCAACCGAATTCATCGCCCGTTCGGCGCATCGCCGCGCCTTCGCCGTCCATACCTTGTTCTCGCTTGGGCCCTTGGTCGGCATGCTGCTGATCCAAGGCGGGGCCTATGCCGTCATGACGGCGCTGCTGGTGGGAATTTTCGGCGCCGTGCTGATCTCTTATTGCTCGGGCATGGGCCGGCTGATCGATGACGGACTGCAGCTGCGCACCGAAAACGCCGATCTAATCGTCGAATTGTCGCGCGAGAAAAGCGAGGCCATCGTCGCCCGCGACGAGGCGCGGGCTTGCGCCAACGCCAAATCCGCCTTCCTCGCCAATATCAGCCATGAACTGCGCACGCCGATGAATGCCCTGCTGGGCATGGCGCAATTGCTCGAGCGCGCGGACCTGCCCAAGCAGCAGGCCGATCATGTCAAAGTGATGCTGGAAGCCGGACGGGGCTTGCAGACCCTGCTCGACGACGTCATCGCCCTCTCCCGCGACGATGACGACCGGCTCGAGGACGAGGACTGCGATGCGATGCAGACCGCCCGCGCCGTCACCAGACTGCTGCAACCGCGTGCCTGGGAAAAACGCCTGCGGCTCAATCTGTCCTGCTCCGCCGAAATCCCGCGCGTGGCCGCGGACCCCCGGCGGGTGCGCCAGGCGCTGCTGAAGCTGGCCGACAATGCCCTCAAATTCACCGACCGCGGCGCGGTCGATATCCGTCTGGATTGCGAGACCGACGAACGCGGCCAAAGCTTTGTGCGCTTTGTCGTCAGCGACACCGGCAAAGGCGTCTCGGCGACGGCCGCGCCCTTGCTGTTCCAGCCTTTCTCGCCGGGGGATTCTTCTTACGCCCGCAAGGAACAGGGCGCCGGCTTGGGCCTGGCCGTCACCAAGCGCATTGTCGAACAGGCGGGCGGCGCGATCGGCTTTGAATCCCTTGCCGGCCAAGGCGCCCAGTTCTGGTTTACCCTGCCGGTCTCGGGCCAGACCGGATTCATCGCCGGCGGAGCGGTGTCGCGCCCCGATGCCCCGGCGGTGGCGCCGCAGGGCCTGGCCATCCTGGTGTTCACGCCGGCGCCCAATGTCGCGCCCACCATCCTCAATCTGCTGGAGCCGTTCGGCAATCGCATCACCATCGCCGACAGCGCCGCCGATGCCGCCGCCCGCGCCGGACGACAGGCCTTCGATCTTGTGATTGTGGGCGCCGGCGATGCCGATCTGCTGGCCGCCGCGCCGGGTGCGAAAACCCCCATGGTGGCGGTGATGCTGCGCGGCGACCCTGCGCCGGCCGCCAGTGATTGCACCTTGCGCTGGCCGGTCAGCGGCGAGGCTCTTTATCGCGCAATCCAGTCGGTGCTGCCGGGCCATGCCGGCGAAAGCCACGCGCCGCAGGAGTTGATCGCCCCCATCGATGCGGTGGCGTTCTCGACCCTGGAGAAATCGGTGGGCGTGACGGCGCTGATCGACATTCTGCAAAGTTATGTCGTCACCGCCGAACAGCTTGCCGATGATTTGGCGCAGGCTTGTGCCCAGGAAAAATGGGAAGAGGCCGCGCGCCTGGCCCAGGACATTATCGGCGCCGCGGGCGGACTTGGCCTTAGCGCCGTCACCCAGGCGGCGCGCCAATTCGCCCAGAAGACCCGCGAAGGCGCCGACCCCCATGCGCTGCGCAACGCCGCCCAGCAGGTGGTCGCAGAACAGCTACGCACCCGCCTCGCCTTGAATCATCTCTATCCGGATGTCGCCTGAAACATGATCTGATTCAATTGAATCAGATCATGTTCTAGATTCTTTGATTGTCGCGCAATTTTACGGGTGAACCGCTGCACACTTCACCCAATTGCGCTCTAGGTAGCGCGCCGCGAAATGGTTTATATGGCGGATGCTTCCCATACCCGCCGCGCTCCGCGGCATTGCCGCGCTGGTGCCTGCCCCGCCCGGCGCGGCCCTGTGCCGCGCGGACGGCACGTTCCAGCGAATCGAACGGCCGGCGGCGCGCGAGCTGTTTCAATCCGGCGAAGTCCTGGTGGCCCATGCCGGCTTTGTGGCGGGGCGGCTGAAAGCGCCCGCCGCCAGGCCGCTGTTCGATGTGCTGGAACTTTTCGCTTTTGTGCGCCCGGGGCAGCCTTTCGTGCCCAGCGCGCTGGGCTTGGCGCGCCTGCTGGCGCTGGACGCGCCCGAAACGCCGGAAGACCAAGCCAAAGCCCTATTCGCCATCGCCGCTTGCCTGCTGGACGAAATCGCCGGGCTGACTGCGGAGGCCAGGAGCAAATTGGGGCCGCTGATCGGCACCCTGACGCGGGCGGGCTGGCGCTGGGGGCCGCTGCTGCAAGCCGCCGCCGCTGTGGAGACACCGCAGGGCTCGCCCATCGCCGGCCTGGAAGCCTGGCGGGTCTTGCCGGTCTGGGAAGACGAAGCGCCGGTGGGCACGCCCGGCAGCCAGGCGGTGGAACCTAGCGAGGCGCGCGCGCGCCTGGCCAGCCTGGTCGGCACGCCGCGTCCGGAGCAGGCGGCCTATAGCGACGCCGCCACCTATGCCTTCGGCCCGCGCGAGGATTCCGGCGCGCCGCGCATCGCCCTGGTCGAGGCCGGCACCGGCACGGGCAAGACCCTGGGCTATCTCGCGCCGGCCTCGCTTTGGGCGGAGAAGAACGGGCCGGGACTTTGGATTTCGACCTATACCCGCAATCTTCAGCGCCAGATCGTGCAGGAGATCGCCCGGCTTTATCCCGATCCCATCGAGCGCGCCGAAAAAGCGGTGGTGCGCAAGGGGCGGGAAAATTATCTCTGCCTGTTGAATTTCGAAGAAGCTGCCAAGCGCACCGCCCTGGCGCCGGGCCAGCGCAGCGTGGCGCTGGGACTGGTGGCGCGCTGGATCGGCTCGGGCACCGATGGGGATCTGTCGGGCGCCGGCTTTCCCGCCTTCCTGGCCGCATCCATGCCGCTGGGCGAGGTCACCGACAGGCGCGGCGAATGCATTTATGCCGCCTGCCCGCATTACCGCATCTGTTTTATCGAGCGCGCCATTCGCCGCGCCCGCCATGCCCCGATCGTGGTCGCCAATCATGCTCTGGTGATCGCGCAGGCCGCCAGCGATTGGCTGGCGACGGATCAAACCACCGACACCCCGCCCGAGCGCCGGCTGCGTTATGTCTTCGACGAAGGGCATCATCTGTTCGACGCCGCCGATAGCGGCTTCGCGGCGCTGCTGTCGGGGCGCGAGATGGCGGAGTTGCGGCGCTGGATTCGCGGGCCGGAAGGCCGCGCCCGCACCCGCATGCGGGGGCTGGAGGAACGGCTCAAGGATCTGATCGCCGATGACGAGGACGCGCAAGGAGCGCTGGACGATGCGGTGCAGGCGACAGGCGCCCTGGCGGGTGAAGGCTGGTTGTCGCGGCTGGGACCCGGCGCGCGCGGTCCGGGCGAAATCTTCCTGGCCGAAGTCTATCGCCATGTCCGCGCCCGCAGTGACGACCGCGACGGGTTCTATACTTTGGAGGCGGAGCCGCAGCCTTTGGGCGAAGAAACCCTGCGCGCGGTTCAGGGTTTGTCGCGCGCACTGAAACGCATCGCCGAGCCCTTGCTGAAACTGTCCCGTCTGCTGCGCAAGAAAATGGACGAGAAAAGCGCCACCTTGGAGCCTTACACCCGTGCCCGGCTGGAAGCGGCGGCACGCGGGCTGGACCGGCGCGCCAAGCTGGTGCTGCCGGCCTGGGCGCAGATGCTGGAAACGCTGGAGACCGGCGAAATACCGGCCGACTTCACCGACTGGTTCGAGATCGCCCGCGAAGAAGGACGCGATTACGATATCGGCTTTGAACGGCATTGGGTCGATCCCACGATCCCGCTGGCGGCGGAAATTCTCGAGCCTGCGCATGGCGCGCTGATCACCTCCGCGACGTTGCGCGATGCCGGCGACGATCAGCAGGACTGGCAAAGCGCCGAAGTGCGCACCGGCGCCTTGCATCTGCCCCAGCCGGCGCGCCGCAGCAGTTTCGGCTCGCCTTTCCTCTATCGCGACCAGGCCCGCATCTTCATCGTCAAGGATGTCGCCCGCCGCGATCCCGAGGCACTGGCGGCGGCGATGCGCGAATTGTTCCTGGCGGCGGGCGGCGGCGGGCTTGGCCTGTTCACCGCGGTGCGCGCCTTGCGCGATACCGAAAGCCGCATCGCCGCGCCCCTGGCCGATGCCGGCATCTCCCTCTATGCCCAGCATGTCGACCGGCTGGACACCGGCGCGCTGGTCGATTTGTTCCGCGCCGAGGAGAATGCCTGCCTGCTGGGCACCGATGCCTTGCGCGACGGGGTCGATGTGCCGGGGCGCAGCTTGCGCCTGGTGGTGTTCGACAAAGTGCCCTGGCCCAAGCCGACCATCCTGCACAAGGCCCGCCGGGCCCGTTTCGGCAAGGGCTATGACGACCTGTTGACCCGCTTCCGCCTGAAACAGGCCTTCGGGCGGCTGATCCGGGGGCCGGAGGATCGCGGCTGTTTCGTCATCCTGGAAGGGGCGACGCCCTCGCGCCTTTTGGCCGCCTTTCCGCCCGAGGCGCCGGTCAAACGCTGCGGGCTGGCGGAAGCGATTGGGGATATCCGGGACTTTCTGGGCGGCGCGGCGGTGACCGCGTGCCTGCCGCCGCCTATAACCGCGCCATGACCGAGCTTCGCGATATCGCCCCGGCCGAAGACGGCTATGGCCGTTTTTCCACCGGCATCCTGCCCAGCCATGTGTTGGCGCGACTGCTATCGGGGGGGCGCGAAGTCCTTGCCGACGAGCCCTTTGTCGATGGCCAGATCCAGCCCGCCAGCATCGACCTTCGCCTGGGCGCGATAGCGTACCGGGTACGGGCCAGCTTCCTGCCTGGTCCAAACGCCCGTGTCGCCGACAAGCTGCCCAGCGTCTTCATGCATGAAATCGATCTTCGCCAGGGCGCGGTGCTGGAGACCGGCTGCGTCTATATCGTGCCGCTGCTGGAACGGGCGGATTTTTCCGCCCGCATCGCCGGCGCCGCCAATCCCAAAAGCTCGACCGGGCGCATCGATGTCTTCACCCGCCTGATCACCGATAATGCCGAAACTTTTGACCGCATCGTGCCGGGTTATCGCGGGCCGCTTTACGCCGAGATCAGTCCGCAGACCTTTCCCGTGTTGGTGCGCAAGGGTTCGCGGCTCAATCAATTGCGGCTGCGTCACGGTTCGCCGCAATTCAGCGATACCCAATTGCGCCGGCTGCACGGCGAACATCCTTTGGTCGATGGCGAGCCGGACATCGACAATGGATTGGGATTTTCGATTGATCTGAAGGGGCCGGGACGAATCGGCTGGCGCGCCAAGCGCCATACCGGCCTGATCGATGTCGATCGTCCCGCCTCGCTGGGTCCGCATGAATTCTGGGATTCGATCGAAGCCAATGATGCCGGTCACCTGGTGCTGGATCCGGACGAGTTCTACATCCTGGCCAGCCGCGAACAGGTGGCGATTCCGCCCGACCATGCCGCCGAGATGGTGCCGTTCAATCCGCTGGTGGGCGAATTTCGCGTTCATTATGCCGGCTTCTTCGATCCCGGTTTCGGCTTCGAGCCCGGCAAACCGCCCAGCGCGCGCGCCGTGTTGGAAGTGCGCTCACGCGAAGTGCCCTTCATTCTGGAACATGGCCAGATCGTCGGCCGGCTGGTGTTCGAGCGCCTGACCGATCCGCCGCCGCAAACCTATGGCCAAGGCATCGGTTCGAACTACCAGCGCCAAGCTTTGAAGCTTTCTAAGCATTTCCGCCTACCTTGAGCGCGCCGGTTCCCCATTAACCGAATGAAACGTTGCTCAAAATCCACAAGCGCGGATGAAAATCGCGCGGGAAGCGGCAGCGCTGTTGCGTCTCTCCGCGAGTCCGGCACATTAGTTCTGTCGCGGACGGACGGTTTGGGGAAACCCCGCGGCTGAAGGCAATGCCGGAAAAGTCCATTTTGAAGGGGGCAGTCTTGAGGCGGCTACGGCGCGAAAAACGCGCCGGCCGCCTCATGTTTTTGTTCCCTGCACTTTTGTTCCCAATGCTTTTGTTCCCGATATGGGCGCCATGATTCTGACGACGGCGCGGCTGGTGCTGCGCCCCATGATCCGCGATGACGCTGCGGCGCTATTCGCGATTCTGGGCGATCCTGAAGCCATGACCTATTGGGCGCGGCCCCCATTGCCGCGCTTGGCGACCATGCAAGCCCAGATTGAGGACGAATTGGCCGGCATGGCGGCGGGAAGCTTTTTCTGCTGGACGGCGCTCGCGGCCGGCACGGCGATCGGCAGCATCGATCTCAAGCCCAGCGCAAATGACGAGGCCTGGATCGGCTTTGCTTTTCGCCGCGAGTATTGGGGACAAGGATTGGCGCGCGAAGGTGTCGCCGCGGTGCTGGACCACGGCTTCGCGCCGATGGCGCTGAGCCGCATCGCCGCGCGCGTCCAGGCCGGCAACGCCCGCGCCATCCGGCTGCTGGAGCATTTGAATTTTCAGCCACGCGGCAGGGCGGCCGATATTATGCGCGACGGCGAAAGCCGCCCTTGCTTGCGCTATGAGCTGCGCGCGAGCGTGCCTGCGGACTGATGCCCCCGGGCCAGCATGGTCAGTACCGCCGACAGCAGCAGGGCCAGGGCCATCAAGGCATAAGACAAATGCGTGCTGCCGGTCGCCGCGTTCAGCCAGCCCACCGCATAGGTTCCCACGAAAGAGCCCAAAGCACCGACGCTGTTGATCAGGGCGGTGGCCCCGCCGGCGACATTGCGCGGCAAGGTCTCGGATATGAAGGCGAAGAAGGGGCCATAAGGCGCGTACATGGCGCCGCCCGCGGCCACCAGAAGAGCAAAGCTCAACCAATAATTGCCCGAGCCCAGCGCATAGGAGCCATAGAAGCAGCCCGCCCCGATCAGGAGCGGCAGCCAGACAAAAGGCTTGCGGCGGCCGTTGCGGTCGGAAGCGAAAGAACAGACCACCATCATCAGCGCCGCCAGCAGATAAGGCACCGCCGACAGCCAGCCGATCCCGACAATGCCGATGGCACTGCCTTGCTTCAGCATCGAGGGCAGCCAGAGGATGAATCCGTAGATCCCCACCGACCAGCAGAAATATTGCAGGGCCAGCAGGACCACCACGGGCGAAGCGAAGGCAGCTCCGATGCCCGCCACAGGGGGAATGCCCTTTTGTTCGCTGACCAGCCTGGCACTGACGATTTCGGCCTCGGCGGGGTCAAGCCATTTGGCCTCATGCGGGTGGTTATCCACCCGCCACCACCAGACAAAGGCCCAGATGATGGGCGGCACGCCTTCAATGATGAACATGCCGCGCCAGCTGAAATCTTTGACCAAGTAGCCGGACAGCACCGACATCCACAGAACGGTGATGGGATTGCCCAGGATCAGAAAGGCATTGGCGCGCGAACGTTCGGCCCTGGTGAACCAATGGCTGAGGAAGATGATCATCCCCGGCAGGACCGCGCTTTCCATCATGCCCAGGACAAAGCGCACGACATACAGCAAAGCGAGATTGGTGACGACGCCGGTCAAGGACGCGCAGATGCCCCATAGCAGCATGCTCCAGAACATCACGCTTTTGGCGTTGCGCTCGGACAGGCGGGCAACCGGAATCTGGAACAGGGCATAGCCGAGGAAGAACAGCGCCCCCAGCAGCGAATTTTGCTCACCGGAAATGTGCAGATCCGCCGCCATGCCGCCGGCGGCGCCCAGCCCGAAATTGGCCCGGTCGACATAGGCCAGGCTATAGGTGATGAAAACGATCGGGGTAAGCCGCGCCCAGCGCCGCGCCGACAAAGCCTCGGACAAGCATTCCTCCCGATTATTTTGTTTGACGGGACGCTAACGGCCGGGGGAGGCAAGTACAAGACTGTCAGTCGGCAAGAATTCCCTGGCAAGGGGCTGGGCGGAAACACCGACCTTATGATAGAGACACCTCAGATACGGGTGTAGTTCAATGAGTGAGGAGCGGTTCGCCCGACGGGCGAACGAAACAGTCCAGTGGACTGTTTCGAGCGACGAACGCACGGAGCGCAAGCGACGGGCCGGGAGAAATCGCCACCGACCTGTGATAGAACGCTCGGAATGAGCGGGTGTAGTTCAATGGTAGAACGGCAGCTTCCCAAGCTGCATACGAGGGTTCGATTCCCTTCACCCGCTCCAGCACTTAGCTGAAATTTGCAGAACAATTTTGCAGTTTCTATTCTTGATCTTTTCGCCGACGACAGATCTGAACTGGCAAGGGCGCTCCATGGCCGACGACCAGATCCTGCCTCCAGCCGCCGATCCGCAACCCGCCGCCGAAACTTCACACTTTGAGGAAAGCTACGAGCCCATGCTGGACGTTCATGCGCCTCATGCGGGTATCCACACCTGGAAGGACTTCTTCATACACATCGTCACCATCACCATCGGTCTTCTTATTGCCATCGGGCTGGAGCAGAGCGTGGAATACATCCACCACTTAAGCCAACTTCAGACAGCGCGGCATGACTTGGCGACGGAATTAGCTGAAAATCGCGCCATCGCCGGGCAAAACGATGCCGAAATGATGCGGGTGCTGGCCGAACTTAAGCAGGACATGACGCTGCTGCGCACGGCGCGCGATGCCCACAAGCCTGTTGCCGGAAAATTGAACTATTCCTGGCTGTTCATCCGTCCGCGCGACGGGGTGTGGCAAAGCGTGAAGCAGAACGGCACCCTGGACCTGATGCCCCATGCCGAACTGGAGAAATATGTGTATGTTTATAACGTATTCGGCTCGCTTATGGACGCACTGACGGTGCAGAATGAGCAAATGGACGTCGCTGCCGGAATCGCCCTGCGCGCGCCGGACGGTGCCTATTCGCCGCGCGACCTAGACGATCTGATTTCCGCCACTTCCGTCGCCCAGGGCAAGACCATCTTCGCCCAGCAGGTCTTGCAGTTCGAGGAAAAGGGCCTGCGCAACGCGCCTAGCCCGTGAAGGCCAGTCCGAACCAGCGCCTTAGTGGCGCCGCGTTATGAGGAGACCTTCACCCCTTCATCCGCTCTCCAATCCGCCACTTTGCTTCCTTAATATTCCGGCGCCGCAGCCACGTGGCGGAACGCGCCTGCGTGGGTTACCATTGGCAATCGGTTTGCGGTGCACTTGACGGGCAAAGGGCATGCGCTGCCGGTGACCGCCCCGTCACGGGGATAGGAGGGGACGGCGATGCGGGCTCTGGGATTCTTTTCTCTGGGATTTTCGACGGCGTTGCTTTTGGCTATCGGGGCTGCGTTCGGCCTGCAGTCGTGGCTGACCAGCCGGTACCGGGCCGACCAGGCGCTGTGGCGCCGAATTCCCGTCGGCTTCGTCATCCAGGATGATCTGGGCATTCCCGCGCTGCTCAAGCAGGGCGAATACAGTCATGTGACCCCCGACATCACGGCGAAAAACTTTCCGCTTCTGCGCAGCGATTCCCATTTGGCGAATATGGGGCTCTTCACGCCGAAACAGGACACGGACGTCAAGACGGTGCTCGCCAGCATCAAGTCCCGGAAGGAAGGGGCACCCCGCCCGGCCATGCTGGACGAATGCCTTCAGTATGGCGCCTATATCGCCGCGCTCAAGAGCCGGCATCTCTTCTCGCCGGACCGGACCGTCATTTGCCTGGGTCAGTCGGCGGTCCTGAACGGCGTCTGCGTCGTGCCGCAGATTTGGAGCGTGGATTACGGTTTGTGGAATCTTGGCACGACGCCGTGCGAAAGTGCCGGGTCCAAAGGCGCGGAGTTTCTGGTGGTTTACACCAAACCCCCGACAATCCCCCGGCGCAGGTGACGTACGGCCCGATTTTGTGCGACGAGCTGCTGCGTTAATAACCGCCCTTAACCCGCTCCAATCATCGCCCGCTCCCTCCGGCGCAGGCAGCGCGTTCTTACGACCCGCGCAGCGCCACTGCCACGGGCAGGCGAGCGGCGCGGATGGCGGGAAACAGGCCGCCGACAAAGCCGATCGCCAGGGCCCAGACTATGCCCAGGGTGACAAGCGCGGGCGTGATTTGCAGGGAAAATACCATTTGGCTCTGCGACCCCGTCAACATGTTGAGGGTGTGGCCTCCGAATAAAACCCAGGCTATGGCCGTCCCCGCAAGCGCACCGATGGCCGACAGCAACAAGGATTCGAGAAACACCGCCCCCAATGCCGATAGAGCGTGGAAGCCCATGGCGCGCAAGGTGGCGATAAAGACGGCTTGTGCGGCCACCACGGCATACATGGTGTTAAGGGCCGCAAACACCGCGCCCACCGCCATGACGCCGCCGATAAAATAGCCGAATACCGTCAGTATTTGAGCAAAGTCCCTCGATTGTCGCGCGAAAAATTCATCCTCGCGCACCACTTCCACCACGACCGAGGCATTACCGCCCAATGCGGTGATTAGGGTTTTGAGGGCGGCAGGGCCGGCAAGCCTGACCGTGATGCTCTGATAACCGGTTCGGTGAAAGGCCGACATCAAGGTCGGCGCGTCGGCCAGTATTTCGGAATCGTGCAAACTGTCATTGCCGGACGCGAAACTTCCCACAATGGTCCAGCTGCTGTTCTGGATGGTAAGCTGATCTCCCACCGCGAAACCGCGGAACTGGTTCTGCAGGGCCGCCCCCACAATCACTTCATGCAGACCGGAATGGAACATCCGGCCCTGAACCAGATGCAGTTCCGGCCGGAGCGTGGTCGCCAGCGGGCCGACGCCGCGCAGCAACACGTTCTTGATGACGCCATCATTGAAGGCGACGGCGCGAAACTGGGTCAGCATCTCCGCAGATAGAATAGGCCGCCCCTGGACGTCCCGTGCGATGCCCGGCGCATCGGGCACCGCGGCGGCGGCATCGCGCGACAAGAAGCTACTGCCTTCGCTTTGGGCACCTTGGGACACAATGATGGCCCGGTCTGCCCGTCCCGCCGCGGCGAAAACATGTTCAAATCCCTGAACCATCGCCAACACGCTGACCAGGACACCCACCACGCCTGCCACCCCGGCCATCAATACCAATGCCGCGCCCCAGCGTTGGGGAAGCGTGGCCAGATTGATGCGGATTACCGCGGCAAGCTGGCGAAAAATGCTCATGTCCTTACCGCCTCACCAGCGCCTGGATGACGGTAAGGCGGCGCGCCTTCCAGCCCGGTATCAGCCCGCAGACAATTCCGATCAGGGCCGCCGCGATCAAACCCTCGAGCACCACAATCGGAGGCGGATGGGGCAACAAGCCGCCAAGCACCCTGGCGAGCGCGGGCACACCAAACCAGGCGAGCGCCAGCCCAAGGACCGCGGCACCCAGGCAGAGAAACACCGCTTCGCCCATCACCAGAACGGCCACTTGGCCGTCCGTGAAGCCCAGAGTCTTGAGGATGGCAAACTCGGGAATCCGCTCGCGGAAGGATTGCATCAGGGCATTGCCGACCAGGAGCAACAGAGTGAAGAAAACGGCGGCCAGGATGGAATCCAGGAAGAAGTCTATATTGCCGATGCGGGCCAACAGCGACTGTGCGAGATCCCTCGCGCTCATGGTCCTGGTCTGTACGGGAGAATTCACGAACAGATTGTCGATGGCCTCCGAGATCGCTCCCGCGCGCGCCGGATTTGCGATACGGGCCAGGAATTGCGTCACCGTGCCTGCGCCGATAGCGCGGCCCTTGTCGATGTAATCGTAATTGGTCAAAACAACGGAATCGGCGCTGCCAAGTCCGCCTTCCAGTTCCACCAATCCGACAATGCGGAGCTGCCAATCCATGCTACCGCTTTTTTGCGGCAGGGACTGGACATGCACGGACACCTGGTCTCCGCGTTTCCAACCGGTCCTTTGCGCCAGGCCCCGCGTAATCAGGGCGCCGTTGGGCGTTTGCGCCAAGGCCCGCCGATCTTCCGGCGAAGCTTTTATCGGACCTTGGTCCACCTGGAAAAGGGAAGGATCATAGGCCAGGAAGCCAAGCCCGTTTTTCGGGTCTTTGAAATAGCCGTTGGTTTCATTCCCGTAAGAAATATCGCGCACACCGGACAGCGCCGCTATTTGGCGCAGATAAGCAAAAGGCATCGGCAAATAGGCCGGGTTGCTGATCACCAGGACGTCCAGATGCTGGTTGCTTACGAATTGCGCGAAAAACGTGTCGGCCCCCTGCAAGAGCCCGAACAACAAAAACGCCACCATACCGGAAAGCAGAGTAAGGGTACTGCGCGCTCGGTTGCGCCTCAGCCCCGCGAAAATGAGAGGAATGAATTTCATGCCGACCCCGCCCCGCCGCTCTATAGCACAATCGCGGGGGGCCGTCCCATGCTTGGTGCGCGCGCCGTTCGGGCCGGCGTCGGACTTCGTTTGACGGATGCGCGATGTTGAGGTGCCGCTTAACGCCTCACCGCGCCATGTGTTTGGCAAAAAATGCCGCGATCTCGCCAAAGGCTTCGCGGGTTTCGGGGATGTTGTCGCCGCGGCCATATTGGGCGTGGCTTTCGCCCTCATAGACATTCAGGTCCGCCTCCACCCCGGCGCGGCGCAATTTGCGGTGGGTGCGCACCGTGTTCGACAGCAAAAGATCGCGCGTGCCGGTGGTCAGAATGGCGGGCGGAAAGCCATGCATGTCGCCATAGATCGGCGAGATCAGCGGGTCTTTGAGGTCATGGCCATGGGCATACACCACCGTGGCGGCATCGCAAAAACCGTCGCGCGAGACCAGCACATTGTCGATCCCCTCATTGGTGTAGAAGCTGTCGCCCACTTTGGTGGCGTCGGCCATCGGCGTGCCGACGCCGATGGCGGCGGGCATCGGCAGGCCCAAGGCCTTGGCCTTCAGCATCATCTCCAGCGTCAGGGCGCCGCCGGCCGAGGTGCCGAACACCGCGACGCGTTTGGGTCCGGCGGTTTTGAGGGCGGCGCGATAGACCGTCATGGCGTCGTCCAGGGCGGCGGGAAAATAGGCTTCCGGCGGCATGCGGTAATCCACCGAGATCACTTTGAAATGGCCCAATCCCGCCATCAGGATGCCTTCGATGGTACCCGCCTCGCCCGGCGACAGCACATAACAGCCGCCATGAACATGCACGAGCAGCCTTGCGCGATTGGCCGCCGGAAGGGTTTTGGGCGTGATCACATGCACCCGCACCCCGCCGATGGTCTCAGCCGTCATGGTCAGCCCCAGCCGCTCCAGCAGGCCGGGGATGCGCTGGACCGCCGCCACCGCACCGGCATCGGCGCTGACGCGTGCCTCTTCCCCGGTCTTCCACAGCGGATTGACATTGGGATTGGGCGGATTGGCGATGATCGCCTGCATTTGCGGGCTGATATCGTCGCTATGGGGCGCGGGCAACACGCGCGCGGGCAGCGACAGATCCGCCGCCAAGGCACCGCCGGCCAATCCCAGCGACAGAAAAGCGAAAAGAAAAATGCGTGTCATGGCGCCCCCAGCCGGTTCTTGTTCGGAGACTTTAGAGCCCAGTTCGGAAAAGAACAGTACCCGCGTTACCGGCTTGCTTCCTTGGTCTTGGCGCCGCTCGGCTCTTCCACGGTTTTCCAATAATCCGGCAAGCCCGGTTTTGTCGCGGCCAGGATATTGATGGCCGCGGCGGCTTTGGCCGGGTTCAGTTTGGCGGCAGGCTCGCTCTTGGCGGCGCCGTGCAGCACATCATAGAGCCGGTGCAGAACAACGTCTTTGGCGCGCGGATTGAGGCTGTCAAAGGCCTGGCTGTAGACCATGTAGGACAGCGGATAGCGAAACAGCGCAGCGCTCAGGTCGAAATCGCGCAGGCTGCGTCCCAGCCGGTCTCGCGGCCCCTGCGCGGCAAAGTCCTTGGTGAAAGTGGAGCTGCCGGTCACCGGTGACGGCAGCGGGACCGCGTCGGCAAAGGTCATATAGGCAACCAGGTCCTTGATGGAGGTATCGATGTCGTCCTGGGTGGCGCGCAACTCCGGCTTCACGTCATGGTTGTCCAACCCGCGATACTGGGCATTGATCTGGGTGATCAGGTTCACGAAGCCCGATTGATGCTCCAGCGTCAGCAAGGACACGATGTCGCTGCCGGATTGCAGATAACGGCTGGTATTCACCCGCCCCGCCAGCGAGGTCAGATTGAGGCCGCCCGCCGGCACCGCCACAGGATTGGCGGCGTCGAGCGTAACATTGCCGCGGTGCTTCATCGCGCCGGTGGTGCCGGTCACATACCAGCCGCCATAGCGATTCTCGAAAGGCGTGCGATCATCGGTGAGACGGAACGGGCGGGCGGTATCGATATTCATCAGCTTGCCGCCGGGGCCGGTGTCGGAATCGGCCACCATCATCCCCGAGGCCCAGCGGCTGGAAAATGCGTGACAGATGCTGCATTCGCCGGTGCGGCGAACGAAATGCGGCTTGTCGGTCTTGGCCATATCCAGCGTGTAAAAAGCCACGCCGCCATTTTTGTCTTCGGTCATCAGCTCGATCACCCGGCCATTCGGAACCGAGCCCAGCGCCACATTGTCCTGATAATAAAGGGCGCGGGGGGTGTTCTGATTGATCAGGTCAAACTGGAAACTGCTGGCGGAAAATACCAGCAGCTGGGAACTTTCAGGCACGTGCAAGGCCTTCAGCAGCGACGGAAGATAACCCTGCTCGCCATAGGCCAGTTTGACGGAACCGCTGTCGAGCTGCTGCTGCAATTGTTCCACGACATTGCTCGCCGAAATATCGGCCGCGTGGCTGGAAAGCGCGCCAATGCCGGCCAGACCCGCGACGATGGTCGCGGGTCTGGCCCAGCAGGCAATTTTCCCCGTCATCTTGCGATGGTTTGGTTCTTTGGTCATGGCCTTGTCAGCAATCGCCCAATCGCGCCGGACGGTAGGGCCCGACCGGTATTTAGGCAATATCGCGCGCGGGCAGTTAGTGTCGCACGACGGATCGGCGATGCTTATGCACCGCGAATGTGACCACTAGAAGGCGAGCTTTGATTGCGCGGCGCGCTTGCGGCACGCCTAACGTTCCGCGCCCAGCGGGCCGATGGCGAGCGTCGGGTCGGAGATATTGGTTCCCGCGGCTCTGAAGCTGATAAACGAAAGCGGTATCGTGCAATTGGTGCACGGACCGTGATATTGCAGCTCCCGGATCTGTTTATAAAGATTTTCGGAATGGGGAATTCCGATCACCGCGCCCATCGCGGCGCTGGCCGCCAGGATGCTGGTCAAACCGTTTGGGACGGACGGGTTGGTGCCGCCGCCATCCGCGATCAGGCCGCCGCTTTGTGCCGCGCATCCCTGCCAGGGACGGCTTCCCCAATCGCCGCCCAGCGCGGCCGTGGTGTTGGCGTAAAACTCGTTCCAGCTCACCGGAAGTTGCCGCTGCCCGTTCACGGTTTTTGACGGCGCCACCAGTCTTGCCGGACCGGCCCAGAAGCATCCGCCGCCGCCGACGCCGCCGGCGGGATCCATGCGGGAAATGACCTGCTTGTAGAAATAGTTTTTCAGGAATGCCGCCGCATGCGGATATTCCCCGCGCCAGGCATTCATTCCATAGGACAAAAACACGAAGTCGTCCTGCCACCACTGATAGGTGGTACCGCCATTGATGTCGTTCCAATAATATCCCAGCGATTTTTCGGCTGGACTTGTCTCGCTGCGCGAGACCTCGTCGGTATAAGCGACATCATCGGCGACCAGGTCGTGAAGGTAAGGCGCAAGGGGGCTGCCCGCCGGCTCGAAGAAATCCGCCATATCGATGATCCGCCGCGCCCATCCGACCCCGCGAGTCTGCTCGCTCACCGAGTTTTTGGGGGCCAACACCCGGTAATATGTCGTTTTGCCGGCGGTCACGATGGGGAAAGCAATATTTCCCACAACGGCATTGGCTTCGCTGACCAATTGCGCCTGCCATTCCGGCTGGCCGGTTTTCAGATAAGGCGCCTGCTGCGGCGCCGGCATGTGACTGGCGTCGAGCCAGACACCATAGCGTTCATAGATGATTCCAAGATCGGCCGGATTGGTACTGGGTGTCAGCCATTTTGTGCCGGTGCTGAAAGGATAAGTGCGCTGATTGGGCTGCGGGTGACCCAGGGCGGGATAGACTGTGCCATTCTTGTTGGGACCGTTGTTGAAAACATCCGGAAAGCCCGTGGTTTCATCGATATGGTACATATGCTGGACGCTGAAACTGGCGGCCGTTGCCAAGCTGTTTTGGGCCGCGATGGCGTCATAGGGCATGAACAGGGAGATCGCGCCCACACGGTTCAGATAGCCGATGCGGTCGTCGCCGGGACCATCGCCGGCCGCGTTCAGGTCCGCGGGATAGTAATAAGCATTGGCGAAATATTCGGCCGCCGGGCCGGTCGCCGCCAGCAATTTGCCGAACAATGCGGTGAGATAGGGCGGCACCGCTTTCGACTTCTGAGTGAGATATTCAAACTCATGGCCAACCAGGATCGGCGGCGCAGGCATGGCGGTTCCGTCGCTATTGATCCAGAACCGTTGCGCCGTCTCATCCAGCGCCAAAAAGCCGGAGAATGGCGTCGTCACCGCGACCGGCGTTGCCTTTATAGGGCTGCCTCCGTCATCGCCGAAGGTCACGGGCGCATCGGGCGTGGGACAAGCCTGGGTCGGCCCGCATTGATGGGCAAAAAGCTTGAACCTGTCGGTGATCAATTCGGTGTTCGGCCCCGCAGTATCGAAAAAATAGGGAACACCCGCCGAAATGCCGGCAGGAAGTTTGTTGCCGGACAGCATAACGCCGAAAACGCCGGCGGCGCGTTCCACCCAGCTGCTACGGCCGCCTGCAAAAATTATCTGGCCGCTGCGGTGATCGAAGCTGACCGCCGAGGCGCGCGCGTCGGTGTCTCCCCCCAAACTATAGATAAGGTTCTTGCCGTTCAGGATTCGTGCGGAAAAGACATAACCCCCTTCCGGCATCGACCCCACCGCGCCGCCCGCAATCGGGCCCCAGGTGTTGGGCTGCGATATCTGGGCGGCGATACTGCAGGGACAGGGCGCCTGGTCCGATCCCCACAGATCGATCCAGACGTCGGTGCGAATCCATTTGTGGAAGGCGAGATCGTTTTCACGGCGGGCATATTGGAAAGCATGAATCCCGAACCGCGCCGGCCCTTGCGCGACCACGTCCCAGCCGCAACGCGGATTTTGGCCGTAACCCGATCCGGCCTTGAACGCCGCGCATTGCTTCAGCACATAATTGAGCGATAGCAGATCCCAGGTGCCCTCTTCCTTTTTGCCTTGGGCTTCGGAGAGGTCGGAGCTCTTTATGGCGATGTCGGTTTTGGCCAAGATGGCCGCCACCGAGAGTTTCGCGCGCCTGTCGGCGCCGCCTTTCACGGATGAGATTTGGTAGACGGCGCTTTGCCCCGGACTGAGCGGCTGGTTGTCGAAAAAAGAAATGGCGCAAACCTTGCGGCTGTTATCCTGCCGCCATAACGAACAGCGGTCTTCTTGCGCGGCTGCCACGATCGCGCCGCCGCTGCGGGCAATTTGTATTCGGTTGGCTGCGGGAATATCGCCGGTCTGGAAGGCGGCTGCGAGCGTCACCAGTCTTTGGGCGGTTTTGGCCTTGCTGCTGTTCTTGATGGTAAAGGACGTGATCTGGCGCGCTTGGGCAGATGACGGCTGCGCTTGGACCGCTGGGGATATCAAGCAAAGGGCTGCGGTAATGGAAAACACCGCCCCCAGTTTTATCCATAATTCATGCATGGAATTGTGTTTCTAAAAACAAAAATGAGACTTCGGTTATTCACGGCCCATGCCAAACCGCGGCCCCTGCGATCACAAGGCCCCGTCGGCAAAAGCTGATCGCCCAATACGCCGTTGGAAATGCTGCGCGCCCCGAAAAGTTCCAATCTCTCGACTTTGTTCTGATGGCAAAAGCCGCGTATAACCGGACATCCGCACTCAGGCGGGTCACGATAGCGGGCCGGGCGTGCCGCCCCGGCCGAAACATGAGGCGTCCATGGAGGCAGGACAGGACGGTGACAGCCGCGCCGGCCACCCGGGCGCCCCCCAGGAAGTTTGCGATCCGCCGGCGAAAACCGGAACCGGCAAGCCGAAGCTTCTTTATGTCGACTGTCTGCGCGGTTATGCGATCCTGATGGTGATCGCGACGCATGTGACCTATGCGGTGCCGCAACTGCCTTATCCGGTCCACCGCCTGACGAGTTTTGGCTGGTTCGGCGTGCAGCTCTTCTTCCTGGCGAGCTGCCTGACCCTCATGATGTCCTCGGACTTCGAGCGCTCTCGAGCCGGATCCATGAATGTGGGAAATTTCTTCATTCGCCGGTTTTTGCGGATCGCGCCCATGTATTATCTGGCCGGCGTCTTTTACTGGTTTGCCAGTTCGCATGCCGGCGCCAACCTGGCACAGGCCATTTCGGCCGTGACCTTCACCAATGCCTGGGGCCCCGCGATCATGCCCACCACCGGCGGTTGGCAGCTTGTGCCGGGCGGCTGGAGCATCGGCGTGGAATTCACCTTTTATTTCGTCTTCCCGCTCTTTTTCGCCGTTGCGACCACCTGGCGCCGCGCCTTGCTGATTTTTCTCGGCAGCCTCGTCCTGGGCGCGGCGATGGATAGTGCGGTGGTCGGGCCCTTAACCGGGAAATATGGATTCACGCCCACCGATAATTTCCTGTTCTTCTGGTTCTTCAATCAGGCCAGCGTCTTCGCGCTAGGCGGACTGGTATTCTTCGCGGTCAAAGCCTTGGGCAAAAACGTGGTTCTGGCCGCGCGGCTCAGAAGCGGTTCCACCGCGATTGCGGTCGCTTGCCTGGCGCTCTTGGCCTTGCTGGCGCTGGGGTCCGATAACTTTACCCATTACTTGGCCTTGCGGCCCGTCCTTCCCGGATTTGTTCCGGTGGTCGTGCTGTTCGCGGTCTTCATCCTCGCCCTTTCGCAGGCCAAATCCGCTCTGTTTGTGAACCGCGCCATCGGCAGCATGGGACAAGTGAGCTTCAGCGCCTATCTATTGCATTTTGCCGTCCTCGACTGGGTCATCCAAAAGCATCCCGACACCTTCCATCTGAACGCGAGGGGCTTTGCTGCGATCGGCGTGTTCGTGATCGCCTATGCCACGGTTGTAATTCTCACCTATCTCGTCTCGGCCATGACCTATCGGATGATTGAATTGCCCATGATCGGCCTGGCCAAACAGATCACGCGCAGATCGGCTGTTCCAGCCGCGGTCGCGAGCTCGCAGGCACCCTGATACGGGCTCGCTGCTCGGGCGTCAGGCCAGGAAATTCACGGGCGCATGTGGGGCCGCCGGCCTGCTCTGAGCTTCTTCTGTCGCCACGTTGGCTTCCGTCGCCAAATCGGCGCCCGTGGCGATGAAGAAAGCACGCGCATCCAGCACGGCGGCGGTATCCAGGAACAGATCCCGGTGGGCGACATAGTCCGGCTGCCAGGCAAAACGGCGCAGGGCACGGGCCATGTTGAACAGATCGCGCAGATCCAGAAGGGCATCGGTCATGGAGCGACAATGACGGGCGCAGCCACCCGTTCCGCAGCCCGGGCGCGGAACCGCTATCAGCGTAAAGAAAACCTTAGACCGCGATGGGCGCTTTTATCGATGGGTGCGCCTGATACCCTTCCAGGGTGAAATCCTCGTAACCAAAACCGAAAATATCCGTCACGCCGGGATTGAGCCGCATGCGCGGCAGCGCGAAAGGCTGGCGGCTAAGCTGTTCGCGGGCCTGTTCGAGATGATTTCTATAAAGATGGGCATCGCCAAGCGTATGGATGAACTCGCCCGGTTCGAGCCCACTGACCTGCGCCACCATCAAGGTGAGAAGCGCATAGGACGCGATATTGAAAGGCACGCCCAGGAAAATATCGGCCGAGCGTTGATAAAGCTGGCAGCTCAGTTTTCCGCCCGCAACATAGAATTGAAACAGGCAATGGCATGGCGGCAGCGCCATCTTGGGGATGTCGGCGGGATTCCAGGCGGTGACGATCAGGCGGCGGGAATCGGGATTGGCTTTCAGATCGCGCATCAACTGGGCGATCTGGTCGATGGTGCCGTCGGTCCGGCTGGGCCAGGAGCGCCACTGTGCGCCATAGACCGGACCCAGCTCGCCATTGGCATCGGCCCATTCGTCCCAGATGCTGACGCCGTGCTCCTGCAGCCAGCGGATATTGGTCTCGCCGCGCAGGAACCAGAGCAGCTCATAAATAATCGATTTCAAATGCAGTTTCTTGGTGGTGAGAAGGGGAAAACCCTCCTCCAGATCGAAGCGCATCTGATGGCCGAAAACCGAAAGCGTACCCGTGCCGGTGCGGTCGGTCTTTTCGACCCCGGTCTTGAGCACGCGTTCCATCAACTCGTGATACTGGCGCATTTTCAGGAGGTTCCGTCGGGCGACTCTGGCTCTTCAAAAATTAACGCCGCGCGCCTATATTGGAAAGGCTGGGCAACCAGCTATGGCGATAAACGACTGTGTAATAAGCGGCCCGGACCCGGGGGCGGTACCCGGCGCCTCCACCACAAGCCCTTCCAAAGCCCCTGGCTGCGGAGGGTTTCTGTGGGGGCGAAACAGGATCGACGGACGTGTAAAGACTGCTCTTTTGCCCGGTATGGTTCCGCCGTTATCGGACTATTGTTTAGGTGCCAACGATAATGAAATGGCCCTCGCTGCTTAATTAATTAAGCAAGCGCGGTTTCGGTAGGTGCACCGGGCAACAGAAGCACCTGCCACTTTTGCCGGGCAACAGGTCCGTAGCGCCAGCGTGCGGACCTCCACTTATTTTCGCGCAGGATTGTGCCTGACCGGACAATCGAACAAAGTGCAGGTGCACCGGACAATAGGTCGGTAGCGTCAGCGTACCGACGCTGCCGCTTAATATTCAATCTATCCGGTCCGCAGACGGTTTACTCGGCCGGGTGCAAGCGCCAGCTTCCGCCCCGGCGGTCGGCCCAGGCCCATAGTCCGCCCAGCACGCAAAGGGTCCCACCCAGCGTCAGGGCATCGGCCACCCCCAGCCGTGCCGCCATCCAACCCAGCAGCAGCGAGCCCCAGGGCATCATGCCCAGCGCGCACATGGCATAGAAGGCCACCACCCGGCCGCGCATATCCTCTCGCGCCAGTAACTGGACGATGGAATTGGTCGCACCGCCCAGCAGCATCATGCCCAAACCCGCCGGCATCAGAAGCAGGAAAGACAGCCAATAATATTGCGAGCGGGCGAATCCGATCAACGAGACGCCGAATAGCAGGATCGCCGCCACCGGCGTTGCAAAAAGATGCCGGTCCGGCAGCCGCGCCAGCACATAGCCGCCGAGCAGCGCCGCCCCGCCCACCGCTCCATAGAGAAGCCCGAAACCGGCGCTGCCCTGGTGCAGGATGTCGCGCGCGAAGGCGGGCAGCATCGACAGATAGGACGCCCCGAACGCCGAGCCGCAGGCGATCAAGAGAAGAGAGACGCGAATCTTGCGGCTATGCCAGACATAAGCGAAACCCTGCCGCACCGCCTGGACCGGATGGGCGTGGCGGCGCGGACCCGAAGGAACGAAACGCATCTGGGCAAGGCTGGCGATCACCGCCGAATAGGACAGCGCGTCGATGGCGAAACACCATCCCGGTCCCACCAAGGCGATCAGCATGCCGGCAAGGCTCGGACCGACGATGCGGGCCAGATTGAACATCATCGAATTGAGCGAGATGGCGTCGCGCAGATCGTCGGTGCCGCCGACCAGCTCCACCGTCATGCCCTGGCGAGCCGGAACGTCGAAAGCGTTGATCAGACCCTGGGCCAGCGCTAGTGCGACAATCTCCCAGGCGGTGATGTGCCCCGCGAGCACCAGCACCGCCAGGGCCAGCGATTGCAGACAGGCCAGCACCTGGGTGACGATCATCAGGCGGCGGCGATCGAAACGGTCGGCGAACATGCCGCCGAAAGGAGATAGGAAGAACACCGGAATCTGGCCGGCGAAGGCAGTCAAGCCCAGCATCAGCGTCGAATGGGTGAGGCTGTAGACCAGCCAGGACTGGGCGACATTGGTGATCCAGGTCCCCATCAGCGACACCAGCTGGCCGGTGAAGAACAGCCGGTAATTGCGGTGGCGGAAGACCCAGAGAAAGGCAAAGGATCCCGAAGGACGCGCGCCTTGGCCGGGGGAAACCTCCAGGCCGGCCCCTGGGTCGGGTTTGGCGTTCATGGCAGGTGCGGGCATATAGGCCGGACCGGCGCGGCTCAAGTGGTAGGCGCGAAATAATAGCTCTGCATTATTGCGCGATGCGAATCGAGACGTCGCCGCGCTGGGAGAGGATCGCCACTTCGGTGCCTTCGCCGTGGCGGCGCAGGCGCAGATCGACCGAGGCCTCGTCAAGCCGCAAGTTGCGGATGCGAATTTCTTCCAGGAAGCCGGGCAGCAGCGGGGTGTGGAAGCGGATCTCGCGGCGCGCATGGTCGCACACGATACCAAGGCACGCCTCGAGCAGCGCGAAGGGGGTGACGCAGGCCCAGGCCTGGGGCTCGCAGGCCACCGGATAGCGGGTCGGCGCGGTGCCGCGGCGCCGGGCAAAGCCGCAGAACAATTCCGGAAACCGCATCAGCTCCATATGGGTGCTGGCGTCGAACAGTCCGGCGAAAATCGCCGCTGCGGCCCGCTTGAGGCCGTAACGCCCCAAGCCCAGCGCGATCAGCGCGTTGTCATGCGGCCAGACCGAGCCATTGTGATAGGACATCGGGTTGTAACGCGGCGCATCGGAAGCGATGGTGCGCACGCCAAAGCCGGAAAACATCTCGGGCGTCATCAGCACTTCGGCAATGCGCGCCGCCCGCACCGGCTCGGCGATGCCGCAGAACAGCACCTGGCCGGCATTGGAGCTGCGCACCCGGCAGGGCTGCTTGTCGCCGTCCAGGGCGAGGGCGTAAAGCCCCAGCTCCTCGCACCAGAACTTGGCCTCAAAGCGCTGGCGCAGTTTCTCCGCCGCATCGGCCAGCGCGTCGGCGCGGTCATGTTCGCCCAGCGCCCGCGCCAGCTTGCCCGCGCCTCTCTTGGCGGCATAGACATAGGCCTGCACTTCGCAGAGCGCGATCGAGCCGGTGGCGAGACCCCCATCGCTGTGAAATACGGAATCCTGGCTGTCCTTCCAGCCCTGATTGGTCAACCCGTTTTCGCTTTCCCGGTAATATTCGACAAAGCCGTCGCCGTCGCGGTCGCCATATTTGTCGATCCAGGTCAGCGCCGCCTCGATATTGGGCCACAGCTTGCGGATGGTTTCCTGATCGCCGGTCCGGGCGTAATAGCGCGCCGCCAGCAGGACGAACAAGGGCGTGGAATCGATGCTGCCGTAATAGCGGCCGAACGGCACCTCGCCCAGATTGGCCATCTCGCATTGGCGCGTCTCGTGCAGAATCTTACCCGGCTCGGCATCGGCGCGCGGATCCAGTTTGGTGGCCTGGCTGGCGGCCAGATATTGCAGCACGCCCTTGGCCAGGCTGGGCTCGATCCACAGCATCTGGAGCGCGGTGATGATGCCGTCGCGTCCAAACGGCGTGGAAAACCAGGGCGTCCCGGCATAGGGATAAGAACCCTGCGGCGTATCGGTGATCAGCATCGACAGATCGGCGCCGGAGCGGTGTAGCATGCGGTTGGCAAGCGCATTGGTGCTGGTGACGGTGCCGCCCAGGCTGGCGGCCGTCTGCGCCGACCGCCGCGCCTCGCGGTAGGGGATCGAGAAAGGCGGCGGCGTCCCTTGGCCCGAGATACAGCGCACCGTGACGATGATCGAGACCTGCTCCCCGGCCTCAAGGTCCAGCACATAAAGCGCCTGGCTGTCGCTGAGGCGCTTCGGCGGCGGGTCGAAATGGATGTCGGTGCAACGGTTCTGATGGTCCAGGCCCGTATAGCGAAACCACACCCGGCACTGGTCTTCCACGCTGACGCTTGCGGTGCCGCGCCGGGCCCGCGTCATGCCGCGGATTTCGAACAGATCGGTGAAATCCGCCGCCACATTCATCGTCAGCCAGCAGCGATGCGGTTTGGTGTCGAAATTGTGCACGGCGATCCGCTCGTAGCAGATGCCGCTGTAAAGGAATTTCGAACGCCGCACATGCAAGGTTTCGCGCGGCAGCACGATGCGCCCATCCTGGTAGATGTCGGGATTGGACAGATCGACGGTGAGTACGACATTGTCGTTCTCCACTGCCGAGGACAGCAGAAGCGGCCGCTGCCCGTCGATCAGCAACTCGAAGCCCGAAAGATGGCGGGTATCGCGGTAGAAAACCCCGCCCGGAGAGCCCGCCGGCTTGACGATATCGCCCAGCGCATCGAACAAGGCAAAACAGTCGCCATGTTTGAGGGTACGCGGCCAGCGTTCCTGGATCGATTCGGTGGCCTGGATGTAAAAGGTAGCAATATCCTCGGGCGAATCCGGGTGGAATTTTGCCTCCATGGTCACCCCGGTCTCACGCCGCGAAACAGCGGCGCTCCTCGTCCCCCGTCCGGACCAGCTGCCGATAAATTCGCAAATATTCCCGCGCCATGGCGCGTGCACTGAAGCGTTCCTCGAAGCGCGAGCGGATCGACGGACGGAACAGATCACCCAGCCGCGCGCAGGCACCGGCCGCTTCCTCCACCGTCTCGACCACAAAGCCGGTGAGCCCGTCTTCCAGAATTTCCGGCACCGAGCCGCAATTGAAGGCGATCACCGGCGTGGCGCAGGCCATCGCCTCGATCATCACCAGGCCGAAGGGCTCGGGCCAGGAGATCGGAAACAGCAGGGCCCGGGCATTGCCGAGGAAATCCTGCTTCCGGCTGTCATTGATTTCGCCGATGAATTCGACATGCGGGCTTTTCTTCAGCAGCGGCTTCACCTTCTCATCGAAATAGGCCTGATCGACGGGATCGACTTTGGCGGCCATTTTCAGGGTCATGCCGGCACGCCGGGCGATCTCGATCGCCTCGAGGGGACCCTTATCGGCGCAGATGCGGCCCAGAAAGGCCAGATAGCCGCCGTTGCCGCTGCCTTCCTTGAAAATCGTGGTCGGCATGCCGTGATGGACGGTGCCGGCCCAATTGACCGGCGGCACGGGCCTGCGCTGCTGGTGCGAGATCGAGACCAGCGGCATATGCGGAAAGGCGCGGTAGATGTCCGGCAGTTCCGGCAGATCCTGGCGGCCATGCAGGGTGGTGACGGTCTTATGCGCCATGTTGCGGAAGAGCGGGTAGTGAAAGAAATCGATATGGAAATGCAGCACGTCGAATTCGTCGGCGCGCGCGGCAACCCGGTCCAGCATCAGCACGTTGTAGGGAACAATATTGTGGATGCCGTCCAGGCGCAGACCACGCGGCACAATGGCTTCGAGTTTGGCTGTGGTGCGCGAATCACCGCTGGCAAAGAGGGTCACGTCATGGCCTTCGGCGACCAGTTCTTCGGTAAGCCAGGACACCACCCGCTCGGTTCCGCCATAGAGGCGGGGCGGGACACTTTCGCAAAGCGGCGCAATTTGAGCGATTTTCAAGGGCCAGACCCCATTGTGTCATACGATAACGGGTTGATATTGCCCCGGGTTCCAGGGGCCCCGCCGCGTTGCATCAAAAATATGGGGACGGGCGCGCCCCCGGCGCCCTGCCGGCCAATTGACACCACAATCCCGGCGCTTAGTGTTCGCCCGACATGGCGAAGGATTTCATCGGCTATCAGGCCTTAACGGACGCGGCCTTGCGCGGCGTGGTGCGCGACGCTTTGCGAAGGATTGAAAAATCCGGGCTGATCGGCGCCCATCATTTCTACCTCACCTTCAAGACCCATGCCGAGGGCGTCGAAATCCCCGACTTTTTGAAGGAGCAATATCCCGACGAAATGACCATCATCATCCAGCACCAATATTGGGCGCTGAAGGTGAAGGAGGATTATTTCGAGGTGACGCTGACCTTCAAGAAATTGCCGGCCCCGCTGCATATTCCGTTCAATGCCCTGACCGCCTTCTTCGACCCGGGCGTGCAGTTCGGACTGCAATTCCGCAGCGAAGGGGACGCCAAGCCGTCCGCCGGGCCTGCCCCGGTGATGGCGCCGGTGGCGGCCTCCGACAGCCAGCCGGAGGTGCCCGCCGAAGCCCCTGCCCCGGCCGAAAAGGCCCAGCCCGGCGAAGTCGTCAGCCTGGATTCTTTCCGCAAGAAATAGTACCCGGGCCGGGCAAAATTCGCCTGAAAGGGCAGCCCCATGACCGTCAAGTCGGATAAGCCCAAAACTCGCACCGAAACCGACACCTTCGGCGCCGTCGAGGTCGCATGCGACCGCTATTGGGGGGCGCAGGCGGAGCGCTCCAAAGGCAATTTCAAGATCGGCTGGGAAAAACAGCCTTTGCCGGTGGTGCGGGCCCTGGGCATCGTCAAACAGGCGGCGGCCCAGACCAATATGGCGCTGGGGCATCTGGATCCCAAGCTGGGCCAGACCATCGTCGCCGCCGCCCAGGAAGTGATCGAGGGCAAGCTGAACGACCATTTCCCGCTTTCGGTCTGGCAGACCGGATCGGGCACCCAGTCCAACATGAACGCCAATGAAGTGATCTCCAACCGCGCCATCGAAATGCTGGGCGGGGTGATGGGCAGCAAAAAGCCCGTCCATCCCAATGATCACGTCAATATGAGTCAATCGTCCAACGACACCTATCCGACGGCCATGCATATCGCCTGCGCGGAAGAAATCGTGCATCAGCTTCTGCCGGCACTGGGCAAATTACGCAATGCGCTGAACGACAAGGCGCAGGCCTGGAAAGACATCATCAAAATCGGCCGTACCCATACCCAGGATGCGACGCCCCTCACTTTGGGCCAAGAATTTTCCGGCTATACCCAGCAGGTCCAGAACGGCATCGAGCGGATCGAGCAGTCGCTGCCCAAGCTGATGCAATTGGCCCAAGGCGGCACCGCGGTCGGCACCGGGCTGAACGCGCCCATCGGCTTCGACAAGATGGTGGCCGAACGCATCGCCGCCATCACCCAGATGCCCTTCACCAGCGCCCCCAACAAATTCGAAGCCTTGGCCGCCCACGACGCCATGGTGTTCAGCCATGGCGCCATCAACACGGTGGCGGCCAGCCTGTTCAAGATCGCCAACGATATCCGCCTGCTGGGATCGGGACCGCGCGCGGGGCTGGGCGAATTGGCGCTGCCGGAGAACGAGCCCGGCTCCTCCATCATGCCCGGCAAGGTCAATCCCACCCAATGCGAGGCGATGACCCAGGTCTGCGTGCAGATCTTCGGCAACAACGCGGCCCTGACCTTCGCCGGCAGCCAGGGGCATTTCGAGCTCAATGTCTATAATCCGGTGATGGCCTATAATTTCCTGCAAAGCGTGCGGCTGATGGCCGATGCGGCCGTGAGCTTCACCGACAATTGCGTGGTGGGGATCCAGCCCCGGCTGGACAACATCAAGGCCGGGGTCGAGCGGTCCTTGATGCTGGTGACAGCGCTGGCGCCCAAGATCGGCTATGACAACGCCGCCAAGATCGCCAAGACGGCGCACAAGAACGGCACGACCCTGAAGGAAGAAGCAGTCAAGGGCGGCTATGTCACGGCGGAAGAATTCGACGCCCTGGTGCGGCCGGAAGACATGATTGCGCCGAAATAAGCGTCAGGCGCAACATTCCCGAACCATAGCTGGACCGTTTTGACATCATCGCTCCTGAAATCCACCCTCCCCTTGAGGGAGGGTCGACAAAATTCGGAGCGCCGCGACGAATTTTTCGGGGAGGGGCCGACCTCTCCATCTGTACCCCTCCCCGAAATTTGCTTTGTAAATTTCGACCCTCCCTCAAGGGGAGGGTGGTAAGAAGTACCAATGCTCAAAAAACGCTCCTTCTCTCTCTCCGGCCATCGCACCAGTGTCGCGCTGGAAGCGGAATTCTGGGCGGTGATCGATGCCGAAGCCGCCGCCAAGCATCAGAGCCTCGCCGCTTTCGTGCAAGGCATAGATGCCATGCGCGGGGCGCGGCCGCTGGCGAGCGCGCTTAGGCTTGCGGCTCTTGCGGCGAAAAATCGCCCAGCCTAGCCTTGGCGCATGATCACCCTTTATCACGCACCGCGTTCGCGCTCCGGCCGCTTCATTTTCCTGCTCGAGGAATTGGGCGCGCCTTATGAGATCAAGCCGGTCAGCATCCGCCGCGGCGACGGCAGCGGCGCTCTCGATGCGGCCAATCCCCATCCCCATGGCAAGGTGCCGGTGATCCGCGATGGCGAGACCACCGTCTTCGAATCCGCGGCCGTGGCGCTTTATCTGACCGACAAATTTCCCCAGGCTGGAATCGGGCCTGCGATCAACGATCCCAAGCGCGGCGCCTATTTGTCCTGGCTGGCCTATTATGCCGGGGTGATGGAGCCGGCCTGGATGAGCCTGTTCATGAAATGGGAAGTGCCGCGCGGTACCGCCGGCTGGGTCAAGGCCGATGAGGTCATGGAATTCGTCCATGCGATCCTGGCCAAGGGCCCTTATTTGCTGGGCGATAATTTCTCGGCCGCCGACATTTTGGTGGGCACCACTTTTGCCATGTTCCTGGGCGGCCCGATGATGCCCAAGACCGATTTGCTCGAAGCCTATGTCAAACGGGTAATCGAGCGGCCCGCCTATGTCCGGGCCAAGGCGCGGGACAATGGCTGAGATCGTCAATCTGCGCCGGGTGCGAAAAGCCAAGGCGAAGGACGAAAAGAGCAAAACGGCTGAGGCCAATCGCGTCACCCATGGCACGCCGAAAGCGGTGCGTGACTTGGCCAAGGCGCGGTCCGAGAAAGAACTGCGCGATCTGGACGCGCATAAAAAAGACTAATTTGCCGCCGCACAAAGGCGCGCCCTATTGGTAAAGTCCCTTATATTCCTCGCGCAGCAACGCCTTCTGCACCTTCCCCATGGCATTGCGCGGCAGTTCGTCAACGAAGAGCACCCGCTTGGGCAGCTTGTAAGCCGCCAGTCTTTCCTTCAAAGCCGCAATCACATCGGCCTCGCTGATCGCCGCGTCGGATTTCTTCACCACCACCGCGGCAACACCCTCGCCGAAATCGGGATGCGGCACGCCGATCACCGCGCTTTCCACCACGCCGGCCAGGGCGTCGATCTGATCCTCCACTTCTTTGGGATAGACATTGAAGCCGCCGGAGATCACCAAATCCTTGCCGCGGCCGACAATGCTGACATAGCCCTCGCTGTCGATCCGGCCCAGATCGCCGGTGATGAAAAAGCCGTCGCCCTTCAATTCCGTTTTGGTTTTTTCAGGCATCCCCCAATAGCCTTTAAACACATTGGGGCCTTTGACTTCGATCTCGCCGATTTCGCCGGGCGGGAGCGGCGCGCCGCTGAGGGGATCGGTGATGCGCAACGACACCCCCGGCAGCGGCTTTCCCACCGTGCCGGCGCGGCGCGGTCCATCATAGAGATTGGAGGTGTTCATCCCCGTCTCGGTCATGCCGTAACGTTCGAGAATGGCGTGACCGGTCCTGGCCTGCCATTCGCGGTGGGTCTCGGCCAGCAGCGGCGCCGAACCGGAGACAAACAGGCGCATATGCGCCGTCGCCGCGCGCGTCAGCCGCCTGTCGCCCAACATGCGGGTGTAAAAGGTCGGCACACCCATCATCACCGTGGCCTCGGGCAAAAGCGCGAACATCTGATCCAAATCCAGTTTGGGCAGGAAGATCATCGCCGCCCCGGCCATCAGGGTAACGTTCACCGCCACGAACAGGCCATGAATGTGATAGATCGGCAGCGCATGCAGCAGCACATCGCGCGGACCGAACCGCCATTCCTGCGCCAGCACCCGCGCATTCGAGGCCAGATTGCCATGGCTGAGCATGGCGCCCTTGGAGCGGCCGGTGGTGCCGGAGGTGTAGAGGATCGCCGCCAGATCATCCGCCCCGCGGGCGACATCGTCAAAATCGCCGCGCTGCCCCGCGGCGCTTTCCAATAGCGTGCCGCCGATCCCATCGCTGCCCAGACTGGCGACGCTCACGCCCGACACCATGTCTTCCCGGCCGGGAGCGCAGACGAACAGCGCCGGCTCGGCATCAGCCACGAAATAGTCCAGCTCGGCCCTTGTATAGGCGGTGTTGAGCGGCAGATAGACGGCCCCTGCCCGCAGGCAGGCGAGGTACAGCGCGACCACCTCCGGGCTTTTGCCCGTCTGCACCGCCACGCGGTCGCCGGGTCTGACCCCCAGCGCCACCAAGGCATGCGCCAGCCGGGCCGACAGCGCCAGCAGCCCGCCATAATCCATCACGCGCCCGTCACTGGTGCGGATGAACAGCGCTTTGGGTCCGGGAACCCGCTGTCGGAACTGGTCGAACAGGTAAGACCCCATGACCGCTTTTGCCCCTTTGGGCGCGGCCCCGGCAAGGAGAACAAAAGCGGGACTTTCCGGCGCCCGCCCTGATAGAATGGCCGGACTCATGAGCCATCATCCCTATTCCGACCCGCTGGACGCGGCTTTCGGCGATCCGCCGGATACCGCGCCCGTCACCCGCGACCCGCCCTATCTGACCGGCCTGAACAAGGAGCAGCGCGAGGCTGTGGAGGCCACCGAGGGTGCCGTGCTGGTGCTGGCCGGCGCGGGCACCGGCAAGACCCGCGTGCTCACCACGCGCCTCGCCCACATCCTGGCCACCCGCCGCGCCTGGCCGGGGCAGATCCTGGCCGTCACCTTCACCAACAAGGCCGCGCGCGAGATGAAAGAGCGCATCGGCGCCCTGATCGGCGGCGTGGTGGAAGGCATGCAATGGCTGGGCACCTTCCATTCCATCGGCGCCAAGATGCTGCGCCGGCATGCCGAGCTGGCGGGCCTCAAATCCAATTTCACCATCCTGGATACCGACGACCAGTTGCGGCTAATGAAGCAATTGATCGAAGCGGAGGGCATCGACGAAAAGCGCTGGCCGGCCCGTACCCTCGCCAGCATGATCGACAATTGGAAAAATCGCGGGCTTCGTCCCGACGATGTGTCCGAGGGCGAAGGCCAGGGCTATGCCTTTGGCAAGGGCCGTTCGCTGTATCGCCAATATCAGGAGCGGCTCAAAGCCCTCAACGCCGCCGATTTCGGCGACCTGCTGCTGGAGGTGCTGCATATCCTGCGCAGCCATCCCGACATATTGGCCGATTACCGCGAGCGCTTCCGCTACATGCTGGTGGATGAATATCAGGACACCAATGTGGTGCAATATCTGTGGCTCAAGCTGCTGGCCAGCGCCACGGGCAATGTCTGCGTGGTCGGCGATGACGACCAGTCGATCTATGGCTGGCGCGGCGCCGAGGTGGAAAACATCCTGCGCTTCGAGCGCGATTTCCCCGGCGCCAAAGTTATTAGGCTTGAGCGCAATTATCGCTCCACCCCGGTGATCCTGGGCGCGGCGTCCGGCCTGATCGCCGCCAACAAGGGCCGGCTGGGCAAGACGCTGTGGACCGAAGGCGATCCCGGCGAGAAGATCAAAGTCCAAGGTGTGTGGGACGCCGAAGAGGAAGCCCGCAATGTCGCCGGCGAGGCCGAGGATTTGCATCGCCATGGCCATCCCTTTGGCCAGATGGCGATCCTGGTGCGGGCCTCGTTCCAGATGCGCGAATTCGAAGACCGCTTTATCAGTTTGGGCCTGCCTTACCGCGTGATCGGGGGCCCGCGCTTTTACGAGCGGGCGGAAATCCGCGATGCCATGGCGTATCTGCGCCTGATCGCGCAAGGCGACGACGATCTGGCCTTCGAGCGCATCGTCAACAAACCCAAGCGCGGCATCGGCGATGCCTCGGTGGCGTCTTTGCATGCTTTCGCGCGGGTGCGGCAAATCCCGCTGCTGGCGGCAGCGCGCGAGATTGCTGAGACCGACGAATTGCCGCCCAAGGCGCGCAAGGCCTTGGCGGAGCTGGCGGCGAATTTCGCCCGCTGGAGCGAAACCGCCCGCGTGCTGCCCCATGCCGAACTGGCCGAAATGGTGCTGGACGAAAGCGGCTATACCGACATGCTGAAAGCCGACAAATCGGCGGAAGCGCCCGGCCGGCTCGACAACCTGAAAGAACTGGTGCGGGCGATGGCGGAGTTCGAGTCCCTCTCCGCCTTTCTGGAGCATGTCAGCCTGGTGATGGAAATCACCAAGGATGAATCCGGCGACCGCATCAATCTGATGACCCTGCA
>JAICHV010000008.1 GCA_025924715.1 Alphaproteobacteria bacterium
GGGCAGCTTCACGCATGCCGGACAATCGCTGGGATTGTCGCAATCGGCCGTCAGCCGCCAGATCAGCGCCCTGGAAGAGGAGATTTCCACGCCGCTGTTCCAGCGCCATGCCCGCGGCCTGACCCTCACCGACGAAGGCCAGCTTCTTTACGGCGCGGTCAGCGAAGTGCTGAACCGTCTGGCCCAGGCCGAAGAAGCGCTCAAGAACATCCACGAGGCGCCGCGCGGCTCGCTCAAGGTCACCGCCAGCCACGGCATAGGCGCCTATTGGCTGCTGCCGCGGCTGAAAGAGTTCCTGCGCGAATATCCGGAAGTGCAAATCCACCTGGTGATGGATGACCGCGAGCTCGACCTGTCGCAGCGCGAAGCCGATCTGGCCATCCGCATGCGCGCGCCGGTGCAGGCCGATCTGATCCAGCGCAAGCTGTTCACGGTGCATTATCATCTCTGCGCTTCCAAGGATTACGTCGCCGAACATGGCGCGCCCAAATCGCTGGAGGACATCTGCGATCACAATATCGTGGTGTATGGCGAGACCGCCGCGCCCGAGATTCGCGAGATCAACTGGCTGCTCGATCACTTCAACAGGCATCACAGGCCCGATTGCAAAGGCAGCATCATCCGCATCAACAACATCACCGGCATCCTGCAAGGGGTGGAAGCCGGACTGGGCATCGGCGTGGTGCCGGACTATATCGCCGCCGATCATCCCAATCTGGTGCGGGTGCTGCCGGGCGAGGGCATCGGCTTCGATGTCCATCTGGTCTATGCCGACGCGCTGCGCCAATCCAAGCGGGTGGCGGCCTTCCGCGATTTCCTGGTGAAGGGTTCGAAGGACTGGCAGTATTAACGGCCGGTTTGACGTGACATTCCGTCATCGCGATCGGCCCGGTTAGGATTAACCGGGCGTTGGCCCCGAAAAGAATCCGCTCCGACAAAACGGCCTGAATGCCGAGCGAACTTTTTGCTTGGTACGGAGTTGTTCATTCACGGGATTGCCCTAGGGGACGAGGAGACGCTGGTGCGCACTTCGTTCGCTGCCGCAATTGTGGCGATCTTGTGGATTTGGACCTTTGGGTCTTCCTGCGCTGTGGCAGGAGACTCCACTTGGCGCATCACCAAAACGGAATGGACGCAGGCCGACGAAAAAGGCTTCGGCGATTTCGTCCGCGCCATCGCCGAAAGCGGCTGTCAAACCACCGCGCAATGCATGCGCAGCCCCGCCAATCCCTATCGCGACAGCGACCCGCCCGCGCTGCAATTCAAAATGGATTGCGCCAAATGGGTCTATACCTTGCGCGCCTATTACGCTTGGAAAAACGGGCTGCCTTTCAGCTATGTCAATGACATCGCGGGCCCGGGCAACGACATCCGCTTCAGCGGCATGGGCAATCGCGTGCTGTCGCGGCGCGACCTGATCGACCATGGCAATGGCCTGCCCGTCGTTGCGACCTTCGCCGCGCTGCATGACGAAGTCTATTCGGCGACCTACCGGATCGACGCGGCGCAAGCGAGTGGACCGCTGCCCGATTTCTATTCCCCGAAAATCCAGCCCGGATCCATCCGCCCCGGCACGGCGATCTACGACATCAACGGTCATGTGGCAGTCGTCTATGCCGTCGAACCGGATGGCCGCATCCGCTATATGGGTGCGGAGCCGGACAACACGGTGACGCATTCGGTCTATGGCGCCCAATTCGGCCAGGAGAGGGCGGCGCTTGGCGGCGGCTTTAAGAATTTCCGCCCCTTGAAGCTGGTCGGCGCCACCCGGCGCGCCGACGGCTCTTATGTCGGCGGCCATATCGTGCTGGCGGCCAATAGCGAGATTCCGGATTTCTCGCTGGAACAATATCGCGGCAATGACCCGGACGCGCCCGGCGATGGGTCAGACGCGGTCTTCCTGTATCGCGGCACGCCCACCGGCCTGTTCGAATATGTGCGCGGCGCCATGTCCGGCGGCACCTATAGTTTCGATCCCGTCGCCGAATTGAAGCTCGGTCTGGACGAGCTGTGCCACGATCTGGGCGAGCGCGGCCACTATATCGATACCGCCATCCAGGCCGGAATTGACAAGAAAGCCCATCCTGCCCTCTTGCCCGGAAATATCTATGCCTCCGACGACGACGAGTGGGAGGCCTACGCCTCGCCCTCGCGCGACGCGGCGCTGAAAAGCAAATTCTCCCAGCTCAACGCGGATCTGATGAAATATATCTTGCGCACCCAGGCCCGCGAGCCCAATTACGAAGCGCTCTGGGCGCTCAAAAACAAGCTTCAGGCCGCCTATCGCGAAAAGGCGGCTTCGTGTCAGCTCGGTTATACCAACAGCGCCGGCGTCAAGGTCAGCTTCGGCTTCGACGACGCGGTGCAGCGCCTGTTCACCATGAGCTTCGATCCCTATCACTGCATCGAGCGGCGCTGGGGTGCCACCAGCGCGGCGGAGCTGGCCAGTTGCAAGGACGATGCAGTCAAGACGCGCTGGTATGAAGCGGAACAGAATCTGCGCAACCAGGCGGATCGCGCCTATGGTCCTCGGGCGCATTTCACGCTTCCCGACCTGGAAAATGACGTGCCGGGAAGCGGCGCGAAAAAGCCCCCGCAAGCCGATATCGCCGCCATGATCGAACGCATCGGCCGCGCGCCGCTGATGGCGGCGATGGACCCGGTGGGATATTGAGGTTTTAGGCCGCCATCCGCGTCAAGGCTGGGCCAGCCCGGCCGGCTTGGCGGTGCCGGCAATCAGCGCCCGGACATTGATCGCCACCGGCACATCCGGCGGCGCCTTTTCGGCCTCGGCCAGGGAAAGAGCCGGAGGCGCGACATAGCCGGCGGCCATTTGGTTGCGCAGCGTCTGCTCGGCCTTGTACCAGCGGGTTTTGATCGCGTCGTCCTTGCAACTGGCCAGCTCCGCCTCACTGGTGGCGCCCCAGCGCCGCTCGACGCAATGATAGGGGTCGAAATCCAGGCTGAAGAGCCGGCTGCTGAGATCGTCCAAAGTCAGCGTCACCGCTTTGTGGTCGCTATTGGTGTAGGTGATGGTACAGGCTTGGGATTCCTGGGCATAGATCTGCTGCAGATGCTCCTGCAGCGAGCCGCGGTCCTGCACCAGGCGAAGATCATGCTGCTGCCAAAGCGCGATCGTCCCCGACAGATCGCGATAGAGCTGGGCAAAGCTGTTGCGCAGCCGCTCATCGGCCGGCAGCGTGGCATAGGCGTCCCATTCGGCGCTGCCAGAGGCGGCGCCTCCTCCCGGCAATGCCGCAGGCTGCTGCTTTTCCGCGATGCGCGCTTCCACCGCCATGTTCACATGCATCGCCCGCTCGCGCACATCATGGCAGAGCGATTTGAGCGAAACTTGCAGCTCATAGGCGGGGTTGAAAGTGAATTCGCCCCCCGACATCGCCGCCCGGGCATATTCGAATAGCCCCAGGGCGGTGTTGTTATAGGTGAAATGCGCGTCGGCGCCGTCACCCTTGGCGCCCGGCGCATTGCCGCGATATTGCTCCAGCGAGTAATCGGCGATCTCTTCATTGCGCGCCAGCACCACATGCCCGCCGAGATAACTGCCGTCCTTCTGCTGGACGGCCCCCACCAGCTTCATGGGACGAAAATTCTTGAACCCCCCGCCAAGCTGGGCGCTGCTTTGGCCGAATTGGGGACCGTAACTGCTGCGCGAAACGCTCTCGTCGGGATGGGCGTCCATGTAAAGAATGCGCCCGTCCTCGGTGACGTCATACACCACCACCACATGGCCGTTGATGTCATAGATGGCGGTGCCGGCGCGAATGGAGCCGGGCTGAATCTTGGGCGAGTAGAAATCCTGAAGCACCGGCGCCTGCGCGGCCGGATCCATGCGGTAGGTCGCCGACCACACTTGGTTATGGATGGCATTCAGGGTTGCGACTATGGGGATGCCGGCGCCCCGATCCACCAGATCATGGCGGGCCAGCGCCAGGTTGGACGTAGCCGTGAAGCGCAGATCGGCGCCTTCCCCGGAAATCTTGTCGACATAGGAAAACGGCAATCCGTGCTTGGAGGCATAATAAGCCCGCAGCATGTAAACCCATTTGGCGCAATCGGCGTGAAATTCGAGGGTTCCCGGATCGCTGGCGCGATAAGGATTGCCGGGACCGCGCATGCACTGAATTGTGGTGGTGCAGCCGCTGAGCGCGATGCTGCGGACGAATTCACCAAAACCCTTTTCATCCGCCGCCGACCATTCGGTCTTGGTGATACGCCAGTTAAGCGGCTGGGCTCCTGCCGGCAGGCTGACGCCAAACGCCAACAGGCCAAGCGCCAGAACGGTCGCGCGCGCGATCGCGGTTTTCCACCCCATAGTCGACAGCCGGCCCTTCGAACCTCACTGGCGTTATCTCGCAATCGATTCTGCGTTTCAACTGTCGGCCGTATTGCCAGTTTCGGAACTTCATAAAAAACAATGCAAAGTTCCGCGGCGTCGCGCTGAAATTTCCAGGCGTTCGTAGCGGGGCGCAAGTTCCGCGGGCGGGCCCGCGAAGAGCGCGCAGCAAGTTCCGAAGCAAAAATATTTTAAGCGCAAGGCATCAGACGCCGATCCGTCAGGCAGCCGCGTGGGAATCCTTCGCCTCGGAACCAAACCGTTCCAGGTCGGTCTCGTCGCTGAATGCCACCGCGGTTGCGCCGTTCGGCAGGCGGGTCATGGAAAGGCTGATCAGCCGTCCGTCCTGGCGGATCGCCTTGATCCGCCCGCGCAGATGTTCGGGGTTTGCCGCGTTGATCCCGGACGACACGATGGTCCAGAGGCCGTCGTGACCGATGCGCGTGCCGCACCATGCGGCGATCCGCGAAAAATGCGGATGGTCGACCAGTTCCTCTTCGTGGAGCTGCCACATTTTGGTGAACAGCGCGTTGTGCAGCACCAGGCGTCCATCGGTCCCGAATATGGCGATGCCGTCGTCCAAGCTATCCAATGTGGCCTTCTGAACCTGGCCCAACAGATTCAGCGACGCTTCCAGCAGCAGGTTTTCACTGACATCTTCATAAAGGACAAACACGCCCCCCTCGAGATGCGGCTGGATGGCGATGCGAAGGCTTTGGCCTCCCGGCAGATGCCAGGTTTCTTGGGGTGCGCTTGCCGGCGTGGCGAAATCCTGTATCTGGCTGCGTTTCCACTGGGAAAAATTGCGCTGCTCCGGCAATTTGCGGCGGTCCCGCAGGGACTCGAGAATCTCGCCATAGCCGGGGCGGCCATCCAGCCAAACGCGCGCAAAACCCCACAGCTTGGCATAAGCGGCATTGTAACGGATCAGGCGCCGCTCGCTATTGAAAACCGCCGCTGCCATAGGCAGGCGGTCAAACATATCGTCTTGCGCCTCCAGCGAAAGCCGCAGCTTGGCCTCGCGCCCGAGGCTGGCCTGCGCCTCCCGCTCCAGCCGGGCGCAGGCATCGAGCGCTGCCGCCAAACCATGCGCCCGCCAGGCGCAGAGCCAGATCAGCCCGATCACCAAGATCGCAAAGGCCAATGCGACAGCCGTGTGAGCGGAGTGCAGCAGGGGCGCGGCGCCAAACCGGGCAAATTGGGGCGGCATCTCAACTCTGCGCGCAAAGCGCGCGCAAGGCGGCGATGTCTCTCAGAACAATTTGGTGCGAATTGGGAATCAATATTGCGCCCAGCTCGCGCAGCGTGGCCAAGACGCGGCTGACGGTCTCGATGGTCAGGCCCAAATGGTCGGCAATATCCTGGCGGCCCATCACCAAATCCAGCCGGTCGCCGCAGACCAGATCCATCGGATCGGCCAACCGCAGCAAAAACGACGCCATACGCTCCTTGCCGTTCTGACACCCCAGCACCATCAGATGCTGCTGGGCGCCCTCCAGGCTGCGGGACAAATGACGGACCAGCCCCGTGCGCACGCCGGCATTGTTCGCGGCCAAACGCTCGAAGCATTGCCGCGGATAGGCGACAAGGGTCACATCGCTGACCGCTTCGGCCGCGGCGGGCTGATGGGCCCCTTCCACAAACCCCAAGAGATCTCCCGCGAAGAGAAAATCCATGACGGAGCGCCGTCCGTCGGGGGTGTAACGGCAAAGCCGGACCGAGCCGCTGATAAGCCGATAGACCTGGTTCGCGGGCTCACCCTGCACGAAAATCGGCTCATTGCGATTGAAGTGCCGCCGGGCGCCATAGTCCTGAATTTTGTGCAGGCAATCGGTCAGACTGAGGGGAGTCATTCCCGCTGCCGTCATGGCCCCGGCGACGATATTTTCGAAAGCCCGCGCATCCGAGGGCGTTGCTCGCGCGCTGCTGAGAGTGATCGGCATCTTGTCCCCCTGATTTGCGATCGCGGCATTCGCGCGCGATGGGGCCCAGACTGTTTGAATCCGGCCCTGCCCAACAGTTCGGGTTTACGCTTAGGTAGTTTTCTCAGTTCCCCGGCTTTGACATTTGACAATGCGCGCCCTGCGGTTCTGGTCTTTACCGGCATACGCATGTGATTCGCGGATCACGACTGGGAGCTGTTTGCATGTTTTTGCGTATTATCGCCGCGGCCTTGCGCCTGCGATTGTCCAAGCGGGAAACCGCGATGCGCGTCACGCCTCGCGGCGCCGTTTCCAAAAGGTCCATACAGGCAGCGGTAAGAAAACCCCCCGCCCACAATTTGCGGCGCCGCGGCTTTCCTGCAGGGATCCGTCAGCGCCGAGGTTTGGAAATGGCTTTCGTCAGCACCTGGCGGCGCCTGGTGCTGGGCACCAATCACATATCCAGTTTCGGGGTCTGGCGCCTCGGCTCAAGGCGCATGCAGGCGCGGTGTAACCGGACAGGAAGCACCCGCTGGCATCGCCCGCGCCGTCCCAGCCCTTGGGATGGTTTGGTTTCGAATCGGAGCGATTATTTTGGCTGAGGGATCAGGACGCCAAGGCGGCGCGCACCAGCGTGGCCAGATTGCGTGCCCCCATCTTGCGCATGAGTTGGGCACGATGAAACTCCACCGTGCGGGGAGAGATCGCTAGGCGATAAGCGATCTGCTTGTTGGAATTGCCCGCCACGATCAGGTCGATCACCTGCGCCTCGCGCCTGGTGAGCGCCGCGCGCCCCAGGAACCCGCCGGCTTGGCGATCCGTGCCGGTGCTGGCCCGTTCCGGCCGGGCGCCCCAGGGCTCCGTTCCTTCGGACAGACTGAAGAGCCGGCCCGGCCCCCGGCGCTCGGCGGGCTCGAACATGAAACTGAGCTGCCCAGTTTGGTCCCAGAGGGAATGAACGGATGACATACACGGCCCCACCATGATGATTCGTCGGATGCCTTAACGCAAATCCCGATACACGCCCCCCTGTTCATCGGTATTTTCGGCGCATACCGAAGTATGGGTTCGGCAAAGCGGTCCCTGCATGTCCGTGAATTCGGACAATGTTTCAAAGCGCTTAGGATGGACGGGAAACTAGATAGCAGCGGTCTTGAAACCAAATCCTTCCCACCCCATTTCCTTTAATGCCGCGTTTTCTCCCCCCGAGCGCGGCACTCGCGCTCTTTCCCCCCTTGAGCGCGTATTCCTGACGCCGGAGTGCGCCCTCGCGCTCCGGCGTCTTTTTTTTGTCTCTTTTCCCTGTGGCGGACTGCTCGGCTGTATCCGCGCTGCCCCTCGCCCAAGCTCGGGGCGTTCCTCGCTCAAAACCGTCCGCAGGACGGTTTTGCTGGCCTTCGGCCAACCGCTCCTCACTCCTGACGCCGGAGTGCGCCCTCGCGCTCCGGCGTCTTTTTTTTGCCTTGTTTGGCACGCCAGGGCTTATCCCCGTTGCCCCTCGCCCAAGCTCAGGCGTCTTTTTTTTCTGAAGCTCCGTCAGGAACGGCCGCAGTATCCCACCCTCCCCTTGAGGGGTCCGAAGGACGGGCACGCGCCCAAGCGTGACCGGTGGGATCGACAAAATTCGGAGCATAGCGACGAATTTTTCGGGGAGGGGCGGCGGCGCCAGAGCCTCAGGTCAAGCCGCCCGCCGTTCCGCCACCACTTGGTCGGCCAGTTTGCCGTTCAGCTCGGCGAAGCGGTCGAACTCCATGTCGAAGGTGCCGGTGCCCTGGGTCAGCGAGCGCAGATCGATAATCAGGTCCGAAACCTCGGCCATCGGCATTTCCGCCCGCACCGTGTCCCAGCCCCGCCAGCCCTCCCGCGCGTCGAAGCCCAGGGGCGCCCCGCGCCGGGTCGAGACCAGGGCATTGACCTTGGAGGTCGCGTCGCTGGGCACATGGATGGCGAGTCTGGCGATCGGCTCCAGCAGCACCGGGGCACAGCCGGGCAGGCCCTCGCTCATGGCAATGCGGCCGGCGGTCTGGAAGGCGGCATCGGAGGAATCCACGCTGTGATAAGACCCATCGGTCAGCGACACCGCGATATCGACCACCGGAAAGCCCAGCGGCCCGGCTTTCATATATTCATGGACGCCTTTTTCCACGGAGCCGATCCATTGCTTGGGCACCACCCCGCCCTTGATGCGGTCGTGGAAAACAAAGCCGGTTCCGCGCGGCAGGGGGGCGATCTCCAGCACCACATCGCCGAACTGGCCATGGCCGCCGGATTGGCGTTTGTGCCGGCCGCGGACCGACGTCGATTTGCGGATGGTCTCGCGATAGGGCACGCGCGCGGGACGGGTGTTGAGCGCCAGGCCATAGCGGCTCTGCAAAATCTCGACGGCGACCTTGAGGTGGATTTCGCCCTGCCCGGCCAGGACCATTTCTTCGGTCTGGGCGTTCTGCTCGAATACCAGCGAAGGGTCTTCCTCGATCAGCTTGCCGATCGCGGCGGTAATCTTGACCTCGTCCTTGCGGTCGCGCGCCTCGATGGCCAGGCGATAGACGGGGGGCAACTTCTCGCGCGGGCGGCTTTTGGCCAGGGCCTTGCTGGTCGCCAGCCGATCGCCGGTGACGACGCCTTCGAGCCGCGCCAAGGCCACGGTCTCGCCCGCGCTGGCCTGCGTTTTCTTGATTTGCTTTTCCCCCGCCAGGGCAAAAATGCCGCCCACCCGCGCATCGCCGGCTGGTCCATGCAGCACCGCATTGTCCTTGAGCGTGCCGGACAGCACCCGCGCCAGGCTCAATTTGCCGTGGCCGCCATGAAAGCTCTTGAGGACCTCCACGACCACCTCGGCGCCCGGTTTTATGCCGCTTCTATCCGCGGCGGCGCCGACCTCCGGCACGTCATGGCGCAGCGCTTTCAGCAGGCGCCGTACCCCATTGTCGCCTTCCGCCGAGCCGATGAGCACCGGCACCACCTGACAAGCTGCGAATTCGCGGGTCAGATCGCCGAACACTTCGTCCGGCGAAGGCTCCACATCGCTGAGCAATTCTTCCATCAGATGTTCGTCGTAATCGGCCAGCCGTTCCAGCATGGTGAAGCGCGCTTCCTTTTCCGCCCGCAGATCCTCGATCCCGACAACTTGGCTGGCGGCATGGGGGCGATAGGAAAAGGCCCGCTCCAACGCCAGATCGATAAAGCCGGTGGCGACGCCCTTGTCCCATATGGGAATTTGGCGCAGCAGCAGCGGCTTTTCGCTCGCTTCCTGCAGCACCGCCAGCAGCGCCCGCAGCGAATTGCCGGCCTTGTCGAATTTGTTGACGAACAACAGATGGGGGATATTGCCGTCCGACAGGCGTTTCAAGAAAGGCTGCAGCATCGCCACCTTGCCCGGCTCGGGCTCGCACACCACCACGGCGGCGTCGATCAGGGGCAAGGCATTCAGCGTATCGCCAAGGAACTCGATCGAGCCGGGGCAATCCAGGAACGTGAATTCCTCATCCATGTAGCGGGTGGTCAGCACATTGACGGCGACACTCATTTGCCGCTTGCGCGCCTCCACCGAAAAATCGCCCAGCGAGGACCCGCCCGATACCGAACCCTTGCGCGGCACCGCGCCGGTGATGGCGGCGATGCTCTCCAGCAGCAGGGTCTTGCCGGCGCCATGGGGGCCCAGCAAGGCAATGGCACGGGGGCTTTTGGGGCTGTGAGATCCGGACATAAGCGCCTCCATCTCGAAATCGCTTTCGCGTTTCGGGGCGCCAGCACAGGCGGCAGATGGGCCGCCGAGCGTCCCGTTCCCCCCCATGCTCGCGCCGTCCGCCACGGCCGGTCAACCGGATTCTTTATCGTCCCAGCGCTTGATCGCCCGGATTCACCATCCCCGGCAGGCGGGGAACATCATCCCCCTCCGGCCGGCGGCACAGAGGCCGGCGGCGGCGCGGCGGTGGGACGCTGGTCGTCGATGCGCGCCATGTTAAGCGCGAAGGCGGCCGCGCCGGGGTTCATCGCATCGACCATCGAGCTGGGCATCAGGATGGTGGCGCCGCGTTCCTTGGTGGTTTCATAGATAATGTTCATTGCCCGCAATTGCAGGGCTTCCGGGCTGCTGGCGTAAAGTTTGGCGGCGTTGACGAATTTCTGCGCCACTTCCTCTTCCGCCGATCCCAGGATCACGCGGGCCTGTTTCTCGCGCTCCGCCTGGGCCTGCCGGCTCATCGCGTCCTGCAGATTGGCCGGAATGGCGACATCACGGATTTCCACCGAATTGACGGTGACGCCCCATTCGACGGTTTTGGCGCCGATCACGTCCTTCAAGGTGCGGTCGGCTTCCTTGCGCTCGGAGAGAAGCTCGGACAGCACGGAGGAACCGATCATCTCGCGCAGCGAGGTCTGCGCCACCCGCTGCACCGCGCTGTTGTAATCGGCAATCTCCAGCGCCGCCCGCTCGGCGTCATGCACCATCCAGAAGACGATGGCATCGACATTCACCGGGACGGTGTCGCGGGTCAGGGCCTGTTCGGCGGAAAATTCGCTGGTGCGAATGCGCTGGTCGATCCAGGTCGCCACCGCATCGATGATCGGAATAAGAATGAACAGCCCCGGCCCCTTCACCGCATGCAGCTTGCCCAGGCGCAGGATCACCGCCCGCTCCCATTGCTGGGCCATCTTGACCGAATAGCCCAGGAAAATTCCGATCAGCGCCAGCGCGATGCTGAGGCCGATCGGCATGCGCGTCACAAAGCTCAGGGCCGCGCCGCCCAGGAACACCACGAATATCAAGGCTGAAATGGGATTCATGCGGACCTCCGTTGGGAAAGATGACGATGAAGGGGAAGATGACGAAAAAGAATCTCGGTTGAAGGCCTTGGCGCGCCGGGCGCGTGCGGCGCGCAGAGCCGGCGCCAGGCCCAGGCTCTCGACATCGGCAGCCCGGCGCACGGCGTCCGGCGCGGGCTGGTTCCACCAAGGGGTTTTGCGGCGGTCGCCCGGTTTGCGCAAGACACGATAGAGATTGCTCCAAATGATCAGAGCGATGAGGGCGGCAATGACGATGTAGACTTCGCTCATGACCGCCCCGCCAATTTCTTGAGGCCCTCGATCAGGTCTTCCAGGGCGATTCCTTGTGCCGCCGCCTGCGCCGCCACCTGGGCCGCGAAATCGCGCAGCTCGGTGCGCCGCGAGCGGCCCAGCGCCGGCGGCGTCTGCGCCACAAAGGAGCCACGCCCCCGCACCGTGGTGAGGATGCCATCGCGCTCCAGCTCGGCATAAGCCCGCTGCACGGTGTTGAGATCGATCCGCAGCGCCACCGCCACCTGGCGCATGGTGGGAAGCTGCGCTCCCGGCTTCACCGCCCCGCGGCCGATGGCGGCAAGAATCTGCTCGCGCAACTGCACATAGATCGGAATGCCGTTATCGCGGAGCGTCAGCCCATCGAGCATAATCTCATTGTATGCCTATTTTCATACAATGCAAGGGCGCTCGCTAGGCTCCCGGGCGGACGGCTTGATCCAGATCGATCAGGAAGGTTTCGCCGTCATCATAGACCGCGCGAAAATTCTGCCGCATGCGCAGGAGAAATCCTTGAATTCTCGCCATTCCGCGCGAGCAATAGGCGGCATAAGGGTGATCGGCGTCTTTCATGCGGGCGTCCAGCAATTGGGGCGCATAACTGTTGTCGTCGCCATAGCTATAGGCCAGATAGCGCACCCCCTGAGCCCGCAAATAGGAAATCATGCCGTCATCGCTGCCCGCCAGAGGCAAGCCGGGCGGCGGGCTGACCCGACCCGGGCAATCTGCTGTCTCGATCCGGTTGCGGGCAAAATTCAGTTCGTAGGGCCGGTCGATAAAGACCAGCATGCGGCTGCCGGGAACCGCGGTCGACTGCATCCGCTCCATTTGCGCCTGGCCATCCTCCAAACCGGCAACCGGAAAGGGATGAAAGATGCTGTGCGCCTGCTGCGCCGATCCGGTCAAACCATAAACCAGGTCGGCCTCCCCGATGCTGGGATGGGAAAAATCGGGATCGAATGCGCACCAGGGAATGGCGATGAGAATCCCGGCGGCGAAAATGCGCCCTTGCGTCATCGAACCAAGACTGACGATCCGCCAATCGAGCAGCAAGGCGAGAAGAATGGCGGCGTAAAAGGGAAGCGCGTAGCGCACCCCGTGATCATATTCGCCCATGGCGAATACAGCCCAAACGATCTCGAACACCAGGACCGCAAGAGCGGCGGCGAAAGCAAGGTTGCGGATCAGATGCACTTGGTTTTTGCGAAACAGGCCATAAAACGCCACACCTGCCGCGATCACCAGAACGATCTGGAGTTGCTGGTTGGCGAGAATGTAATGTCCTATGGCCTCGAGCGTCGCCTGGCTACGCCCGAACAGTCCATCGCCGATTGAAGGGTCCTGTGTCGTTGGTCTGAATACCGGATACAGGGGCGTGCCGTAATATTTCCAGCAGGTATAAAGAAAAGGCAGCAGACAGCCGGCACCCATACCCGCCGCGACGGCTGCGTCTCCCAAGGTCTGCTTCCAGCCGCGCGCCGTCCAGCCGATCAGGAAAATCGCCAGACTCAATATTGCCAGGAAGACCAGCGAGGTCGATTTCAGCGATATCAGGGCGGCAGCCACCAGACCCCAAACGACATAATGGGACCGCAGCAGCGGCACATTTTCCAACAGAAGAATACCGAGAAACAGACACAGGCTTTCGATGAGCAGGACGGAAGACACCGGTCTGGTGTCTGCATTGATCAGAAGGGCCGCGAGAACCAGGATCGCACTCCACAAAAATCCATAGCGGCGAAACACCGCCTGCTCGCCGATGAGTCCCAGCACCAGCGCGCCGCCAATTCCCAGATCCGCCAAATTGACTGCCGAGACGCCAAACCAATCGACGAAAACCGCTTGCAGGATGCTGATGCCGCCCAGGTCCCACATCCGCTTCTCGCTGAAGGGCATGTTTCCCAGCTGGCCGGTATCGGCGAGTTTTTTGATCAGGGGCAGATAGCCCTGCATGTCGTCGCCCTGGATGAACCAATAGCCGTGCTGGGCGGTCAGAAGCACCAGAACACCGGCGACGAAAAATGGAATGGCGCTTAGCCATGCCGCGGCGGGCAAGACGGGCGCGGGAGCACGCCGGGCGAGATAAAAGATCCCCAAAGCATCGCCCAGCACAATCTCGGCCGCGATCTCACTTTTGCCGTAAAACCCGAAGGTCCCCAACAGCCCCCCGATCAGCAAAAACAGGGCGAGGCCGACCGCCGCGCTTTGAAAAGGAGGGAGGCGCAGCGCCAAACGCCGGGAAAATGCCTGACCCAGACCGAACAGGGCGAGCAGCACCAGCAGACCCACCCCCAGCCGCAGCAAAATCGCGACCAGCATCAGCTAAGTCCCCCGGCAACGGGCCGCCACGGCGCGGGGACCGCACGCGAAGCAGCGAGGAAGCAATAGCGACTGGGCATCCTTCCCCCGCAGGACTTACGTCTGGCTGGAATAAGCGCGATCGGACCAGGAAAAGAACCGGCGCAACCCCTCTTCCAGAGAGATGCGGGGATGGTATTTGAGCTGGAGCTCGGCCTTGCGGATATCCGGGCAGCGCCGCATCGGCTCGTCGGCGGGATAGCTGTCGGGATATTCTATGACATGATATTCGACCTTCTTGCCGATGACCTTTTCGATGGTCTTGACCAAATCCAGCATCGAGATTTCCGGATGGGGATTTCCGATATTATAAGCCTCGCCCGGAACGCCTTTCGCAATCACCTGCAAAAATCCCGTGAGCGCATCGGTGATGTAGCAGAAGGTGCGTGTTTGCACGCCCACGCCGTACAGATGTAAGGGCTGCCCCGCCTTCAACCGGCTGGCGAAATTCGGCAGCACGCGATAATCGGTCTCTTGCATGCCGGGTCCGAAGATATTGAACGGCCGGATGGTGGTGGTGGGCGTGCCGTATTTGTCGTGAAACACATAGCAAAGGGTTTCGCCGACCCGTTTGCTTTCGTCGTAGCAGGCGCGCGGGCCGCGGCAGGAAACATTGCCGCGATAGCTTTCCTGGGTCGGCACATGGTCGGGATCGGGATTGCCATAGATCTCGGACGAGCTGAAGAAGGTGAAGCGGGCGCCGTGTTTCCTGGCCAGCTCGAGCATGTTGCGCGTGCCGGTGACGGCGACTTCCAGCGTTTCCAGCGGATAAGCGCGATAATAGAACGGGCTCGCGATACCGGCGGCATGGATGACATAGTCCAGCCGCCCTCCATCCCATTGGATCGGCTGGATGACGTCATGTTTGCTCAGGCGCAGATGGGGATGGTCGGGGAAAATCGCGCCGGCATCGCCCGCCGCGACCAGATTGTCATATCCGACCAGGGTGCAGGGCTGTTTCAGCACGTGGCTGTTCAGATAGGCGAAGGTCTCGACAAAATAGCGTCCCAGAAAGCCGCGCGCCCCGGTCAGCAAAACCGTCTTGCCGGAAAACAGTTGCGCGTCCTCGCCCAGGTTCTTGGCGACTTCTGCGATGTCGGACTCTAGAAATTGTTCCACGGCTCACACCCAAGATGGTTGAAAGAAAAAATCACTCTGCTGCTTATTGCACTTCCCGGGGCGGAATCGGCAGCAGATAGCGGAAGGCGCCGGCGGTCTTTTTGCGGATATCGTCCAGGTACTCATAGGCAAACACGACAAGAAGATCGGGCCGGCTTTTCTCCAGATGCTCGCGCGTCGCGATCGGAATATGGGTGCCCGGGGTGAAACGGTTCTGCTTGAGCGGGCTGTCGTCGACGGTGAATTCGATCAGCGACGGTCCGATTTGGCCATAATTGCAGATGGTCGACAGACGCGCCGGCGCGCCATAGCCCGCCACCCTGACCCCGGAGGCTTTGTAATCCTTGAGCATCTGCGCCAAGGCCGCGATCTGGGCATCGACGTCCTTCTTGAAGTCCGCGAATCGCTGCGCGGTGAGAGCTTGTTTTTCCTCCTCCAGCAGCGCCGCGACGCTTTGCGCGGTTTGGTTATGGCCGCCCTTTCGCTCAATCGTCACCTGCAGCGAACCGCCATGGGGTTCGATCTGATCGACATCGGTAATCACCATGTCATGGGCTTCGAACAGGTGCTTCAGCGAGGTGAGAGAATAATAGAAGATCCGGTCCAAATAGAACCGCTCGAACTGCGTGTGCCGCAGGATATTTCCAATATATTCGACTTCGATGATGAAGCGCCCCTGATCGGTCAGCAGATCCTTCACCGCCTCGATGAATTGATGCGGGTCTTCCAGATGGGTGAACACACTGCTGGCGACGATGACATCGGCCTTGCCGAACTTGCTTGCCACATCCGCGGCGCATTTGGCGTCGAAGAAGGAACAGATCGTCTCCAATCCCTGGTCGTTGGCGATCTTGGAAACATTGATGGAGGGTTCGATGCCGATGGCGGAAACGCCGAGCTGCTTGAGGGGCTTGAGCAGAATTCCATCATTCGATCCGATATCGACGACGAATTTCGCTCCCGCCAGCTTGTCCGCCAGCCGCTGAAAATGCCGGACCAGGCCTTCGTTGACTGAGGACAGATAGTAATAATCCTCGAACATCCGCGCCCGGGAAATCATGGTTCCCAACTGCACATTGCGGCAATGCGGACAGAACAGGACCGCAAGGTCGAAAAATTCCTCCCCGGCGAACTGATCGCGGGTGGGATATTTGTTGGCAAGCGGCTGCTTGCCCAGATTGAGGACCTCTACGAGATTTTCATGCCGGCACAACTGACACTTCATTCTTGGTCTCCAAACCCTGCATAGACATTGGCCTCGCCGACGCGCGCCAAGCCCGGACGGCGCGCGCTCACGAGAACAGGCGGCGGCGGAAGATCATGCCCAGAACCCCGATGGCATGATGGGCCCTGATCTTCTTGCCTTCCTTATACGACCGGCCGTGATAGCTGATGGGGACTTCGTAGAGCACCTTCGCCCGCCGCGCGGCGCGGCAAAGGATCTCGGCATGCTGTTCCCAACCGCGTGAAACCAAGGCGTCGGGATTCACCAGGTCGCGCTTGTACAGCAGATAGCAGCTATAGATATCGGTGAAGGTGGTGTTGAAAAGCATGTTGAAGATCAAGGTCACCAGCAGATTGCCGGCCTTGTGCCAGAAAAACTGGACGCGGCTATATTGGCGGATGAGAAAGCGGCTCCCCATCACAACCTCGGCGTCGAATTCCTGCACCGGATGAAGCAAGGCCGCATAATGGGACGGGGAATATTCCAGATCGGCGTCTTGAAACAGGATGTAATCGCCCTTCGCCGCGCGCAACCCGGCCAGCACGGCGGCGCCCTTGCCCTGGTTCTTTTCCAGGTTCAGCAGCACGTCATAGAGATGGGGGTTGGCCCGCAACACCGCCAAGGTGTCGTCCTTGGAGCCGTCATCGATCACGATGACTTCGAATGCCACCCCGTCGAGCGACTGACCCCGCACCTCTTCAAGAATTTGAAGAATGGTCGCTTGTTCATTGTAGGCAGGCACAATGATGCTGACGAGCAGCTTTTTTTCGTTTTCCATTGGCCATTATTTTGTGATGGAAGGGAACTGGCGCCATATAACGGGGGGTATCGGGCAATTTCAAGCTGCTCGTTCCCTCAAGGCTTTTCCGCCCTGCCCGTTCCATCTGCGGTAACCGGCTCTGGGGCCAGCCCCGTGGTGAAACGCCGCGACAGGCCTTGGCTTAAGGGCCAAGGGGAGCGCCTTAAAAGAAGAATCGCGCCGAGAACTGGACCTGGCTCTGCGCCAGGTCCGCGCTGGGCAGGCCGGCGTTCAGATATTCCAGGCGGCGCGAATCCATGACAAGCACCTCGCCCGTCAGGCGCAGCCAATCATAGCCCGACCAGATCACGGCGGCGGTGACGGCATGGCCATCCTCGCTCATGATATGGGGCGGCGTCGCGGTGAGATGGCGCGTCTGAAAGACATCGCCGCGCAGCGAGACGCGCCAGTCATCGTCCACGTCATAGCTGGCCAGAAGAAAAGTGGATTGGAACTTGGTGGCACTTTCGGCGCCGCGCACGACCACGGAAGTATAGCCGGTCAATTGTTGGCCGATCAGCACCACGCCGGCGATTTGGGTGCGGGCGCCAAAGCTCCAGAATTTGGTTTCCCAGGCGGTATCGCGGGGGCTGCGGTCGGCGGGATCGCCCTGGTTGTCGTAACGCAGCACGGTGAGCTTGCCGATATCGCCCATCTGCCATCCCAGGCCGCCATACCAGCCCAACCGTTTGTCGATTTCCAGAAACTCGCCGGTGGTACCCGGCACCGGGGCGTGAAACAGCCGCAAACTGGCGTCGGGCATGCGTACCCGCTCCAGCAATCCGGTGGGCCGGTCGTCCATTGCCCAGCCGCGATCGGCCATAAGAATGCCCGCCGGATCGTTGCAGCAATTGATCGATCCGAGGACGGAGAAAGTCCCGGCACTGCGCGTCTTCCACCTGAGCGTGGCTTCGCCGCCCATGGTGCGCAATTCCTCGCCGATCCAGCTATTGATGGCCGAAGGCGTCAAAGTATAGGGGCTGGTCCAGCCCAGATCGTCATTCTCCAGGCTGATGGTGGGAAAAAACGCGCCCGCTTTGACGGACCAGGAAAGCCCGGTCTCGCCGGCCGCATCATGCCACAGCAAATAAGCCTCGAGCGGATCGACCACGTCGCGGTCTTCCGGCTCGGCGCGCAGCACGCCGACCAGGCTGAAATTGTCGTCCAGGCTGAGCCGCGCCTCGGCCACGGCTTCCGCAAACCGAAAGGCATTGGGGCCGCCATAGCGGAATTTGGACAAGCCACCCTTCACCCAGCTGGTTTGCGAAGGCGCGCCCACCAGGCGAATATCGCCATAGCCGTGAATGGAAAAATCCAGCGCCCGCGCCGGTGCGACAGGCGCGAGCCACAGCGCCAGCATCACGCCGGCGGCGGATGAAAATCCCCTCCACATGCGGGAAATTCTGCGCCAAACGCGCTTAATTTAGAGTAACCGCGTAATTCCGCCCCAACCGGCCTTTTTTTGGGCCTCAGGTCAGCGAGGCGCAGAAACGCTGGATCCGCCGGCAGGCATCCTCCAGCACGGCATTGGCCGTGGCATAGGAGACCCGGAAAAAAGGCGACAGGCCGAAGGCGGCGCCATGCACCACCGCCACCCCTTCGGCCTCCAGCAATTCGCCCGCGAAATCCTCGTCGGTCAGGATCGCTTTGCCGCCCGGTGTCTTCTTGCCGATCAGGCCGCGGATCGAAGGATAGACATAGAACGCGCCTTCGGGGCGCGGACATTCGATCCCCGCCGATTGATTGAGCATCGAAACCACCAGATCGCGCCGCTCCTCGAACAGTTTCTGAAACCCCGGAATGAAATCCTGGGGTCCGTTCAAGGCTTCCACACTGGCCCATTGCGAGATCGAGGCGGCATTGGTCGCCGATTGCGACTGCAGTTTCGCCATCGCCTTGATCAGCGGTTCTGGCCCTGCGCAATAGCCGATCCGCCAGCCGGTCATGGCATAGGCCTTCGACACCCCGTTCATGGTCAGGGTGCGCTCATAAAGCTTGGGCTCGACCTCGGCGATGGTGGAGAATTGAAAACCGCCAAACACCAGATGCTCGTACATATCGTCGGTCAACACCCAGACCTGCGGATGCTTCAGCAGCACATCGGTCAGGGCTTTCAATTGATCGCGGCTGTAACAGGCGCCGGTCGGATTGGAGGGCTGATTGAAGATCAGCCATTTGGTCTTGGGCGTAATCGCCGCCGCCAGCGCCGCCGGCGTCAGGCGGAAGCCGTCCTCCAGCCGCGTTTCCACCACCACCGGCTTGCCGCCGGCCAAAAGCGCGATATCGGGATAGGAAACCCAATAAGGCGCCGGCACGATCACTTCGTCGCCGGGATTGAGGGTTGCCATCAGGGCGTTGAAGATGATGGCCTTGCCGCCCGGCGAGACGAAAGTCTGGGACGGTTTATAGTCCAGATGGTTCTCGCGCTTGAACTTGGCGGCGATCGCAGCGCGCAATTGCGGAATGCCCTCGACGGCGGTGTATTTGGTCTCGCCGCGGCGGATGGCGGCAATCGCCGCTTCCTTGATGTTCTCGGGCGTATCGAAATCGGGTTCGCCCGCCGCCAGCCCGATCACATCGCGCCCCGCCGCCTTCAGGTCCCGCGCCTTGCCGGTGATGGCAATGGTGGGCGAAGGCTGAATGCGGTTCAGCGATTTGGACAGGAAATCTTTCGGCAGTTCGGACATCGACAAACCCATGGAAAATACGGGCCTTCCCCTATCAACCGGGGCGGGGGCGGGCAAGAGCGAACCCGGACCAATCCCTGGCTCTTTGCCGCTATAGTGGGTGCGGAAAACCCCTGAGTCGCTAGGCCCCGATGCACCGTGCCGCGCTTTTGCTGACTTTGCTGCTGCCGCTGACCGCCTGTTCCAAGCCGGCGCCGCCGGTTGGGAAATGGGAAGGTGGCTATGCCTCCAATGCAACCCTGGTGACGGCCCGGGTGGAAGTGCTGGCCAACGGCACGGTCAGGGTGATGGCGCCGGACATTACCAATCTGGATCTGGCGCCCCCCGAACGCATGGCGCAGCTTCGCCAGCAATTGGCCGCCGACCTCGCCACCGGCTGGGATGGGGTCGCGCCCCGCCCCTTCGATTTCGATGGCGACACCTTTCGTAAACCGGGCGGCGTCGCGCCGCAGATGATCTGGGACAAGAAGACCAACCAGATGACCTTGGAGATTTACATCGGCGCCAATCCGGCGCTGCCGGTGCCGCTGAGACCGGTGGCGGATTTCCACGACGATCCCTGGGCGAAGACCTAGCCGCCGGGCCGCCGCTTGCGCTTATTTGTCATGGCCCGGGGTCCATAGCGACAGCGTATGGACGGGCCATCCAGTGATACCCATCTTCTCGTCAGCAATGGGCCGCAGATTCTTCTTTGACGATCGCGTTTGATCCACCCGGGTGGCCGACACTCCGGTCGGCCATGACAAACGGGGTTATTGCTTCGCCGCCGCCAATTTGGCCTTCATCTCTGCCGCGTCCTTGGCCGCGCCGGCGGCGGGCCCGCCCAGATAGAATTTCCACGCCTCCTTCAGACCGCCCGCCGCGACCGGCTCGAATCCCAGATCGCGGATCAGTTGTGCCGCCAGCTGCATCGCCGCCGGATCGTCGCCGGCATAAGCCACCGGCAGCTTGGGATCGGGCCGCCCCGCCTCGCTGGCGAAGGTCTTGTAGCCGATCGCGTTGAAAGCCCGCACGACATGGGCGCCGGGGAGATATTTCTGGCTGGTGATGCCCGGACCATTGGTCTTCATCTCATCGACCAGGGGTGCCGGATCGCGCCCCGCCACCGCATTGCTGGCATCCAGCACCAGCTTGCCGGCAAGCGCCGCCCTATTGTCGCGGCCGATCTGCGGCAGCCCGCCATAAGGCACGGCGATCAGGATGGCTTGGCCGAATTGGGCCGCTTGTGCCACCGTGCCGACCTTGGCCAGCGGCCCGAGCTTTTGCGCCATCGGCTTCAATTCATCGGGATTGCGCGAGGAGAACATCACCGGATGGCCGGACTTGATCCACAGCGCGCCCAAGGTGCCGCCGATATTGCCCGAGCCGATCACCCCGATGGGAATCTTGCCCTGCGCAAAGGCGCGCGGCATCGCCGCCAGAACCAGGGCGGCGCCCAGCACCGCCCGCCGCGAGGAAGTAACCGTCATGGACTTTCCTTTCGTGAAGTTGGCCTTTCGTGAAGCTCCCTATGCGTGAAGCGGGGCAGTATAACGCCGGCGCAAAATCGAAAAAGCCCACCCTTCCGGGGGCGCCGCCGAAAGTCTAGCGCAGCACGGTGCGGGCCTGCATCATCTCCAGCATATGACCGGCGCCGTCGGTGATTTCGATCTGGCGTTCGGCGACGGGGCGGCCGGCCCGCAGGTCGTCCATTGCGAAATCGCGCGCACTCAGACGCGCTTCGCGGCGGGCCGCTTCAAGATCCGGCAATTCGCTGCCCTCCCTGTCGCAAACCAGACCCTCCTGATCTCGGATGTTGAAGAAATACCGCATGTCACCGCCTGACCTATCAGACAGATGTGTCCAGCATTGTTGTCTGATTGTGGACAGTCTACGCCCAATATCCGGCGGCGGCTGCGCATTTTTCGGTTTATTTTTCGCGGGATATAGGCAGCCTCGCGCCATTTGTACAACGGGAACAAAGGCTTCAAACTTCGCCTGGTCCGCGCAAAAGCATTGTTCGTCTACGGTCATGAATATGTACCGAGGTTTTGATTGCGTTCCCACCCGCTCAGACTAGGTTCGCCAGGAGCGCAAAGTTCCGCACAATCCCGGCGAATTGCTCGCGTCCAACCAGAAAAGAGCGTCCCTTGGACGCCGCCCAGAAAACCGTTCACAACAGGCTCCTGGCGCAAATGTCCGCGCCCGATTTTGCCTTGCTGCAGCCCCAGCTCGAATGGGTCGACCTTCCCGTGCGCAAGCTGCTGGAAGGGCGCGGCCGCCGCATCGAATTCGTCTATTTCCTGGAAAAAGGCATTGCCTCGGTCGTGGTGAGCGCCGGCGCCCGGCACAGCCTGGAAGTCGGCATCGTCGGCCATGAGGGCATGACCGGCCTGGCCGTGCTTCTGGGCTCCGACAGCAGCCTGGCGGAAACCTTCATGCAGGCGCAAGGCGCCGGCTGGCGCATGCCGGTCTCGGGATTGCGTCAGTCCATGGAGCAAAGCGAAATCCTACATTCTTTTTTGCTTCGCTATGCCCATACGGTCGTCACGCAGATGGCCTTCACGGCGCTGGCCAACGGCTCCTACAATATCAGCGAAAGATTGGCGCGCTGGCTGATGATGGCGCATGACCGCGCCGGCAGCGACGACGTCTTCCTCACCCATGAATTTCTCTCGGTGATGCTGGGCGTGCGACGCCCCGGCGTCACCGCCGCTCTGGGCGAGCTGGAAAAGCGCGGCATCATTCTCACCGGGCGCGGCATGGTGACGATCAAGAACCGCGCCGCCCTGGAAGAAACCGCCAACGGCGCCTATGGCGCGGCGGAGGCGGAATATGCCCGCCTCTTCGGGGCCGGCGAACGCGGACCGCACCGCTAGCCGCGCAGCTTCAGCTCCAGCGATGGAACGAGAAGAAGGCCGCGCCGCAGAGAAACCCGAAGGCGACCACGTGATTCCACTTCAGGGATTCGCCCAGCCAGGTCACCGAAAACACCGCGAACACCACCAAGGTGATGATCTCCTGCAAGGTCTTGAGCTGGGCTGCGGAATAAACCTGATGGCCGATGCGGTTGGCCGGCACCGCCAGGCAATATTCAAAAAAGGCGATGCCCCAGCTCACCAGGATGGTGGCTGTCAGCGAAAACGCCGGGTAACGCAATTGGCCGTACCATGCAAAAGTCATAAAGACGTTCGAGACGCATAGCAGCACGATCGGTGCGAGATAGGCCCAGTTCATTGGCAATGCTCCGGCTGGTAAGGACGCCCTCCCGGACGCCGCGAGGACGTGAAAAGAAATTGCTGACGGCAACATAGGTTCGCGTGGCTGCGTCCCCGCGCGCGCCTAAGCCGCCGCTTTCGAGCCTTGTTGCACGGCTCCCCTGGAGATTTGTTTCGCCGCCCCTTGAAACGGCGAGGTTTGACGACATTCCGTTACAATTTTCCAGGGGCTCGCTCTTTCGGGCCTAGGCCGAAGGGATAAGCTGATTGGCGGCCTTGTGTCCGTTCGGCGCTCCACCAAGGGATACAGCAAGCCACAGGACGGCCGGACCGGCTTTGGTGCCCCCCACGTAAAGCCATTCGTCCGGCCGTCCATTTCTCTCAAAACCCGTGCCTTTTCGACCCTCGCCATCCTCTTGGCGCGGATTTGGTGCAACAGTGACAAAGCTTTACAGTTTCTTGCCTTGTTTCCGGGAGGGGGCAGCGATATTTGCTTCCAACGCCCCGCGCCGGATATGAGGGGTTCCCCAAGCGGCCCCTGCGGCCTTTCCAGATTGCGATAGAGAACATGATGAAGTCCCTATTTCGCGGCGTGTCGGTCAGTGTGGTCGCCCTTTGCGCGGCCGGTTGCGCCACCCCCAACCCCACGCCGCTCGACCGGCCCGGCGACGTTCCCACCGCCTTCACCGCCCCCGTCGCGGACCCGAACGCTCCGATATGGCCGTCGGCCGATTGGTGGGTCAATTTCCACGCCGACGAGCTTCCCGCCCTGGAAGCGACCGCCCAGCGCGAAAATCTCGACATCGCCGCCGCCAATGCCCGCATCCTGCAGGCCGAAGCCCAGGACAGCGTCGCCTTTGCCGGACTGCTGCCCAACGTCAACGGCAATCTCGGCGCCAGCCGCAACGGCAGCGAGCGCACCAACATAACCGCCAACAACTTCAGCGCCGGCCTGTCCGGCACCTATACGCTGGATCTGTTCGGCCTCAACCAGGACCGGCTGCGCCAGGCGCGCGAGACCCTGCGCAACTCGCGCTACGCCGCCCAAGTCACCGGTATTTCCACGGTCTCGACGGTCGCCAATCAATATTTCACCGTCCTGGCCCTGCGCCAGCGCATCACCCTGGCCCGCCAGCAGATCGCCGCCGCCAATGACATTCTCGCGGTCACCCAGGCCAAAGTGAGCAACGGCGTGCTCTCCAATCTCGACCTGGCGCAGCAACAGGCCCAGGTCGCGTCGCAACGCTCCCGCCTGCCCGGCCTGATCGAGCAGGAACGCGAAGCCCGCAACGCCCTGGCGATCCTGCTGGGCCGCGCGCCGGAAGGCTTCGACATCAATGGCCAGAATCTCACCGGCATCGTCTCGCCGGTGGTGCGGGCCGGTATTCCTTCCGAATTGCTGGCGCGCCGCCCCGACGTCGCCCAAGTCGAGGCCCAGTTGTTTGCCGCCCATGCCAGTGTCGATGCCGCGCGGGCCGCGTTCTTTCCGCAGATCGGTCTATCGGCGGGCGCCAGTTGGGGCGCTTCCAGCCTGAGCAACCTGTTCAATCCCGGCACTTTCGCCTGGAATATCGGCTCGACCCTGCTGCAGACCATTTTCGACGGCGGAAGACTGAACGCCCAAAGCCAGCTGGCCAAGGCGCAACAAACCGAGCTGATCGCCACCTATCGCAAAACCGTCTTCGGCGCTTTCAGCGACGTAGAAACCCAGATGGGCCAAGTCGCGGCCGCCACCGAGCAGCTCACGCTCCTGACCGAGCAGGTGAAGGACTCCACCGAAGCCTTCCGCATCGCCAATCTGCAATATCGCGAAGGCACCATCGACATCCTGTCGCTGCTCAACACCGAAACGACCCTGTTTAGCGCCCAGGACTCCCTGGTTCAGACCCAGCTGACGCGGTTGCAGGCCAATGTCGCGCTTTACCGCGCCCTTGGCGGCGGCTGGACCCAGCAGGCTTCGGACGCGAGCTATCAGTACCAGCTCGACTGGTCGCCGCTCTAACCTTCCCCTTCACCGGCCACAGGCCGGGGAGAGGGGGTATGGGGTTTGAGCCCTAGGTGGCCCCCCAGCCACGGAACTTTGGGAACTTTCGGGCCCGACTCGGCTTATTCTTGGCGATAGCCGCGGCTATTTCGCCGCTTTTGGGCCTCGCCGGATGACCGTCATTGAAAACGCATCGGCCCCGCCGAGCGCCTGGTTCAAACTGGACCGGGATGGCGCCGTGCTATCGGTGGGGGGCGCCTGGACCATTCGCGAGAGCGCCAGGCTGGACCAGGAACTGCGCGGCCTGTCCCCCGGCCGTGCCAAGGCGATAATTCTCGACGGCGGCAAAATCGAAAAGCTGGACAGCGCCGGCGCCTGGCTTCTGCTGCGCACCAAACGCATGCTCGAAGCCGCGGGCAAGACCGTAACGCTCACCCTGCCCGATCGCTATGCCCCGCTGATGGGCAATCTGGGCAAGGAGCGCAAGCCCTTCGCGCGCGCGCGCCCACCGCGGCCGCAAAATTTCCGCCGCCGGCTCTACCGCATCGGCAAAGCCACGGTTCAGAACGGCCAGCAGGGCTGGCGCATGCTTGGCTATCTGGGCCGCGTCACGGTGGAGACGCTGGAAGCTTTCACCTCGCCCAAGACCAATCTGCGCTTCGCCGCCCTGATCCATCAGGTGGAAGAAACCGGCATCAATGCGTTGCCCATTGTCGGCCTGCTCGCCTTTCTGATCGGGATCGTGCTCGCCTATCAGGGGGCCGATCAGCTCAAACGCTTCGGCGCCCAGATCTTCACCATCAATCTTCTGGGCGTGGGCATTCTGCGCGAGATCGGCGGCCTCATCACCGCCATCATCGTGGCGGGCCGCTCCGGTTCGGCCTTCACCGCCCAGATCGGCACCATGCGCGTCAATGAGGAAATCGACGCGATGCAGACCATCGGCCTTAACACCGTCGACATCCTGGTGCTGCCGCGTATCATCGGCCTGGTCATCGCATTGCCGCTGCTGACGTTTTTCTCCGACGTGATGGGCCTCGTGGGCGGCGCCACCATGTGCTATTTCCAGCTCCACATCACCATTCCCGCCTTCATGCGCCAATTGAACGAGGCGGTCAGCGTCAACACCATGATGGTGGGGCTGATCAAGGCGCCGGTCTATGCCTTCGTCATCGCCCTGGTGGGCTGTTACGAGGGCTTCCAGGTCGAGCGCAACGCCGCCAGCGTCGGGCTGCTGACCACGCGATCGGTGGTGGAATCGGTCTTCCTGGTGATCGTGCTGGATGCCGCCTTTTCGATCATGTTTTCCGTGCTGGGGGTGTGATGGCGGCGCCAGCAAATGACACCGGGAAAAAAGAAACCCTCATCAAGATTCGCGGCTTGGTCACCGGCTTCGGCAACAAGATCATCCACGACCATCTGGATCTGGACGTTTATCGCGGCGAAGTTTTGGGCGTTGTGGGCGGATCGGGCTCGGGCAAATCGGTCCTGATGCGCACCATCATCGGACTCAACAAACCGCGCGACGGCACCATCGAAGTCTTCGGCAAGCGCACCGCCTATGCCGAATCCCCCCGCATGCGGCCGATGGAGATGCGCTGGGGCGTGCTGTTCCAGGAAGGCGCCCTGTTCTCGTCCCAGACCGTGGCCGAGAACATCCAGGTCCCTTTGCGCGAATACACCCAGATGTCCCAGGACCTGATGGACGAGATCGCTGCCGTCAAGCTGGCCATGGTCGGGCTGCCGGAAGACGCGGCCCAGAAATACCCTTCGGAGCTTTCCGGAGGCATGAAGAAACGCGCCGGCCTGGCGCGGGCTTTGGCGCTGGACCCCGAATTGCTGTTCCTGGACGAACCCACCAGCGGACTGGATCCGATTTCCGCCAACATGTTCGACGAATTGATCCGCGACTTGCGGCAAAGCCTGGGGCTGACGGTGATGATGGTCACGCATGACCTGGATTCCCTGCGTGCGGTGGCCGACCGCGTCGCCGTGTTGGTGGACAAGAAGATCGTCACCGGCACCATCGACGAACTGCGCCGCGACTCCACGCCCTGGATCCACGAATATTTTGCCGGCGCGCGCGGGCGCGCCGCGCTGGCATCGGCGTCTTAAGGAGGCGCGGGATATGGAAACCAAAGCCAATTATGTCGCGGTCGGCGCCTTTGTGCTGCTCTGCGTGATCGGGCTGGTGGTCTCGATCCTGTGGCTGGCGGGCGTCCAGTACAGCCAGGAATACGCTTATTATCAGACCTTCTTCAAAGGCCCGGTCACCGGCCTGGGGAAAGGCACCGTCACGCGCTACAACGGCATCGAAGTCGGCCGCATCACCGACCTCGCATTCGATCCCAATGTGCCGGACCGCGTCATCGTCACCCTTCAGGTCCAGCCGGGCCTTAATATCCGCGAGGATAGCCTGGCTTCGATCGAGAGCCAGGGCTTGACCGGCGGCACCTATGTCGAGATCAGCGGCGGCAGCGCCAAAGCGCCCTTGCTGGTGGCCAAGCCGGGCCAGAAATATCCCGTCATCGCCACCAAGCAATCGACCTTGCAGCAATTGGAGCAATCGGCGCCGGAACTGGTCTCCCGGCTCAATGTCACCGCCTCGCGGGCCAATGATGTGCTCAACGACACCAACCGAAAGGCGGTCGCGCATATCCTGGCCAGCCTGGACGAAACCACCGCCACCATCGCCCGGCGCTCGGCCGAAATGGACGCCATTATCCGCAATGCCAATACCGCCACCGCGAATATGTCCGAGGCCTCGAAAAACTTGAAGCCGGTGCTGGCCGACGCCGACGCGACGATGAAGAAATATGGCAAGCTCAGCGACGACGCCGACGCCTTCGTCAATGGCGACGGACTGGCGCAATTGTCCGATCTGATCGGCGATCTGCGCCGTCTGGTGGCCAACCTCAACAAATTCTCCGAAGAGCTCAACCGCAATCCGACCACGATATTGTTCGGCGACAAGCGCAAGGGATATGACCCCAATGCCAAATAAAGCCGTGTTGATGATGAGCCGGCGCTTGCTCCTGACCGGCGCCTCGGCGCTGACCGTGGCGGGCTGCGGCGATCTGCTGGGCCTGGGCCCGGGCGAGCTGCCCCAACTCTACACCTTCAAGCCTGTAATGCCAGCGCCGACGCCGGGCGTGCCGGTGAGCTGGGCGCTGGCGGTGGCCATCCCCAATGCCGGCGCCGATCTGGATTCCACGCGGCTGGCGCTGACGCGCGGAACCGATACCATGGATTATTATGCCAAGGCCGCCTGGCCCGATCGCCTGCCGCTGCTGGTGCAAAGCGCACTGGTCGCCGCCTTCCAGGACTCAGGACGGGTGCCGGCCGTGGCGCGCGAGCAAGATGCGCTGCGCGCCGATTATCTGCTGACGACGGATATTCGCGATTTCACTGCCCATTATGCCGATCCCGACGGTGCCCCGACGATTACCGTCACCATCGTCGCCCAGATGGCGAGCGCCCATGGGCGCAAAGTGCAGGCGAGCCTGACCGCCAGCCAGTCCGCGCCGGCTTCCGCCAATTCGGTTGCCGCGGCGGCAGAGGCTTATGACGCCGCTTTCGGGGCGGTGCTGTCTCAGATTTTGAACTGGGCGCTGGCTTTGCCGCCGCCGCCTCCCGCCCCCTTGCCCTGATATAGCGGACCGGAACCTTCGTCCGCACGGCGCATTGTGTTACAGAATCGATATGGAGTCCGCCATGCTGCGTTGGGCCTTGATCTTTCTGGTGATCGGTTTGATCGCCGGCCTGTTGGGTTTCACCGGAATCGCCGGCACATCCATCGCCATCGCCAAGACCTTGTTCTTCGTCTTCATGGTGATCTTCCTGGTGCTGCTGCTGGCCGGCCTGACCGTGGGCCGACGGATCACGGGCGCTTAGAGCGCAATCGGGTGAAGTGTGCAGCGGTTCACCCGCAAAATTGCGCGGCAATAAAAAAGAAGACCTAGCTCCCCGTCACATATTGCGCCATCCGGGCCCGCAGACGCGCGTCCGGCAAGGCGCCGCGCGCGGCGGCCAGATCATCGATCATATGGGCGGGATTGGAAGTGCCGGGAATGGCCGCCGTCACCGCCGGATGACCGAGAATGAATTTCAGGAAGAACTGCGCCCAACTGCTGCAATCGATCTCGGCGGCGAAATCGGGCAGCGGTTTTTTCTGCACTTCCCGGAAGAGATTGCCCCGCCCGAAAGGCAGCGCCACCAACACCGCCGTGCCGGCATCCTGGGCCGCGGGCAACAGGCGATTTTCCACCATGCGATTGTCGATGGCATAATCCACTTCCAGGAAATCGGGCTTCTCGCGTTTCACGATCGCTTCCGCGGCGCCATAGGCGCGCTCATAAGTGGTGGTGATGCCGGTATAGCGGATCAGCCCCCGCGCCTTAAGATCGTTCAGGCCCTTCAGGCTCTGGCCCGGGTCGCGCACATTGTGAAGCTGGAGCAGATCGAGCCGCGTCGTCTTCAGGCGCGAAAGACAGCCTTGCGCTTCGGCGGCATTGCCCGAGACCTCCAAGCCTTCCAGCTTGGTCGCCAGAAAAGTCTTGGCGCGCGCATTCTGGGCCGCCACGATGTCGCCGATCACTTGTTCCGCATTGCCGTAAGACGGGGCGGTGTCGATCACGCTGCCCCCTTGATTCAGCAAGGCGCGGATTACGCTTTCCAGATCGGAGCGCGCATTCTCATCAAAACCGTTGGCGGTGCCCAGGCCCACCGCCGGCAACATTTCGCCGCTATGCGGGATGGGGCGGCGGATCAGCGGCTTGTCGGCGGCCAGGGCAAGCCCTGGTGTCAGCGCCAAGCCGGCACCAAGGGCCAGGGATTCGCGGCGGGAAAAGTTGCGCATCGAACGCTCCTCTCTGCGTCCCCAGCGTAGAACCATCTTCATCCGAAAAACAGGTGCCTGCGCGCCGTCTCTAGGCCGCGCGGCGGGCGAAGTTTCGCAGGATCCGGCGCAATCCCGGTTCCAGGACCCGCGCCGCCGCCTGTTCCGGCGTCAGCCACAGGCATTGGCGCACGCCTTTTTCCGGCCAGCTGCGGCGACGATGTTTGACCTCCAGCGAAAAGATCGCGACATCGCAGGGCATGAGCACGCCGTCTTTCTTTTCCTTGACGTAGTGATAAAGGCCGAGCGGTTCGGCGGCGACTTCGCCCACCACGCCGGCTTCCTCCAGCGCTTCGACGGCGGCGCTCTCCGCCAGCGTCAGGCCCAGTTCGGGCCAGCCTTTCGGCAATATCCAGCGGCGGCTGCGCAGCGAGGTGACCAGCATGATCTCCAGCCGGGGCTTTTTGCGCCAGCACAGCGCGGCGACCTGCCGGACCGGACTGCGCAGCGAAAGGCCGGCGCCTTTCGCCTTCACATCATGCCTGTCGCGCCTGCCAGCCAATAGAACCCTGCTCCGATCAAGGCCGCCGCCGGCATGGTGAGAACCCAGGCCACGACGATATCCTTCGCCACATTCCAGCGCACCGCGGAAACCCGCCGCGCCGCGCCAACCCCGACAATCGCGCCGGTGATGGTGTGGGTGGTGGAGACCGGAATGCCCAGATAGGTCGCCATGAACAAGGTAATCGACCCGGCCGTCTCCGCGCATACACCCTGAAGCGGCGTCAATCGCGTGATTCGCGAGCCCATTGTACGCACGATCCGCCAGCCGCCGAACAGTGTTCCCAGCGCCATGGCGGTCTGGCAGGCCAGCACCACCCATAACGGCACGAAGAACTTGCCGCCTTCCAAGCCATGGGCGAACAACAGGGCGGCGATGATCCCCATGGTTTTCTGGGCATCGTTGCCGCCATGACCCAACGAATAAGCGCTGGCCGAGACGAACTGGACATGGCGGAAGATATAATCCACCCGCGCCGGCGCCGCCCGCACGAACAGCCAGGACACCGCCAGCACCAGCAGCAGCGCCAGCACAAAGCCGCTGGCCGGCGACAGCACGATCGCGGCGATGGTGGTCCCCAGACCCTTCCACACCACCACGCCCCAACCGCCTTTGCACAGGCCCGCCCCCACCAATCCGCCGATCAGCGCATGGCTGGAAGACGAGGGAATGCCGGCCAGCCAGGTGATGACGTTCCAGGATATGGCGCCCATCAAGGCCCCGAAGATCACGCTATCGGAAATGATCGTGGGTGACACGATACCCGTGCCGATGGTGGTGGCGACATGCAGCCCGAAAACCGCGAAGGCCACGAAATTGAAGAAGGCCGCCCAGGCCACCGCCCAGCGCGGGCTGAGCACTCGGGTCGACACGATGGTGGCGATGGAATTGGCGGCGTCGTGCAGGCCGTTGAGAAAATCGAAGGCCAGCGCCACCACGACCAGCAGGATGATCAGCGCCGTCACTCAGACCTGCTCGATCACGATGCCGCTGATCCGGTTGGCGACGTCCTCGAAACGGTCGACGACTTTTTCGAGATGATCGTAGATTTCGTTGCCGACGATGAAGGCCATGGCATTGCCGTCCCGGTGCTTAAGGAACAGCGCCTTGATGCCAAGATCGTTCAGTTCGTCGGCCTGTTCTTCCAGCCGGGTGATTTCTTCGGCGATGGCGTTGATGCGCCCGGCGCTTTGGCGCATCGAACCCAGCAGCCCCACGGCCTCCACGGTGAGCTCGGCGCAGCGCAGGATGATATCGCCCATCTGGCGCATCTGGGGTTCGAAGCCGGAGACCTCGAACAGGGTGATCGCCTTGGCCGTTTTCTGCATCTGGTCTATGGCGTCGTCGAGCTGCCCGATCAGCCCGACGATATCGCCGCGGTCGAACGGGGTGATGAAGGAGCGGCGAACATTTTGCAGCACTTCGCGGGCGAGAAGGTCCGCCTCGTTCTCATGGGCGATGATGCGCCGGCAGCTTTCGGGCACGGCGCCGCCGCCTTCCAGCAAATCGCGCAGCGCCAGGGCCCCCTCGACCAGGGTGCGGGCATGACGGTCGAAAAGCGCGAAAAACTTGTTTTCGCGCGGCATCAGGGCCTGGAAAAACTGCAGCATGGGTCTCCTGCCTTTTGCGCCTCTTCCCGCAATCGCGCGAAGCGGTCAAGCCGGCCCCCCGGCCATAGAATGGACACCCCTGACTAGCGGGTTTGCGAGGATACGCAAGCCGCCAAGGGGGCAAATCCCCAAGCCGGGTGTGGGATTCCCATAATGGGCCCGGTACGCCCGGGTTAACCAGGAAAAAGCGCCAAAAACGCCCCCTCTTCGACCCGGCACGGCGGCTGCAAGTCCCTCCGGCGACAGCGTCTTTCTGTCCGGAGGTGAAACAATGCGCCGCAATGATGCGATAACGCGGGCCGACCGCGTCCTGGTTGCCGCCCTGGCCATTCTCCTGGTCACCGCCAGCACCGCCTTGGGTTCGGCCCTGGTCTATCGGGCCCCGCAGCCTGCGCCGGTCGTGGTGGCGGCGGCTCCGGCCCAATCCGCCCAAGACGTGGTGCTGAACGAGCTGGCGGCCGAGCATCGCTGCCTGTCCGAAGCGCTTTATTACGAAGCCCGCGGCGAGGGCATAGAGGGCCAGCGCGCCGTGGCCGAAGTTGTGTTTCACCGGATGAGCCAGGGCAATTACGGCCGCTCGATTTGCGCCGTGGTTTATGAAGGCGCCGGCCATCGCGGCTGCCAGTTTTCCTTTGCCTGCAATGGCGACCTTCATCACCCGCGCGAACAAAGCGCCTGGCGCGATTGCGAGCATTTGGCAGCGGAGATTCTCACCGGCGAAGTGCGGCTGCGCAACGCCACCGGCGGCGCCACCCATTACCACGCCACCTCGGTGCTGCCCTATTGGGCTCCCACGCTGCAGCAGACGGCCCGCATCGGTCACCACATTTTCTATCGCGCCACCCACACCATCTAAGGCGGCCCCGCCCCCGGGGGATTCTTGTCGCCGCTTGGGTGTTGGCGCACTCTGCCTTGCTATGGGTGATTCGCGCCGTGCTGCCGATGCTGCGACCTGGCTTCGCCGGCTGTTATTCGCCGGTTTGGTCGCCGCGCCCTTGCCGGCCGCGGCCCAGGAAATACCCGCTCCCACCATGGCGATCCCGCGCGCGGCGCTGAACAGCAATTTCGACTGGGGCCTGTCGGCGGGGTTCGATTATTCCACCGGCAGTTATGGCGCCAAATGCGCGCTCAAAAGCGTGTCGCTGAGTTGCACCACCACCGGCACCACCATCTTCGCCCTTCCCGTGACCGCCATGCTGCAAATCGAGCGACTGCGGCTTCAGTTGACCTTGCCCTATGTCGATATCGAGGGACCGGGAAAATTCGCCGGCGATGTCGGCATTCCCGTCGTGGTGGCGCCCGCCAGCACCGACAAAAAACATCGTTCGGGCATCGGCGACGCCACTATCGGCGCGGCCTGGATCCTGTCCCGCGAGACCACCTTGTTGCCGACGCTGGAGATCGCCGGGGTGGTCAAGCTGCCCAGCGCGATGAACGGCTTGGGCACCGGCAAGACCGACTACAGCGCGCAGTTCAATGTCTATCAACATCTGCTGCCCGGACTCGTGGCGTTCGGCTCGCTGGGCTATCAGTGGATCGGCGACGTTCCAACCGCGCGTCTGTCCAGCGGCGCCAGCGCCAATGCCGGTGTCGATTGGGATCTGAGCTTTGCCTCGCTGGGGGCTACGGTCGATTACCGCCAGCATTCCTGGGGCGGGTCGCCGGATTATTTCGCCCTGAACCCCTATGTCACCTGGCATATGCTGGGCGGCATGGGGGTTTCGGTCTACGCCACGGTCGGCTTGACGCGCGCCAGCCCCGGCAGCGGCGGCGGCCTGCGCTTCATTCTCTAAAGCCGTTTAATAATCCGGCCTGGCCCAATCGGGCTCGCGCCGCCCGGGCGCAAAATCCGCATAGGCCGGCGAATCGCCCGCTCCGTCGCCCGCATCGTTGTTCGGGCCTTCGACCAGATAGCGCAAATCCGCATTGCGCCCCAGCCACAAGGGCAGATAGCCGGCCTTGTCGGGATTGGAGGCGGCGATGGCACGGTATTTTTCGTCGCGCAAATTCAGATAGGTGTCCGTATCGCCGCCCGACTGGGCCAGAAGCTCATTCGCCGCCCGCACCCCCATATTGATCGCAGTATCGCCCTGCACCATGGCCAGCGCCGATGGCAGCCGGTCGGCGCCCGAGGCCAGCCAATAACGCTGATACAAAATCTGCTCGGCGTCCGCCTGGTTGAGAGAGACGACATCGATATCGGGATTGGCGCCCTGGTTGATGCCGAAATTGGCCGGACTGCCGTTGGCGTCATTCTGCGCATAGCCGCCTTCATGCGCGGCGACAAAGCTGGCGTAAAATTGGTCGAAGGCGCGCCATGCCGGTGAATCGTCTGGCTGGCCGATACTCGCAAAGTCGGGAAACGCCATCGGCGCAGCGCAGCCGGCGTTGGGCGCGGCCGATTCGACCGGCGCGGCGCCAAGCCCCAGACGCCGGGCATAGCCCGCCAAGGCGGCCCGGCGCTCGGCCGTGCTGAAACGGTGCGCGGCCGGATACCAGGACGAACACATCACGCGGCCATCGGCACCCGTCATGCGGATCGAAACATTTCCCGCATCGAACGCCAATATTTCCGACCGGCCATCCGCATAGACGGTGAAAAGCGTATTTTGGCGCAAGGCGAACATGCCGGCGAGATGACCGGCGCCATCGAAGACCGAGCCGAGCCCGCCACTCAAAAGCGTGAAGCTTGTCTTGGCGATGGTACCATCCGGAGCGGCGATTTCCCGCACAAGCCCGGTTTTGACAGGATGAAGCGAGAGCACCGAGCCATCCAGGCCGACATTGTTTTCAACCGCGATCGCCGCGAACCCCGTTACCGCGGGCGCGCGGCTCGCGTTTTGTCCCGCGGGCTGGGCATAGGCACTGCCAATCCCTGCCAGCAGAATGGCCAGCGCGGCGCAATATGAGCGAATCCCACCCTCCCCGTCCGTTATTTGGATCGACAGGCAAAAAACCTAACACGCCTTTAGCTGAACGGGAGATGAACCTCGGGGGAACTCTCTTCCCCGTCTTGGTTCCCTTCAGGAAACCGAATAGATAGCTGCCAGGAACTTCCGCCCGCGGCCAAATGCTTTCCATTCCCCTCATTGCTTCGAGTTTCGGCATCATCTTCCTCGCCGAGCTTCCAGATAAGACCGCCCTGGCGGCGCTCATTCTCGCCACCCAGTATAAAGCGCGCCACGTCATCCTCGGCGCGTGGCTCGCCTTTCTGGTGCAGACACTGGTCGCGGTCGCGGCCGGCAGCCTTTTGACGCTCCTGCCCACGGCCTTGATACGCGTCGCGTCCGGGATCGGCTTTCTGGTTTTCGCCTTCCTCGCCTTTCGCAGAAACGCAGCAGAAGACATTCGAGAAGAAGGCAAAGCGGCGCAGAGCTGCACCAACAGGCCCGCCTGGCTTGCCAGTTTCCTGGTGATTTTCGCAGCGGAATGGGGCGACCTGACGCAGCTCGCCACCGCGGCCTTGGTCGCCCGCAACGGCCATGCCCTGTCCATCGGCATTGGAGCGGTTCTGGCGCTTTGGGCCGTGACCTTGCTGGCCGCTTATACGGGCGCGCAATTGGGCAAATATCTAAACCCGCAATTGCTGAACCGGGTCAGCGGCGCAGTGTTTGCGCTGATCGGACTCTACATCATTTACGCAGCCCTTTTCCCGCAGGGCTTGAGTCCAGGGCTGCTTTAAAAAGATTCAGCCCGCAGGGTCCATCGTGCCCGGATACCAGGGCCAGAGCGCATAAACATTGCGCGCCGGGAGGACCGTTCTCCAACCACCATTGTAACCGGGGCCGATGTCCTCGAAGGAAATGGCAACGGTTTGACGTTCCCCATTGGGCCGGACCAGTGCGGCCGGCGTACCGCCCGACATCCCATATCCGACGATGGTGCCAATCGGGAAGCCGTCAAAATCGTAGACCGGTTGCCCGATAGAATGTTGAACCAGCGCCGCTTCACTCGGCATGGAGGCCAAGGCAGGACCCGCCACGAGTCCAGCCAGACCTGCCGCAAACAACAGTGTTTTTCGCATGGCTGCCTCCTTTGGACGACAAGGATTCAACGTTTGCGGTTAGCGCCTGTTCCTGCCGGAGGCTGTGGTTTGCGTGGCAGGCGCGGACACGCATGTCCGCGGCCCGCCAGCGCCATACGGTTCCCGCTACGAGCGCGGATCGAGATCCAACAATTTGGTATATCCCAGCCGGTCGACGCGCGGCATGGTGTTCGTCATCTCTGCATAGGCTCGCTGCTGGATGGCGATGCTGGTGGCATTGTTATCGCCGCCATAGGGTCCGTTCAGCACCGTCGTCTGCGTCACGGTATTCATCACGCCCATATTGCCCATGGTTCCATTTTCGGCATAGGCCGTGGTGGTCGCGGCGATCAAGGCGGCTGTGGCAAAGGGGATCAATCTCATTTTGTCCTCCATCGATGCTCCCATCAGAAAACAGCCGCAGATTTGGATCGTTCCTTCGAGCGAAGGCGGCTCTACATGCCCCTGTAGCCGGGCTGGGCCGCTTTTTGCTGGGGCGCTTTGGAAGCAGCGCGGGCCGTTTTGGCCGATGCCTGTTTGGCTTTGTGTGTCAAAGGCAAAGACGCGGGGCGAGGCAAGAGGTCCGGCGAGGCCGCAGCCACCTGATTTTGTTCTTCGATAATATTCGCCTCGCGCATCTTTTCGCGCTGCGCGGCCGGAAGCGAGTCGACGGTTCCGGCCACCACGCCATTGTGAATGGGGGCCAAGGCGGGTGTCGGCGGGATGGGGACCTTGGGCGGGGCCTGCACGTTCACCCCGGTCACCGCCTCATTATCGTTGTTCTGCGCCGGCGTCTGGGCCGGAGCATAGGTCCCCGAAAGCAGGAAAGCCGCAACGGCGCAGGCCAGAGCATTTCGCATAGAACCCTCCGTCAGGCCCCCATTTAACGCCCGGCGGCATATAAAGGTTCAGGCCCAGGTTCCCCTCGGCAGTGTTGGGGCAGGATGACCCTTTTGCAGGGACAGGCGGTGCTCAGCGCGGGTGGCGCGTAGCACGACACCCGCTACGAACACATTTGCAGACCAGTCTTCTTTTGAAGTTTGAGGGCATCGTCAATTGTAGAGGCTATCTTGCCGTTCCGTATTAAAAAATACGTCTTCTTATAACATCGTAACCGCCGAACAAATTCTTGGTCGCGTAGGTGACGCAAACCCCATAGCCGTAATCAACATGACCAAATGCTTCGAAGAATGCCTTTGTCGGCACGGGTATAGGATCATATTTTGCCGAAGCGGAATCTTTGAGATGGTCTCCCATGTAAGCCATGATGATTTCGTTGTAGTTGCTGGGGAACGTCCCAAAGTCAGCATGCAGGATATCGACTTTCTGGACGTCGGTGTGGGCGCGTCCTGCACAACCGGCAACAGCTTCTGCCAATACTGAGCGCGATCAAAATACCCGGTCTCTTTGTAAAAATGGCCAAAGCTTCTCCGGGTTGGATGCGCTGCTGGTTTATCGCAGCTTCGAGACCACCAGCTTTCGCAAGCTGTAAAATCTTCTTACACGTTTTCCGTCTCGGAATTTTCCGGATTGAGCCGGGTACGGCCCATTCCCTGGCTTTTTAAATTCAGCGGCAAGGCACAAAAGTTGCATCCGCTTCCACGGCAACCATAAAGGGATGGGGCGGTGTCGAGACCGATCTGCGTACTTTTTACGCATTACGGCGACGATTGGATACGAGGCAGCGAAAGGGTTCTGCTTGACCTTTTAGGCGCCTTGGACAGGGATAAAATCTGTCCGATTGTTTGGTGTAATGGCGCTGAGATGTACGATGCAGCGCGGGCGGCGGGTTGCACAGCCTATCGTGACGACTTTCGACACATCCTCGATTACAGTTCGCCCAGACCGGATTTTTGGCATTATCTAGGCCTCATCAGGAAAGCCCGTGCGCTCTGCAAGAGGCATGATGTTCAGGTTTTACACTCTAACAGCCTCGCACCTACGCAATGGCTAGCACCGGCAAGTATTCAATCCCGGCTTCCCCTGGTGACGCATTTGCATGCCAGCTATTTGCGCCGCAGCCGCTATGTCCTTGGCCTTCACGCCGCAACGCTGATTGTGGGCTGCTCAGATGCTGTGATCTCGGGCGCCCTGGCTGATGGTGTCGCGCCCAGTCGCGTGCGAGTGATTCCGAACGGGCTGGACTTTTCGCGGCTGAATGAGGCCGCCACGGACCTAAGGGCAACACTGCGCATTCCCGTGGAAAGCCAGGTGATTGCCTCTGTGGGCTCCCTGAAGCAGCTCAAAGGACACGACATCGTTATAAACGCCTTTCGTTCCTTGCCCGGGGAGCCACACCTTATCCTTGCGGGAAGCGGCGAGGAAGAACGCAACCTGCGCCAACAGGCTGAGGTGTTGGGCATTGCCAAGCGCGTGCACTTCATCGGTGAAACGAAAAATACAGGCAGCGTTTACCGCGCGGCCGACATTTTTGCGCTGGGAACACGAAATGAAGCCTTTGGATTGGTCTTGGCAGAGGCCGGGTATTTCGGCCTTCCTTCGGTTTCGACCAAAGTCGGCGGCATCCCTCACGTCGTCCTGAACGGTCACACCGGCTTGTTGGTGACATCCAACGACACAACCCAGTTTCAAGTTGCTCTCGCAACCCTGGCGGCCGATCCGGCCCTTCGCCGCCGAATGGGCGCGGCGGCAACGCGCCACGTCGAACAACACTTCAGCGCCCCTCGGATGGCGCGCGAGTTTGAAGGGATATATGCGCAGTTGGCCGAAACGCCGCGCCACCGCCTTGGCTGGCGGCAAGCGGTGCGCAACGTCGCGCGTCCCTATTCGAAGTTAGCACCCTTCGTTGAAAGGGTTGCGAGATGACATGGTCCGGAATTTGGACAGACCATGGTTTTGTAAAGGATAAGAGGGAACCAAAGGTCCTTCTTTGGTCCATAGCCGGTTTGGTTTGGGTGCTGGCCTTGGGCTGCCTGATTTGGGATAGCGTCTTGTAGGAACATCGGCTGTCGCCGATTTGTCGAACCGTAGGTTCTTTCCTCAGCCGTGACCGCCAAAAAAAAGGGGCCACAAAGGGCCCCTTTTTCTGGCGGACAGGGTGGGATTGCGGCGAATATGCGCAGACGCATATTCAACGTCCTCGGCTGCGCCTCGGATCGCTCGGCTAACGCCTCGCGCCCAAAATCGGCTGTCGCCGATTTTGTCGAACAGTGGGTTCTTTCCTCAGCCGTGACCGCCAAAAAAAAGGGGCCGCAAAGGGCCCCTTTTTTCTGGCGGACAGGGTGGGATTCGAACCCACGGAGCCCTTGCAGGCTCGCCGCATTTCGAGTGCGGTGCCATCGACCACTCGACCACCTGTCCGCCGGCGGTGATAAGGGAGCGGCGCGGCCAAGGCAAGGTGTTTCACCCGTGTGTGCGAGGGCCGGATTTGCGGTAAAACCGCTTCATGGCCCAGACCCGGCTTGCTGCGAAAAACCTGTTGGCGCTGCTCTTGTGCTTGGCTTCGGCCGGCGCCGTTTTGGATCTCGCACCCGCCTTGGCCCAAGCCGCGCCGGACTGGGCCGCGGTCGAAACCGTCGAGGTCCAGGCGCCGCCCGGCCCCGCGCTATGGCATGTGACGCGCGGCGAGTCCGAAGTCTGGATCCTGGCCACGGTCGGGCCGATGCCCACCGGCCTCACTTGGAATCGCTCCCTGCTCAACGAACTCATCGACGGCGCCCACGCCGTGCTGATGCCGCCGCGCGCATCGATCGGCCTATTCGAAGGGGCGTGGCTGCTGCTGACCAATGGCTCCAAGCTCAGCCTGCCGCGCGGCCAGAGCCTGGAAGCGACCCTGCCGGGGAATTTGCGCGACCATCTCGTGGCGGTGCGCAGCGCACTGGGCCGTGACGAGGCGCGCTATCGCACCGACAGTCCGGCCCGCGCCGCCTGGCGGCTGCAATCCGATTTCCAGGACAAGACCAAGCTGTCCGGCGCCGAGCCGCGCCGCATCGTGACGCAGATTGCCCGCGCCAAGCATGTGCCGCTCACCCCCATCGCCCAATACGATGTCGTCGACGCGATCAAGGACGTGCTCAATCTCAGTCCGGCGCAGCAACAGGCCTGCCTGGCAGAGGAATTGGAGGACATCGATCGGCTGGCGGCGCATGGCGCGGCGGCGGCGCAGGCCTGGGCGGTGGGCGATCTCAAGACGATGAAGGAAAATTACGCCGACTCGCGGCTGCTGGACTGCGTCATCGCCGCCGCCAATTCCGTCGCCGACATCAATGAGCGCAGCGTCGCCGATACCACCGCCGCCATCGACAAGGCATTGGGGCAGAAAGGCAAGACCGTGGTGATGGTGGGCCTGGGACCCTTACTGCGCCGAAACGGCATCCTGCAGCGTCTGGCCGCCCAGGGCGCCGCCATCGAAGGGCCGGCGGATTAGGCCTTCAGTAATAGCGCGGGATCGGCCCGTTATGCGGCGTCATGCTGTCCGAAAGATCGAACATCACCTCATCGATATAGCACCAGCCCCAACCTTCCGGCGGGTCATAGCCTTCGATGATCGGGTGCTTGCTGCGATGATAATGTTTGGTGGCGTGCTTGTTCTTGGATTGATCGCAGCAGCCGACATGGCCGCAGGTGCGGCACAGGCGCAAGTGAAACCAGGCATCGCCCAGCTTCAGGCACTCCTCGCAGCCCAGCGCGCTGGGCGTGACGGTGCGGATCGTATCCAGATGCGAACAACGGCTAGCCATGCGTCCCTCCCATCGTCAACCACCGATTTGCGCCGCGCGGTCCTGCGCCAGAAAGGCATGCAGCGCCGCCACCACTTGCGCGCCCTCGCCGACCGCGGCGGCGACGCGCTTGACCGAGCCGGCGCGCGCATCGCCGATGGCGAAAACCCCGTCCCGGCTGGTGGCCAGGGCATGGCGGCCATCCCCGCCGGTCACGACAAAGCCTTTGTCGTCCAGGGCGATGCCGCAGGCCGACATCCAGTCGGTGTTGGGCTCGGCGCCGATAAACAGGAAGAGATGCGCGATGGGTTTGCGCTGCTCGGCCCCGCTGTCGCGGTTGCGCCAGGTCACCGTACTCAGCACGCCGTCCTTGCCCTCGAGCCCGCAAATCTCGGTGCGGGTGATGATCTCGACATTGGCGAGCGATTTGATCCGTTCCACCAGATATTGCGACATGGTGGCTTCCAGTCCCGCCCCGCGCACGATCAGCCAGACTTTTTTGACCTGGCTGGCCAAATAGACCACGGCCTGACCGGCGGAATTGCCCGCCCCCACCAGCGCCACCTCCTGGCCGGCGCATAATTTGGCTTCCAGCGGCGAGGCCCAATAATGCACCGAGCCGGATTCGAATTCGGACAGATTGGCGATGGGCAGGCGCCGGTAGCGGGCGCCGCTGGCGATCACCACACTGGCGGCGCGCACCGCTTCACCATTGCCCAGCGCGAGGCGGAAGCGCGCGCCCTGGCCATCGCCATCAAGCTGCGCCGCCTCATCGGGGATGGCGAATTCGGCGCCGAATTTCTGCGCCTGGTTATAGGCCCGGGCCATCAACGCGATGCCCGAAATGCCGGTGGGAAAACCCAGATAATTCTCGATCCGGGCCGAGGCGCCGGCCTGGCCGCCAAAGCTGCGGCAATCCAGGACAAAGGTGGCAAGGCCTTCCGAAGCGGCATAAACCGCCGCCGCCAGGCCCGCCGGTCCGGCACCGACAATCACGGTGTCGTAGACGCGCGTGGGATCGATGCTGCGGACCAGGCCGATGCAGCGGGCCAATTCGCCCTCGCTGGGATTGCGCAGCAATTGCCCGCCCGGACACAGCACGATGGGAAGTTCTTCGGGGCGGATGTGAAATCGCGCCGTCAGCACGCCGGCGCAACTGTCGCTGGCGGAATCCAAAAAGCGGTGGGGATGGCCGTTCCGGGCCAGAAAATTTTCCAGCCGCAACACATCGCCATTGCCGGCAGGTCCAATCACGATGGGCCCGCTCATCCCCGCTTCCAAAAGCCCGACTCGGCGCAGGATCAGGGCGCGCATCAACCGCTCGCCCAATTCGGCTTCCTGCACCAGTAGATCGCGCAGTGCCCGCGGCGGCACCACGATCGCCTCCAGATCGGTCAGGGCGACGGCGTCGACCAGAGCGGGACGGTCCGACAATTGCGCCAGCTCGCCCAGGAAATTGCCGGGACCATGCTCGATGATCACCTCGCGGCCCAAGACGCTGCTCTGGCTCACTTCCAGCCGGCCGGACAACACGAAGACCAGGCCGGGGGATTTTTCGCCCGCCTTCACCACCATGCTGCCGGCGGGAAAATGCCGGATTTCGCCAAAACGTTTCAGCCGCGCTTCATCGGCGGCGCCCAGGGTGGGAAACATTTGCGCGCGGCGCGCGTCGATGGTCGGGGAGTTGATGGCCATGACCGCATTCTAGCGCGTCAGGCGCGTCCAGGGAAAGATAACGCGATCATCTTCCTTCTCCCGCCAGCCAGGTCACGCCGGCGCGCGCGTCCAGCAGCGGCGCGATTTTCGCCAGCGCCTGGCGCATTTCGCCGTCGAAGCCGAAGGGGGGATTGAGCACCAAGAGGCCCGCCCCCGCCAATTTGCCTTCAGCGGCGGCGATGGTGATATCGATCCGCAGCGCCTTGCTGACGCCCATCGCCAGCACCTCGCCGCAGAAACGCTGCGCCTGGCTTGCCGATTTCACGGGGAACCAGACCAGATAAATTCCCAAAGCAAAACGGCGCAGCGCCCCGCGCAACAGCTCGCCCAGGCTTTCGAATTCATCTCCCATCTCGAAAGGCGGATCGATCACCACAAGCCCGCGCCGCTCGGGCGGCGGCAGCAGGCCCGGCAGCCGCGCGTAGCCATCTCCCTCTAGCGCCTTGGCTTTGCGCCAGGGCGCCAGCGCCTGTTTCAAAGCACCGAATTCCTCGGGATGTTTTTCGATTGCCACCAGCCGGTCTTGGGGCCGCAACAGTTTGGCGGCGATGACCGGCGAGCCGGGATATTGGTGCCCCTCGCCCGCGATCTCAAGATAACGTCCCGGCGCGCTGTCGCCGGCAAGCTGGCGCAATCTTTCGATCCCACCGCGCGCCTCGGCGGTCTTGCGCGCTTCCTCGCCCCCAAGATCATAGAGCCCGCGCCCGGCATGGGTGTCGATCACCGCGAAGGGGCTTTCTTTCTTGCGCAGGTGCAAAAGAATCGCCACCAGCGCCAAATGCTTGACCACATCGGCGAAATTTCCCGCGTGATAGGCGTGGCGGTAATTCAAGCGCAAGCTCCTTTGCCTTGCAGATATCGCAAAACCCGCCGCCGCAACAAGTGCATTGCATACATTGCAGAGCTATGTATAATGCTTCTATGTAGCCGGCCGGAGCCGAAATGATGGACGTGATGGAATTCAGCAAGGATCTGATCGCGGCCTCCTCGACGCCGATCGTGCTGGCGATCCTGGCGGAAGGCGACAGCTATGGTTATGCCATCCTGGAGCGCGTCCGGGCCCTCTCCGGCGGGCGCATGGAATGGACCGACGGCATGCTGTATCCGGTCCTGCACCGGCTCGAACGATTGGGGTTCGTCAAGGCCCGGTGGGAAGGCGCCGATGGCGGCCGCCGGCGCAAATATTACCGCATCACCGCCCGCGGCCGCACCCAGCTCGCCGAAAGCCGAAAACAATGGGAAGCGGTGGACGGGGCGCTGCGCAATCTGTGGCAAGGCCTGATGTTTGCCGCGCCGCAGTTGCAGGGAGCCTAGCCATGACGGAAGCGGACCAGGTTCTGGAAGCGCAGATCGATCTGTGGCGCGACTTCCTGCGCGCCCGTCAAGCCATCCATGCCGGCGACATCGCCGAGATGGAGGATCACCTGCGCCAGCGGATTGCGGGACTCTGCGCGGTCGGCCTGGCCCCCGACGAGGCTTTCCTGGTCGCGGTCAAGCGCATGGGCGCCCTGGACGCAATCTCGCGCGAATTCGCCCGCGAACATTCCGAGCGGCTGTGGAAACAACTGGTCGCCGCCCCGCAAATGGGCGTCCCGTCCGCCACGGCCCGCAAGGAAACTCTCGCGGTCTTTGGCCTGGCGCTGGCCGCGGCCGTGGCGGTCAAAATTCCCGCCCTGTTCGGTCTTTCGCTGCAAACCAATGAAAGCTTTTATGCCCGCAATGCCAGTCTTTTCGTCTTGCCGCTGCTGGCGGTCTATTTCGCGGGCAAGCGGGGGCTGACGGCCCGAACCATTGCGGTGCTGGCGGCGCTCTTCGCCGCGGCCGCGGTCTTCGCCAATATCTATCCTTTCGCGCCTGTGAGTTCCACTGCGGCGCTCACCGCCGTCCATTTGCCTATGCTGCTCTGGCTTGCCGCCGGTGTCGCCTATGCGGGCAACCGCTGGCGGCAGGCCGCCGGACGGATGGACTTCATCCGCTTCACGGGGGAATTTTTCATCTATTTCGTCCTGATCGCCATGGGCGGGGTGGTGCTCTGTGCCATCGCAGCCATGATCTTCAAGGCCGCCGGCATCCGGGTCGATGAGTTCCTGAGCAATTGGCTGGTGCCTTGCGGCGCGGCCGGCGCGGTGATTATCGGCTCTTGGCTGGTGGAGGCCAAGCAAAGCGTGGTCGAGAATATGGCGCCGGTCCTGGCGCGGCTGTTCACCCCGCTTTTCGCGGCGCTGCTGATGGTGTTCCTGGCAACCTTGCTGGTGACCGGGCGCGGCCTTGCCATCGAGCGCGAATTGCTGATCGTGTTCGACCTCTTGCTGGTGCTGGTGCTGGGGCTGCTGCTGTATGCGATGTCGGCGCGCGACCGCGACGCCCCGCCCGGCGCCTTCGACGTGATGCAGGTCTTGTTGCTGCTGGCGGCCCTGCTGGTGGACGCCGTGGCGCTGTGGGCCATTGCCGCGCGCATCGGCGAATTCGGCGTCACCCCGAACCGCATCGCGGCGCTGGGGGAAAACGCGATCCTGCTGGTCAACTTGGCCTGGTCGGCGGTGCTCTATATCCGCTTCCTGCGCCGGCGCGGCGGCTTCGAGGCGCTGGAGCGCTGGCAGACCAATTATGTGCCGGTCTATGCGGCCTGGGCGGCGACGGTGGTCATCGCCTTCCCGCCGCTGTTCAAATACATGTGACCGGCCCGGTTATCCTCTCGCCGCATAGTCCCGGTGCACGTCATGGCTTTTAATGCCGACATTGGCGGGCGGCATTTCCAGCCAGTCCTTGCGTTTGAGGGTACGCTTGGTGTCTTCGTAGCCATTGGCCCAATGCTCATGCATGGAATCGGCGGAGAATTCGAAATCCCGCGCGTTTCCTTCATGGCTTTTCTGCTGATAGATCATCTGCAGGATGGTGGCCTGGGGCAGATCGGCCAGCCGGTCGCGCATCACCCGCTGCTCCTCGGATAGATCCGCCTCCGGCACCTTGATCAGCGCCTCATAGGCGCGCCGCTTCCAACGCTGCAGCCGCGAGAACATATCGGTGACCTGGCGCGTGCGGGAGGAATACATGATATCCTTATGCCGGCCCATCACGTCTTGGATGGTTCGCGGCAGGGCGCCGTCGGCGCTGAACAGGTCGACCTGGAACACCAGCGAATTCAAATTGTCGTCCTGGGCCAGAAGATGCTGCAGCGGTGTGTTGGAAACGATGCCGCCATCCCAGAAATATTCGCCGCCGATCTCGACCATCGGGAGCGCCGGCGGGAGCGCCGCCGACGCCATCACATGCTCCGGCCCGATTTTGTCTTGCGCATTGTCGAAGAAGACGAAATTTCCGCTTCGCACATTGACGGCGCCCACCGAAAAGCGCGCCCGGGTGGCATTGATGCGCGAAAAATCCACCAGCTCGGTCAAAGTCTCGCGCAAGGGGCCGGTGTCGTAATAGGACGTCGCCTCGCGCGCGCCGGCGGGCAGGAACCAGGGATTGATCTTGTGCGGCGCGAAAAATCCCGGCTGACCGAAAAAGGCGGTGGTGAAGGTGCTGAAGGCGTTGCGCGCCTGGCGGTAGATGTCGCCATCGGGGGCATGGAGCCATAGCGTGCGGTCGGTGATCCGGTTCCAGAATTCGCGCAGCGCATCCAGCCGCCGGTCCTTGGCATTGCCGGCGATCAGCGCGGCATTGATGCCGCCGATCGAGACCCCCGAAATCCAATCGGGCTCCAGCCCGGCCTCATGCAAGGCCTGGTAGACGCCCGCCTGATAGGCGCCCAGCGCCCCACCACCCTGCAGCACCAGGGCGATGCGCTCGCAGCCCTTGGGGCGCCACAGCGGGGGATGGATTTGGATCGGCTTGGTATCCATGGACTACAGCCTAGGACAGGCGCCTTAATTTCTGATTTCCCCGCTGCGTCCCTTTAGCCCGGAGCCGCCCAACCCGCGCCGTGCCATGCTGGCGATCAAGGAAAAGCAGGAGTTTTCATGCTCAATGGCAAAACCGCCCTCGTCACCGGATCGACCAGCGGCATCGGCCTGGCCGTCGCCCGGGCCTTCGCCAAGGACGGCGCCCATGTGGTGATCAATGGCTTCGGCGAGCCCGATGCCATCGAACGCGAACGCGCCGCTATCGAAAAGGACTTCGGCGTCAAAGCGCTCTATAGCGGCGCCGATATGAGCAAGGGCGAGGAGATCGCCGCCATGATCGCGGAGATGGGCGCCGCGATGGGCGGGATCGACATCCTGGTCAACAATGCCGGCATCCAGTTCGTCTCGCCGATCGAGGATTTCCCGGTGGAAAAATGGGACCAGGTGATCGCCATCAATCTTTCCGCCGCCTTCCACGCCACTCGCGCCGCAGTGCCGGGAATGAAGGCGAAGAAATGGGGCCGCATCATCAACACCGCCTCGGCCCATGCCCTGGTCGCCTCGCCCTTCAAAGCCGCCTATGTCGCCGCCAAACACGGCATCGCCGGCCTGACCAAGACCGTGGCCCTGGAAGTCGCCGCGCATGGCATCACCGCCAATGCGATCTGCCCCGGCTATGTCTGGACGCCGCTGGTGGAAAAACAGATACCCGACACCATGAAGGCGCGCGGGATGACGCGTGAGCAGGTGATCAACGATATCCTGCTGGCGGTGCAACCGACCAAGAAATTCGTCACCGTCGAGGAAATCGCCGGCCTGGCGCTCTACCTCGCCTCCGACCTCGCCGCCTCGATCAACGGCGCGATCCTCAGTATCGACGGCGGCTGGACGGCTGCCTAAAGTTGAGTGAGTTGGGTCAGCTTCACGTTCTTGAACGGTAGTGAGCGCACCCGTTTGCCGCTGGCGGCGAAGATCGCGTTGGCGATGGCCGCCGCGATCGGGGCCACCGAACATTCGCCCACGCCGCCCCATTTGGGCTTGCCGGCGTCGTCCACGCCACCGCTCAGCGACAGATGCGCTTCCAGCGCCGGCGCATCGGCCAGCCGCACCATGCGGTATTTGTCGAAATTGCTTTCGACCGGCGCGCCATCCTTGATGGTGATCTCCCCATACAGCATCGCGGTCATGCCGAAAATGATTCCGCCTTCGATCTGGGCTTCGACCAGATTCGGGTTGACGACATGATAAGCGTCGACCGCGCCATAGACCTTGTCGACCGTGACATTGCCGCCGGCATCCACCGTCACTTCGGCGACATGGCCGGCAATGGCCCCGTGATTGTCGGCAATGGCGATGCCGCGGCCCTTTCCGGATGGCAGCTTGCTGCCCCATTTGCTCACCGTCGCCAGCTTGTCGATCACGCCCAACGTGTCGGCCCGCTTGGTCAGGGAGCGGCGGAATTCCACCGGGTCCCTGCCCGCCGCATGAGCAACCTCGTCGATGAAGCTTTCCAGATAAAACGTGTTCTGCGAGCCGCCCACCGAACGCCAATAGGACACCGGGATATGCGTGTTCTTGTTGACGACGCCGGTGTACCAGTTGGGAATATTGTCATAGGGCACCGAAGGCCCGATGCCTTCGACCGAGGTGCCGTCGACATCGCCGCGCAGATTACCGCTCGACTTCTGGATCGAGCCGCAAGCCGATTCGATATGCAGCGCTTCCAGCCGCCCATCGGCGCTCAGCGAGGCTTTCAGCCGCGCCGCCGATTGCGGGCGATAGCGGTCCGCGGCCATGTCCTGTTCGCGTGACCACAAAAGCTGCATCGGCTTGTCGATGCCGCCCGCCTTGGCGACCAGCACTGCCTGTTTCAGCTCATCGCCGCCGGAGCGCCGGCCAAAGCCGCCCCCCAGATAGCATTGATGGAAATAGACCTGTTCCGGCTTCAGCCCCGCCAAGGTCGCGGCCATCTTGGCATTGGCCAGCGCCGCCTGCGACCCCATCCACACATCCAGCCGGTCGGCGGTCAGATGCACCGTGGCATTGCAAGGCTCCATGGTGGCGTGTGCCAGCAAGGGCGTTTCATAAACCGCTTCCACCACATGGGCGGCTTTGGCGATCGCGCCCTTGGCGTCGCCGTCATTGCGCGCGGTGGTCATGGGCGTGTCCAGCGCGGCGCGATATTCCGCCTTGAACTGTGCGGTGTCCGTTTTCGCCGCCGCGCCGCCGTCCCAAGTGATTTTCAGCGCCTTCAGGCCTTGGTTGGCGCGCCAGAAATTGTCCGCCACCACGGCCACGGCGTCGTCCAGCTTGACGATCTTGACGATGCCGCGCTTTCCAACCACCGCGCTGTCGTCCACCGCCACCAATTTTCCGCCCGGGACCGGGCAGGATTGGATGGCGGCATAAAGCTGACCCGCCTCGCGGGTATCGATCCCGTATTTGGCGCTGCCGTCGGATTTGACCGCCGAATCCAGACGCGGCTGCCGCGTGCCGGCCAGCTTGAACTGCGCCGGTGTCTTGATCGCCGGTTCGGCCACCAGCGTGACCTTGGCCGCGTCTTGCGCCAAGGCGCCGTAAGTAAGCTTGCGGCCGCTGGCCGTGTGGGTGACGACGCCCTGGGCCGCGGTGCAAGCCTCGGCAGGCACATTCCATTTCGCCGCCGCCGCCGCCACCAGCCGCGCCCGCGCCGAAGCGCCGGCCTGCTGGACATATTGCCAGGTGCCGCGAATGCCGCGGCTGCCCGAGGTGGTCATATCGTGATAGACGCTGTTCTCGCGGATATTACGGTTCACCGAAGCGAACTCGACCTTCACTTTGGTCCAATCGCATTCCAGTTCTTCCGCCAGCAGCATGGGCAGGCCCGAGCCGGTGCCCTGCCCCATCTCCGCCATCGGACAGCGCAAGGTCACCGATTCATCCGGCCCGATCACCACCCAGGCATTGACCTCGCGCGGGTCGAGCCCGTCCGCGGCCCAATAGCGCGCGCCCAATTCCGGCATGGCCGCCTGCGCCTGGCCCGGGATCAAGATGCCCAGCGCCAGGCCGCCGGCGACGGTGCTGCCGGTGACGACGAAGTGACGACGAGAAATTTCCAGTTTGCCCATGGCCCGCCTCACGCTTTCATGCCGGCGGCGCGATGAATGGCCCGGCGAACCCGGCCATACGTCCCGCAGCGGCAAATATTGGTGATGGTGTTGATGTCGGCATCGGTCGGCTTGGGCTTTTGCGCCAAGAGCGCCACCGCCGCCATGATCTGTCCCGATTGGCAATAGCCGCATTGCGGCACGTCTTCCGCCACCCAGGCGGCCTGGACCGGATGGGGCTTGCCGCCTTCGCTGAGGCCTTCGATGGTGGTGATGGTCTTGCCTTGCGCCGCCGCGGCGGTGAAGGACCAGGACCGCACCGGCTTGCCGTCCAGCATTACCGTGCAGGCGCCGCACTGGCCAATGCCGCAGCCATATTTGGTACCGGTCAGTCCGATCTCATTGCGCAGCGCCCAGAGCAGCGGCATCTCCGGCTCGATGTCGAGCGCATGATCCTGACCATTGACCTTGAGGGTAATCATCGCGGGAGCCTCCCTGGGGCTGCGGTTTTTACCACAATCGCGCCCGGCGCGGTACTACTTCGCCAGGCGTTTGCGGGCGAGTTCCAGCTCCCGGCGCCGGGCCGGCGTGGTCGGCGGATAGCGCATTTTCAAGCCATCCAGCGTATCCAGCACGATCTGCGAGACGATCAGCCGGGCATTTTCCTTGTCGTCGGCGGGGATGACATACCAGGGCGCCGCCTTGGTACTGGTGGCGCCCAGGCAGCGCTCATAGGCCTTGCGGTAATCGGTCCAGACGTCGCGCTCCTTGAGGTCCGCGGGATCGAATTTCCAATTCTTGTCGGGATCGTCGATGCGGGCGAGAAAGCGCTGGCGCTGCTCCTCTTTGGACAGATGCAGGAAGAATTTCACAATCCTGGTGCCGTTGGCACTGAGATGGCGCTCCAGATGGACGATGGAGCGATAGCGCTCGTGCCAGACGCCTTTTTTGGGTTTATCCGGTATCCCTTCGCCCTCCAGAATTTCCGGATGCACACGGGCGATCAGCACTTCCTCGTAATAGGAGCGGTTGAAGATTCCAATCTTGCCCCGCGCCGGCAGGTCGCGGGTGGTGCGCCAGAGGAAATCATGCTGCAATTCGGCGGCACTGGGATGTTTATAGCTGAACACCTGGCAGCCCTGCGGATTGACCCCGCTCATGACATGCTTGATGACGCCGTCCTTGCCGGCTGCATCCATGGCCTGAAAGATCAGCAGCACGGCATAGCGGCCCGAGGCATAGAGCAATTGCTGGCGCTCGCTCAGCGCCGCCACATGCTCGGCCAGCATGGCGGTGTAATCGTCCTCGGAACGATAGGCCGGCTTGATCCGGGTGGGCCAGGCGCGCAAATCGCATTTGTCGCCCGGCTTCACGCGAAACGCATTGGAGTGGATTTTCATTTACGCTATTTCAGCTGATCGGCGACTTTGGCAATGCCGGCATTGGCGCAGACTTCGTCCTTGTCGCCGCCCACCGCGCCGGAAGAGCCGACCGCGCCGATCACTTCATCGTGATATCGGATCGGCACCCCGCCGCCGACCCCGACCACGCCCTTGATGTTGGTCATGGGCGAGCCCAGCGTCGAATTTCTCTGGGTGGCAAAATCCTGCGACGTCTTGAACCGGCTGGCCAGGGTCAGCGCCGTATAGGCCTTGGCCTTGGACAGATCGATGGTGTGCAGGCCGGTGCCCTCGTCGCGCAGAAAGGCCTTCAGTTGGCCGCCGGAATCGATCACCGAAATGGTGGTGTGGAAGCCCAGCGCCCGGCAGGCATCGATCGCCCCGCGGGCGATGGTCTCGGCCATCTCTATCGAGAGCTCATGATGGGTGACCAAGCCTGGGGCAGCGCCGGTCGGTTGGACGGCGCAGACGACGGCGCAAAACACGGCTGCGAAGCTGATAGAGCGCATGGCGCGGCCTCAGACTATTGGTGCGGGCGGTCGGAATCGAACCGACACACCTTGCGGTACCAGATTTTGAGTCTGGCGCGTCTACCAGTTCCACCACGCCCGCACAGGCAAGGGCGCCGAATATAGCGAGGGAAAATCGAGGGTCAATGACCGACATTGTCGGGACAAAATAGATGTTTTTCGACCGATCCCATCGCCGCGACGATAGGCTTTGACCGGCCGGAACCGGGGTGGTTAGCTGGCCGTCAATAAAGGGATGGGGAGGCCCCGATGAAGTCCATTGTGGTTGCGGCGGCGGTTTGCGCAAGCGTGGCTCTTTGTGCCGGCATCGTTTTGGGACAGGCCATCCAGAATGGCGCCGCGCAATTTCCCCTGGCGGCGCCGGCCGGCAAGGATAGCGGCGCCCTGGAACATGCCCTGCCTGGCGCGGTCAATCAGGGCCCCTATGACATGACCAAATGGAAATACGGCCCCGCCTGGAATCCGCCGGCCGGCGCCAAGATCTGGAATCCGGTCAAGATCAAGATGATGCAAGGCGCCAAGGTGACGGCCGGCACGGTTTCCGCCGCCACCGATCCGGAAATCTACTGCGCCATGGCCAATGCCGGTTACGATTTTACCTGGACCGAAATGCAGCACAATTCGCGCGATTGGAATGACGCGGCGCGGATGTGGGCCGCCTGCCCGCATGCCAAGGCGGTACCCGGCGTGCGGGTGGCCTATACCGATGAGCGTGAGGAGCAGCATGCGCTGGATGACGGCGCCTTGGTGCTGGTGGTGCCCACGATCCGCTCCTACGAAGAGGCCATCAAGGCGCGCGACTGGGCCTATTTTCCGCCCCTGGGCAAGCGCAGCCAGGGCACCGTCCAGGCCTTCACCATGTGGGATAATGTTCCGGGCGGCTATCGCAATACCATCAACGACAATCTGGTGCTGATCCTGATGATCGAGACCCTGGATGGTCTCAAAGACGCCGACCGCATCGCCAAGATTCCGGGCGTGACGGCGGTCTTCGCCGCCAGCACGGACCTCGGCAATTTCAGCGGCTACAAGCAGGGCGATCCCGATTACGAGCGCGAGATCAACATCGTGCATGACGCCGCCATCAAGGCCGGAGTGCGCCTTTGCGGCCCCATCGCCTGGAAGGACCGCCCCGACTTCACCTGCTTTCAAGCCGGAAGCGAGTTGACAGCCATCGCTCGCGGCGCGGCTGCCGAGCTTGGCACCCTCGCCAACACCCAGGGCAAGCCGGAGGTAGGCCCTTTCGCAGCGCCGGGACGATAGAAAGAGGACTTGCGCGTCAGATGCCCAAGGTTTTAATGACGCCATGAACGCACCGGCCAAAGACCTTGATGCCCTCCGTACCGACTGGACGCGGGAGGAGATCGCCGCGCTCTTCGCTCTGCCATTTCCCGAATTGATGTTCCGGGCGCAAAGCATTCACCGGCGCAATTTCGATCCCACAAAGGTGCAGGTTTCCACTTTGCTGTCGATCAAGACCGGCGGCTGTCCGGAAGACTGCGCCTATTGTCCGCAATCCGCCGCCCATGACACCGGCCTGAAAGCCGGCAAGCTGATGGAGATCGAGGCCGTTCTGGCCGAGGCCAGCCGCGCGCGCGACGCCGGCGCCACGCGCTTCTGCATGGGCGCGGCCTGGCGTAGCCCTAAGGACAAGGATCTCGACACGGTCTGCGCCATGGTCGAAGGCGTCAAGGCGCTGGGGATGGAAAGCTGCGTCACCCTGGGCATGCTTACGCCCTCGCAAGCCCAGCGCCTGAAGACCGCGGGGCTGGATTATTACAATCACAATCTGGACACCTCGCCGGAATATTATCGCCATATCATCAGTACACGGACATATCAGGAGCGCCTGGACACTTTGGAGCATGTCCGCGAGGCGGGGCTGTCGGTCTGCTGCGGCGGTATCGTGGGGATGGGCGAGAGCTTGGGCGACCGCATCGGCATGATCCATGCGCTCGCCACCCTCCCCGAACATCCCCAAAGCGTGCCGATCAACGCCCTGGTGGCGGTGGCGGGCACGCCGACGGCCAAGTCCACACCGCTGGATCCCATCGATTTCGTCCGCACCATCGCGGTTGCCCGCATCACCATGCCCCTTTCGATGGTGCGGCTATCGGCCGGGCGCGAAGACATGAGCGACGAGACCCAGGCGCTTTGCTTCCTGGCCGGCGCCAATTCAATTTTCTATGGGGACAAGCTGCTCACCACCCCCAATCCGGCCACCGATACCGATCAGGCGCTGTTCGCCCGTTTGGGGATAAGTTCCATGCAAATCGGGCAAAACCCGGCGCAAAACACACACTAGGCCTTAACCCGGCGCTGGATAGGCTTGCCTATCGACAGTCGCGCCGGAAATCGATGAAACAGCTCAGTCTTGGCTTTGCGATCCTGATTCTGGGCGCCGTGGTGCTGAGCCCGGTCGTGGCCTATCTGGGGCTGGATCCCATGCCGGGCGACATCGCTTTTCGCCATACCGGCCTCAATGTCACCATTCCCGTGGTCTATTCGTTGTGCGCCAGCGGCATGATGGGCCTTTTATATTATTTGCTGAAGGGATAAGAGCCGCTCGCAACCTCGTCCACCCGCGAGTCGGCTCATGTCATCCGCCCAGAATTCCCGCAAAATCGCCCGCGCCCTGCTTTCGGTGTCCGACAAGACCGGGCTGATCGACTTCGCCAAGGGCCTGGCGCGCCATGGCGTCATGCTGATCTCCACCGGCGGCACCGCCAAGGCGCTGCGCGAGGCGGGACTGGCGGTCAGCGATGTTTCCGAAATCACCAAATTCCCCGAAATGATGGATGGACGGGTCAAGACCCTGCATCCCATGGTGCATGGCGGATTGCTCGCCTTGCGCGACAAACCGGGTCATGCCGAAGCGATGCGCAGCCATGGTATCGCCGGCATCGATCTTCTGGTCTGCAATCTTTATCCTTTCGAAGCCACGGTGGCGCGCGGCGCCGATTTCGAAACCACCATCGAGAATATCGATATCGGCGGCCCCGCCATGACCCGTTCCGCCGCCAAGAACCACCCTTTCGTGACGGTGGTGGTGGATGTCGAAGATTACCAGGGCGTGCTGGACGAGATGGATACCAACAACGGCGCCACCACAGCGAAGCTACGTCGCAGTTTGGCCCAGCGCGCTTTCGCCCGCACGGCGGCCTATGACGCGGCGGTGTCGAACTGGTTCGCCGGCGAGCTCGCCAAGGATGGCGAAAACGATCCGCCGCGCCGCCGTAGCTTTGGCGGCTTGCTGCGCCAGAAGCTGCGCTATGGCGAAAACCCGCATCAGCAGGCGGCCTTTTATGTCGATGGCAGCGCACGCCCGGGCGTCTCCAGCGCCAAACAACTTCAGGGCAAGGAACTGTCCTACAACAACATCAACGACACCGATGCCGCCTATGAGCTGGTGGCGGAATTCGATAACGCGCCGGCCTGCGCCATCATCAAGCACGCCAATCCTTGCGGCGTGGCGCTGGGCGCCAGTCTGAAAGAGGCCTATCTGGCGGCGCTGGCCTGCGACAGCGTCAGCGCCTTTGGCGGCGTGCTCGCTTTCAACCGCACCTTGGACGGCGCCACGGCGGAAGAGATTTCCAAGATTTTCACCGAAGTGATCATCGCGCCGGACGCCGACGAAGATGCCAAAAAAATTCTGGCCGCCCGGCGAAATCTTCGCTTGCTGGTGGCCGGCGGCTTGCCCGATCCTCGGGCCGCAACTCTCACCTATCGCTCGGTGGCGGGCGGCTTTTTGGTGCAGACCCGCGACAATGGCCGCGTCACCGCCGCCGAATTGAAAGTCGTCACCAAGCGCCGGCCCAGCCAACAGGAAATCACCGACATGCTGCTGGCCTTCACCATCGGCAAGCATGTCAAGTCGAATGCCATCATTTATGTCAAGGACGGCAGCACCGCCGGCATTGGCGCCGGCCAGATGAGCCGGGTGGACTCCGCCCGCATCGCCGCCCTCAAGGCCCAGGACGCCGCCAAGATCGCCGGTTGGCCGCAGCCGCGCACGGTGGGTTCGGCAGCGGCTTCGGAAGCATTCTTTCCGTTCCCGGATGGGCTGCTGGCGGTTGCCGAAGCGGGCGCCACGGCGGTGATCCAGCCCGGCGGTTCGGTGAACGATCAAAAAGTGATCGACGCCGCCGATGAAGCGGGGCTCGCCATGGTTTTCACCGGCATGCGCCACTTCCGGCACTAGGCGCGGTCCTTTTGCGCCGTGAGTTCGTCGCGCCTTCGCTCACGTACGTCTTGTACGCATCGCTCGACGCTCCTGCTCACGCCGCAAAATTCCTCGCGCCAACCCGTCTGGCTAATCGGCGCCCCACAACCGCGCCTTCGTCATCCAGCCATCGACGCGGTCGGCGGAGACGCGGCACATCTCGCCTGAGCAGCTTTTCAGATTCAGGATCGCACCGGGATCGGCCAGGCCGACGATCTTGGTACCCAAATCATTGCCGGCACGCAGCTCGGCCCGGCCCTTGCCCGTGACCAGCACGGTGCGGCTGTCGCTGAGCATTTGGGCGCTCATCCAGCCGACAATGCCGTCGGCATCCTTCACCCGGCGCCAGATGTCGTAACTGGCGGTGACCTGGAACGGATAGCCTTTGTGCCGGTAAACCCACAGCACCTTATAGGCATAGCCGGGCCCCTCGCGCAGAAAGGCCTCTTTGGGACGCTGGCTGACATAATGGGGCTGAAAGGCCTCGGCGGCGGCGGGCGCTTTGGGCGGCGGGGCGGCAGCCTCCAAGGCGCCGCAACAAAGGATCGAAAACAACAAAACAGCGCGGCGCGTCATCACACGATCATCCGATTCGAAGGCGGTTTTAGCACGTGCTTGACCCCCCTTGCCCATCTGTTAATAGCAATCCCAAGCTGCAGCGCCAGAGCCGATCGGACGCGAAACCATGGCCGCCAGGAAACCGCTCGTCATCGTCACCCGCAAGCTGCCCGAAGCGGTCGAAACCCGCATGTGCGAGCTGTTCGACGCCAGACTGAATGCCGAAGACAAGCCCATGTCGCGAACCGAACTGGGCCAGGCCCTGGCCACCGCCGATGTGCTGGTTCCCACCGTCACCGACCGCATCGATGGCGAGCTGATCGCCAAGGCAGGCCCCAATCTCAAGCTGATCGCCAATTTCGGAACCGGGGTCGACAATATCGACGTCAAGGCGGCGACCGAAAAAGGCATCACCGTCACCAACACGCCGGGCGTGCTCACCGAGGACACCGCCGACATGACCATGGCGCTGATCCTCGCGGTGCCGCGCCGGCTGGTCGAAGGCGTCAAGGAGCTGGAAGCCGACAATTTCAAGGGCTGGGCGCCAAGCTGGATGCTGGGCAACCGCCTGCACGGCAAGCGGCTGGGCATTGTCGGCATGGGCCGCATCGGCCAAGCGGTGGCCAAGCGGGCCCGCGGTTTCGGCCTGCAGATTCATTATCACAACCGCAAACCCGTCGCCCCCGCCATCGAACAGGAGCTGGAGGCAACCTATTGGGAAAGCCTCGACCAGATGCTGGCGCGGATGGATATCGTCAGCGTCAACTGTCCCCACACGCCCGCGACCTTCCATCTGCTCTCGGCCCGCCGGCTGAAGCTGATGAAACCGACCGCCTATATCGTCAACACCGCCCGCGGCGAGGTGATCGACGAAAACACCCTGGCGCGGATGCTGGAGGCCGGACAGCTATCGGGCGCCGGGCTGGACGTGTTCGAAAACGAACCGGCGGTGAACCCCAAACTGCTCAAAGCGAAAAACGTCGTGCTGCTGCCCCATATGGGTTCGGCCACCATCGAAGGGCGCATCGACATGGGCGAAAAAGTGATCGTCAACATCAAGAGTTTCATCGACGGGCATAAGCCGCCGGACCGGGTGATCCCGGCAATGCTCTGATAGGCGCGTCAATTTATTTGAACGTCCGCGCCAGCAAATCGAACAATTTCACGAAGTGCCGTTCCGCCTGCGCCGGATTGTAGATCTCAGGTCGGCCTTCCACGGCCCAGCCATGTTTGGCGCCTTGATAGATTTCGCTCTGATAGACCCCGCCCCAGGCCTTCAAAGTCTCATCCAGGGTTTCGATCTGCGCCGGCGTCATCGAAGGATCTTCGACCGCATGTCCGAAATAAAGCGCGGCGGAGATTTTGGGGATCAGCAGATGCGGGCTGTCCGGCGCCTCGGTGACCAGGCGCCCGCCATGGAACGAGGCCGCCGCCGCAATCCGCTTGCCGCCCGCGGCAGCAATGCGCACCGCCATGGCGCCCGAGAAGCAATAGCCCACCACCGCGATTTGCCCGCCGGTGACCTCCGGCCGCGCCAGCAGATAATCGATATACGCCAGGCCGTCCGCCGTCATCTTCTTGGGCGGCAGGGACGCGAGCAGCGGACCTATCACGGCCATATCGCGCGGCCTGCCGTGCAGCAGCGGATCGAACGTCATCGGCTGCGTGCGATAGAACAGATGCGGCATCAGCACGGCATAACCCTGGTCCGCCACGCGGCACGCCATCTTCTCATTGGCGGGCCGTATCCCCCAGATATCGGTGAGATAGAGCACCCCGGGCAGGGCGTGATCCGCGCCCTCGGGCAGGAACAATTTTGCGGGTGCTTGCCCATCGGAGGTGGGGATCGTGACAGTCTGTTCGCTCATGCCGAAACGGGCTCGACCTTCCATTGATAGATCACGGCATTCCAATAACGCACCCGATGCGCGCCGGTGCGCACAAATCCGCGCCGGCGCAATTGCCGCCCGATCATGGCGTTGAAATAGCCATGCGCAACCAGGGCGACACTGCCGCCATCCATCACCTTGGCGGTCAGGATATCCGCCGCTTCGCCGGCGCGCTTGCGGGCCTGGCGATAATTTTCGATTTTGGGATTATAGCCGGCATGCCACAGCAGCCGCGCCACCACCGCCCAGCTCGGCACTCGCATGCTGACGAGGGGAATGCGCGGCGAAGCCAAGGGCGCTTCGGCGAAGAGCGGATCGGCAATCAGTTCGGCATGCGGCGCCAGCACCTTGGCGCTTTGATGGGCGCGCGGCAGGCCCGAGGTGAAGACTTCTCCCAATTCCTTGACCAGATCGCGCAGTTCCTGCGGCGGCAGACTGGCGGGATCGAGCCCGGCCGCCTCATAGGCGCTCATATAATCGGTAAATCCGTGATGGCTGGTGCGCGGCCGCAGCGAAATCGCCGGTTGGCCGTGACGAATCAGAATGATGCGTGCGCCGGGCGCCGGAATCAGCTTTGCGGTTTCGACCATGTGACTGCCAGGATTGCCGGTCTGCCGCGACAACGCCAGGACGGCGAAGTCGCGCCCCGCCGGCCTGCGTATATTTCCGCCTAGATTCGGGGCAGATTCACCGGCCCCTTCAATAGCCTAGGTTTAGCCCTTCTCGCCCAAATAGTTAGCTGTTTGCCTATTTTGTGGGCGAATACGTGTTGCATTGCAACAACGGGTCGCCAAATCCCGCTTCCCACCCCCTGAAAAGGGCAAAGATGGGGGAATGGCCATATTGAACTGTCGCAAGCGAGCCGGGATGGTCACAGCAGTTTCGCGGGTCTTCCAGCCTGACAGTCCGACGGGCGGCCCGCCAACGAGAGGATAAAGCATGAAAAATTTGACCAAGATCGTTTTGACCACCGCGGCCTTGCTGGGCTCGGCGACTGTCGCCTTGGGTCAGGCAGCGCCGAGCTGGTCGCTGGCCGCCTCCATCGACGCGCAGAGCGATTATCGCTTCCGCGGCATCAGCCAATCGAACAAGAAGCTTGTCCCCCAGGGTGCGATCAACCTCACCGGACCGGACGGGTGGTATATCGGCACCTGGGCCTCGAAGATCAATTGGGACCTGGCCGGCAAAAACGACAATCCCAGCATCGAATGGGACATCTATGCCGGCAAGCATTTCGACCTGGGCGGCACCGATCTCAATGTCGAAGCCTATGAATATGCCTATCCCGACGCCAGCCAGCCCGTGGGCTCCAAGGATGCCAGCTTTTTCGAAGGCATCTTCACCCTCAGCCATACTTTCGGTCCCCTGGCGCTGGATGCGGTCTATGCCTTCTCGCCGGAATTCTCGCTCGGCGGCGGCACCGGCCATTATCTGGAAGGCCAGGGCATCTTTACCGTCAATGACTGGCTGACGGTCAGCGCCAATGTCGGCCATCAATGGGTCGAGAATGCCCCGTCCGACTATACCCATGCCGATATCGGCGCCACCGCGAGCTGGAAGGGCGTCTCTTTCGACGCCCGCTATGTCACCACCGATATTGGCGCGGCCAATTGCGCCGGTTTCTGGATGGGCACCAAGAACGCCTGCAGCGGCGGCTTCGTCGGCACCATCGGCTACACGATCACGCTGGCGCCGTAACCGGATCATTATCGCAAAGAAGAAAGCCCGCGAGGCCTACCTCGCGGGCTTTTTCTTTGCGAGCCGGTTACGACTCATAGTTTAGACGCTCAAGGCCCGGCGCAACTGCGCCAGGTCATAGGGCTTGGTCAGCGAGACCACGCCGCCGGTTTCCGGGACTTGCTCGCCGCTGGCGATGATCACCTTCAGGCCCGGGCGAAGCTTTTTGGCCTCGTCCACCAGCTCCCGGCCGCTTATTCCCGGCAAACCCAAATCGGCAAGCAGGATGGCGATGCCGGCATCTTGCTTGAGCATGGCCAGGGCGGTGGTGCCGTCGCCGGCCTCCAGCGCCTCGAAGCCGAGCTGCTCCAGCATGTCGACCGTCGACATGCGGATCAGGACCACATCTTCCACCACCAACACCTTGCGCCGCGCCTCCCCGCTTTGGTTTGACGGCGCCTGCGCGGTTGGCGCGGCAAGGGGACCGCGGGCCTTGCCGGCCAGAACATTGCGCAATTTGCGCGCCAATTCGTCCTTGCGATAAGGCTTGGAGAGCAATACCGCGTCGTCGTCCAGCCGGCCGTTGTGCACGATCGCATTCTGGGTGTAGCCGGAGGTGTAGAGCACCAGGAGCCCAGGGTTCATCGCCTGCGCCCGCTTGGTGAATTCGCGCGTCGAGATCGGTCCGGGCATCACCACATCGGTGAACAGCAGATCGACCTCAGCGCCGCCCTCAAGCTGCGTCAGCGCGCTTTGCGCATTTTCCGCGCGCAGCACGCGATATCCCAGATCGGTCAGCATATCGACAACGGCGGCACGCACGCCCTCGTCATCCTCGACCACCAGGATGCGTTCATTGCCGCCTTCCGGGATTTTGTGTTCCCCGCTGGTCGCATCATCCTTGGGCCGGCGGGTGCGCGGCAGATAGATCTTCACCGTGGTACCTTCGCCCGGCTCGCTATAAATCTTGATATGACCGCCCGATTGCTTGACGAAGCCATAGGCCTGCGCCAATCCCAGCCCGGTGCCCTTGCCTTCCGGCTTGGTGGTGAAGAAGGGCTCGAACACCCGGCTGAGCACCTCCGGCGACATGCCGGTGCCGGTGTCGCTGACCGCCAGCATGACATATTGGCCGGGCTTCAGATCTTCGTGCTCCGCCGCATAGGAATCATCCAGAGAGGCATTGGCGACTTCCAAGGTCAGCTTGCCGCCTTCCGGCATGGCGTCGCGGGCATTGATCGCCAGATTGAGAATGGCGTTTTCCACCTGGCCGGGATCGACCATGGTGTTCCACAGACCGCCCGCGATCACCGTCTCGACCTGGATATGCTCGCCCAGCGACCGGCGCAGCAGATCGCTCATATCGCGGATGGTGCGGCCCAGATCGACCGAACGCGGATCGAGCGCCTGACGCCGCGCAAAGGCCAGAAGCTGCCCCGTCAACCGCGAACCGCGCCCCACCGCCGCGATCGCATTGCGCAGGCGCTGGGCCAATTTGGGATTGGCCCTGGCCTCATCGCCGGCAGCCGCCAGATCCAGATTGGCGCTGACGATCTGCAGCAGATTGTTGAAATCATGGGCAACGCCGCCGGTCAGGTGCCCGATGGCTTCCATCTTCTGGGTCTGGCGCACGATCGCCTCTGCCCGCACCCGCGCCGTGACATCGATCGCGCCGATCAGAAAGCCCCCCGTCGCCACATTGGCCTTGTAGATCTCCAGTTCGCGCGATCCCAAAACGATGCGGTGCGCGCTATAGGCGCTTTCCTCGGGGGTGGGCGCGGAAAAGACGTCCTGCTGCGCCGCTTGGGTATCGGCGAATTGGGGTAGGTAGACACGGGAATCCGCCAGCCGCTCGGGCAGATCCAGCAAATGAAAGAATTGCAGGTTGAAGGTCGAGAGCCGGCCATCGGCGGTGAAATAGGCAAGCCCGTCGCGGGCATTATCCAGCGTCGCCTGCAGGATCGCGGCCTCGTTGACCCGGGCCGCTTCCGCCTGGGCGAGGCCGATATTGTTGCGCACCAGCATGGCCGCAGCGATCAGCAGGATGCCCAGCAGCAAGACGCCGCCGCCGATGGCAAAACCGATCTCCAAATTTTCGGTCTGCAGGCGCTGTTGGTCGCGCTCGGCCAATTGCCGCGCCTCCTCCGCCAAGCCGGCATTGGTTTCGGCCCGGATGGCCGCCATCTGTCCGCTGCCACGCGACAGACCGGCGATCGCCGGCTGCGTCCGCAGCACCGGTTCGGTCGGCCGCAGCGTGGCCGCGGCCAACCCGGCAAGGCGTGCCTGCAGCAATTTTTGCAACCGTGCCACCCGGGCCTGCTGGGCGGGATTGTCGGCCGTCAGGTCGCGCAGATGTTTGAGATCGGACGGAATCCGGCCGGCATCGTTTTTGTAGCCCTGCAGGAAATTGGGATCGCGGCTGAGCAGAAAGCCGCGCATCCCGGTTTCCGCCGTTTGCACATCGTCCTGCAGCCGCCGTTCGGCTTCCATCACCTGAAAAGCGTGACGCACCCGGGCCTGATTGTCCCGCGCATCCGCGGCGAATTGAATGGTGAGATAAGCCAGCACCGCCAGAACCAGAAGAACCGGCGTGGCCGTCAGCAGCACGACACGGTTGGCAGCCAGCACGGTGGAGCTTCCGACGTCTCGCGCCAGGCGGTTCTTGAGACTGAGCGTTCCGGGCATCGGCGCAATTTAAGGGGGCGCGGCCGAAAATAAAGCCCAAACTCAGTCCCCGCCGACGGGGGGCAAGGCTTATCGCGCCGCCGTCACCCGCCAGACCGTGCCCCCAATATCGTCGGCGATCAGCAAGCCCCCGCTGCGGTCCACCGCAAGGGTGACGGGGCGGCCATGGGCATTGTCGTTTTCGAGGAAGCCGGTGACCACCGGCTCGGCCATGCCGCTGGGCCGGCCATCGGTGAAGGGAACAAAGACCACCTGATAGCCATTGAGCGGGTCGCGGTCCCAACTGCCATGCTCGGCGACAAAGGCGCCCCCATTGTAGCGCGCCGGCAGGCCATGGGCGGTGTAGAACACCAGGCCCAGCGGGGCGACATGGCTGGAGAGTGCGTAATCCGGCGCGATCGCCCTGGCGACCAGGTCGGGGCGCTGGGGCATCACCCGGGGGTCGATATGCTGGCCATAATAGCTGTAGGGCCAGCCGTAAAATCCGCCGTCCTTCACCGAGGTCATGTAATCTGGCACCAGATCGGGCCCCAGTTCGTCGCGCTCATTCACCACCGTCCACAGCACATGGCTGCGCGGCTCGAAAGTCAGTCCGTTGGGATTGCGCAGGCCGGTGGCAAAGAGACGATGCGCGCCCGTGGCACGGTCGATCTCCCAGATCGCGGCGCGGTCCTTTTCCGCTTCGATGCCGTTTTCTGTGATGTTGCTGTTCGAGCCGACGCCGGCATAAAGTTTGCTGCCATCGGGGTTGGCGGTCAGACTCTTGGTCCAGTGATGGTCGATCGGTCCTCCGGGCAATTCGGTCAGCTTCACACCGGGCGCGGTGATCTGCGTCTGACCTTGCTGATAGGGGAAACGCATCACCGCATCGGTATCGGCCACATAAAAGTCGTTGCCGACCAGCACCATCCCGAAGGGCGAGTTCAGATGATCGATGAAAACGTAGCGGGTTTCCGCCACGCCGTCGCCGTCGGCATCGCGCAGCAGCAGGATGCGGTTGCCAGCTTCGACTTGGGAATGGGCCTGTTTTTCGATCCAGTTCATCACCAATTCCTTGGGCCGGCTCACCGGCGCGGGAGGCCCTTGCGTTTCGGCCACCAGGACATCGCCGTTGGGCAGCACATACAGAGAGCGTGGATTTTTGAGATCCTTGGCGAAGACATTGATCGCCAGCCCCGCAGCGACTTTTGGCTTCGCGCTGCCCCAGCCGATATTGGTAACGACTTTCATCGGCGGCAGCAGATATTGGTGGAGCGGCGGCAGATAAGGATGCGCGCCGATCTGACGGCTGGGATCGCCGGCCTTGGGCCCGCAAGCGGCAAGGCTCAGTGCCATACCCGCAAATAACGCCAGGCGCGCGATATTCATGGCGCGCCGTCCGCGCGGATGCCGACCCGGTGGCGATAAACCATCTCCCAGCCATTCCAGCCCGTCACCAGCAAGATCAGCACCACCAGGATGGAAAGGATCAGGCCCGTTGGCATCACCGAGGTATAGGCATCGCGGCTATGCACGAAGGCATTGAAGATCGAAAGGATCAGCGCCAGGGCATTTCCCAGCCCGTGGATCCAGGCGGCGCGCAATCTGCGGATGCGGCGGTCGCCCAGGAAATCCACCAGACCCGCAATCACCACCAGGATCGAGACCAGCAGCCCGACCGTGAGAAACCAGGCCGACATATTGGCCCATTGCATATTGGCGCTGCCGGCATAAGCCAGATCGGTACACAGCGTACCGACGAAGCAGACAATCGGTACCGGCACCAGCATGGGATGAAGGGGATGGCCGGCAATGCTGGCCGTGGAACGGGGATTGCCATCCGGCATAAAAAAGCCCGCGGAACTGCGCGGGGGTAACGTCAGGAGCGCCGATCTTGTTCCGCTAGGGCCTTCGGCGCGAAGCGCAGCCGTCGAAGGGAATGGTCGGAGAGAGAGGATTCGAACCTCCGGCCCCTACGTCCCGAACGTAGTGCTCTACCAGGCTGAGCTACTCTCCGATTTTTGCCGTCAGGAGCCGGTTTAAGAGCACCGGCGGCGGCGCGGGAGGCGACCTTATAGCGATGCTCCCACCCCCCCGCAACCGGCCTTCCGGACCGCCGCAAAACCCCAAAATTGCGAAGATTTCCACGCATTTGGAGGGTGTTAACGGGCGGGCGCTATAACGCGGGCGATGCCGTCTGCCCTCAACCGCGTGCTTTTCGTCCTGGCCGGCGGCTTGGTGGCCGCGGACGTCCTGTGGCTGTCGCTGGGACACTTCGCCATCGATGCCCGGCTTTATGGTCTTTTGGTCCTGCTGGTGGTGCCCCTGATCGCCGGATCGGCCTGGTACGGCCGGGTGCGCGGCGAGCCGGTGCTGAGCGCGCTTCTGGCGGTGGCCGCCTTCCTGATCGTCTTTCCCGCCGCTGCCAGTCTGCTGTCCTATCTTCTGACGACCATCGCGGGGCCCCGGATCGATGCGCAGTTGGCCGCCGCCGACCAGGCGCTCGGCTTTGACTGGCCGACCCTGATGGCGCTGGCGGCCCGCCACCCTCTGGTCAATCAGGCGCTGGGTCTGTTGTATGTTTCGGTGATGCCCCAGACACTGGTCCTGCTGCTGGCACTGGGCTGGCGGCGCGATTTGACGGCGCTGTATGGGCTCTCCCTGGCGCTATGTTTCGGCGCCATCCTCACTTTGGCGATCTGGACGGCCTTCCCATCCTTTGGCGCCTTTTCGGTGTTCCGCTTGGCCCCGCCGGTCGCGTCCAAACTGGGGCTGGTGCTGGGCTTGGATTATGCCCAGGGCCTGGTGGTCATGCTGAAAAGCGGGCCCGGCTTCATTTCGCCGCGGGAACTGCGCGGGATCGTGGGATTTCCTTCCTATCACACGCTCCAGGTGCTGGTGCTGGTCTGGTATGCGCGGGGCCTGCCCCGGCTGCGCTGGATCGTCCTGGGCCTCAATCTGGCCGTGCTGCCCTCGATCCCGGTCCAGGGCGGCCATCACCTGGTCGATATGCTGGGCGGCGCGGCTGTTACGGTGGCGGCGGTCCTGCTGGCGCGCGCCGTGCTGGTCCGGACGCCGCCGGCCGGCGAGACCGGCCCGGTCTTGTCGCCGGTATTCGCTGGCCGCGTTGAATCCGCTGCCGGATATGAGTAAGAGAACCGGCCCCGGCGGCCTCGCCCGTCGGTGCTGATGGGGCGTCGCCAAGCGGTAAGGCACTGGATTTTGATTCCAGCATTCGAAGGTTCGATCCCTTCCGCCCCAGCCATCCAGTTCCCGTAAACCGGTGGCTTGACCGTACGTCCAAATTCTTGGGGCATTTCCGGCGCTTTTACTTCCAGTCGTCCACCTTGAGACTGATCCCGGCCCGCGTTCGGCCTTTCTCAGCCCAATTCTATCCCCCGGTCTCAACCCTCTTCTCCCGAATTTCCGGGCTAAGCCGACCGCAGAATTCGAGACTGTTTCGACAACAGGGAAAATTTTCGAATTGGCGCATGACAATGCTCTCAATCGCCCAAAAACTTGCTGAATTCCCGCGTTTTGCCAGACAAGCCGTTGCGAAATTAAAATCAAGAACAGCGAATTTTCACTCTCGTATCAGGGAGTTTTTTAGTCAGGAACAGGGAAATTTCTGTCCGCCGATCGGGCGCCTGCGTTCTCATTTTTTCGGAGCATCCGGAAGAGAGCTGTCAGCACTGTTATTTATTTTATTTATGCGGCCGGCAGCCATAGCTCTTCAGGTGGCATTTCCGAAGGCGAAATATACCCGAACTGCGTACACGCTTTAGGAGTTGATTGTTTTGCTTTTCGCGGGATAATTAGCCGCCCCTCAAAGAGTAGCCCTACGGTGGTGACAGGCCACGGACGGGGGGCCGACCTGTTTATCGAATGATCCTCAGTTCCCTGCTTGGAGAGATCCCAGGCACGAATAGCTGAGGTGAGCATGGCAGAGGGTCGACGGACAAATAGGCGCAATTTGCGCTGACCGTCGGCCCAGAAACGCCTCTTGATTGGTCAGCGCACAGCGGAAGCGATGCGATGACCGGACCAATCAGAAAAATTATCTACATTTCGCCAGACGACATTAAGCCCCACCCACGAAATCCCCGTAAGCACTCGAGGAAACAAGTTCGCGCCATTGCCAGCAGCATGCGGGCATTCGGAGTGAATGTCCCACTCCTGGTTGACGCCCAAATGCAACTTATTGCTGGGCATGGCCGACTGGACGCGGCAAAGTTTCTAGGTCTATCCGTCGTGCCGGTCATCTGCCTTGACGATCTATCCGAAACACAGGCTCAGGCCTACATGTTGGCTGATAACCAACTTGGCCTTCTTTCCACCTGGGATGACCAACTACTTGCGATACACCTGAAAGAGCTATCCTCAATCACGGTTGACTTCGCCCTCGAGGACACGGGATTTGAATTCCCTGAGATCGACCTCAGAATTCAGGCCCTCGATGAAAACCCAGCCGACGCCGCGGATGAATTTGAGGAACCTGGAGGACCGTGCATTGCCCGTCCGGGCGACTGCTTTCACTTGGATGGTCATCGCATCTACTGCGGGGATGCGCTTCGCGGTGAGCCCTATGACATATTTTCTTCCCTTCCAAAGCCGAAGGCGGTTTTTGCGGACCCACCCTACAACGTAAAGATTGATGGTCACGCATCCGGACTCGGACGGATACGCGTCGATTAACACAGCCTCCACGAGGAAAGCACTTGGCTCATCTAGCCCATGCCGATGGACTATGATTTTTGGTTCAAAGCCCGCCTGCCGGATTTCCCGGATTCGATCGTATTTAAGGCGAGGTTCACCGGCGATGGCGCCGCGGGCATGCTGAAATACCCGGTTGGCTTTCCCCTTGCCCACATAGAAAGTGAAACCTGATCTGGGGTCGATCAAGCGATACACATAGAAGCCGAGCGCCGTCGAAACCTCGTCCGTGAATTCGCTTGCGATCTCCACCGCATACCCCAGGGAAAGCCAGTACCTGGGGCTGACCCCAGGATGGCAATTTGCCGTTTTGCGGCCGTTTTGGGCCTTCTAGTGAGCCTTGTTGCGTCCTTGCCCGCCGCAGTCAAGTACATATTATAGTTGATAAACTTAAAGTGAGTATTTGGCTGACCTATCCGCATGGATATGCGGGTATTGGTGGGAAGAAACGTGCGGCGGGCCCGCGAACGAGCGAAGCTGACACAGGAACAGTTGGCCGAAAGATCAGGCTTCAGCCAACAATATATCAGCGGCCTGGAAAGTGGTTTGCGCAATCCTACCGTTGTCACGCTTTATGAGCTGGCTCAGCCTTTGGGTGTGTTGCCTATAGATCTCTTGCGCCCAGAATCCCCCAAGCCTCGCTGAGGCGTGTTGCAGCTAAGGTACCAGTGTCCGCCCTCGGGCTCTTGAAGCTAGGGCTCGAGTTTGCCTTCTATGGAAGCGGCTGCTTTAACTTTCACGGCTACTACGTCCAATGGCGATGCTTTCGAGGCAGCGCAGTATGGCGCGCCAAAGATGGTCAATATAGAACACATTGATAAGAACCACTCCGTGCCCTACGATGACTTTTACTTAGAACTACAGCGTACAAGTCATGCAGGAGCGCTCAACAGCACGCGCTTTACGGCTCAACCTCTATGAATGTTATTCGCGTTTTTATTGAGGCATCTGACATTGGTCAAAAGCTTGGTCCAGGAGTTCGATCCTAAAAAGTTTCTCGCGAAAGTCGGCGGCGGACGGACCATTGTGACCTATCGGGAAGGTGAACCGGTGTTCGCGCAGGGGGATGTAGCTAACGAGGTTTTCTATCTTCTGAAGGGAAAGGTGAAAATTGGCGTCACTTCCAAGCAGGGCAAAGAAGGCGTCATTGCTATCCTTGGGAAGGACGAATTTTTGGGCGAAGGCTGTTTGGCGGGCCAGAGCAAACGCATATCAACCGCCACTGCCCTGGGTGACTGCGAGGTCATGCGAATTGAAAAGGCGGCTGTCGTTCGTGTTCTTCGCGAGGAGCCTGCTTTTTCTGAGCTTTTCGTCGCCTATCTTCTGATGCGCACGATCAGAGTCGAGGCTGACCTGGTAGATCAGCTCTTTAATTCGAGTGAAAAACGCCTGGCCAGGGCGCTGCTCCTACTGGCGAACTTCGGAAAGGAAGGGCGCCCGGAGCCGATCCTCGCAAAGGTTAGTCAGGAAACCTTAGCCGACATGATCGGCACCACGCGCTCCCGGGTCAGCTTTTTTATGAACAAGTTCCGGAAGCTAGGCTTCATCACCTACAATGGAAAATTGGAAGTCCACAGCTCCCTGTTGTCGGTTGTTCTAAATGAAAAGCCCCTCCTGAGAAAGCACGGCGCAAGCAGGCTCCCAGACGATATCAAGCTTCCTTGAGGTTTGTCGCACAAAAGTTTGGACACCACGCGTCTGCGAACGCGGGCGCTGTGTGGTTTGCGAGGAGGCATGATGAGACGGCTTTCCAGCGCGGAAGATCTCACGTCGGCGGAGTTGGTCTCCCTTCTCCTGGTTGCGCCTGGAGTCTTGAGCAACACAATTCCCCGAGAGCACCGATTACGCCTGATCGAACTGGGCCTGATTCAAGCGGCGATGGGCGGGTTGATGGCGACGCCGGCCGGCTGCATGGTGGCGCAGCCGAATTGGCCGCTGAGCGCCGCTTGCGAGTGGCGCCCGTTCTCCCCGGCGAGCTGGCGCCACAATGCGCGGCCTCCTGGCAACTTCCGGCCGCGCGGCGCGTTTTACGGGCGCCTTCTCCGGCGTGGCCGATCATCGGTCCAACGCTAAAGCCTTCGGCCGCCAGACCGCGCGAGATTTTCGGATGAAAGTAATGCGATGTTCTTGGGTGCGAAACCTCGTCCTGCTCAGTAGGTGCCTATGAACAGGCTCGCCGCATGGAGACGCAGGTCTACCAGCCGGTTCTTTTAGCCATGGTGCTTCTGTCTGCGGCATGGCACGTACAAAAGTTTTTCAGCCTGGGCGGCTTGGCGCTCGCGCTGGCAGGCGTGGCGATCTTTGGCTGGCATTTCGTGAGGCTCAATGCGCTGGCGGCGCAAGGGGACTCGGGCGAAATTCCTCCCGAATCTTGGCGCGGCCCGGGTGCGAAGTTTGGCTTGCAGATATTTTCCGCCGGGGTGGGGATCGCAGTGGTAGCGGTGATCTTAGCCTCCATGCTGCCGGCCCGATATTATTGAGAGGCTGCTCTGTCGGAATACATTTCTTCCGCAGTCATGGAGCCTCATGGCCGGTTGCGACCCTGCACCCATTCGTGCCAAGGGCCTTACCAATCCGGCTTGTAGAAACGAGTTCAAGTGCTTGGCGTGATATTATGCCATTAGAAGTGACAACGGGCCAACGCTGGTCTGTATGGGTGCCAGGCCGTCGGCAGTGGCTGCTGGCGACCGTTATAAGCCGGGAGAACGGACAGGCCACCTTGGCTTATGATCAGCGCTACGGAATCGGCAGAGGCGCTGACCGCCAGCGGGCCGACGAATCCACCATGCTTGGCGCCTCTAATCTTTTCCGCCTTTTACGGGACGTAAGCCATTTGCGCAGAGCAAGAGGTTTCGCGCCGGGGAGTCAACGGTTGCTGTCAAAAAGCTCCACAGCAGTTCGGCTGATACGCGTCAACCCGCCAGCGCGTAGGCAGGATAATTCCCCGCTTGCAATCAGACGCTTGACCGCCGCAGGCGCACAGCGCCAATAAGCCGCCACCATGTTCACCGTATTTATTTCGCAGAGTGCTGGTGGTTTGGATCCAGGGTGCCAAACTGGTCTAGGCCACATAGGCGCGACAGCAACGCGTTGATTATCCCCATCAGCATGCGAGGCCCCACCGCCTGAGATTCCCCCCTTCGCGCCGTTCCTCTCCATTTTCCTCTTCGAACCTTTGCCTCGCGTTTCCGCAAATGGCTCATCGGGCTTAGGCACTCGGACTACCCATAGGAAACCGAATACTGAAGCAGTTGCCGGTCCCACATTCCATGCGCTCTACTATTAGCTCGCCCCTGACCTGCCGCACCAGTGTGGTGACGATTTTCAGCCCAAGGCCACTTGCGGCCGCCGGGTTGAACGACTGAGCCAACGGTGCACCCCTGCTCGATACCGTGACCTTGGCTTCGTCGGGACTTTCTGTCGCAACGCTGACTTCGATTTGGCCGCTACCATACTTTACGGCATTGGTGATCAGCTCGCTGACGATTAAGCCAAGTGGTCCTGCCACGCTCTGCGGGAGAATGACCTCTTCACCTGTCACCGAAATGGTCTTTCCGGAACCTTCCTCGCCTCCGATGAGCCGCAAGAAGTCTTCGCAATACGCATGCAGAAAGCGCCCGAATGGAACGTCATTTTCCCCATCTTGAAAACGCAGTCGGCGGTGTACCCGTGCGATGCCGGCGACGCGCATTGCCGCCGCCGACAATTGTTCTTTCACCTCGGGATTGTTCGAGGCGCCGCTCTGGAGGGTCAGGAGACTTCCGACGATCTGAAGCCCGTTAAGAAGGCGGTGCTCTGACTCCTGGAAAAGCAGTTCGTGTCTTTGGCTGAGAGAGCTCTGTTCAGCAAGGAGCGCAGCCTGCTCCGCCACTTTAGCACTTAAGTCAGGCGCCACGCTTGGTGTGGGGCAACGGACAGTCAGTGCCTTATTCTGGAATATCCTAAACCTGAACCGTTGGAACGGCAGCATGGTAATGGGCAGTTGTTCTAATTTCATGTTGGGTCCCGCACCTTTCGTACAATTGATTTGTAATTTGAAATTACACTTCGCCGCCTAATTCGCGATCTCAGACGAACGTAATCCCTTATGACAATTTCCTCTGCTCACAATTGCACAATTGGTCGGTTCTTTTACATTCATTGTTAACATGCCTTTCAGTCGCGCGAGGACAACCCCTGCACGGACCGCCGATGTTGAAGCGCGATGAAGAAGTGCAACGCCCGTTCAATGCGATCTACACAGCGGGAAGTGTGTATGAGTTGCGCACCTCTAGTATTCGCGTGCTCGCGACACCACCTTCAAAGGAGCGGGATCGAGCAGACAATTCGTCGGCGACCTGCTTTGCAGGTGGATATGCTAACTTTTTTTGCCCAAGTGCGAGCGACGAACAAGATGTCGCCGCCGGCGGACCGCATCCACGTTTGGCTCGGCGACCCTCCAGTCGACTGGAGCTCGCTGAAGGAGCGCGCAGACTTCAAGCCAGTGCCTGGTTTGCGGGACCGATTCCCCGCAGAGATCATCAGCAGCGACCGGTCTGCCAACCCTTCTGCTACCAACCGCCGGACACCGCGCTTAAGCCTATCAGCAGTCCAAGTCACTCCGGTAGAACTGGAGACCGCCTGCGCGACCTCTGGCCAGCGAGTTTGCGGCCGTAGTCTGTGCAGGTCGGCATGAACGTGTCCATGCAAGCAATTAGTCGCGAAGCGTATCCACCCGCGCCGATTTTCTCGTCACACTTGAAATACTCGCTCCAAAAATATGTCGCCACCTAGGATGCGCGGCCTTTGCAGTTGTAATCGCGCAGCAGATTAATGCCGCAAGGCGATGCTCCTAATATTTGCCTAGGAGGGGTCCAGAAATATCGTGCCCAATGGCCCCTTATCAGGCGGCGTTCGGGCTTCCGTGACTTATCTCCTGCCTATTGCCTGCGATCTCCCTCGTATCTCATCTGCCTTTAACTGCCGACGGCCACGCCAAGGGCACGTTCTTCGCAAGCGCCGTAGTACCAGGCGGTCGCCGTTGACCATGGACGATCTCGTCGAGCGTCCCAGGCGAGACGAAGGCGAGAGGTATCAATAGACGAATCTGACGCTCTCCCCTGCCCTCCTCGTCCGCGATCGCCTTAAGGCTTTCACCCGCCGTCAGGCGAGCGACCCAGCGCCTCGCTTTCCCAATAGCTCGAAGGAGAGCATCCGTCGATTTATTGGTGTCCTCCAAAACCGAGGACGGCTCGAATGCTATGCCTTTGGGCGCGTGGAAGGGCTTCCTTGACCATGGTAGTCTGATAGGCGTTTCGTCCATTAAGTTATCCCCCTCTGCGGAGCAGGCCAAGCGCACTTCTATATGATCCGAGCGAATAGTGATCCTTGCAATGTTCGCCTCCACAAGGGGACGAAGGCCTTCACTGTTGGCGGAGTAGCGTTGTCGAAAAAAGCGCTCAATCTGCGCCTCGATGTCGGAGGCGGAGACGCGCAGGACCGCCCCGCCGGTGTTGTCGTGTCCCTGTAGGATCGCCTGAGAAATATAGTAACGGTATCGAACGCCCTTTTTCACGCTGTGACTGGGGGTCATTCTATTGCCCGCGCTGTCATAGATGTAACCGGTCAACAGGTATGGCGTATTACGCGTTTGCAAGCGCTTTTCTACGTTGTTCGCAGCAAGGCGGCCCTGCACCGCCTGAAATAGTTCCCGGTCTATGATCGCTTCGTGACAACCGGTGTGGAATTGGCCGTGGTGATGGATCTCGCCTATGTAGCATCGGTTTTTGAGCAAGTGGTTGAGTCCGCCTTTTCCGAAGTCGCCGCCTCCTATCGTCCTCTTGCTCGAAAGTAGCCGACACTTTGTTTTGAAACCTCCGTCGCGGAGCTCCTTGAGCAAAGGCATGATGGCGCCCAACTGCAGATACCGGCTGAATATCCATCGGACAGTCAGCGCCTCCTCGGGAACGACGATGAGCTTCTTATCGATGTTGATATAGCCCAAAGGAACTTGGCCACCCATCCAGATTCCCTTGCGCTTTGAGGCCGCAATTTTGTCGCGGACGCGTTCGGCGATCACCTCACGCTCAAACTGTGCGAAGGAGAGAAGGACATTTAACGTCAGCCGCCCCATGCTGTTGGTGGTGTTAAAAGCTTGGGTAACCGACACAAACGAAACGCCGTGCCGATCAAAGAGCTCCACCAGCTTGGCAAAGTCAGTCAAGGAACGGGTGAGACGGTCGACTTTATAAACGACCACGATATCGACCTTTCCAGCCGCTATATCCGCTAATAGTCGTTGCAGGTCCGGTCGGTCGAGCGAGCCCCCGGAAATGCCACCATCATCGTAACTCTGCGGGACAAGCTGCCAGCCATCATGGAGCTGGCTTTTAATATAAGCCTCACAGGACTCCCTCTGCGCGTGGAGCGAGTTGAATTCCAGATCCAGATTATGTTCGGTAGATTTACGCGTGTAGATGGCACAACGGCGCTGCTTGGGCTGCTGGCTCATTCAGTCTTCTCTTAGTCCGCTGGCGTGGGGCAAGGCCGCGGCACCCGAAGCCCGAAAAATCGAGGGCCGTTCCAGTTTGTTCCGGTAATAAGTTTGGCTATGGCTGAAAGGCTGGCGTATGTCTTGTCCTGCCAGACGAAGCCACCGGCGGCCAAAGTAACGGTGTGTCGAACGCCATTGAATTCCCGCACGAGCACAGTCCCGGTTTTAAGCCGTCGATGGAGACGCGGGTTTTGGCGTGACGCCGTCCCTCCTTTTCCGTAACTGGCTAACAGCCGGTCATTCGCTTTCTCGTGGCCGCCGAGAGCGCGTTCTTGGCACCGCCAAGCCAAAATCCTCAGGAGCAGATCTGGCCACAGATGGGCGGGGGCGGGCCGCCGAAACGCGGCCTGCCAGGCGGCGCGTAGGTCCGCGGTTGATAAAGACGCCAGGCGCTGGAGTTCCAACGCAAGCGCGGCGGCGTCTGCCGAGGCGTCCCCCGAAGAATTTGGCCTGTTCTGCACACCCCGAACCACGCTCCGTTCGGGGCCCATGTCCAGTCGAATTCGATGTCGCGCTGCGACATGGCAAACTTTAGCCTGGGCGTAGGCCACGCCGCGATGGCGCCTCCCAGCACATAAGCTGCGAGCCTCGCGAGCGACCAATTCATAAAGCGTCACCGGAATTTCCGGTGCCTGCACGCGCGTTGAACGGACAGGAACTTTTCAGAAAGCTAAACCCGGGCGCCCGCGTAACCCTCCAGCCAGCGCGACTGTTCAGGTTCGCTGCCATAGGGACAGCTAGATGGTGTGGCGCATATGCGCGCCGCGTTCCAGCCTTCGGCATAGATGCGGCTCAACCGGAACGCCTGAAGGTCGCTTCGTTCTGCCGGTTCGCTGAACTTTGCCATGATTACTTTCACCGCACCGTCTTGCTGCCGACCGCTCATTTGCCTCAGCGCCGGATACGGGAGATTTTGGTGCCTTCCAGGCTCACGCCGCCCATCAGCCCCTGCTGATCGAAGATGAAAGCATAGGCGTCGTCCTTCAGAGTCGAACTTGAAAGATTCCGCGCCACGCCCTGATCGACCACGACAATTGTCGGTCCGACGCCGACTTCCCATCCTTGGGTGTTGTGCACATATTTTACCGCCTTGGGCGTCATCAAAAACACGACATATCCATAGGATTGGGCCCCGGCCTGGAATCCCCAGGAGGCAGTGACCGAGTTGTAATAGCCGTCAAGCTTTGCACCCGATCTCAACTCGCCTTCTCCATAGGCGCCCCCGAACACCAGCCCGGCTTTGACGATGTTGGGAAAGACGAGAATAGCCTGGGCCTTTTGCGCAATCGCATGGGCCGCGGGATTGGACCGATACAGCTTTTCCAGTGCTTGGCTGGCATCTCGATCGAGGTCGGTTGCCGACACACTTGCCGCCTGGGCGGGCGAAACGGCACCGGCGACCATGACCGTGATACCGGCGAAGGCCGTCGCTGCGAGCAGCAATGTTGCAATTTTCATTTTTGAAATCTCCAAACGGAATGAGGGCGCCCGCCGGATGGCGAACGCGAAAAAGACATTGGCGTGATGCGCTGGCCGAACAATATCGGTTTCGGCAGTGTGTTAAGCGGAAGATATCGCCTGCGTTAAACGGCAAACGAGAGCCGTCCGCGCCAGAGCGTTACACTGCTCTGTTGTGGTGGGTCTTTGGAAGGCGAAAGATTGCGCCTAGGCACCCTAGATGGGGACGCTTGACGCCGAAAACAAGGCCACAGTCATCTTATTCCACACCGGAAGGGACAACCTCTGTGTGCCCAGGTCAGAGGACCAGTCACTTTCAAGAACCTAGACGATTCCGAGAAGATGGGACTGGGGGGCGCCTATAACCCATCTCGTGCTCGACCCGCGCCAGGATTCCGGGGGGATCGCGTCCGAATCTTCTCGCGCGGCCTGCGCATTGCGGCTAAGCCGCTGATCCGATGCCTTGTATGGCTTAGATCACGCCCATGTACGTTGGCCACGAGAAGCTGCCCTTTGACATCCAACCCGACGCCAAGGGTTCTAAGGCCGTGACCCTGCAGAACGCTTAAATGGGTTCGATGAGGTTGCGGCCGAAACCAGCATCCTCGCGCCTCTGTTCACTTTTGGACTCCTTGCGGGAAAGTACTTGTCTTTTCGCTGTCATCGGTTGACGCTCGCCTTGGCGCCTCCAGCAGGGGCACACCTGTGCGGCTGACCCATGAATAAGCAGATTGCTATACTGGAGTGTACGCGTGTCGTACAGAGGGCGTTTCAAATCGCCAAAATCGGTTCAGTCGCCGATGTTTCTTCGTTGCAAAAAAAACCAAGTATGGAAGGATATCTGAACAGCTTTCACGCCTTAGCAGGTCGTTCTGTCACACAGCAGCTGGCACGGATGATCTTCGAGGCGCGGCGACCTCACACGCAGGTCAGTGGCACCATCTGAATGTCGCCGCGAGCTGCTGCGCCACCTGGACGTCGCCATCTGGGCAGGATTTGGAACTTCATGAGGATCAGCCAATGGCCTATTCCAAACTTTTTGCTATCAGAGAAGGTGATTACATGGTCACCTTTGGCGGTTTCCAATGCATTAAAGGCGGAGAAATCGTCCGGATATCGCGCGACCCCAGCGGCCTTTATTTCGACTGTTCCGATGGTAAGCATTATCTGGGACGCCAAGTCGACGAAAATGGGATCTGCCTTGGCTTAACTGCCAAGATTTAAGTCCTAGGTACGCACACCGCCCCAGGATGGTTCTTCTCCTGTGGACGATTGGAAAGTTCGCAAGATATTGGGAGCATCATGATAAAGGAAGACGACGTACTTGGAGCGCTGGACAAACCCCGCGCGATGCTTGCCCTGAAGCAGCTGTTGGACCCTAGCAACAAGAGCACGGACGCTTTGCAAGAATTGTTGATCCGTATGCGCACGGATGGAAAGCTGAAGTTCGACATCCGGACCGGCAAGTGGTGTAAAGCCTGATCCGCGCGCATTTGAGTTGATCTTCAGGGGCGGCGCTTCTTTGAACGTATTTTCGGACAGCCCGGAAGGTCAACGGATGAGCAAAACCTTTGGTTTCACGATCGGGCGCAACCCAGACGGCACCTGGCGATGGGAGGTTCACGTCCCGAAGGGCAGTCCACAAGATTATATTAAAGGCTCAGCGCAAACTGAGGCTGAAGCCGAAACTGCCGCAAAACAAGCCCAGACGAGATACGGCCAGGACCTTTCAGGTTAACGCAGAGCCTTTTCTTTCAGCCTTTTGGAGAAGGCTTCTTTCGGATCGATCATGGAATCCGAATACATTCGCGCATGGGCAGGTTATCCAGTAGATTCGACGTGACGGAAAAGATTGCCCATGTTGAGCAGGCTTTCTTCATCGGCCGCATATTCGTCCTGGCCGACCTGAACACCATAGCGGCTGTCGAATTTCAAGATGGCCCGACCTTTGTCGAAACGCACCAATGTCGTGAGCAACCATTGCCGCCGGCCCGGGATCCAGGCCGCCCAAGATTGGCCGATGAGAAGTTCCGTTAGCATGGCTCACTCCTGCGAAGTTGGACAGGAAGGCCAATCTTCGCGATGCGCCCACAGCGCCAGCCCTGATGCTGAGCGCAGCGCAGACCGCCAGATAACCACGCGCTTATTCTCTTGGGATGTCAAACCGCGAAACAAGATACGCAGTTCCGCCGAATTATCCCGCACAAGGCGATTATTGGGATTATACCATCGGGGCTACGAAAGAGAGCACGAAATCGCATACCGTGTAAACGTAAAATTCAAGAACCGTTCAAGCAATGGGCCGCTTGCCGACATCGTTGCGGCGCAGCCTCTGCGCACCGGCGAAACGATCTTCGTCAGCAAACAGGGCCGGCCTGCGTCGACGGTGGTCACCGCCGTTTGGACCCCATACCTGAAACCGTCGTCCGGCCCTGTCTCAAATGGGCTCATTGTTGTCGAAGCGCGGGACACCTGAGCATGGATCGGCTACCGGGCGGAAACGACCTGACGCAAGGGGAACTGGCTTCGCTCCTGCTTGTTGCACCCGGCTTCCTGGGCCGGGTAATCCCCAAGGCGCATCAGGCGCGTCTTATCGAGTTGGGCTTGATCCGATCCGCAATGGGCGGCTTGCTGGCAACACCTGCAGGCATGATGGTGGCGCGTATCCGGGTGGGGCGCTGATTGCCGTTGCGCGCTGTCATAGGCCGACGCGGCCGGGATAAAGGTCGCTCCGTCATGATCCTGTCGTCGACCAATCTATGAGCACTGCGGTCGAAAAGTGCTTGGGTGAGCGCTCGGCCATATCCGCCAGCGTCAGGCGGGAAGACGGCACCGCCGCCGGCTCCGTTGTTCATAGATGGGATGCCATTTCGCCCAGAGTGATTTTCACCAGATGGGTCCCGGGGTCCCTTGTCATGGCGATAGGCCCGGCCGGCAGAACTACGCCGTCCACGGACATGCTCGCAATGCCGCTGCAGCAGCGATCCGGGTTTTCCACCAGAATCTGATAAACTGCGTCCCCGTGGCGAACGGTCGCTTCAAATTGCGGCCAGTTGCGCGGAATGACCGGCTCGATCCGCAGCATGTCACCCTGCAGGCGGATGCCCAGCATATATTCGATGGCGACACGGTACATCCAGCCCGCCGATCCGGAATACCAAGTCCAGCCACCGCGTCCGACATTGGGCGCTATGGAATAAACATCGCCACAGGCTACGTAAGGCTCTACGCGGTAGCGATTTGCTGCCGTGCGCGAGCGGGCATGGTTGATGGGATTGAGCATAGAGAATAGCTCGCCGGCACGGTCGCCATTGCCCAACATGGCAAAGGCGGCGATGGTCCAGATGACGCCATGGGTATATTGGCCACCATTTTCCCGGATCCCGGCGGGATAGCCCTTAATGTATCCTGGGTCGTGCTGGCTAGCCACGAAAGGCGGCGTGAACAGGGTCATCAGTCCGTCCTCGGTGCGCACCAGGTACTTGTCCACCGCTTCCATGGCGCGGCGGGCGCGGTCCGGCGAGGCGACGCCGGACATCACGGACCATGATTGCGCGATGGAATCGATGCGGCACTCTCGGTTCGACGCCGAGCCGAGAGCAAAGCCATCGTCGAAATAGCCCCGGCGGTACCAGGCACCATCCCAACCCGTGTCTTCGAGCGCCTCCTTCAGGCCTCGCATGTGAAGCAACCATGTCGAAGCGCGCGGCGCATCACGGTGTCGCTCGGCATAAGGCACAAACCGACGCAGCGCTTCGTGCAGGAACCAGCCCAGCCAGACGCTTTCTCCCCGGCCATGCTCGCCCACGCGGTTCATGCCGTCGTTCCAGTCGCCGGTGCCCATCAGGGGCAACCCATGGCTTCCCACTGCCAGGCTGGCGTCCAGGGCCCGGGCGCAATGTTCGTACAGAGTAGCGGTTTGCGCAGTAGCCTGCGGAAGGAAGAATGCATCATGCTCTCCCTCCTTCAGCGGCGGGCCCTGCAGGAAAGCGACGCTTTCGTCCAGAACCGCAATATCGCCGGTGGTTTCCACGTAATGGGCGGCGACATAGGCGAGCCAGGACTTGTCATCGGAAATCCGGGTGCGCACGCCCTTGCCGCTTTCCGGCAACCACCAATGCTGCACGTCGCCTTCGGAAAACTGGCGCCCCGCGGCCCGCAGCAAATGTTCACGGGCCAATTCGGGATGCGACACGCACAGCGCCATACTGTCCTGCAGTTGGTCACGAAAACCATATGCGCCCGAGGCCTGGTAGAAGCCGGTGCGCGCCCAGAAACGGCATGACAGGGTCTGATAGATCAGCCAGCGATTGGTCAAAAGGTCCATCGCCCTGTCCGGCGTTTTAATCTGAATTGCGCCCAGAGTGTCGTCCCAGAAAGCCGTCACGCTGGCCAGCACCGCGGTGAAGTCCGCCTCGCGATATTTCTGTACCAAGGCGCGCGCTGCCCCTATATCGGCGCCTTGCCCCAATGCGAGGGACAGTTCGATGTCGGCGCCGGGCGCCAGTATGATATCGGCCCGCAAAGCACCAGCCGGGTCCGATCCGCCACCGACACGCATAGAAAGCGGATCATTCGACCACAGAGCCGCTGGCGCATCATGGCCGCCATTGCGACCCAGGAACTCGCGGCGGTCGCCCGTCCAGGACGACTGCAGCCCCCCAATATCCATAAAGGCGACGCGTGCCGGGAACTCGGCACTGTGGGGATTTCGTGCGAAGAGAGCGCCGGTCTGTGGGTCGATTTCGGTAACGATGTGAGCGGCGCCCGCCATGCGGGTCGCGCCCAGCGCCCATTCCACATAATAGAATATGGCTAGACGGCGCGGTCGATTCGACGTGTTGGTGATCTTGAGCCGCCCAAGCTTAACCGCATCCTCCAGCGGAACGAAGTGGGTCAGCCGACTTTCGAGATCTCGCCCGGAATATTCGAAGGTGGAATATCCCTGCCCGTGACGAGCGATATAGTTGCCCAGCGCATCATCGATCGGTGCAGCAGTCGGGCAAAAGACCTCACCACTGTCAAGGTCCTTGAAGTAAACCACTTCGCTCGGTTCATTGGAGACCGGGTCGTTCGACCAGGCGTTGATCTGGTTTTGCTGGCTATTGATCGCCCAACAGAATCCACCGCCCTCCGCCGAAACTAGAAAGCCGAAATCCTTGTTCGAGATCACATTGGTCCAGGGGGCCGGCGTACGCATCCCACCGTACAACACCACAATATATTCGCGGCCGTCCGCGCTGAAGCCGCCGATCCCATTGAAGACTTGCATCGGCGGCATCTCAAACACTGCCTTCCCTTGCCCGCCACCCAGGGACTTGGCGGGTTCATTCGGCAAAGGGGCGGCCGCATCGCGGTCGGGATTTAGTAGCTTGCTTAGTTGTTCAGCCAGCGAACCGCGCTTGGCGCTGAGATCGATACGCGCTGCCGCTCGAAGGGCCTCGCGACCCTCCGGTCCCAGCAAATCTGCGCGCAGCAGGAAAACCCTTCCATCCGCGCTGGCGGCCTGTTCATTCCAAGGTTGGGTGTGAACCTGAGCCTCCAATGATTTTTGCAGGTCCTGAGCGTAGGAAGAAACGCGCTCGTTGAGAATGACCAAGTCCACCGCCAGCCTCTTCTTCCGCCAATACTCGTGTGCACGCAGGATTTGGGTGACGAAAGAGGCTTCTTCATTCTCGCTGATACGCACGAGGGCAATCGGAAGGTCGCCCGAAATCCCCGCACCCCATAGCATCGCGGCCGGGCGCCCGGCGCGCCCGAGCACTTCTGCCGGCGCTCGCAGGCTCTTGTCGTGGTAAATGAGATAGTTCGCGAGAAGTTGAAAGAGGTGGGCATCATCACCGCCAATACCCAGATATTGCAGCTGGGTCTGTGCGCTGCTGGCCGCCAGGGTTGTGGCCCGCTCGAAGGCGGCCGCGTCATGGTGTCGATCGACCAGGTCGATGATCTCCGCACGGGACGCCGCAGCCATGGTCCAGAACGACAAGGTAATAGTCTGGCCTCGGGGAATCTGTACCCGCCGGCGCAGGCTGAAGATGGGGTCCAGCACTGCCCCGTCGCTGTTGGACAGAGGCCAGCCCTCGAAAATGGCAGCGGCCGAACGCGCGTTACGACCGCGCGTAAGGAATTTGCCTCGATCAGTTTCATATTGGACAGCGCCCACCGACCCGGATTCTGCGACGCTAAGATGGGCAGCCCAGATTGGCTGGTCGGACGGCGAGCGTGGACGACGGCTCGCGAGCAGCGCGCCTGTTTCGCGCAGATATTCGGTCTCCACGAACAATTTGGAAAACGCCTGGTGGGCGTCATCATCGACCGGCCTGGCCAACGCCAGCTCGGAATAGGACGTGACTTCGATCTCGCGCAATCGCGTGCTGTTGTTGGTGATGGAGACGCGCCGCACCTCAGCATCATCCTCCGGCGAAACCAGCACTTCCATGACTGTGGTGAGCGAATGGTCAACACGTCGGATGGTGGCGCGGTCTTCCGAAAAGACCGCCCCATATTGATCCGGTTCCTGCGCGGTGGGTTGATAGCCAGCGGACCAAACCCGGCCGCTGCGAAGATCACGCAGATAAATGAAGGCTCCCCACTGGTCGCGCGTCGGATCTTCGCGCCATCGGGTAACCGCCATTCCTCGCCAGCGGCTATACCCGCTTCCCGACGCCGTTAGCATCAGCGAATAACTGCCATTGGACATCAGATGTGTGCGTGGCATCGCAGTGTGCGGCGTGGTGAAACTGCGGGGTATGCGCGACGTTTTGTCGAAGAAGGTTATGGCGCCAGTCTGCATTTCGGGCGGGAGGCGAGCCAAAGCCACATCTCGAGGCATGCGTTCCTGCAATAGCAATTCGGCAGCCTGCACCATCGGTTCCGCATGAAAGCGCTGACGCATCGCGCCATCGTGGATCACATTGTCGATGCCCAGGATCATCATGCCCTGGTGATGCGCCATATAAGTCTTGATTATTGCACTGTTGACGTCTGCCGGTAGTCTCGCGCGCGTGAAATCGATTGCCTCGTACCAGCCGTACTCGCCCCGCGCTCCCATTTGGCTGAGCCGATCCAGGTTTTGCCGTGCGGCCACGGGGTCGATCATCGCGGCCAGTCCGCTGGCATAGGGGGCAATAACCGTATTTTCGCTCAAACCGCGCTTAAGGCCGAGGTCGGGAACGCCAAATCCGGAATATTGGTAGTTCTGCTCTCGATCCAGGGCGTAGTACTGCGACTCCGAAATGCCCCAGGGAATGTTCAACTGCTGCCCATAGGCGATCTGATGGCGCACGGCGGCCTTGTTGCTGGCCGCCAGCAGGCTCCCGGCCGGCTCATGCATAATTAGCGATGGCATCAGATATTCGAACATCGAACCGGACCAGGACTGCAACGCTGCGGAACGGCCGAAAGGCGCTAAGGTCCGACCCAGGTGAAGCCAATGACGGGTCGGCACGTCGCCTTTGGCGATAGCGAAGAAACTTGCTAGCCGCGCTTCCGAGGCCAGAAGATCATAGGCGTTGGTATCCAGCACCCGGTCGTCGACGCGATAGCCGATCGAGAGCAGCTGCCGGCCCTGGTCGAACAGGAAGCCGAACTCCATGCGCTGGGCAAGCTCACGGCAGGACTGCGCAATGCAATCCAGGCGGGGCATCAGATCGGAGGCGCCCGCTTCAAAGTCTTCCAAATGACTGCGTATGGTGCTGGCCAACGCTGCGAGCGGCGAAACGGGCGCGCTGTGGGAAGAACCGCCGGCAAGCCCCAATATACGTTCGGCCTGCTGGCCAAGTTCGCCAAGGACTGCGTCGAAGGTGCCGTCTTGCGGCCCCTCCAGCATGCACAGAAATTGGTCAAGCGCAGCCTGCAATGCCGAATCTGACGCCCCTGTCAGAATGGCCGGAGCCCGCTCCAGCACCATCGCGAATGTATCGCGCAGGCCGGCGCGGATGCGGCCAGCATCGGCTGGGCGGCGCATCTGGGCGCAACCATGCTGCACCACCAGCAGGTTGCCCGCGAGGTTGCCGCTGTCCACGGTGGAGACATAACGCGGTTCCAGGGTGCGCAGGCTTTCGGTATCGTACCAGTTCAGGAAATGGCCACGATAGTGTTCCATCCGGTGAAGGGTCGTAACCGTGGCCTCCAGGCGTGCCACCGCTTCCCGTGTGCCAATCCAGCCAAAATCCCGCGCGGCCAAGATAACGTTGAGATACATGCCGATATTCGTGGGCGAGGTGCGATGAGCAACAACCCCCTTCGGCGCTTCCTGAAAATTATCGGGCGGCAGGTGATTGTCAGCGGCGGTGACAAATTTCTCGAAGAAGGACCAGGTCTGACGGGCAGCCAGACGCAGCGCGTCGGTTTCCTGCTGCGAAATTTCCAAATGGGGTTCGACGGCAGGGGCCTGGCTGGCCCAGCGCGCGATCAGCGGCGACAACAGCCAGAACGATAGAAAGGGCGCGGCTGTCAATGCATTCACCGGATTATGCATTGCAATGCTGGTAGCGGCGGCGAGGGTAAACGCCGTGCTTCCCAGAAGCTGGAAGGCTAGGCCCTTGCTGGCGCTAGGCCGGTTATAGGCGCTCTGGGCGAAGGTCACCCATTCCAGCAGGTTGCGCCGAGAAACCAACAGCCGGAATATGCTCCGCAGCATGGCGTCCATCGCCAGATACGCGAGACGGGCCAGGAAGGTGACGTTGAACAGTATCTGGGTAGAGGCGAGGAGCATATCGTGCGCTAGGTTGCGGGCATGGCCGCGCAGAGAAAATCCTTTACGTCGCGGCAGCACGGCCGAGAGGATCGGCAGCATCGGTGGCAGCGCAATCACCAGCGTTAGGAATACGGTCCATGCCCAGGAGGCGGGGGTGGGCAATTGCCAGCCGATCAGGAATGCCAGCAGGGTTGCCGGTGCCGACAGAGAGCGGCGAATATTGTCCAGCATTTTCCAACGCCCGAGCGCCGGCATTGCCCTGGATCCCTCGCGTGGACCAAATCTCAATATCCACGGCAGCAGCTGCCAGTCGCCGCGCATCCAGCGATGCTGGCGCGCCACCTCGACGTCGTAACGCGAGGGAAACTCCTCCACCACCTCAATGTCGGAAGCCAGCGCTGCGCGGGCAAACACACCTTCCAACAGATCGTGACTGAGCACGGTATTGTCCGGAATCTGCTGCAGCAATGCACTTTCGAAGGCGTCGATATTGTAGATGCCCTTGCCGACAAAAGAGCCTTCCTCGAACAGGTCCTGGTAGACGTCCGAGACGGCGAAGGCATAAGGATCGAGCCCATTGGGGCCTGAAAAGGCCCATTGGAACAGCGAACTCTCCGAACCGTCGGGCAGCGATGGGGTTACACGCGGCTGGAGGATGCCGTAGCCGTGCGAAACCCGTCCGAGCACGGCATCGAATTCGGCAAGATTAAGAGGGTGCGCCATCTTTCCGATCAACCGCTTGGCGGCGCCGCGTGGCAGTCGGGTATCTGCATCCAGGGTGATTACATATTGGACATTCGGTGCCAGCTGCTCGCGGGCCTGCGCGCTATCGAGAAAACTCGTATCCTTTGCGCCTCGCAACAGCCTGTTAAGCTCATGGAGCTTTCCACGCTTACGCTCCCAGCCCATCCAGCGGCCCTGCATCGGATTCCACAGCCGGCGGCGATGCAACAAGACGAAAAGCGGCAGCTCACCCCGCCCATAGCAGCTGTTTAGCTCGTCTATTCCCGCTCGCGCCTGCTCAAGCGACTGAGCATCGCCAGGCATGTGCTCGCTATCCCCATCTGCCCAATCGGACAGCAGGATAAATTGCATCCGAGCATCCGGATTGGACAGGTAGTGAATCTCCAGGCCTGCGACCTGCTCCCGCACCTGCGCGTCACTCGTCAGCAACAACGGAACGACCAGCACGGTGGATAGGCAATCGGGCACCCCCTCCTTCAGCGACAGGGCCGGCAGGATCTTTGGGGCCCAGCGATTGGTCACCGCGCGATTGACGAGCGCGGTCGCCAATTGCGACGCAGGAACAAAACCGACAAGCGCCAACAGGGGAAGGCTCCCAGCGCCTAGCCCCAAGAAGACCATCGCAATCAGCGCGAGAAACAGGATCAGCGCGGCTGTGAGCGCCAGAAATATCAAATACCCCGTCAAGCCGGTGGCCCTGGCATTGCGCCAAAAGCGCTGCCGCCAGGATGGGAGGTAGCCCATCTTTGCCTGAAACTTGTGCCGGCCTTCGCCAATGAGATAATAGCCAGGATCCTGCTGCCGCGCCGGCGCTGCCTTGTTCCGCGCGGCTTCATGCACCGCCGCGGCAGCGATGGCGATCTCGTCCATCGGCGCGCGACGCGCCAGCTTCTCGACAGCGCGCCGGTAGCGGTCGCGTGTCGGAAAGTCCATTTTCAGGTAACCGGGATATTCCCGCAGCGCACGATCCGTCAGGCTGACACTTTCGAAGAATTCCGTCCAATCGATATTGGACACGAGCCGCATTGCGTTGATGACGTTGCGCGCCGATATGTCATCGGCGCCCTGCAGCTGATATTCTCTCTGAATCAAGGCATCGCTGGTTGTATTCTGGCCGCGCAGATGACCCTCTATGGCGCTCAGTACGGCGTCGGCGGCGTCGTTCTGGCCGCGCAAGCGCTGCTCCAGCCGTGTGATAAAGGTGGGGGAGACATTTCCGAAATCGGTAAGCGACGGATGGTCGTCATTTGGCTTGCCCGCCAGGATGTCCTGCGCGAAACCTTCGGCGCGTGTAGCGTCATCCAGCCGGTCGACCACAAGCTCTATTAGGCGGTGTAAATTTTCCACCAGCGTGATGCGCAAGGTGATCGCGATTGCCCACAGCTCGCCGATGTTGAGAGGATCCACTTCTTGATAAGCGCGGACAAATCTTTCCAACCGGTCCAGGTCGAAAGCACCGTCGGTATGCGCGATCAACGCCCAAGTGATCCCATAGAGCCGGGGATATCCCGTCAGGGGTCCGCCGGTCAGCTTGGGAAGTTCATTGTAGAAATCCGCCGGGAGGTCTCCCTGCGCTTTGCGAATCTGTTCTTCCACAATATGGAAGTTGTCGAGAAACCACTCACCCGCCGAAGTTATCTGCTGGCCATGCTTGGCTGCTTTTGCCAGCTCACGAAAGGCGACAACAAGGTGTGCGGAATTTCTGTTTAACCGCTGCCGAAGGCTTTTGACCCGACGCGCGGGAGTCCCCACTGGCTGGGCGCTTGCAAGGCTTTTAGCGTGTTGCTCCAGCCGCTCTGCGCTGAAGAGCTCAGCTCGAATAGGCGGAAGTCCGCTGGTGCTACGCCGTATATCAAAGATTCCGCGCACCCATGCCGGAGACCGCCCACCTGACCATGCAACTCCTGGAGTGTAACAAAGTTCCCACCCTTATCTCTTAATGCCGTGAGTCCAAGGTTGCAAATTGATCCAGCACCTTTGCCGTCAACACCGCCATGGCGAAGACAGCGCGCGACAGCTTTATCGTGCGAAGTGATGTTGACCTCGAACATATACAATTATCCGGCGCGGCTAAGCGGCGTCGAAATTTCCAGTCGGATGCGGACGAAGGTCGCTCACTTGATGAGCCATGCCTCGAAATGCGTAACAGCGAAGGGGAAGTGATAACCGCCCTTTCGGTGCCCGAAATTCTGGTCCGTCCGGTTTCGCCGAGATTTCACGACAATTGCCATCCAAACAAAGTGACGGGCTTGGCGGCAGCCCCTAATAATACCGCCCTGGCAGCATGCCGGATAAGGCAACGGAGGCGATGGCGAGCGCCACCCCGGCGGCGAACACCCACGAACCCAATCTCGCGCCCGGTCCGCGCCAGGACTCTGGGGGGATCGCGCCCGAATCTTCTCGCGCGGCCTGCGCATTGAGGCTGACAAAGTACCAACCGAATATCGACAGGCCGGCCAAAGCGAAAGCCAAACCCGCCATGCTAATGACCTTTTGCACATGCCAAGCTGTATCGAGAACCAATTCCATGACTATGGAGCCCGGCTCGCTGCGAGTGGATCTGCTGCTCTCGGTCGCCTGTTCAGTCGGTCGACTTTTCGTTCGCCACACCAAACCTCAATGGTGTGGGTACTGGTAAGCCGCTCACCCTCGCTGAGCGCCGCCGCATCGTCTGCGCACCGAGAATGTCGCACTGTGATCACCACGTCATTGCGGTCAAGGAAACATAGGCGGTAGTTATGTGGTTCGGAGCCCGTAACATCCAGCGGGATTGGCTCCTTATGAGCGGATTGCGGCTGCTCCGGCGCCACTACCACGGACCTTTCCAACGCCATGCGCCCGATCTCGTCTTTTATCTGGATGGTGGGAGGGATCGGGTATTTGCGTCCAAAGCGAATGTAATAGTCTTTCACGGTGCCCTCTTCGTTCGTTGTCCCGCGGAATGCGCGGCCATGTTGAAAGCTCCACGAGGGATCTGGCCGCCGACGGATCGCCGGAGCTCAAAGCCTGCAAATGTTTGAAATGCGCCACAATCGCGGCAAAGAGGCAACGCATCCGGTCGGTAAAAGTTCCGCAAGGGGTACAAGGGGCGTCGAAAGCCTATTTCCGCGCCGCCTCGGACCTCGTTTTGCGGTAACCGCAAAGTCCCTGCCCCGCACATATCCCCCTGGCGGAAATTAAGAACGCGCGGGCGGCGCCGGAACAGCGGCCCAGGAGATCTCATTTATACCAAGCTCGTCTTCGCCGCGGTCCTCTGCGCCTTTGGGTGACAGGCATGGCTGGTTGCGCACCTGCCGTTGCGCCAACGGCCCCTTCGGAGGGCCTGCCCGATGACCCAGGAAAGACCGAGACTCTCGCGGCCTGCAGCGGCGGCCACGGCATCGGCCAAATCATGGGTCAGCATCGTGACGCGGCCCAGTGGTCCAGCAGCGTCACCGCCATGATCAACAACGGAGCGCCGGTCACCGATGCAGACCTAGGCAAGGTGAACTACCTCGCCGCCCATTTCGGTCCCTAGGAGCCGCAAGATCGATATGCGCAATGCCGTCCCCTGCCGGGCCGGACTAGCGGGGTGCGCATGGAATTCGCGCGGTCGCAGACCGCAGCCGGGCGGCCGCTGCTACAGCCTGCCCATCAGGACTAGGACCAACACAACAATCAGGAGCAGGCCGATACCGCCACCCCCATAATAGCCCATGCCATAGAAGGGGCCGCCGCCCCATCCCTTGAAGCCGCCGAGCAATGCGATAATCAACACGACAAGAAGTATCATTCCGAGCGACATAGAAATCCCTTTCCAATAGACTGCTGCAGGCAAAAATCGCGCGCTAGCTTTTGCGCCTCAAGGCGCCCGCCGCCATAACCAGGCCAAGAACCAGCGCGCCGCCACTGAGAAATTGCGGAATGTGATGCGAAGTATCCGCCGTCGCCTGAATGTTCAGACCCCCGATGCTCGCGACGGTGTCGGTTTTCTGGGTGGTGAAAACTGGAATGGCAAAGCCAACTATGCCTGCGGCAATCAGCAATAAGCCAATGATCAGTAGTCCGTTTGTGCGTTCCAAAATTCGTTCTCCTTCGCTGTTTGTCCATTTGGGGGGCTGTTTAGTCCGGTCGGGCGCATCAACTTTTGCCCTTGTGCAATATTTTCGCCCAGGCCCCCGCGGCCTTGATCTGTCCACTTGCCGCCAGGTGACAGTCGTCATAGCGGTCCAGCGGGCCCATCAGGCTATCGGTGTCGATGCCCGCGAATATGCCAAGCTGCGCATCAGGAAGCTGCCTCTGGGCGTCCGCGATCGCGTTGACCGAACTCCATGCGTCGAGGCTGCAACGGGTTGCAATCGAAATATAGATGGGCGCCGAAACGCCATGCGCCCTGACCGATTTCACCAAGGAACGGAACATTTGCGCGTAAGCCCGACCATCGGTATTGGCGGACAAATCCTCTTCGCCCTGATCCCACACAATATCGGTAATCCGATATTTTTCTTGCGCGCTGTCGATGGTTGCTAGCAGCATGGGGACTGAGATCGCCGCCGGGGACCCAGCGCTTGATCGGTGTGGCGAATACGGCAGTTGGTATCAGGATGACTTGATCGGCGCCAGCTGCGATCAATGCGTTCCCGAGGGGGGTCCAATATTCGCCATTGCCCCCCTGCGAACCCAGAAGAGGGGATTGGGCGATGGTGCAATTGCCCTGAAAGAAATTGATGACCTTGGCGCCATGAGTGGATGCATATCTCTGCCCGCCATTGTTGGCTGCGTTGGACTGGCCTGCGATCAACAGAATGCGGGTTCGGGCGGTTTGTTCGGGGCAGGCCACGCTTTGCTTGCCGGGATAGGATATCAGCCTTCCGAAGGTGCGATCGGGAAAGAAGGCGCTGGTGACCGGCGACCAGGCACGGATATCGCCTAAATACATGTCGGCGCCAAATGTCAGGGCAACAACCAGCCCAAGGGCGCCGCCGAGGCGAGCACGATGCTTCATCGAAAGCCTGGCTTTCATTTCATTGGTGAGTAAGGGCGGGCGCGAAAATCCCGCCCGGATCGATTGCATGGAAAGCAATTGACCCGCGCTTGGCGGGCGTTGTGAAACGCGCGGTCCTGGAGAAAGTTTCCTAAGCTAGCTTGAACGGCTATCCGGACGGGGAAAATCACAGGTCGCGGTCTGCGCGGTTATGGAGATAACACGGGCCTACCGCGTTACGCTTGGTCCAATGAGAGGTTCGCCATGTCCGCCTTCATGCTTTATGTCTTGGGATTCTTCGTCCTGCTTGGGGGCCTTGGCTATGGCGCCTTTCTGCTCCATGTGCCGCAAACATGGATAATCGTGGGTGTGCTGGTTCTGATTGGCATCGGCATCATGTCGGCGGTCTCGCACACCAAACAGCGCGACCCGCCGTCCAGCGCGCCGGAAGCCTGATTGCACCCAACACGACCCTTGTCGGGCCACCAAGCGACAAGAAAGCGTACATGTCTGACGTTCAACCATAAATGGGACTTGTCGGAGGTCTTTATTGCGGGATGGAAGCTCACGAAAATCAGCATGCCGTCCTGGTGGTGGAAGATGAAGTCTTCATCCGCATATCTGCGGTCGCGGCGCTCCAGGAGGCGGGCTTCGTTGTATTGCAGGCGGGCGGCAGCGCCGAGGCCCTGGAGGTGTTGTCGACGCATGGTGCCATCGATATCCTGATCAGCGATGTGCAGATGCCCGGAGACATGGATGGGCTTAGCTTGGTGACCTTGCTGAAACGGTCGCGCCCCGCTGTTCAATCCATCGTGGTTTCCGCCAACAACTGTGCCGAGGACGCTCGCGCCGCCGGCGCTCTTACCTTCCTAGCCAAACCGTATAGGGACGATAGACTGGTGCAGATCGTAACCGACCTGCTGGGACGCAACGTTACCCCGCTGGGTCACGCTGCCTGAATGTTGCGTATTTTGCTATTGCCCAGAAATGAGCCTAGCGTCGCCCTTGGCTCAGGGCGGTAAGAGATATGTCGGCAACGTTTTTCGGCAAGTTCGGCGATGGGCGTTCGCTCGCGCAGATCGTTGTAGAGACCGTGCGTGAACCACTGCTCGTGCTGGACGACCGGCTGACCATCCTGGTTGCGAGCAGCTCATTTCACAAGACCTTCCAGATCCACCCTGACGCCACCCCTGGCAAGCCGCTCTATTCCCTCGACCAAGGCGGATGGGACATCCCGGCCCTGCATGTCTTGCTGGAAAAGTCCCTCATCGATACGACAGTCGTTCAAGGCCTGCTGGTCGAACAAGAATTTCCCCGCATAGGCCATCGCATCTTCCTGCTGCATGCACGCAAGGTCCTGGGGACCGATGAGGGTCATGCGCTGATCCTGCTGGGCTTCGAAGAAATAACCGAGAGGCGCGCCCTCGAGCTGGAAAAGGCGCGGCTGCAGGCGCGCACTGACGAACTCCTGAAGCAGAAAGAGATCTTGCTGGAGGAAATGCAGCATCGCATCGTCAACAGTCTGCAGATTATCGCCAGCATTCTCATGCTGAAGGCCCGCGCCGTTGATTCGCCGGAGACCCGCCAACATCTGCAGGATGCCCATCGTCGGGTCATGTCGATTGCGGCTGTCCAGAAACATCTGCACAGTTCCAGCCGCGTGGACATGATCGAGCTCGGGCCTTATTTGGAAAAGCTCTGCGGCTCGCTGGCGGACTCCATGATCAGCGAAAGCAGCTCTGCGACCATCGACGTCCAGGCGGACAGCGGTACGGTTTTATCCGGCGATGCCATCAGCCTGGGCCTGATCGTCACCGAACTGGTGATCAACGCGCTGAAATACGCCTTTCCCGATCAGAACAAGCAGCCAACCGTCCGGGTGCGCTATGAAGTTCAGGGACGCGACTGGAAACTCTCCGTTAGCGACAATGGCGTGGGGCGGCCGGAAAATATGACGTCGCCTGTCAAGGGCGGCCTGGGTACAAGCCTGGTCAAGGCCCTGGCGCAGCAACTGGATGCCAAAGTGGAAATCGAGAGCGGCCCCGCCGGCCTGACCGTGTCCGTCACGCATGTCACTTTTGTTTCGCGCACAGCAGCCTAACCTGAGCGCGCCGATATCGGTGGGGCGGCATAGCCGCGCTCCACCGAACCATTGAGATTGTCCCAGTGATCCAGAATGCGGATCTGCGTCCGGGGTGCGCAGGCCATGTCCCGTGACGCGATCGATTGGCGAGTCTGGGTCAGGCGCAGAAAAGCCAAGCTGCCAGCAAGGAGAGCTATCGCATCCGCGGCGTGACGATTGGCGGCCACAAGGCGACCGTGATCGCTGCGGCGGCGTTGACGTCGTCATCTACCGAAGCGTTCCTAGAAAATCGTCCCACTGGATCCGTTGTCGTTGCGCCATAGATTCCGGCATGCGCCGGCCACCTTGCGCATCTACCGCGTCAGCCATGAGCACCGATAGATAGCCATAATAGCGATCCTTGTCAGCCAGGTCGATCACCTTAGCGAAACGGTCACCGGCAGCGGGGACGCAGGCCAATCGGGCCGGCACGATCTGTTGGTTACTCCAGGCGCCGCACGCATTTATATCGGTATCGTGCTGGGCAACGGCTGCTTGCAGCATCTTCGGATTAAAAGGTGCTCTGTTTGCTACCGGAGCGCTTTTTTTTGAAATCCGAATAAGCCGTAGCCACTTGGTTTTCATAATTTATTCGAGCTGCAGCAATACGGCGCTGGCCTTCTTGGCGCGTGAGTTTCCCTGCGTCTACGTCCGATGCCGCGTCGAGCGCAATTTTTGCGTAATCCTCGAACAAAGCCATGTTGTGTAGCTTTTCCCGCACGGCGTAGGCGCGATACGCCTTCAGGGTGCAATCAACTGAAGCCTTTATTGTCTGGAGCGTTAAAGATTTTGCTTGGCATTCGTCCAAACGTCGTTGGCGTTCTGCAGCCGCATCGGGAACAGCGGCGGGGTCATATGGTGGTAATTTGCCGGCGCCGCAAACCGCTATCCAAATGAACAGCACTGAGAAGGCCTTAGACGTCGCGGGACGAGCGGCACCATGTAAAGGGGTCATTATAGCAACCCTCCTCACGGAGCTTATAACTTATACGGTAGTCGGCGGGGGGCCAGGATCGCGTTCCCGCGCCGAGGGTTAAGTTCCCCCTGGCAACATTCATCATCGCCGTAATATCCTAGGCGGGGAAACCGCAGGATCAGAAAGCGGAGTATCGGCCGGCTGCCTTTCGGGGCGGCCCAATATCCAGCAAAGCAGGGAAACGGTCACCGGAGACCGTCTTGGGCCAGACTGCCGCCCCAGCCATTCAGTCGCGCCGAAATGGTGAATTCGAAAAGCGTAAGAATTTCCCGGACATTTCCGCCGCTTGCACGGGAGTTCAGCTCCAGGAGACAGTGTTCGGGCATTTCACGCCTTTTTGCGGCGGCAGTTTCGGGGCCGGTCTCAGCGTCGCTTCCTTAAATTTCCGCGTTTCGGTGAGACCGAACCTCGACACGGGTTCGAACGCGATGGTTATTGCAGCAATAATCCCACCTGATTGCGAAAAGCTCCCGCGATTTCCGGGGCTTAGGATTCCCAGCCACGCGAAAATTACAGTTCAAAGGTAGGGAAATTTTGGATTCGCGCAGGGAAATTCCGGGTCAGCGATGGGAATTTCGCGACTTGCGAAGGGACGTGGAATTTGCGGCCTTAAAATTCGAGAAGTCGTGCCGCGACCTCTGCAAAGGAGGTCATCCGATAGGGGGTGTAGCGGTCCTTGGCACTCGCCTTGGCGGACGCGACTACCACAAGGTGGGTAGGCGTCGGCCGCGCGAGGTTGGATAGATCGGCCATTGGGAAGAGCCAGAAAGCTTCAATGGCAAGGCCGGCCAACTTGATACAGAGGAGATACCCTCCCCTACTTTCCGAATAGGTCTTGCGGCGCAGGTCGAATTGAACCGTCTTGGCCTTCTCATTATCGAACTTCCGCCTAGCCTTGATCTGAAGGGGGATCGGCCGCCAGCTCTCCTTGTCTAGAAGGAGGAGATCGAGTCCCCCATCATCCGCGATCGGTTTGAAGGGCGAGAGCCGCCCACCGGAAGCTTCCAGTATCCCCGCTGCCGCCAGACATTCCCCGATCGCACCTGCTTGGGTGGTGGTGGCACTAACGGGGGGCGAAGGGCCCATCTTACTGCGGCGCCGGTGCAGATACCCGGGGCTGGTTCGGTACCCGGCCGTCAGTAGGTCCCGCTTCCAGGCCCCTCCCCACTCCGTACTGAGACTCGCTGGTCGAGAAGCTGGCGAGCTTTCCCTCTTGGTCAATCCAGAGAATGACATTTGAGGACCGGCTGTCAGCACCCCCGACGAACGCCCCTACAAGGGGAATGAAGTTCTCGGGTCTGGCGGTGGCCTGCACATATGAATACATCAGCATCCGGCGCCCATCCGGCAGAAGGCTATTGGTGGTCGGTGGGCCAAGCCGGGCAACGATCTCGCTATAGGTAGTTTTACCCTTTTCGAAGCTATGGAGGTTGGCCTCATCGACTCTGACCCCCGCCGAGACACAGCCCGTCAGCAGGAACGCTGCCAGCAGCATGCTGGGCAATTTCATAGATCGACTCCCTTCGCCCTGGTGATCGGGGAGTTGATAAGCCTCGATTAGGAGAGCCGCATACGCCTTTAGGCTTTCGCCCTGTACATGCGCGTATGCCTCCCCGACCGCATAGGTCGAGGAGTGCTTTGACGGCAGCACTGACAGCCGCCTAATCGAGAGGTTATCAAGCCCCAGGCAGAGTAACCCCCGCCCAAGCCGAAACTAAGATGCTTCGGGCCTCGGTTCCAGCCCAATCTTGCCAGGACAGAGGGTCAAGGTTGAGGCTTAGCGGCCCCCCTGGCGGCCATTTCTAGGACCGCAAAGCAACATCCGCCTGCGCTGCTCTCCCGCTCGGGCGAAAAGCTCAGTTAGACGGCCCTGCGCGAGAACAACAAAAGCAGCGCTGTCAACCATTACTGCATCATCGTTTCCCGCTGCACTCCCAGAGCGGCGAAATGAAAGAATTCAGTGCCGTCAATAATCATTGAACGGAGCCAAAAATAATTACGGCGGTAGCGTGAATGCTAATTTTCCCGCGCCCGTTTTGTGCATATGGAGTCTGTCCGAAGATTGATGGGAGTCCTTGATGGACCGGCCGGACATAAAACAAACCTCAATTACCTGCCTCGTTTCCGATTCTGTGATCACAGAATTGGTGAATCACAGCCATGCTAGCTCATCGTTGGATGACGCCGCACATGAGCTTTTTATCATCGCATGTGCAGAAGATGACCACACCTTGCACGCCGCAATGAAAGCGGCGGCCCTTAAGACCCGCCTCCTCGCAGGTGAGGCGGGAATGGGCGTCAAGTGGATGGAGTGGATGAAAGTTCGGATACCGCTTTCTACAGCTCATCTCTATGCCCTGGTTAAAATCGGTTCTGCCGACAATCCAATCAAAGCGCTCGACGATTGGAGGCGCGACAATCGCAACCGGTCGAAAGACCGCGGCCTCGCTAAGAAAAGCAAGCTTAGCGAGAACCACAGACTTTTGATGAAGGCCATTTCGAAGCTGTCTGACGCACAGGCCAAAGATGAATATGTGAGGTTTTACCAGCGTCATCGCGCTCTCTGCGCTGGCTGACAATAAAAGAGAGCATTCTGATCAACCCCAAACGAAGCCGCGCGGTACCCCGCGCGTCAAGGAGACTATTATGCCTGATATGAACATCGTCTACCGTAGCCCTAGCGAACTGAAACCAAACCCCCGCAACCCGCGGGTCCACTCAAAATCCCAGATCAAGGAGATCGAACACAGTATCAAGGTGTTCGGCTTCGTGAGTCCGGTCCTTGTGGACAGGGATGACAATATCGTGGCGGGACATGGCCGCGTCGAGGCTGCGAAGAACCTCCGCCTAGAAAAGATCCCGGTTGTCTGTATCGCTCACCTGACCAAAACGCAGGCCCGGGCATACCTTATCACCGACAATAAGATTGCAGAACACGCGGCTTGGGATCTTTCCATACTGAAGGAAGAACTCCAGGAACTAATGACGAACTACGACTTCGACATCGCGGTCACTGGCTTCCAAATGCCGGAGATCGACAAGCTCCTAGTGGAGCACGCAGGTGGTTCGAAGGAATGCACCCCCGCTCGGATTGACAGGTCGAAACCAGCCGTCACCCGTCCGGGAGATCTCTGGCAGATCGGTGAGCACAAGGTCCTCTGCGGGGACTCGACCGACCGCGCATCCTATACCGCCTTGATGGGCAGTGAATCCGCCAGCGTGGTCTTCACCGATCCTCCCTATAACGTACCGGTAGCTGGCCATGTCAGCGGCCTTGGCAAGGTGACCCATCAGGAGTTCGCAATGGCGTCAGGTGAGATGAGTGAGGCCCAGTTCACCGACTTCTTAAAGAATGTTTTCAGTCACCTGGTCGACTTCAGCCGCGATGGGTCTCTGCACTACATCTGTATGGACTGGCGCCACATCCTAGAGGTGCTGACAGCGGGCAAGGCGACCTATACGGAGCTGAAGAACCTGTGTGTCTGGGCGAAGACGAACGGGGGCATGGGGAATCTCTACCGGTCCCAACACGAGCTGGTCTTTCTCTACAAGAAGGGTAATGCCGCCCACATTAATAATGTGGAGCTCGGCAAGCATGGTCGTAACCGTACAAACCTTTGGACTTATGCCGGCGCGAACGCTTTCAGCGCAAGCAGAGAATCGGACCTCGCCATGCATCCCACTGTTAAGCCGGTGCAGCTGGTGGCGGACGCCCTACTGGACACGTCAAACCGGGGCGACATCGTGCTGGACGCTTTCGGCGGCAGCGGTACCACCCTTGTTGCTGCAGAGCAGACGGGTCGGCGCGGGCGCGCGATCGAGATCGATCCCTACTATGTCGACACCATCGTCCTCAGGATGGAGCAGGTCACCAAGAAGAAGGCGACCCTCGGGCGTACCGACAGCTTCCAGCTCATCAAGGACTGGCAGCGGTGCCTCGGGGAGTAGCTCAACCGGAACCAACCACAAAACCTTAACCGAAGAAGGAAAATCTCAATGACACACACCACCGGCGTCAAGGCGGCCTCGGCCGCGGGCTATAGAACCCCGCCCACTGAAGGAAAGATCAAGCCAGGACAGATCCGCAACCCAAAAGGGCGGAGCGGGGAGCGGGATGAACCGACCGGGCTGCATCGGGCAATCGAGGCCGCGCTGCTTAAACCCATTAGAGGGACTGGCTCTCGCGGTCCACGCCTCACCCCGCGGAGGTTCGGGATCCGGGTGATCGTAGGCAAGGCTGCCAAGGGGGAGGTCAAGGCCATTAAGGATCTTCTGCAGATACGGGAGGAGGCGGGGACAAAGCGCCTCGCTCGCTGGATAAAGCTCTCCTACTTGGAGGGGCTGAGGCAGTTTCGGAAAGGCGAACTGACGGAAGAATTCTTTCAAGAGCAGGCGCGCAAAAAAGCTGACCATCGCAAGCAGATCAGGCGGGATGACCTCGCTCTATCCGACCTGATCGACAGCGAGCTTAACCGCCGTACCACGGTTATCCTGGATGACGGCGAGCGCAAGCGCGTCAGTATGCTGACCTTGATTGCGATGGCCTGCGCGAAGCAGCACGCCTCAGGTAACTCAGACATCATACGTTTGCTACAGAAGCTCGAACCCAACGATTGGACGATGAAAGGCCCTGTAGAGTATTACGTTGCACTCCCGACTCAAGAGGAACTCGCGATCTTGGAACAGCGGCGCAAAAACCGCGAAGAGCTGGACGCTTCCATCCGGCGGGTAATGCGCAGCTAGTACCTGCCAGTACGCACACGAGATCGAGCGAGCAGCATAGGTTGGTGTCGCGTCCGTTTAACTCGCATTATGTAAAATCGCCAAAGAATGCCTCGTTTTCAGGAAATCTACACCGCAGCAGCTACGATCGCGCCCGCCGATTTTAAATCATCAAGGATTTGCGGGCCTCGCACCCGGATAGATTTGATCGAGATCTTACCAAGCTTCTCATCAATTCGCTGGTCTTTAGCGACGTCCTTGGGACGTGAATGATGCTTTGATGAATCACAAAAAACCGCAACCCGCGATTCCGGGAAATAGAAATCGACTTCGCTGATTAGGCTTGCTGAATACCTAAAGTCGATATCGCTCCAGAGATGATATAGGGAGGGAAAAGTTGAGCCATCTTCATAGATCAGCATCTGGGGTACCGGATTCAAACCGATCGCAATCATTTCCTGCATAAGAAACAGCTCGATTGGCGAGCCCGCACCCCAAACCCGGCGCGGGATGAGATTGTTGAAAGGGGTGAAGAGAAGACTTGCGCGGTGAGCTTGGTATTTGCTTTCGGTCTTTTCGCTTGGGAAGCCTGCTGGAGATGTGAGCACATCCGCTTTGTTGTAATTTAATGCTAAAAAGTATTGTCCGATCACTATTCCTAGCTCATCTGGGAAGGTATTTTTCAGCCCCTTCTCAAGAAAAGAACTTAGCGGGCCAAACAGTGATGGATTGCCAGTGAAAGGTTCGTAGCCGAGAAATGCGGGTTCGAACGTGGATAGCATTTTTTGGATGTCCAGCGCAGCGACTGTTTCGATATCTGCGATTTGTATGGAGCCCCCCTTCGTCGCGGGTATTAGGGATAGGGAATATGGGTTCCCTTTAGAGGCCCCGTTTGTGGCAGTTAAATTCGCAACATTTACCACGACAAAAATGAGCTGAAAGTTCGTGCCAAGCTCTCGATGAAGAGCAATTTCTGCTGGCGACGGTTTATCGTATAAAGTGCCACCAGCGGCAGCCGCCATAGCACCAGTCACAGGCTGAATGCCTCCCAATTCCGCGATGCTCCGCCTGATCAGATCGGGAACAGCCGTGAAATCCACGGAGATTTGAGCTGCAGGTACTCCTTGGTAACCTGATCTACTCAGAAGATGAATAGGACGATCTTTGATCACTAGTTGTTCAGATAC
>JAICHV010000009.1 GCA_025924715.1 Alphaproteobacteria bacterium
AATGATGAGGGTGCGTTCGAATTGGCCGGTCTCGCTGGCATTGATGCGGAAATAGGTCGACAGCTCCATCGGGCAGCGCACGCCCTTGGGCACATAGACAAAGGTGCCGTCGGAAAACACCGCCGAATTCAAGGTGGCGAAATAATTGTCGGTCACCGGGACCACGCTACCCAGATATTGCTTCACCAGATCGGGATAATCGCGGATGGCTTCGGAGATCGGGCAGAAGATCACGCCCGCCTCGTTCAACTTGTCCTTGAAGGTGGTGGCGACGGACACCGAATCGAACACCGCGTCCACCGCCACACCGGCCAGCGCCATCTGCTCGTGCAGCGGAATGCCCAGCTTGTTGTAAGTCTCCAGCAGCTTGGGATCGACTTCGTCCAGGCTCTGTTTCTTGGGCGTGTTCTTGGGCGCGGCGTAATAATAAGCGTTCTGGTAATCGATCTTGGGATAATGCACCCGCGCCCAGACCGGCTCTTTCATCGTGCCCCAGCGCTTGAAGGCGCCCAATCGCCATTCCAGCATCCAGGCCGGCTCGCCCTTTTTGGCCGAGATATAGCGCACGGTGTCGTCGGACAGGCCCTTGGGCGCGCGCTCCATCTCGATATCGGTGATGAAGCCGTATTTGTATTTCTCGCCGATACTGGCGACCTGGTCTTTGGTTTCTTGCGCGGCGGACGACATCAGACCCTCACGCGGCGGAGCGCGAACGGACGCGCCCTGCAAGACGAACCAAAGCGGCGACCACGGCATCGGCATCGGCCGGCACGGAGTCCCAGCCGAAACTCACCCGCACCGACGCGCCGGCCAGGTCATCGGCGACGCCCATCGCCGAGAGCACATGCGAAGGCGCGATTTTGCCGGAGGAGCAGGAGGAGCCGGAGCTCACTTGCACGCCGTCCAGATCGAGCGCGATCACCATATTCTCGGCATGAAGCCCGGGCAGCGCCAGATTGGAGGTATTGCCCAGGCGCTCCGCGCCTTCACCGAAGATCACCACATCCGGCAAATTCCGGCGCAGATCGCTTTCAAAGCGGTCCCGCAAAGCAGTGACCCGGGCGCGCTCCACGCCATCGCCGCGAACCGCCTTGGCCGCCGCGCCGAAGCCGGCAATGCCGGAAAGATTTTCCGTGCCGGCGCGCAGGCCTTTCTGCTGGCCGCCGCCGACCAGCAGCGGCGCCAGCGGCGCAGTTTCGGCCACGATCAGCGCGCCGGAGCCTTGCGGCCCGCCCAGTTTATGCGCCGACAGCGTCATGTAATCGCAAAGCGCGGCATCCAGATCGATCTTTCCCGCCGCCGTCACGGCATCGACCAGCAAAAGCGCGCCGGCCTCGCGCACCAGGCGCGAGATTTCGCCAATCGGCTGCACCACGCCGGTCTCGTTGTTAGCGGCCATCACCGCCACCAGGGCGCGGCCCTTGCCCTCGCGCAACGCCACCCGCAGGGCTTCGGTATCCAGCACACCATCGGCGGTCACCGGCAATTGGTCCAGCCGCACCCCGGCGCTGTGTTCCACCACCGCCTCGGCGGTTTTCAAGACCGAACTATGCTCGATGGCGCTGACAAACAGCCGGGTGATGCGGGCGCTGGTTTTTTCGCTTTGCGCGATGGCGCCGGCGACGGCGCCGCGAATGGCCAGATCATTGGATTCGGTGGCGCCGCTGGTGAAGATCACGTTTTCGGGCTTGGCGCCGGCCAGATCTGCGATGGCCTCACGCGCGTCCTCGACGATACCCCGGGCGCGGCGCCCATGCGCATGCACCGACGAAGGATTGCCCGTCACACCCAAGGCCTGCGCCATCGCCTGATGGGCTTCAGGACGCAAAGTCGAGGTCGCATTGTGATCGCAATAAGCCATGAGGATCAGGCCGCTTCGGTTTCCGCGGCTTCGGCTAGATCATTGCCCGCGGCGAAGCCGCCATCATTGCAGGGACGGCTGCGGCCCAGCACCCGCTTCTCCACCACATCGGCCAGCGAGACCGAAGACAGGAAAACGTGAATCTGCTGGCCCAGCTCTTCCCACAGATCATGGGTGACGCAGCGCGCCCCGCTTTTGGTACAGCCCTTGGCGCTGCCGGTCTTGCAGCGGGTGGCGGCGATCGGCTCGTCCACCGCCACAATAATGTCGGCGATGCGCAAATCGGAAGAGGGCCGCGACAACCGATAGCCGCCGCCGGGACCGCGCACACTGGTGACCAGCCCGCCGCGGCGCAGCTTGGCGAAAAGCTGTTCCAGATAGGAAAGGGAAATATCCTGACGCTCGGCGATATCCGCCAGGGCCACGGGACGGGTCTCGCCCTGGGCTTCGGGAGCATGTCCGGCCAGGTCGGCCATCGCCATCACCGCATAACGCCCCTTGGTACTCAGCCGCATGGTCGATCTCCTTCAAAACGCGGCGTTTTTTATTTGGGCTGGCCGCCGGCTTGGTGTAAGAAGCGCGGCCCGCCCGGAACAAGCGCCTTGATGGAAGGGATATAGATTTCCCGACTATCCTGGTCAAGTATTTGCACCCCTCCCGCCAAGAAGAATACAAGCCTTTGAAAATGTTAGTAATAATTAACGCTAGGTGCGGTAAAAATCCGACTTTTCCGCTATGCCTAAAGCGCAAACCGGGGTCCCATGCCTGACATCGTCCTCCCCGGCTCCGCCGGCCGCATCGAGGCCCGCTACCAGCGGCAAAAGACGCCAGGCGCGCCCATGGCCTTGGTGCTGCACCCGCACCCCCAATTCGGCGGAACCATGAACAATCCGCTGGTCTATGACCTCTTCCATATGTTCCACGGGCTGGGCTGCACCACCGTGCGCTTCAACTTCCGCGGCGTGGGGCGCAGCCAGGGCAGCTTCGACAATGGCTCGGGCGAATTGTCCGACGCCGCCGCGGTGCTGGACTGGATGAACACGCTTTATCCCAATCCCAGCCATGTCTGGGTCTGCGGCATCTCTTTCGGCGCCTGGATCGGGATGCAGCTTTTGATGCGCCGGCCCGAGATCACCGGCTTCGTCTCCATCGCCCCGCCGGCCAGCATGTATGATTTCGCCTTTCTGGCGCCCTGCCCGGCTTCCGGCCTGATCGTGCACGGCACCAAGGACAATGTGGTTCCCGAGCCCGATGTGCAGAAACTGGTCGACCGGTTGACCGCGCAAAAAGGCATCCGGATCACCTATGACAAGATCGACGGCGCCAATCATTTCTTCGACAAGCGCGAAGCCGATGTGGTGGAGACGGTCAAAGGATACGTCTCCAATATGATGAGCAAGCCAAGAGAAGGCCGCTAAAGCGGCCTTCTCGCAGCCACCCGCGAATGCGAGTGGCCCAGTTGAAGCAACCTAAGTCGCCCGATAATACTTCCCCCCCGTCATGGGTTGCAGTACGCCCGTGGTCGTCGGCAAACTCAGCGGCAGCCCCTTCTTGGCCCGCATGGCCAGATAAGCGAAGGCTTCAGCTTCCATCGCATCGCCGTTCCAGCCCGCCTCTTCCGCCACGATCACCTTCGCATTCACCCGGGCGCGCAATTGGTCCATCAAATAGGCGTTGTGACGTCCGCCGCCGCAGACGATCCAGGTGCTGGCCGGATCGGGAAAATGTTCGCGCGCCTTGGCGATGGAAGCGGCAGTGAAGGCCGTCAGCGTGGCGGCGCCGTCCTGGGGCGAAAGACTTTTGACGGCTGAAACGCCGAAATCCATCCGGTCCAGGGATTTGGGCGGCGTTTTGGCAAAGAAGGGGTTGTCCAGCATAGTGTTCAGCGCCGCCTCATTGATCCGGCCGCCCCGCGCGAAATCGCCGTTCTCGTCCACCGGCTTGCCGGTATGGCTGTGCATCCAGTCATCGATCGGGGCATTGCCCGGGCCGGTGTCGAAGGCCAGCACCAGATCGCCGCTTATATAAGTGACATTGGCGACCCCGCCGATATTGACCAGCACCAAAGGCGGCGCCAGGCCCGATTTGCGCGCCAGGGCGGCGTGATAGAGCGGCACCAGCGGCGCCCCCTGCCCGCCCGCTTTGACATCGCTCTGGCGAAAATCATTGACCACATCGATGCCGGTAAGGCGCGCCAGCAAGGCGCCATCGCCGATCTGCCAGGTCCAGCGCTGGGCCGGGCGGTGCAGGATGGTCTGGCCGTGAAAGCCGATCAGGGCGACGGCCTCTGCCGCCAACCCCGCTTTTGCCAACAGGGCTTTCACCGCCGCGACATGGGCCATGGTCAAATGCCGCTCGGCCTCGCGGATGGAATGGGGCATGGGGGCGCCTTCCGCCACGCCGCGCGCCTCGTCCAGGCTGGCCCGCAGCAGCGCCCTTGTCTCCTTGTCATAGGCAATGGTCAGGCTGGGACCGGGCACGGCGACGCCCTCACCGTCGGTCTCCAGCAGAGCGGCGTCGATCCCGTCCAGCGAGGTGCCGCTCATGAGGCCCATGACTTTCGAAATTTCCGCCATTCGTGCTATGCCGCCCTGCCTTGCTCCTTCGAGATTAGACTATGCCAGCCGCGCCGCAATTCCATTCCGATTTCCTCCGGACTTTTGTCGCGCGCGGGGCCTATTACGATTGTTCGGGCCCCGAGGCGCTGGACGCGATGTTCGCCAAGGAGCGGGTCACCGCCTATATCGGCTTCGACTGCACCGCCAAATCCATGCATATCGGCAACCTGGTGCAATTGATGACCTTGCGCCGGCTGCAGCAGGCCGGCCATCGCCCGATCCTGTTGATGGGCGGGGGCACCACCAAGGCGGGCGATCCGTCCGGCAAGGATGAAACCAGGCTGATCCTTTCCCCGGCGCAGATCGAGGAAAACAAGCAAAGCATGCTGAGCGGGGTGCGGCATCTGCTCAAATTCGGCGACGGTCCGTCCGACGCGATCATGGTCGACAATGCCGAGTGGCTCGACCGGCTGGAATATATTCCCTTCCTGCGCGAAGTCGGCAGGCATTTCTCGGTCAACCGGATGCTGACCATGGACAGCGTGCGCCTGCGCCTGGAACGCGAGCAGCCGATGTCGTTCCTGGAATTCAATTACTCGATCATGCAGGCCTATGATTTTGTCGAACTCTACAAGCGCTATGGTTGCCGCTTGCAGTCCTCCGGCTCCGACCAATGGGGCAATGTCGTGTCGGGCATCGATCTGGGCCATCGGCTCGCCAATGTGCAGCTCTATGGGCTGACGACGCCGCTGATCACCACCTCGTCCGGCGCCAAGATGGGCAAGACCGCGCAAGGCGCGGTGTGGCTGAACAAGGATATGCTCAGCGTCTATGATTACTGGCAGTTCTGGCGCAACACCGAGGACGGCGATGTCGGCCGCTTCCTGCGGCTTTTCACCGATCTGCCGCTGGACGAAATCGCGCGGCTGGAAAAGCTCGAAGGCGCGGAACTGAACGAGGCCAAAAAGGTCCTGGCCACCGAGGCGACCGCCCTGCTGCACGGCCGCGGCGAAGCCGAGAAAGCCGCCGACACCGCGCGGCGGGCGTTTGAAGAAGGCGCAAACGCCGAAGGCCTTCCCACCGTCAGCGCGAAATTGCCGGACGGAATTCTCAATCTGGCGGTGGCCTGCGGCTTGGCGGCCTCCAATTCCGAGGCCCGCAAACTCATCGCCAATAACGGGCTCAAGCTCAATGATGTGGCGATCAGCGATCCCAGGTTGACGGTCGATGCTTCCGCGCTCGGCGCCGATGGGGTGCTGAAATTATCCAGCGGCAAGAAAAAACACGTGTTGGTGAAGCCTGCCTAGTTCGTTGGCGGCTTGGCCGCTTTCGTCCCTGCGGCGTTCGATTGTGCCGTCTGCGGCTGGGCAGGAGCCGGCGCATTGGACGGCGCATTGGCGGCGTTGGGCATGCGCCCCTCAAAGGCTCGGCGCAAAATGCCCGGCGCCAGGATCGACAGCGGATTGACCTGGATACGGGGCTGATCGGCGCTGCCGGTGGCGGTATAAGTGACCCCGAAAATGCCTTCGCCTTTTTTCGACGTCAACAGATTGCCCAAGAGCGGAACGTTGCCCAGCATCGAATTGAGCCCGTAAGCGGGGCTCAACGAGCCTTTGAGGTCCACCAAGCCCTTGGGGCGATCGATATAACCATCGGCAGTGGCGCCGATGGCGCGCCCATGCGCCACTGCATTGTGCAGACTGATGACATTGTTTTTGGAGGTGAAGGGCACGTCGAGATTCTCGATCGACAATCCGTCGCCCCCCATCAGATCGCCGAGCCCCGTGAGCGAGCCGGCGGAAAACAGGCGGGTCAGGAACGCCTGATGCACCATGGTGAAATTGTCGATATCCAGCTTGCCGGTGAAATCCGGCGCCGCGCCGGTGGCATCGGGATCGCTGGCGCGCCCCGGCAGGGTCGCGGTGAGCGTCAGCTTGCCGCCGCGCATGTCCTCGAAATCGAAAAGCCCATGCAGCAATTGCCCGGCATCGCCGGCTTCCAGCGTCAGCTTGCGCCCCGCCGTATTGGTCTCGAGCACCGCTCGGATATTCGCGGTCTTGGAAAGCGAGCCCGACAGGTTGAGCGCGCTCGGCCGGTTGCCGATCCCCGCAAGGTCCAGATTGAAGGGGGCGATCGTCACCCCATGGCGCATCGCCAGCCGGTCCAGCCTGGCGTTGATATGAAAGGGTCCGCTGATATCCGATGACGCCGCGGCGGCGGCGCTGCTACCAGCCGGCGGGGCGGCGCCATTGCGTCCGATCATCGAGCCGTCCAGCGAATGGCCGCGCAAATTGTAATCATCGCCGGCGGCGGTGCGGGTCAGGATGACGGACAGATCGTTCAGCGCGCCCATCTTGAGCGAGGTGAAATTGAGTACCGACAAACCGCCGTCGGCGCCGAACTGGGCGGTGCCGGTGGCCGAAAGATTGGGACCCGTCAACCGGATCACTTCATCATGCACGCTGGCGCCGGCGCCAAAATTGACGGTGATATGCCCGCCTGCCGCAACCCCGGCCGGCTTGCCCAGATTGAGAATGGGAATGCCGATCGCCGCGGGGGTCAGGTCGATATTGGCTTCCGCCAACTGAAGTGTCCCGCGATGACCCTGAATCTCGGCATTGACCGGAATGGGTCCCGTCAGAATGGTCGCCATCCCCATATCGAGCGCGGCCCGCGCTGCCTCGGTGAGCAGGCCTTTGACATTGAGGCGGGTGGTGACCGGCGCGGTGGTCTTGAAATCCTCGGTCCAATCCACCGTCAAGCGCGAATCTGCCAGATTCACCTGGCCGGTCTGGTGCAGATGAGCGTTGTCGATTTCGAAAACCACCGCGCCATTGGTCAGACGGGTACTCTTGCCCAGGGTGACGGCGAAATCGCTGACCTGCGCCTTGACCGAGATGCCGACATCGTCCACCGGCAGACTGGCCAGCATCGGCACGGTGAAACTCATATCGACGCCGGCTTGCCCCTTGGTCTGTTCCGGATCGATGCCGAAACGGGTGGGATAATTCAGCGGCTTCATGTCGATCAGCCGCATGATGTCCCCCATGGCGCCATCGGCATGGGCGCTGATCACGGCGGCGGTGCCGGTGATATGCAGCGTGGGAATGACGACACGCCCGCCGCGCAAAATGATGTTTCCCACCCGTCCGGAAGTGAAATCGGCGGAGAAGGAATCGCCCAGCAGCACGGCATTGCCGCTCACCCCGGTCAGATGGGTCAGGCCGGTGACATAATTGCCCTCCACGCCCTCCACCGCGAAGCTCAGCTTCATCGCTTCGTCCGGCCACACCGCAGAATCGAAAAGGCCGGGGGTGAAATGGGTTTCGAACAACAGCGGCCCGGTCGTGCCGGCGAAGATATTGCCGGCGATCCATTCGCGCGTGCCGGGAGCCACCGGAAGCGGCCAATAATGCAGCAGATCCTGCAGAGTCATGGGCCCAAAGGCGCCACTCACCGCCACACCGGGCGTTTGCCCCGGCTCGCCCATGGTGACGGTGCCTTTGAGCGACAGATTGAGCCCCGGCCCCAGCAGCGCGAGTTTTTCCACATCGAAACGGCGCGGACCGGTTTGCCAGGTGCCTTTCAGCGCGGCGGATTGCAATCCCACCGGCTTGTCAAACATCCCCGGCAGATCCAGCACCACCCGGCCGGAGGACAGCTCGGCACTGACCGCTTGCAGCACGCCTTGCGTGTCGTAATGCAGATCGCCGCTGCCCTTCAGATGCAGCACCGCTTCCTTGGCATTGAGATCGGCGGTGGGCAAAGCAAGATGGTTCTTGATCCCGTCATAGGCGCCGGTCAGACGCAGGCGGCGCACATGCAGTACCTTGGCGCCTAGCAGTGCCGTCGGAAGTTCTCCGGTTGCCGACATGTCGAAGTCGGCGCGGGTGATATGCCCGCCCGGCGCCACCGCGAAGCGGGTCGACAGATCCACGATAAGCGCCACGTCGCGCAAATCCGCAAAAAAAGGCGCCCGCGCGCCCAGGCTGCGCAGATCGAGCCCGGTGATCGTGGCGTCGCCGCTATAGGGTCCCTTTCCTTGCGGCAAGGTCAGATCGGCTTTGATATGCGCAGCTCGGCCTTCGATCTGAACATCGGTGTTGAAATTGATGCCGATCGCATCGCCCTTGGAGGTCAGCGCCAGGCTGGCATGCGGCGCCATCAGGGACAGGCCGGTATTTTCGTCGAACACCGCCAGATGCGCATCGCGCACCGCGAAGCTTTGCAGCGAGGATGTGGTCGAACCCCGCGCCTGGATAACCTGATCAATGCGGGTGAGGACGTCGTTGTCGCGCTCGCCCAGGCGGATGCGGCCGTCCTTCATATGCACCAAGGTGAGCTGCACCCCCACCAGGGTGATGCGCTTGACCGCGAACTCGCCTTTCAGGAAGGGCGCCGCCGCCAGATCGATATCGGCCTTGGGCGCCATGACGACGACATGGCCGCTGGAATCCAGAATGCGCGCGCCCAGCACCACCAGATTGACCCGGCCTTCGTCGCGGCTCCATTCGATCGCGGCCTGGTCATATTGGAGACTGATCCCCGGCAGCGCCTGCTGGATAGCCCCGTCGATGGTTCCGGCCAGCGGTCCCAGCGAGACCGGCCCCACCAGCAAGCGGATTCCCGCGCCCAGCACGAAAAACACCACCGCCGCCACCAGCGTGCCGACGCCAAGCGCAGCGCGACTGATATGGTGCGCCTTTACGTAATTGGCGAATGGCAGTTTCACGCCTTGTTCCCGCGGGTAAGAGGGGATGCTACCCCACCTGTTGGGCTTAAAAAGGGCAGATAGTCCAGCATCTTGTAAAGGCGTCTCCTATGGGAGCGGGAATTCCCCGGCACGAGCGCGTTTCTCCGGCGGCTCGGACCGCGACCCGTCCCTCCCATCGCTTCGGCGCAAGTGGTGTGCAAAAAAGCGGGAAATGCCTGAAAATACTGATAATCCAGCATCTTGAACGAATTTTTGCATTGCACCGGCCGGCTTTTGCCGCATAAGGTAAATCCGGTATTGCGTGGGTGATGGCGTGGGTGCCGGCGGGCTGGCGGTGGGGGATCGAGCCCCCAGCTTCAAACTTGCAACGGACAATGGCGGCGAGGTCAGCCTTGCAAGCCTGAAGGGACATCCTTTCGTGCTGTATTTCTATCCCAAGGACGACACCGCGGGCTGCACCAAAGAGGCTATCGGCTTTTCGCAGGCCGCCAAGAAATTCGAGAAATTGGGCGTGTTCGTGCTCGGCGTGTCGAAGGACAGCTTGGCTGCCCATGAGAAGTTTCGCAAAAAACACAAATTGACGATTCCGCTGGGCTCCGATTCCGAGCTCAAGACGGCGCAGGCTTATGGCGTATGGGGCGAAAAAACCCTGTATGGCCGCAAATATATGGGCATGGAGCGTGCCACTTTCCTGATCGATGCCGCGGGCAAGATCCGCGAAATTTGGCGCAAAGTGAAGGTTCCTGGTCATGTGGAGGCCGTGCTTGCCGCGGCGAAATCACTGTGAAACGCAAAAAAGCTCTGCAAAAAGCCGCAAATCGTTTTGGTCCCCGGTTAACCGCGAAGTCCTTTTTCTGGAACCGCAGCTTGATCGCAAGCGGTCAAGACGGTGAAATGACCGGTAGCGGCGGCAGCTCCCGGAACGACCGGGAATCGTCCAAGGGCGATGGGGTCATGACCGGCACCTTTCTGGAACGCGTCTGGGCCTGGATTCACCGAACGTTTCCGGAGCGCCAGATCTATATCCGCAGCGACGGGCGGGTGCAGTTTTTCACCTTCGGTCCTTCGTTGCAGGCGACGCTGGCGGGCCTGACTTTGATCCTGCTCGGCTGGGTGGCCTTCGCCACCGTCAATGTGATCTTCAAGGACCGCATCATCGCCGCCAAGGATCATCGCTTTGAGCAGATGCAGTCGGCCTATGAAAACCGCCTTGCCGATCTGCAAATTTCCTATGACGAATTGAACGGCGCCTTGGCCGGTGCGGAAGACAAGTTCAAAGCCACCGCAGACGAACTGCAAAACAAGCAGAGCGCCATCACTGGCTTCCTCAGCCGCAAGAACGCAATCGAAAACGCAGTGGGCGCCGGCCGCCTGCCCGAGATCGCAACAACCCTCGGAACAGGGCAAGACCGCGCCGGCACGGCGCCGGCCAGCGACGGCATCGGCATCGCCGCGCCGCCCGCCGCCGGCGCTGTCGGTCCCATGGCCGCCGATGTCTCGGATGGCGCGGAGGCCGGCGCTACGCTCACCGTGCTGCCGGGTCCGGTGGCGCCGCAGCCGCGCACCGCCAAGCCGGTCAAGGCCACCGCGGTATTCGATAGCCTGTGGCACCGCATGGAAAAATTCGCCAGCGCCATCCTCGCCGGCCGCAGCGCAAACACCGAGGCCTCCGCCGCCTATAGCCAACATCCGGCGCTGCGCAGCTTGGCGCAGCAAACCGCGCGTATTCAGCAACTCGGCGCAACCGAAAACCTGCTGATGGGAGAGACCGAAACCGCGCTGCAAAATGACGTCAATGGCTTGCGGCTGGTGGTGCGCCATACCGGGATCAATCCCAAGGCCCTCAATGACAAGGCCCAGGCCGGCGAAGGTGTGGGCGGGCCGGAAATCCCCTTAAGCCAAGTGCGGATCCAAGGCATCAACGATCCCGGCTTCACCAGCGCCTATCTGCGCGCCAGTGCGGTGCTGGATCAGCTCAGCGGACTTTATGAAGAAGTGAGCCATATTCCGCTGGTCACCCCGGTGAGCGGCGCGCAATTCGACCGCAGCAGCGGCTTCGGTTCGCGCGTCGATCCCTTCACCGGCCGCTATGCCTTTCATCCCGGCATCGATTTCGCCGGCCCCTGGGGCGCCCGGGTCGAAGCCACTGCACCGGGCACCGTGGTGTTCGCCGGCTATCGCGGCGCTTACGGCAATATGGTGGAAGTCGATCACGGTTTCGGCATCCGCACCCGCTACGGTCATCTGTCGGCGATCACCGTGAAAGTCGGCGCCCGGGTGGACAAGGGTTCGGCCCTGGGCCGGGTCGGCTCGACGGGGCGTTCCACCGGCCCGCATGTCCATTACGAAGTTTGGTTTGACGATGTCGTGCGTGATCCCAGCAATTTCATCGAGGCAGGCCGCCATGTTCTCTAGCAAATCCAAGGAAACCCCTCCCGCCACCCCGATGATGAACGCGCCCCCCCCGCCTGCCCCCAAACGCGCGCCGGGACGCTCCTCGTCGGCGCCTTCGATCATCAGCGCCGACTTGACGGTCAAGGGCACCTTGACATCGACGGGCGATATCCAGATCGACGGCCATGTCGAAGGCGATGTGCGCAGTATCGGCCTGGTGATCGGCGAGAAGGCGGAAATCCACGGCGAGATCCTGGCCGAGGAAGTTACCGTGCGCGGCAAAGTGATGGGCCGTATCCGCGGCCGCAAAGTTCAGCTCGCCGCCACCAGCCATGTCGAAGGCGACATCCTGCATGAAGCCTTCGCGGTGGAAGCGGGCGCCTTCTTCGAAGGCAATTGCCGCCATAGCGACAACCCGCTGGGCGACGAGGTGAAGAAGCCGGCAGCGCCCAAGCCCGAAGCGCCTCAGCCGGCAGGTTTCATTGCCGGCTTGGCGCCCCAGGCGGGCTAGACCGCCGCTTTAGCGGTAGCCCCCGTTGGAATAGTCGCGGTTCTGATATTGGTTCGAGTTGCGATTCTGATAGCCGGAATCCCGGTTGCGATCCCGATACCAGCCGCGATCGCGGTATCGCTCCGACACCTCGCCGCCCAAACGGGACTGAAGCGACATCGCCAGGTCCAGATGCTTGCGCAGCGTGGGCAATTGCTGTGCCGCCAACCGGCTGACAAAGCCATGATCTTCGCGCGCTTCGTTCTCGAAATCGCGGATGTCCTTGCGGTGATCGTCGATCATGTAGCGGATGAATTCGCGGTCGAACTCGCCTCCGCGCATGTCTGACAGGCGGCGCTGCTCGTCCCGTGCCTCGGGCGCGATGTCACGGTCCGTGTCGGCCGCGCGCACGCCCATGCGGCGGGCGGCATTCACCGCCTGAATTCGGGCCGTCCAATGATCGTTTGCCAAGGTGCGCCCATATTGGCGCACGGAGGGATTCTCGGCCTGGCGCTGCGCGATCCGGCCCAGCGCCATTTCGGAATTGTCACCCTCGATTGCCTGACGCAGGAAATGCTGAGCGGTGTCTGCCTTGGCCGCGGCCGGGATCAGCATCGTCGCGGCGAGTAGTGCGGAACATAGAACTGGAACTTTCATCGGGCTTTCTCCTCGCGGGTCTGCCCCCCGCTGATAAAGCAACGGCGACATCCCTTACCCGTTCCGTTGGTTCCCGCGCATGATCCTGATCCGCCTGGCGAATCGCGCTCTATTCCAGGTCGGCCACCTTTTCTTTCGGCTTGCCGCCCACTTCTTGGGCCAGCGCCGCCGCCATGAAGGGATCCAGATCGCCGTCCAGCACATCCTGCGGCGTGCGGCTTTCGACCCCGGTGCGCAGATCCTTGACCAGCTGATAGGGCTGCAGCACATAGGACCGGATCTGGTGACCCCAGCCGATATCCGATTTCTCGCCGACAAAGGCGCCGGTTTCGGCCTTTTTCTTTTCCAATTCGATTTCATAAAGCCGCGAACGCAGCATGTCCCAGCAGATCGCCCGATTCTGGTGCTGGCTGCGCTCCGACTGGCTGGCGACCGCGATGCCGGTGGGCAGATGGGTGATGCGCACCGCGCTTTCGGTCTTGTTGACATGCTGACCGCCGGCGCCCGAAGCGCGGAAAACGTCGATGCGCACATCCTTGTCGGGGATATCGATCTGAATCGACTGGTCGATCACCGGATAGACCGTGACGGAGGAAAACGAGGTATGACGCCTGGCATTGGAATCGAAGGGCGAAATGCGCACCAGCCGGTGCACGCCCGCCTCGGTCTTGAGCCAGCCATAGGCGTTCTCGCCCTTGACCAGAAGGGTGGCGGATTTGATGCCGGCGCCCTCGCCTTCGCTCTCCTCGATCAACTGCAGTTTGTAGTCGTGCTTTTCCGCCCAGCGGGTGTACATGCGAAACAGCATCTGCGCCCAGTCCTGGCTTTCGGTACCGCCGGCGCCGGCATGAATCTCCAGATAGCTGTCATTGGCGTCGGCCTCGCCCGACAGCATGGACTGCAGCCGCTGCTGTTCGGCGCGCTTTTGTAATGTCGCGATACTCACTTCCGCATCCGCCACCATGGCGGCGTCGCCCTCGGCTTCCGCCATTTCGATCAGGCCGGTGGCATCGGCCAGTTCATTCTCCAGCGCGCGCACGGCGCCCATCGCGCTGTCGAGCTTCTGGCGCTCGCGCATCAATTTTTGCGCGGCCCCAGCATCGTTCCAGATCGCCGGATCCTCGGCCTTGGCGTTCAGCTCGTCGAGGCGGCGGACGGATTTGTCCCAGTCAAAGATGCCTCCTCAGCAGGGCGAGGGCCTGCTGGATGTCGTCGATCTGGCGTTGGGTTTCCGGGCGCATGGGCCGGATATAGTGGCAGGCGGGGATCGGGTAAAGAGCCAATCAAGCTCAAGCTTTGGGCCGCGGTCCGATCGAAAACAATTCCCGCTGGCCGAGTTCGGCGCTGCGCATGCGCTCCAGTTCCTGGGTATAGCGCTTCAAGGCATAGGCCTCGGTGACATAGCCGATCACCCTTGGCTCGCCGGCCGAGAGCAAGACCGGCAGGGTCTCGGTCTGCAAGCTGTCGAACCGCCCCAAGGCGCCGCGGATATTTTCCGATGGCAGCAGGAACTGGTTGGGCTCGACCGCCAGGTCCAGGGCTACGGTCCAGTCCAGGGCGTCGTCGATGGCGGCATCGTGCAGATCCTCGGTGTCGATGGCGCCGCGATAATGGCCTTCCTCGTCCAGCACATAAAGCCGTTTGGCGCTTCCCACGGGATAGGCGGTGCGCAGCGCCCGCAGGCTCAGATTGGCGGCGACGCATTTGGGGTCGGTCCGCATCAGCCGCGCCACCGTCATCTCGGTGATCCAGCCGACATCATGGGCGCCGCGAATGGAAAGACCGCGCAAGTGAAAGCGCCAGGTGGCGAAAGAATAGCCGAACGTGATCCGCACCAGGGTCGAGGCCACGGTCACCGCGATCACCACCGCCACAGTGACGGGGAAATCCCCGGTCGCCTCCAGCACCAGGAAGACCATGGTCAGGGGAGCCCCGATGATCGCCGCCGCCACCGCCCCCATTCCCGCCAGCATGAAGACGACATGCTGCGATTCAAGTCCCGGCTGCACCAAAGCGGCGATCTGGCCGAAAGCGGCGCCCAAAAGCAGGCCCAGGAACAGCGCCGAACTGAACAAGCCGCCGCGAAATCCTGCGCCTACGGAAACGGCGGATGCCACCAGCTTGGCGGCGAGCAGGACCAGCAGCGCGGCGATGCCCCAGCGGGTATCGAAATGAAATTGCACGGCGCCATGGCCGCTGCCCAAGACCTGGGGCGCGAACCAGGCGATGACGCTGAGCACCATGCCGCCGGCAGCCGGACGCAGCCAATCCGGCAAGCCGCTATGGCGAAAACCGCGCTCGGCCCAGGTCACCGACTTCATGGCGAGCACCGCCACCCCCGCCGCGGCGACACCCAGTACCGCGAACAGAAAATAGCCGGATGGCGTTACGAACAGCACGCCGGTCACGTCGAACAGCGCTTTCATATGCGACATGGCGCGCTGAACCAGCGCGGCGCAAACCGAAGCGGCCACCACCGGCGCCAGGGCGCGGGTGGTATAGCTTCCCAGGATCAGCTCATAACCGTAAAACGCCCCCGCCAGAGGGGCATTGAACGCGGCGGCGATGGCCGCGCCGGCGCCGGCGGTGACGAAAACCCGAAGATCGGTGCGCCGCATCCGCAGATAGCGGCCCAGCCAGGAATAGAGTCCGCCGCCGAGCTGGCTGTAGCCGGCTTCCATCCCCAGTGAGGCCCCGGCGCCGTTCGACAGCAAGGTGACGAAGGTCAGCCAGACGGAATCGGAAAGCGACATCCGCCCGCCATGCAGGGCATTGGCCTCGATCGGGTCGGCGATGTCGTGGGGCGCCCAGGCGCGTCTGGCCAGTGCCGCCAGGCCCATCAAGACCCCGCCCAGAGCCGGCACGAAAATGAGCCGGATGCGGGAAATCCCCAGCCCTTCGCTCAAATAATGATTGCTCGGGATGCCGAAATCGAAGACATGCAGCCAGGCCACGCCTTCGCGCAGCAAATCGACGATCGCGCCGGTCAAAGCGCCCATCAAGGCGCAAAGCAGGATCTGTCCCGGTTCGGCATCGCGCAGGTCGCGCTGCAGCCCGGCGACCGCGATCCGCAAGCGCCGCCGACCCTCATGCAAGCGCCCCGCAAGAGCCATCGGCAATCTCAATCACCTCTCGCGGATCGTTTAATAGAGCCCGCCCGTGCCCTCTTCTCCCGAACCGGGCGAAGTGGTGCGGCCGGGATTATTGCCGCTTGCGTCCGCGCCATTGGCGAGTGCGGGCGCCGGGGCATTGACTTCGCCGGGGGCGGTGCCGGCCTTGAAGGCTTCCACAATGGCGCCGGGCGAGCCGGCGGGGACGGGATTGCCGCTTATCCAGTCGACCGTCACTTCCTCGATGCCGGGCGCGACGCGAAACGGTGTCGGCGGCGCGTCCGCCAGGGCGCCTTTCATGAAATCGCGGAAGATCGGCGCCGAGACGGTGGCGCCCTGCTCTTCTTGGCCGATCTGGTCATGGCCCAGGGTGCGCGGATTGTCGAAGCCGACATACACGCCCGCCGCCAGGTCCGGCGAAAAGCCGATGAACCAGACGCTCTGCGAATCCTGCGAGGTTCCGGTCTTGCCGGCCAGCGGCTTGCCCACCGCCTGCACCGAACGTCCGGTGCCGCGCTGGACCACGCCCTGCAGAATCGAGACCATCTGATAGGCGGTACGCGGGTCCAGCACCTGCTCGCGCACATCGGCCAGCAGCGGTTCCTGCTGCCCATGCCAGTCGGGATCGTTGCACCCTTCGCAATTGCGCCCATCGTGCCGCCAGATGGTGCGGCCGGTACGGTCCTGGATGCGGTCGATCAGCGAGGCGCTGATTTTCTTGCCGCCATTCACGAACTCGCTATAGCCGGTGACCATGCGAATAAGCGTGGTTTCATAGGCACCCAGCGAATTGGCGAGCATGGGCGGCAGCTTGTCATAGACGCCCATCCGCACGGGGTAAGGCACGACCTTGTCCATGCCGAGCTGATCGGCCAGCCGCACCGTCAGCAAATTAAGCGACAATTCGATACCGCGGCGCAACGTGGTGTCGCCGTGATATTCGCCTTTCTCGAAATTGCCCGGCCGCCACACGCCCTGGCCGGGACCCATATATTTCTCAAAAGGCGCGTCGAGCACTTTGGAGGCCGGCGTATAGCCATTGTCCAGTGCCGCGGCATAGACGAAGGGTTTGAACGAGGACCCGGGCTGGCGCATCGCCTGCATGGCACGGTCGAACTGGCTGGAGGCATAGGAGAACCCGCCCGACAGCGCCAGCACCCGCCCCGTATGGGGATCCATCGCCACAATGGCGCCATTCACTTCGGGGATTTGGCGCAGGCCGAACTGGCCCGGCTTGCCTTCCGGCTCGACATAAAGCACGTCGCCGGGTCTCGCGACTTGGGCCGGCTCGGTGGGTACCGCGCCCCAAGTCTGGTTTTTCAATTCCGGCCTGGCCCATTTGTAGCCGTCATAAGGCAAGACGCCGGTCGTACCGTCGGCAAAGCCCAGACGGATATCTTTGCCTTCGGTGCCGGTCACCACCGCCATCTTCCAGGTCTCGATGCCCGATTGCTTGGCGGGATTGCTGGCGAGTTTGGTCAAGGCGGCCCGCCAATTGCCATCCAGGGCGATATGGTTCTTGGCGCCGCGCCAGCCATGGCGGCGGTCATAGCGCACCAGGCCGGAGCGCAGCGCGCTCACCGCGTAATTCTGCAGTCGGGTGTCCAGCGACGCGCGAACTTGCAAGCCGCCGTCATAAAGCTGCTTGGCGCCGTAGCGGGCGTAAAGCAGACGCCGCACCTCCTCGACATAATAATCGACGTCGGCGGTCTGGCTGCCCAGCGCGCGCATCTGCGCCACCAATGGCGTCGCCTTGGCGGCCGCAGCCTGGGCGTCGCTGATATAGCCATTGTCGGCCATCTGATCGATCACCCAGTTGCGCCGGTCCAGGGCGGCCTGGTGATAGAAGCGCGGATCGTAATTGGCCGGACCCTTGGGCAGCGCCGCCAGGAAAGCAACTTCGGGGATCGACAGCTCGTCGAGGGATTTGCCGAAATAATTCAAGGCGGCGGCGGCGACGCCATAGGAATGCTCGCCCAGGTAAATCTCGTTGAGATAAAGCTCGAGGATCTTGTCCTTGGGATAGGTGGCATCGATCCGCACCGCCAGGATTGCCTCGCGGATCTTGCGGCTGAACCGGACATCGGAATTGAGCAGGAAATCGCGCGCCACTTGCTGGGTTATGGTGGAGGCGCCCTGTGGCCGGCGGCCCTCCAGCACCAGCCCGACATCCTTGATCGCCGCGCGCAGGATGCCCGACGGATCGATGCCGGGATGGCTGTAGAAATTGCGGTCCTCAGCGCTGGTGAAAGCCTGGGAGACCAGCTTGGGGATGAAGGCCGCCGGCACGAAGATGCGCGACTGGCTGGCATATTCGCCCAGCACGGTGCCATTGCCGGCATAGACCCGGGTGGTGACGGGCGGATGCATGCCGTCGGTACCGTAATTCTTCAGCGCCTCGACGCTGGGAAGGTCGCGGGTGACGGTGTAGAGCCAGAACATCACCGCCAGCACGCCCATCAGCGCCAGAGCGGCGGCGCCAAGCCCGGCATAGAGCATCAGCCGGCGAAGCAGCGAGCCGGTGTTCATCGCCTTGGCGGATTCGCGCAAGGATCGCTTGGGTTTGGGAAATGCGCCGGGTTGCTTGTTCATGGCTGTACTAATGCCGCGTCTGCAAGTGGCCGTCCACCGCCGCGGCAATAGCATCGGCCACTTTGGCGCGCCAGGCCGGGGTGTTCATCTGGGCGGCGTCGGAACTATTGGAAAGATAGCCCAATTCGATCAAGGCGGCGGGAACATCGGGGGCCACCAGGACGGCCAGGCTGGCCGAGCGGTGCGGGCTTCGGGCCAGGATATCGGTGGCGCCGGCCAGCCTGCCCAGGGCGGTTTCGGCGAAACGTGAGGATTTGTTAATCGTGTCGCGCTGCGCCAGGTCGATCAGGATCGGCGCCACCGGATTGTTCCCCGCCAGATCGACACCGGCGATGACGTCGGACTGATTTTCCCGCCGGGCCAGCGCCCCGGCTTCGCGGTCGGAACGGCCATCATTGAGGGTGTAGATCGAGAGGCCGCTGACATTGGGATCGGGATTGGAATCGGCATGCAGCGAGATCATCAGATCGGCCCGCCAGCGCCGTCCGATCGCCACTCGCTCGCGCAAGGGAATGAACACGTCGCTGTCGCGCGTCATATGGACGGTATAGCCGCGGGCCTTGAGTACCTGGGCCAGGCGCAAGCCTTCGGCCAGCACCAGATCTTTTTCCATCAGCCCATTGACGCCATTGGTGCCGGAATCGATGCCGCCATGGCCCGGATCGATGACGATGACTTTTCCGCCGGCGCCGGGCTGGCCCGCCGGTTCGCCCATCAGGGCGGCGAGCTTTTCCGCGTCGCTCTCGCGCTGCTTGAGATCGGCGGGCCAACCGGCATTGGCGTCGAATTTGCTCTGCTGGGTGGGGAAGAGATCGATCACCACCCGATAGCCGAAGCCGGCCGACGGCGGCAGCACCAGGGCGTCGGACACCGAGACCGGCCGGTTGAGGTCGATCACCATCCGCGAATTGCCCTTGCGGAAAAGCCCATAGCGATAAGACTTGATCGAACCAAAGCCGCTGGGACGGGGCGGCGCGCCCAGCCGCCAGGCCACCTGTGGCATATCGATCACCACCCGGTCGGGTTTCGCCAGGGTGAAGGCGCGCAAATTCACCGGATCGCTGAACTCGATCACCAGCCGCGTGCGGTCATTGTGCTCACCGATGCGCGCACTCATCACTAGCGGCGTAGGGCCGACCGGGGCAGTGCCGACCGAAGGTCCGGCGCCTTTGGGCGGCGCCGGCTTAGGCGGCGCAGTCGGCAAGGGCGTCTCGCCCCGCAGCATCCGGGCGATCGGGTCGCCCCCGGTCTCAGCCCTCACGCCCGAAAAGGCGAACAGTCCCAGGACCGCGACCAGGACGAGCAGCACAACGAATGCGGGTTTGATGGACATAAAATCCCAAAAAAAGCGCGAATCTTGCGCTCGGTGCGGATAATGGAGCGGGCCGCACGGCGCCGAAAGCGGTTTATAACATTATGAAATAAAAGAATTTTATGGCATTTTTGGGCCGCGCGGGGCCGCTCGCGGGATTAATTGCTTGTTGAAACCTCCCCGTCACCCTACAAAAAGACCGTCCGGCAGCTTTTGCGATTCCTCCCAGAAGCCGCCGCGTCCGTCCGGATGATCTGCCCCGCCACTCGCGACACATCAGCCGGGTCCCTCGTTTGGCCCTTTGGGGCCGGTATTGAATTATGAACGTCAGTTTTGCGCGCCCCTCCCTCGCTGTCTCGGCCTTGAACGCCGTTTCGATGGGGCGGCGCGCGCTCCTTGCAACCCACATCATACGCCGCCGCCCTCGCCCGCAGGCCCTTTGGCTTGCTGCGGCCCATCGCGCGCGGCCCGGAGAATTCCATGAAACGCATGCTTATCGACGCCAGCCACCCGGAAGAGACCAGGGTGGTGATTCTCGACGGATCCAAAGTCGAGGAATTTGACTTCGAGGCCGCCTCGAAGCGGCCGCTCAAAGGCAATATCTATCTGGCCAAAGTGACGCGGGTCGAACCCTCGCTGCAGGCCGCCTTTGTCGAATATGGCGGCAACCGCCAGGGCTTCCTCGCCTTTTCCGAAATCCATCCCGATTATTACCAGATTCCGGTTGCCGACCGGCAGGCGCTGATCGCCGAACAGGAAGCCGAAGCCCGGCGCCGCTCGGAAGACGAGATCGAAAGCTTCGAAATCACCTCCGAACCCAAGCCCAGGCTGGAAGAGGAAGAAGAGGAAGAGATCGTCGAGGATGAAAACGCGGAAGCCCCTCTGCTCAACCTGGACGCACCGCTGCCCGAAAGCGAGCCCGACACCACCCCCGAGGCCTTGCCCGAAGAGAGCGCCGCCGAGGCCGAGGATCACGAAGAGGTGTTCGTCAATCATGGCGGCGCTGCCCCGGACGAGGCCGATGATCACGACCACGACCATGAGACGCCCGAGGAGCTGACCAAGCCTGAGGCCGCCGCGCTTCACCAGGACGATTACGACCACGATGCCCAAGTGGTCTTAGCCGAGGCGGCCGAAGAATATGAAGGCGAAATCGAGCCGGTCGATGGCACCCCGGCATCGGAAGGCGAGGTGACCGGCGCGGGCGAAGAAGCCGGCGCCGCGGAAGGCGCCGAAAAGCCGCTGCAGATGGCCCGGCCCGCACAAAAATGGATGCGCAAGAAGCACTACAAAATTCAAGAAGTGATCAAGCGCCGCCAGATCATCCTGGTGCAAGTGGTCAAGGAAGAACGCGGCAACAAAGGCGCCGCCCTGACCACCTATCTGTCCCTGGCGGGGCGCTATTGCGTCTTGATGCCCAACACCCCGCGCGGCGGCGGCATTTCGCGCAAGATCACCAATGCCGCGGACCGCAAGCGTCTGAAAAGCGCCGCCCAGGGACTGGAACTGCCCGAAGGCATGGGGCTGATCATCCGCACCGCCGGCGAGAACCGCACCAAGCTCGAGATCAAGCGCGACTACGAATATCTGATGCGGCTATGGGACACGATCCGGGAAAAGACCCTGTCGTCCAACGCCCCGGCCAATGTTTACGAGGAAGGCGACCTGATCAAGCGGGTGATCCGCGACCTCTACACCAAGGACGTCCAGGACGTGGTGGTGGAAGGGGAGACCGGCTACCAGAACGCCAAGGACTTCATGCGCATGCTGATGCCGGGCCATGCCCGTCATGTGCATCACTACAAGGACTCGGTGCCGCTCTTCCAGCGCCTGCATATCGAGCAGCAGCTCGATGCCATGTTCTCCCCCACCGTGACGCTGAAATCGGGCGGCTATATCGTTATCAACCAGACCGAAGCGCTGGTCTCGATCGACGTCAATTCGGGCCGCGCCACCCGCGAACATTCCATCGAAGAAACCGCGCGCAAGACCAATCTGGAAGCGGCTGACGAAGTCGGGCGCCAATTGCGCCTGCGCGACCTGGCCGGCCTGATCGTAATCGACTTCATCGACATGGAAGAAAGCCGCAACGACCGCGAGGTCGAAAGGCGGCTGCGCGAGGCGGTGAAGAACGACCGCGCCCGGGTCCAGATCGGCAAGATCAGCCAGTTCGGCTTGATGGAAATGTCGCGTCAGCGCCTGCGCGCCGGCGTGGTCGCCGGCTCGACCGTCACTTGCCCGCATTGCGGCGGTGTCGGCATCGTCCGCTCGGTGGAATCCACGGCCTTGCGCGTGTTGCGCGCGCTGGAGGAAGAAGGCGAAAAGAACCGCGCCAGCGCCGTGACCGTGAAGGTGGCGAGCGATATCGCGCTTTACGCCCTCAACCAGAAGCGCCGCGAGCTGGCCCGCATCGAGGCGGAATACGGCATGGAAGTGATGTTCGAGCCGAAGGACAATCTGCTGGCCGGAAGCTTCGAGATCGACCGCACCCGCACCCGCGATCCGGGTGAGCGGCCGCGGTCCAATGCGGTTTCGATCGAGGCCGGTTTCGTGCAATCCGACGAGGCAGACGACGAATTGCCGCCGGAAGAAGAAGACGAGGAAGAAGAGATTATCTCGGGCGACGAGGACGAGGCCGAAGCACCGGCCCCCGTCGCAGCAGAACGCGACAGTGAGCGCCATGACGGCGAGCGCGGCGAAGGCGAACGTGGTCATGGCCGCCGCCGTCGCCGCCGCGGCGGACGCGGACGCAATCGCGACGAACAGCGCCCCGAAGGCGCCGCGCATCAAGCCGCGCCCCCCGGCGAAGCCGGTGAAGGCGAATTACCCGGCGCCGGAGCCGAAGGCGAGCACGAGCGTGCCGAAGGCGTGGCGCTAGGCGAAAATGGCGAACCCCGCCGCCGCCGGCGCCGCCGCCGCGGACGCCGTGGTGGCCGCGACCGCGAACCCGGCGAGAAGCCGGCAGCCGCTCAGGGCGAATTCACGCCGCAACCCGATCGCTTCGGCGCCGCGCCCGATGAGATCGACACCACGCCCACCGACCGCCCCGGCCCAGGCGCACCGTCCGCGCCGGTATGGTCCTTGAAGGACGATGTGCCCGACACCACGCCCAAGGACGAGCCGCGGGCCAATGAAGACGCCAAGCCGGTGAAAAAAGGCTGGTGGCAGCGGACATTCTCGGGGTAACGGGCAGCCTGGCGCTTACTTCTTCCCCGGTGCCAGGCCCTGCTGCGCCGAACCTTCCAACTGCGCGATATGCGCGGTCCAGGGCAGCGCCGACGCCGTCCAGATTTGGCGCTTCGGCGCCAGTTCGGCGCGCTGCTTGACGCTGCCAAGCCGCAGCATGAAAACACTCCGCGGCTCCTCAGCCGGCGCGGAATAAATCGCCGAGCCGCAATCGCCGCAAAACCCCTGGGCCCGCTTGTTGCCGCTATCGGCGGTCTTGACATAGACCTTCGGCACGCCGCGGGTGAATTTCAGATTTTCCGCTTTGGCGGGGACGCTGGCGCGATAGGGCGCGCCGGAAAATTGCTGGCAATCGCTGCAATGGCAGATGCTGACGGTATCGGGGTCGATCTGGGCCTCGAATGCGATGGCGCCGCAGTGACATCCGCCTTCGATATGCATGATGTGCTCCTTATTGCGTGCCGGCGCTATCCACCGCCGCCGCGCCCAGACCATGGGCGCCCGGATCGGGCAGCGCCGCGCAAATTCCATTCTGGCAGGAGATCGCATTGACGGTGGCGAAAGGCGCCGCCCCGGTGGAGCGCATATCGGCGGAGCGCGCGATCGGCAAGCCGCTGACCAGCTTGAGCAGGGCATATTCAATCGCCGCCGAGCCATTAGGCCCGCCGCTACCGGTGCCCGCCATCGCCACCTGACCCGCGCTGTCGCTGGCCAGCAGCGGTGTCAGGAAGGCGGTGGAAAAACCGTATTGGGTGGCCGGCGACGACGCCAGCGCCACGCCGGTGCGGCCCGCGACACGGCCGGCGCCGAACGGGCCGTTGAGGGTCACCGCACAGCTTGCCGCCTGGCCGTTGGCGTCGATCGCGCTAAAGCCGGTGGCGCCCAGGTCCTGGGGCAGGCTGGCGATGCCGAATGCGGTCAAGGTCTGGCGCACCGCAGTGGCTGCGGCCTGATCGGGACTCTGGGTCTTGGCCGCGCGCGCCATATTGGCCAGCAGTGCTGAGGCAAAGGTCCCCGCGCCGGTCTGCGGCCCCGGCAGGGCCACCGAATAGGCGCCAAACTGGGCAGGCCGCACCGGAGCGACGCCGGTGCGCAGAGCGGCCAACTCGCCGGCCTGCAAACCGGCGGCGGCGCTGATCTGCGCCGCCACATCGCCGGTATAAAATCCATTGGCGCCCTGCAGGCGCACCGCGCTCAGGGTTTCGGCCAAGGCGCGATTGGTCACCACCGCGCCTTCACCTTTGGGCTGGCCGCTCGCATCCAAAAATTCCGCCGCCAGCGCCGGGTCCTGGCGCAACTGCGCCGCCGCGGCGGCGATGCGCTGGGCCAGGGAAAAGGAGATTGGAAAGCCGGTCGCGGCATAGGATTCGCCGCTTGCCACCACGCGCTGCCAGGGGAGCGTGCCAAGGGCTTTTTGCAGATCGTAAAAGCCGCGCACCGCGGCGGGCACCGCAAAGGCGCCATTGCCGTTGGCGCGCCGCGCCAGGAAATCGAATTCGCGCACGCTGCCGCCGGACCCCACCAGGCAGATGCCGCCGCCGCCCAAGCCCGCTGCCGCCGGATAAGTCGCGGTCATGGTGAAGAACATGGCGGTCACCGCGTCGGCGGCGCTGCCGCCCTGGGTCAGAATGGTGGCGCCGATCTTGGCCGCCAGCGGTTCATCGGCCACCGCAAGGCCGTTGGTGCGCGCCGGCGTCGAACCGCCCAGGCCCAAAGTGTCGCTCACCGATGAGCCGACGTCCTTGCAGCCGCTGAGCAGCAGCGGGGCGAGCAAGGCCATTGCACAGGCTTGGCGGGACAGCGTCATGACGAGCCGGTAACCTTTTGAGGTCATTGAAGTCCCGGTTATGCCGGAACCGGGCCCGCCGGGATAGTCCCGTTTTGCCCCCGCGGAATTGACCTTGGCGGCAGCGGACCCTAGGGTCCGCCCCCGGGGGGAAATTGCGGGTCTGAAGGAGCAAACCTTGCCGTCTATCGTCCCCTCGTCCCGAGCCTGGCGCCATTTTGGCGTGGCCGCCTGCCTGGCGGGCGCGCTGTGCAGCACGGCGACCCCGGTCCTGGCGCAAGGGATCAATATCCTGCGCGACACCGAGACCGAGGAGATGCTCAAAAGCTATGAGCTGCCGCTGGCCCGGGCCGCCGGGCTCGATCCCAATGCCACCAAAGTCTGGCTGGTCGGCGACAATGAGGTGAACGCCTTCGCCTCGTTCGGGGACGGCGGCGAGAACATCTTCATGCTCTCCGGCATCCTTCTCTACTGCAAGAGTCCCAACGAGCTAGTTGGAGTGATGGCGCACGAGACCGGCCATATCAAGGCCGGCCATCTGATCCGCGGCGAGATCGGCATGCAGAAGGCGATGATCCCCATGCTGCTTTCGATGGTGGTGGGTGTTGCCGCCGCGATCGCCGGCGCCGGCGAAGCCGGCATGGTGCTGATGAGCATGGGCCAGGCCATGGCACAAGCCCAGATGATCCATTTCACCACGATCCAGGAATCCAGCGCCGACCAGATCGGCGCCCAGCTTCTGAACGCCACCCATCAATCGCCGCAGGGCATGTACGCGATGTTCCAGCGCATGGCGGACGAAGAAGCGCGGCATGACATTTACTACCGCCCCGACCCCTATGCCAGCGACCATCCCAGCGGCCAAACGCGCGTCTCGCAGCTCCAGGACATTGTCGAGGCCTCGCCCTATCGCGATGTGAAGGATTCGCCCCAGGTCACCCATACTTTCGAAATGGTGCAGGCCAAGCTTGCCGGCTATACCCTGCCGGTGCAGGAGGCGCTGGATCATTATCCCGTCAGCAACACGTCCGAGGTGGCGCGCTATGCCCGCACGATGGCTTATCTGCGCAAGCCGGATCTGCAAAAGGCATTGGCCGAGACCAACAGCCTGATCAAGGACGAACCCAACAATCCGTATTTCTATGAAGTGCTGGGGCAGATCTATCTCAGCATGGCGCGTCCGCAAGAGGCGATTGCGGCCTATCAGAAATCGGTGAACCTGAAGCCGGCCGCGCCGCAATTGCGCCTGGCCCTGGCGACGGCAGAGCTGGCGACGGAAAGCCCGGCCCTGGCGCCCGCGGCGCTGAGCAATCTCAAAGCCGCCAGCTTGGTGGAAAATGACGACGTCTTTACCTGGTATCAAACCGCCCAGGCCTATAGCTTGATGAAGAACGAAGCGATGGCCAATCTGTCCAGCGCGGAAGCCTATTACAATGGCGGCGCGATGGTTCAGGCGGTGGTGTTCGCCACCCGGGCGCGCCGCGATCTGACTCAAGGTACCCCCGATTGGGAACGGGCCAACGACATTGTCAGTGCCGCCACGCCGCAGGCCCTCGAACAACGCAAGGGACGATAGAATGCGCGATGGAAAACCGGCCCTGGTCGGCGCCCTGGGCGGGGCTTTGCTGGCGGTGCTGATCGTCTTCACCGCCGCCAATACCGGGCTTCTACCCGGAGACGACCATATCCGCGCCTATCTTCTTTCTCATCCCGAGCTGGTGGATGAGATGACCCAGAAGATGCAAATCCGCCAGCAGGATGCCGATGCCGCGAAAATGGCGGCCGCGATCAAGAAAATCGGGATGAAGACGTTTTTCGATCCCCATATCGCCTTCGTCACCGGGCCCGCCGACGCCAAGAAAAGCGTGGTGGAATTCTACGACTATGACTGCCCTTATTGCCGCGCCTCGCTGCCGGCGATGAAGAAATTCTATGAAGCGCACAAAAACGACACCCGCTTCTCGTTCATCGAATTTCCGATTCCAGCCCTGCATGGACCGGGCGCGGACCTCGCCGGCCTCGCCTCCCTGGCGGCACGGCGTCAGCCGGACAAATATGTGGCGCTGCATTTCGCCCTGATGAGCCAGGAAGGCAGCATCGATCAGGCCACCATCGACGCGGTGGCGGGGAAAGTCGGCCTGGATGTGGACAAATTGAAAATGGACATGCAGGACCCGGTGCTGGCGCAGACCCTGGCCGCCAGCAAGGATCTCGCCCACAAGGTCGGCATCGACGGCACGCCGACCTTCATCTTCAACGGCGTCGCCCATCCCGGCATGGTCGAAGAGGGCGAAATCGAGAACCTGACCAAGAAAACCTGATTGTCACGCGAGGCCCCATGAAAGGATTTGCGGGCGGTCTTGTTTGGTCGCTCCTGATATTTCCATTCGCGCCCGCGCAGGCGCAAATGGTCATTCAGCCCCACACCGCCAGCGCGCTTCTTTCTTGCTACGATGATCGTTTGTATAAAGCGGGCGATGCCGGCGCCCCGCCGCTCATTCGCGACAGTCTGACCACGTTAGGCAAACCGGTAGTTTTTCGCAGCTGCCGCGATGACGATGGAAATACCCATTATTTTGTTCGCGCCTCCTACCCCAAGCAAAACAATGTCTGCCGCATCCTGGATCAGGAAATCTTTCCGGGATCGGACGGCGACCAATCCATGATCGACACGGGCCCCCACAACGACTTGACGATCAAGGGATGGAAAGCCTGGCCGCCGGACGACTGGACCCTGATGCATTACACGCGACAATCACGCGCGCTGGGCTTTGTCACCACGGCCGACTGTCCCCTGGGCAATGATCCGCATTACATCGTTCTGGATCACGTCACGGACGGGATGTTGAACGCGTTTCAGAAGGCTTGGACGCGGGTGACGAAGTCGCCGGCATCGCTAGCCAAGGCGTTCGGCGCTGTTCCCACCGCTTCGGGCGCGGAGGGCCAGATCGACGCCAAACCGTCACAGGCCTTGCGCGACCGCTTGCAAAGCCGGAATTTCACCTTTCATGACAAACCATCGTGGATCGATTGCGAAGCGAAGGGCTGCACGGCTTATTTCGAAAACTTGGCGATTGCCTTTGATGTGGGTCCAACCGGGATTGTTTTCACCAAGTTGAGCCCCCTGTGGGTGACCTAACGGTCCAGACCATCCGGTTTCGCTGCCCCTGAGCCGCGCGGGCGCGCCATGTCCTGCCCGCCCCCAGGATGAAATTTCCGACAGCCAGGATCGGACGGCGATCTATTCCGTTGGAGGGGCGGAGGAGCACTGACCAGGGAAATTTACACCATGAAAGTGTTCGGAAAACTTCTGCTGACCGGAGCGGTCGCCGCCGGTATCAGCCTTGCGGCTGCCGCCCCGGCCTCGGCTTACGTCGTGTGCAATAAAGACGGCGATTGCTGGCATAGCGACGTCAGGGTCCGTGTCCCCGGGATCAGATTCGAAAGCCATCCCGACGATTGGTACTTCCACCAGAAATGGGACGCGAATCGCCATTGGCGCGACTACCATGAGGGCCGCGGCTATTATCGGGGCGGCGTCTGGGTCACGCTTTAATCCCTGCGCCACGCCCTTCCTGCCGGCGCAGTCAGGGCCTGGGACGACATGAATTCGCCCCAGGCCCTGCTTGTCAGTTGGCGTTAGCCTGAAAGGCGCGAAAAGGTCAGATCAATCCGCTAAGTGGGCTTGAGGGATCGGCGTATGCCTTCTTCGGCATCCGTCCCGCTAGCCAGGCCAGCCGCCCGGCTTCCACCGCCAGCTTCATCGCCGCCGCCATTTGCACCGGATCGCGGGCATGGGCGATGCCCGTGTTCGAGATCACCGCGTCACAGCCCAGCTCCATCGCCACCGCCGCGTCCGAGGCGGTGCCGATGCCGGCATCGACGATCACCGGCACCGCTGCGTCCTCGATGATCATGCGGATGTTCACGGTGGACTGGATGCCCATGCCCGAACCGATCGGCGAGGCCAGCGGCATGATGGCGACGGCGCCGACATCTTCCAGCCGCTTGGCCATCAAGGGATCGTCGCTGCAATAGACCATTACCTGGAAGCCGTCCTTGCTCAACATCTCGGTGGCGCGCAGGGTTTCGATCATGTCGGGATAGAGCAGTTTCTTCTCGCCCAGCACTTCCAGCTTGACCAGCGACCAGCCGCCGGCCTCGCGCGCCAGGCGCAAGGTGCGCACCGCCTCTTCGCCGGTGAAACAGCCGGCGGTATTGGGCAGATAGGTCACTTTCTTGGGATCGATGAAATCCACCAGCCGCGGCTGGTTCGGATCGGAGAGATTCACCCTTCGCACCGCCACGGTGACGATCTGCGCCCCGCTGGCCTCCAGCGCGCGGGCATTGTCTTCATAGGATTTGTATTTGCCGGTGCCGATGATCAGGCGCGAGCGATACGTCTTGCCGGCCAGCACAAAGGGCTTGTCCTGGCGCGGCATCGGCACCGGCGCATTGCCGCCGCCGATGAAATGCACGATCTCCAGCCGGTCACCATCGCCCAAGGCGACCTGGTCATAGGTCGAGCGCGGCACGATCTGCCGATTGCGTTCCACCGCGATCTTGCCGGGGTCCAGGCCCAGGCTGACCAGCAAGCCGCGCACAGTGAGCGCCTGGTCCAGGCTACGGCTTTCGCCATTCAGGGTAATATTGAGGGTCATGAGGACAGGATCTTAGGGGTTTCCGTTCGCCGCGCCGAGAGATTATAAGGCTTGCAAGGCCGCCAAACACGGATTCCCTATGTCAAAAAAATCGAACAAACACAAGGCCTTGCCGATCTACCTGGTGAACGGCCCCAACCTCAATACGCTGGGGACCCGCGAGCCTGAGATTTACGGCAGCACCACCCTCGCCCAGGTGGAGGCGATGGCGGCGGAGCGCGCGGCCAGCCACGGCTATGCGCTGGTGGCCCGGCAAAGCAACAAAGAGGGCGAACTGGTCGATTATATCCAGGAAGCCCGCACCCATGCCTCGGCACTGATCCTCAATGCCGCCGCCTATACCCATACCTCGGTGGCCATTCTGGACGCGCTCAAAATGCTCGCCATGCCGGTGATCGAAGTGCATATCTCCAACCCCCAGGCGCGCGAAGATTTTCGCCATCATTCCTATGTCGCGCTGGCGGCCACCGGATCGGTCACCGGCATGGGGACGTTTGGTTATGTTCTGGCGGTGGAAGCCGCCGTGAATCTGTTGAAGACGCGCGCGTCAAAAAAGGGCAAGTCGCAATGAGCATCAAGGATCGTCTTTCGGGCAAGGGCAAGCCGGGCATCGACGCCGACGCCATTCGCGCCTTGTCGGAGCTGCTCAACGAGACCGGCCTGACGGAAATCGAAATCGAGACCGATGGCGGCCGGTTGCGCGTCAGCCGCGCCGCGGTCGCGGCAGTCGCCGCCGCTGCCGCTCCGGCGCCGGTACCCAGCGCGCCTGCCGCCGCCGCGCCTTCGCCGGCTGGGCCGCATCCGGGCGCGGTGCCCTCGCCCATGGTCGGCACCGTTTATCTGGCCGCCGAACCGGGCAAGCCGCCGCTGGTGAGCGTGGGGCAGACCGTAAAGGAAGGCGACACGCTGTTTATCGTGGAAGCCATGAAGACCATGAACCCGATCACCGCGCCGCGTGGCGGCAAGGTTCTGGAAATCAGTGTCGCCAATGGCCAGCCGGTGGAGTTCGGCCAGACCTTGCTGATCCTGGGCTGAGGGGATGTTCGAAAAGGTCCTGATCGCCAATCGCGGCGAAATCGCGCTTCGCATCAATCGCGCCTGCAAGGAAATGGGCATCGCCACGGTGGCGATCCATTCCACCGCCGACGCCGATGCCATGCATGTGCGGCTGGCCGATGAAAGCGTCTGTGTCGGCCCGGCTCCCGGCGCCCAATCTTATCTGAACGTTCCCGCCATCCTGGCGGCTTGCGAGATCACCGGCGCCGAGGCGATCCATCCCGGTTACGGCTTTCTGTCGGAAAACGCCAAATTCGCCGAAATCGTGGGCGAACATGGTCTGACCTTTATCGGACCTCTGCCCGAACATATCCGCATGATGGGCGACAAGATCACCGCCAAGCAGACCGTGAAGGCGCTGGGCATTCCTACCGTGCCGGGCTCGGACGGGGAAGTCAGCGACGAGGCCGCCGCCGAGATCGCCGCCGGCATCGGCTATCCGGTTTTGATCAAGGCCACCGCGGGCGGCGGCGGGCGCGGCATGAAAGTGGCCAAGAGCGAAAGCGAACTCGCCTTCGCGCTTTCCCAGGCCCGCACGGAAGCCAAGGCGGCCTTCGGCAACGACACGGTCTATATGGAAAAATATCTGGGCAAGCCGCGCCATATCGAAATCCAGATCCTGGCCGACAGCCATGGCAAGGTGATCCATCTGGGCGAGCGCGATTGTTCGCTGCAGCGCCGCCACCAAAAGGTTTGGGAAGAGGCCGGCAGCCCGGCCCTCAATGCCGCCCAGCGCGACGAGATCGGCGATATCTGCGCCCGCGCCCTCACCAAGCTCGGATATCTGGGCGCCGGCACCATCGAGTTTCTCTATGAGGATGGGCATTTCTATTTCATCGAAATGAACACGCGGTTGCAGGTCGAGCATCCGGTGACCGAGGCCATCACCGGGCTCGACATCGTGCGCGAACAGATCCGCATCGCCGCCGGCGGCGCGCTTGGCATGGAACAGAAAGACATCGTGTTCGAAGGCCATGCCATCGAATGCCGCATCAATGCGGAAAACGCTTTCACCTTCCGCCCCTCGCCCGGACTGATCAGCCAATTCCATCCACCGGGCGGGTTGGGGGTACGGTTCGATTCGGCGATCTATTCCGGCTATCGCTTCCCGCCTTATTACGACAGCCTGGCCGGCAAGCTGGTGGTCCATGCCAAGAACCGCAACGAATGCCTGCTGCGGCTGCGCCGGGCGCTGGACGAATTGGTGGTGGGCGGAATCGAGACCACCATTCCCCTGTTCCAAAAACTGGTGCGGGAACCCGATATCATCAATGGGGATTACTCCATCCATTGGCTGGAAAAGTATCTGGCGGGACTAGGCCCGCAGCCCTGACCAGCCCCAGGTGAGGCGGTCATGACATTTCTCGCGCCCTATGAACCCCAATTGCGCAGCCTGTTGCGCATCGTCGGCGGGCTGTTGTTTCTGCATTTCGGCATCGCCAAGCTGCTGCATTTTCCCGTCGTTCCCATGTTCGCCACGGTGTCGCCCACCGACTGGCCGGAAGGCTATGCCGGCATGGTCGAGCTGGTCACAGGCGCCTTGATGCTGCTGGGGTTTTTCAGCCGGATCGGCGCCTTTATCGCCTCGGGCGAAATGGCGCTGGGCTATTTCATCGCCCATCTGCCCAAAAGCATCTTCCCGGCGATCAATGACGGCAGCCTGGCGATCATGTTCTGCTTTACCTTTCTGTATTTGGCGGCCGCCGGGCCCGGACCCTGGGCGATCAATCAGAAGTGAGGAGCGGTTCGCGCAAGCGACGGGCTGAACGCCGCATGCTATATTGCCCTGCTCATTAATTTAAGGAGCGGGTTTGCACGGGCCGCGCCTGACACCGGACATCTTGCTTCGCGCTTATGCCGAAGGCCTCTTTCCCATGGCCGAGCGGCGCGACGATCCCACGCTGTATTGGGTGTCGCCGGAGCAACGTGGCATTCTTCCGCTGGACAGCTTTCACGTGCCGCGCCGGCTGGCCCGCACGGTCCGATCCGGGCGCTTTACCGTCACTGCCGACCAAGCATTCGCCCAGGTGATGCAGGGCTGCGCTGCGCCGGCGCCCGGGCGCGAGCAAAGCTGGATCAATGAGGAGATTTTTCGCCTCTACACCGCGCTGGCCGCCAGCGGTCAGGCCCATTCGCTGGAATGCTGGCGCGAGGGTGCGCTGGTCGGCGGGCTGTATGGTGTCCAGCTCGGCGCCGCCTTTTTTGGCGAGAGCATGTTCAGCGCCGAGCGCGACGCCAGCAAAGTCGCGCTGGTGCATCTGGTGGAGAGGCTGCGGCGCGGCGGCTTTGTCCTGCTCGACACCCAATTCCTCACCGCCCATCTGGCCGGCTTTGGCGCCATCGAGATCGCGCGGGCGGATTATCTGGTGCGGCTGCGCGGCGCCATCGCACGCGCGGCGGTCTGGCCTAGGGATTGATTACTTGCCGGCTTCGGCGGGAACCACCGGCACGGCTTCCTTGTCGCTGGCATCGGGCGACGCCACCTTGACGGGCGCGGTCGATGCCACCACCGGCGCCGCGCCCTGGCTATTGTTGTTGCAGCTTAAGACCCAGACGTCATAGAGCGGATGCTCCATGCCGTTGAGGCCGGGGCTGGAGGCATACATCCAGCCCGAGAACACCCGCTTTTCGTTCTGATCGGGGCGGTGGTCGTCGATCTGCACAAAGGCCGAGGTTTCCGGCGTCTCGCTGGGGGGCGTGGAATAGCAATAGCGCGCGGTGATCGTGAGAGTGGCGAATTTCACCGGCTTGCCGATGGGCGCGACGATGTTGGTGGGCCGCCCGGTGATCTTGTCCAAACCGCGCAAGATCAGCACGGTGCCGCCGACCGGCTGGACCGGCGCGGCTTCCGCAGGCGCAGCGTCCGGCGCGGCCGGAGCAGCAGCGGCGGGGCCTGCAGGCGCCGAAACGCCAGGCTTGACCGGCGGTGCCGGGGTCTGGGCAAAGGCGGCGGGCGCTCCCGCGATCAGCAGCAGGGCAAACGGGGCGGCGCGGTTCATGGGCCCGGCGGCAAGGGCTGCGATGGCGCGGGCTGCACCGGGGCCGGGCCCGCGGGGGCTGGCGGCGCAGCGGTCGGCGATGCGTTATTGCCACCGCCGATGGCGCGGCCGGCTATGCTCATCAGATCCATCGAATTGGCGCTCTGTACGTTTTGAATTTCACCGCCAGCCGCCAGCATTTTATCCTCGCCGCCGGGGGTGATCGACAGATAGGCACTGCCGAGGATTCCCGCCGAGGTGATGATCATGGAGGAATCGGTTGGAAGCTTGATGTCGTTGCGGATGCTCATATGCACCGTGACCAGATAGGTCTTGGGATCGAGGGTGAGGTCGGAAATCGAACCGATCTTGATTCCAGCCAGGCGCACGTCGGTGCCGATGCCCAGCCCGTCCACTTTGGGAAGACGCGCCGTGAGTTCATAGCCGGAAAAACTTCCCGTGCCGGTGCGCATATAGGCGAAGGCGAGGAAGGTCACCGCGACCGCGATGACGATGGCGCCGATCACGGTTTCGGCGATGTTGTTCTGCTGCATGGTGGTGGCGGGCACTAGTCCGGTTTCCAGGCTTGATAATCGCCGGTGGCCGGCGGGCGCTGGCCGCTTTTGCGCAAGCTGCCTTCGGGGCGCCAGGCGCCGTCGGTGCCGGTCAGGTTGGGTTGATGGGGGACTTCGAATTTGTGGGTCTTGAACGGCGCCTTGGTGGGCGGTTCGGCGAATGTGTGGTGCAGCCAGCCATGCCAATCGGGCGGCACCCGGCTGGCTTCGACGGTGCCGTTATAGATGACCCAGCGGCGCGAGCCGTCCTTGTTCTGGTAATAGCGGTTGCCGAAGGCGTCGGTGCCCACCGGCAGGCCATGCAGCTTGGTGTGCAGCCAGGTGCCCAAAGTCTGCGATTTCCACCATGAAAAGAGCATGCCGCGCGGATTACCCGAGATTCGTGGCGACTATAAGGATGCCGGCCCGCCCCGCCAAGCAATCCCATGCTGCAGCGCGGTCGGGCTTGGGAATCGCTTATCCACAATTGCTCCCAAAGCCTGTGCGACGCAGCCGTGATGGAGCCCGCAAAAATATTTCTGCGCCTCGAATCGCCCCCCGCTTGACTCGCGGCTTTTTGGGCGGTTTGGCGCCTACCACATCTGGTGGGTGGGTTTTCTTTTAACACTTACCGCTTGCGCAGGCCTGGGGGGCGTGTCCATACTTTGGGCCAGTCACCTCCGGTGGCTACCATATCTGGCGGACCTTATAAGGCCCAGCCGTCGCGGTTTTAACGATCCGGCGGATGGGCGGAATGTCCCCAAAATGGCGGTTTTCCGGGGTGGGACTGGGGCCATTTCCATCTCTTTTGTCCGGGGTATCTGCCATGCGTATTCGCCGTCACTTCACGGTCGAAGGTCATTCGCCCTACGAGGGCATCGCGTTCAAAAGCGCCGCCAGCGAAATCCGCAATCCGGACGGCTCGGTGGTCTTCGCCCAGAGCGATATCGAGGTTCCAGAAAGCTGGAGCCAGGTGGCGGCCGATGTGCTGGCCCAGAAATATTTCCGCAAGGCGGGCATCCCCAAAAACCTGAAAGCGGTGCCGGAAGAAGGTGTGCCCGAATTCCTCTGGCGCAAGACCGCCGCGCAGGAAGGCAAAACCGCCAGCCAGACCACCGGCGAGCATTCCGCCAAGCAAGTGTTCGACCGGCTGGCCGGGACCTGGACCTATTGGGGCTGGAAAGGCGGCTATTTCGATTCCGAAGCCGACGCCCGCAATTTTTATGACGAGCTCTGCCACATGCTGGCGGCGCAGAAATGCGCCCCCAACTCGCCGCAATGGTTCAACACCGGCATCCATTGGGCCTATGGCGTCGATGGCCCCGGCCAGGGCCATTACTATGTCGATCACAAGACCGGGCGGCTGACCAAATCGCTCAGCGCCTATGAGCATCCCCAGCCCCATGCCTGCTTCATCCAGAGCGTCAAGGACGACCTGGTCAATGAAGGCGGCATCATGGACCTTTGGACGCGCGAGGCGCGGCTGTTCAAATATGGCTCGGGCACCGGCACCAATTTCTCCACCCTGCGCGGCGAGAACGAAAGATTGTCGGGCGGCGGTAAATCCTCCGGCCTGATGAGCTTCCTGAAGATCGGCGACCGCGCCGCCGGCGCCATCAAGTCGGGCGGCACCACCAGGCGCGCCGCCAAGATGGTGATCGTCGATATCGATCATCCCGATATCGAGGATTTCATCGAATGGAAAGTGATCGAGGAGCAGAAAGTCGCCTCCCTGGTCGCCGGCTCCAAGCTCTCCGCCAGGCATCTCAAGGCGGTGATGAAAGCCTGCGTGAATTGCGAAGGCTCAGGGGGAGATTGCTTCGATCCCGCCAAGAACCCAGCCCTGCGCCGCGAGATCCGCGCCGCCCGCAAGGCGATGATCCCGGACAATTACATCGAACGGGTGATCTCGTTTGCCCGCCAAGGCTACAAGGACATCGACTTCAAGACCTATGACACCGATTGGGATTCCGACGCCTATACCAGCGTGTCGGGACAGAATTCCAACAACTCGGTGCGGGTGACCGACGAATTCCTGCAGGCGGTGAACGACAACCGCGACTGGAATCTCACCTTCCGCGGCGGCAAGATCGCCAAGACGGTGAAGGCGCGCGAGTTGTGGGACAAGGTGTCTTATGCCGCCTGGGCCTGCGCCGATCCGGGCATCCAATTCCACAGCACCATCAATGACTGGCACACCTGCCCGGCCGGCGGCGATATCCGCGCCTCCAATCCCTGCAGCGAATATATGTTCCTGGATGACACCGCCTGCAATCTGGCGTCGCTGAATCTGATGGGCTTCCGCAAGGGCCCGGGCGGCGAGGCCGCCAATTCGGCAACGGCCGGCCTGAAGAGCTTCGACGTCGCCGGCTTCGAACATGCGGTGCGGCTCTGGACCATCGTGCTGGAGATTTCGGTGCTGATGGCGCAATTCCCCTCCAAGGAAATCGCCCAACTCTCTTACGACTATCGCACCCTGGGCCTGGGCTTCGCCAATATCGGCGGGTTGTTGATGAGCGCGGGCATTGCCTATGATAGCCGCGAAGGCCGGGCGATCGCCGGGGCCATTTCCGCGCTGATGACGGGGGTGGCCTATTCGACCAGCGCCGAACTGGCGGGCGAGCTGGGGCCCTTCCCCGAATATGCCGCCAACAAGGACGCCATGCTGCGGGTGATCCGCAACCATCGCCGCGCCGCGCGCGGCGAAGGCAGCGGTTATGAGAAAGTCTCGACTGCGCCGGTGCCGCTGGACATCGCCGCCATCAAGCAAAAAGACCTGGCCGAAGCCGCAGCGCGGGCTTGGGACGATGCCCTGGCCATGGGCAAGGAGTTCGGCTTCCGCAATGCCCAGGCCACCGTGATCGCGCCTACCGGCACGATCGGGCTGGTGATGGACTGCGACACCACGGGGGTCGAGCCCGATTTCGCCCTGGTCAAGTTCAAGACCCTGGCGGGCGGCGGCTATTTCAAGATCATCAATCGCTGCGTGCCGGAGGCTCTGGCGGCGCTGGGCTATGGCGAGACCGAGATCGACGCCATCGTCGCCTATGCCGTTGGCCATGGCACGCTGGAAAGCTTCGACGGGCGGCTGAATTACGATGCGCTGCGCGGCAAGGGCTTTGGCGAGGGCGAGATCAGCGCCATCGACGCCGCCCTGGAATCGGCCTTCGATATCCGCTTCGTCTTCAACAAATGGACCTTGGGTGAGGAATTCTGCACCCAAATCCTGAAGCTGGATGCCGCGACCCTGAATGCGCCCGATTTCGACATGCTCAAATTGCTGGGCTTCACCAAGGCCGATGTCGACGCCGCCAATCTGCATGTCTGCGGCGCCATGACCCTGGAAGGGGCGCCACGGCTGAAGGCCGAACATCTGCCGGTGTTCGACTGCGCCAATCCCTGCGGACGTATTGGCAAGCGCGCCTTGAGCGTGGAATCCCACATCCGGATGATGGCGGCGGTGCAGCCCTTCATTTCGGGCGCGATTTCCAAAACCATCAACATGCCGGGGACCGCCGCGGTCAAGGAATGCGGCGAGGCCTATATGCTGTCCTGGCGGCTTGGGTTGAAGGCCAATGCGCTGTATCGCGACGGCTCCAAACTCAGCCAGCCGCTGGCGACCAATGTCTTTGCCTTTGACGACGCCGAGGAAGACGAAGTCGTCGAGGCACCGCGGCCCGCCGTGCCGGCCACCACCACGGTCACCGAACGGATCGTGGAAAAGGTGATCGAGAAAGTGCGCGCCCATGAACGCGAGCGCCTGCCCCATCGCCGCAAGAGCTATACCCAGAAAGCCATTGTCGGCGGCCACAAGGTCTATCTGCACACCGGCGAATATGAAGACGGGCGGCTGGGCGAGATTTTCATCGACATGCACAAGGAAGGCGCCGCTTTCCGCAGCCTGATGAACAATTTCGCCATCGCCATCTCGGTGGGCCTGCAATATGGCGTGCCGCTGGAGGAATTCGTCGAGGCCTTCACTTTCACCCGTTTCGAGCCGGCGGGCTTGGTGATCGGCAACGATTCCATCAAGAACGCCACCAGCGTGCTCGACTACATCTTCCGCGAATTGGGCGTTTCCTATCTCGGCCGTTCCGATCTGGCCCATGTGGTGCCGTCGGGCGACGAAGACATCGGCAGCGGCGTCGGCGATACCGGCGGCGGAACCGAAGTGGCGCTGACCAAGGTCGCCTCCAGCGGCTATCTGCGGGGACATTTCAAGCAATTGTCGGTGCTGAAAGGCGGCGGGGCGGCGCCCAAACTGCTGCATGAAGAAGCCCATGAGCATTATCACGAGGACGATTTCGACAACGAAGTCGATCTCAGCGAGATACGCGCCGGCGTCGAAGCGCAGATCGGAAATCCCATCAGCGCGCAAGTCGCCAGCATTGAAGTGGCGATGTCCTCCAAGCTGCTCGCCCAGGGCCGCCATGCCAAGCGGGTGGCGGAAGCGCGGATGAAGGGCTTTGAGGGCGACAGCTGCGGCGCCTGCGGCAACTTCACCCTGGTGCGCAACGGCACCTGCATGAAGTGCAACACCTGCGGCAGCACCAGCGGCTGCAGCTAACAAAACCTCGGTTTGTCTTTGCGGCACGAGAAATCGTGCCGCAAAGATTTTATAGGAACAAAAGGAGATCGAAAATGCACTGACCCAAAAGTCAAAAAGAAAAACTCCGAGCGTTCGAGCGCCCGGAGTTCATTGGAAAAATGGAATCATAAAGGAACATGTTCATGAACGCATATTCTGAACTTCAGCACCAGCGCAAAATCGCCGCTTGGAACAGAGCGACTGTCATCCCCAATTTCGATCAAAATGTCTGGCGATGGGACCGCTTTGGGCTTCCCATCAGGTGGTCTGATCACGGAAAGCGTGACTCAGACCATGGTTGGGAAATCGACCACGTAATCCCAGTTTCAAAAGGGGGCGTAGACGAACATCACAACCTGCAGGCCCTTCATTGGCGCAACAACGTCGCAAAGAGCGATCAGTGACGATGTAGGTCTCAGGACCCTAAGGCGGACGGTAGGCTCGGATACACGGTCCGAGCTTACTTCCTCCGGCCACTACCCGACCCAGCGGCGCAGCTGCGGTATGGTAAAGCTGCGGTAATAATCCAGCTTGGCCGCCTCAAATTCCAGGTCGCGGGCGGCTTGTTCCAGCTTGGCCTGATAGAGCAGCAGATGGGTTTGCGCCGCATGACCCCGCATGCGCAGGGCCAGGGCGCGCATCCGGGAGGCTCTTTCGGGGGACGAAGTAGCCATAGCCAGACAATGCGGCCGCCCGGCGTACGGTTCCGGCCGTTCAATTTTTCGCTTCCGCTTTGGCGGGATATTAACCGGCGCGGTGCCAGATTGGCGCCATGAGACGGCGGGGACGATCCATCAAGAAACTTCTGAACCTGGCCCTGGGCATTGGGGCCGGTCTTAGCGCGGTGCTTTTGACCGGCGCGGTTGCCATGCCGACCCCCAGTTACGACCCCGCCGCCCTGGCCAGGATCCATGCCGGCCCGGCCGATTGCGCCGGCTGCAATCTGAAAGGCGCCGACCTCACCAACACCTGCGTCACCGCGCATGATCTGCACGGCGCCAATTTTGACGGCGCCAACGCCACCTTGATGTGCATGGCGAGCGCGAATGTCAGCGGCAGCTCGTTCCGCGGCACCGAATTGTCGGGCGCCAATCTGGCGGGGGCCAAACTGGCCGGCGCCGATCTGACCGGCGCCCATACTTCGATCACCTCTTTTGCCGGCACCGACCTGACCCATGTGAAGGGTCTGACCCAAAGCCAGCTCGACATCGCCTGCAGCGACGCCAATACCAAGCTTCCCGCGGGTCTGAAAATTCACACCTGCGAGTAAAAGCCTCTCCCTCCCCTGAGAGAGCAACTGCGACCCCGCTGCCCAACGAGCGGGGTTTTTTCTTTGCAGGGCATCGTTGGCGCAATCCCTCTCACCCGGTCAAAAGACGTTTCCGGCAGGATGCCCGTATCCCCTGTCCCCCGTCGGGGGAGAGGGCTAGGGTGAGGAGGCTTCAGCCAATTCGCCTGTCGATTATTCCGCGGCCTGCTGCAAGGGATCCGGCTTCCAGCGCAGCACCGGCTTGCGGGCGGCGGCGGTTTCGTCCAGGCGGCGGCGGGGGGCGAGGCGTGGGGCGCCTTCGAAGCGGGCAATCTTTCCGGCTTTGGCCTCCAGCGCCATGGTCCGCAGCACATGGATGAAGCGGTCGAGGGATTCCTTGGATTCCGATTCCGTCGGCTCGATCAGCATGGCGCCATGCACCACCAGGGGGAAATACATGGTCATGGGGTGATAGCCCTCATCGATCATCGCCTTGGCGAAATCCAGGGTGGTGACCCCGGTGCCGTCCAGGAAACTGTCGTCGAACAGCGCCTCATGCATGCAAGGGCCTTCGCCGAAGGGAGCACTCATCACATCTTTCAGGCTGGCCAAAATGTAATTGGCCGAGAGCACGGCGTCCTCGCTGGCCTGGCGCACGCCGTCGCGGCCGTGGCTGAGCATATAGCTCAATGCCCGCACGAACATGCCCATCTGGCCGTGAAAGGCGCTCATTCGGCCGAAGGGCCTGGCGCCTTCCGGCAAGTCGTCGCGGTCCTCCACCAATTTGAATCCGTCTCGGTCCGCCACCAACAGGGGCAGCGGCGCGAAGGGCGCCAGCGCCGCCGACAACACCACCGGCCCTGCCCCCGGGCCGCCGCCGCCATGCGGCGTGGAGAAGGTCTTGTGCAAATTGATATGCATGGCATCGATGCCCAGATCGCCCGGCCGCACCCGCCCCGCGATGGCGTTGAAATTGGCGCCGTCGCAATAGAAGAACGCGCCGGCGGCATGCACCGCTTTGGCGATCTCGATCACTTCGCCTTCGAACAACCCGCAAGTGTTGGGATTGGTCAGCATGATCGCCGCCACGTCCGGACCGAGCTTGGCCTTCAAGGCCTCGGCATCGACATGACCATTGGGCTTGGCCGGCACTTCGTCGACCGTGAAGCCGGCAAAGGCCGCGGTGGCGGGATTGGTGCCATGGGCGGATTCCGGCACCAGCACGCGGGGGCGGTGTTCGCCGCGGGCGGCGATGGCGGCGCGGATCGCCAAAAGCCCGCAGAGTTCACCATGCGCGCCCGCCTTGGGCGACATCGCCACCGCCGGCATGCCGGTCAATACGGTAAGCCAGTTCATCAATTGGGCGATCAATTGCAACGCACCCTGGGTGGCGCTGCGCGGCGCCAGCGGATGCAGATCGCCGAAGCCGGGCAGCCGCGCCATTTTTTCGTTCAGGCGCGGATTGTGTTTCATGGTGCAGGAGCCCAGCGGATAAAGCCCGGCATCGATGGCGTAATTCATCCGCGACAACCGCACATAATGGCGGATCACTTCCGGCTCGCTGAGCCCGGGCAAGCCGATCGGCGATTTGCGCGCCATGCCGCCCAGACGGGCGTCGGTGATTTGGGCCTCAGGCAAATCCACGCCGGTGACGCCGGCACGGCCGAGTTCGAAGATCAAGCGTTCTTCATGGTCCAACCCGCGATCCCCCGAAATGGTCGGCAGGTCGTCCGGCGCGGTGGCGTCCGGCGTGACCACACGGCGGCGGTTGGTTTCCAGCTCCATCACAGCACCTCCTTCAGCGCCGCTTCCAGCACCGCGAAATCGTCCTCGGTATTGGTCTCAGTGGCGGCGACGATCAAAAGATTCTTCGCCGCCGCATCATGCGGCAGCAGCCGCGAGGCGGGCACGCCGGCGATGACGCCGCGCTCCGCCAGCAGATCGACAAGCGGGGCCGCCGGCTTGGGCAAGTGCAGGGTGAATTCATTGAAGAAAGCCGGCGTCACCAACTCGACGCCAGGCAGCGCGCCCAAACGCGCGGCCAGCGCCGCCGCCTTGGCGTGATTCAGCCGCGCCAGCCGGCCGAAACCTTCCTCGCCCAGCAGCGACAAATGGATAGTGAAGGCCAACGTGCAGAGGCCGGAATTGGTGCAGATATTGCTGGTCGCCTTTTCCCGGCGGATATGCTGTTCGCGGGTGGAGAGCGTCAGCACATAACCGCGCCGGCCCTCGGTATCCACGGTCTCGCCGGTCAGCCGGCCGGGCATCTGGCGCAGGAATTTCTCCCGGGTGGCGAAAAGCCCGACATAGGGGCCGCCGAAATTCAGGCCATTGCCGATCGACTGGCCCTCGGCGGCGACAATGTCAGCGCCTTGCGCGCCGGGCGGTTCCAGCAGGCCCAGCGACACCGCTTCGGTCACCACCGCGATCAACAGCGCGCCCTTGGCATGGGCGGCATCGGCGATGGGCCGCAGATTGCGGATAAGCCCGAAGACGTCGGGGCTTTGCACCACCACACAGGCGGTCTCCTCGTCGATCAGCGCGATCAGGTCTTCCGCCTGGCCCGGCGTCACCGGCGCGCGGGTCATGGTGCCCACCAGCCCGGCCACGGTTTCCACCGTCTCGGCGTAATGGGGATGCAGCCCGCCCGACAGGATCGCCTTGCCGCGTTTGGTGATGCGCTGGGCCATCATCACCGCTTCGGCGGTGGCGGTGCTGCCATCATAGAGCGAGGCATTGGCCACCTCCATCCCCGTCAGAAGCGCCACCTGCGTCTGGAATTCGAACAGATATTGCAGCGTGCCCTGGGCGATTTCCGGCTGATAGGGTGTGTAGGAGGTGAGGAATTCCGAGCGCTGGATCAGATGATCGACGGCGCTGGGCACATGGTGCTTGTAAGCGCCGGCGCCGCAGAAAAACGGCGCCTCGCCCGCCGCGATATTCTTGGCGGCCAGGCGCGACAGGGCGCGGTCCACTTCCAGCTCGCCCTTGGTGTCGGGCAGGTCGAAGGCGTCCAGCGACACGACGGCGGCGCGCGGCACATCGCGGTACAGCGCATCCATGCCGGCGACACCGATCTTGGCCAGCATGGCGGCGCGGTCGCTGGGCGTCAGGGGAAGATAACGCATTGTCAGAGGCCCTTCACAAATTCCGCATAAGCATCGGCGGTCATCAGCTTGGCGAATTCGGCGGCGCTCACGCCTTTGAGCTTGAAGAACCAGCCCTCGCCTTCCGGATCGTCATTGACCTTTGACGGCGCGGCTTCCAACCCGCTATTGGCTTCGGTCACTTCGCCCCCCACCGGGGCATAGACTTCGCTGGCCGCCTTGACGCTTTCGACCACCGCGGCTTCGGCGCCCGCGCCGACATTGCGGCCCGTAGCGGGCAGCTCCACGAACACCACATCGCCCAGCGCCTCGGCGGCATATTTGGTGATCCCGACGGTGGCGGCATCGCCATCCAGCCGCACCCATTCATGTTGATCGGTAAACCGTGTCTCGCTCATTCATCGCTCCTGTTGTCTTAAACCGCCCGCTTATAGCGATGCGGCACAAACGGCATCGGCACCACCTGCGCGGGCAAGGCTTTGCCCCGCACCAGCAATTCCACTTGGGTGCCGTCATTGGAAAATTCGCTCAAGGCATAGCCCATGGCGCAGGGCCCGTTCAGGCTGGGGCCGAAGCCGCCCGAGGTGATTTTGCCGATCACCCGCCCGCCCGCGGTGATTTCGGTGCCTTCACGCGCCGGCGCCTTTCCTACGGGACGGATACCGACCCGTTTGCGCCCTGCGCCGTTGAACAGCCGGTCCATCACCACCTCGGCGCCCGCGAAACCGCGCTCCAGCTTGCGGCGCTTGCCGATCGACCACACCAGATTGGCTTCCACCGGATCGGTGCTCTCATCGATGTCATGGCCGTAAAGGCAAAGTCCCGCTTCCAGGCGCAGGGAATCGCGCGCGCCCAGCCCGATGGGCAGAACTTCCGGCTCACCCAACAAGGCGCGCGCCACCTTTTCGGCGTCCTTGCCGGGAAGAGAAATTTCAAAGCCGTCTTCGCCGGTATAGCCGGTGCGGCTGATGATGGCGGGCACGCCGGCGACGGTAGCGCGGGCGGCGCGCATGAAACTGAGCTTGCCGATGCCCGGGGAATGACGTTCCAGAACATCCGCTGCGGCGGGGCCTTGCAGCGCCAGCAAGGCGCGCTCCGGTGCCGGCGTCAGAACCGCCTGGTCCGCCAGCCGCGCGGCGATATAGGCGAAATCGCTGTCCTTCATCGACGCATTGACGACCAGATAGAGCGCGCGTTCGCCCGCCAGCCTGGTGGTCATGAAATCATCCTTGATGCCGCCCTGGTCGTTCAGCAGCAAGCCATAGCGCTGCGCGCCTTCGCGGATGCCGATGATGTCGGCGGGCGTCACGCTTTCCAGCGCCTTGGCGGGATCGTCGCCCGACAAAAAGGCCTGGCCCATATGGGAGACATCGAACAGCCCGGCGCGCTCGCGGGTATGCAGATGCTCCTTCAGCACCCCGGCGGGATATTGCACCGGCATTTCATAACCGGCGAAGGGCACCATTTTGCCGCCCAGCTCCAGATGCAAAGCATGGAGCGGAGTCTTTTTCAGAATTTCGGTGGTGACGGTCATGATAGTCCCGATACAGAAAGAAGTCCTTCCGCCAACGCGGCGGTGCGAACCCCTCTGTCATGGGACCTGAGAGTTTTCCCCCGCCGAGCCCAAAAGGCGAAGCCAGGTTACCCCTTCGGTAGGCGGGCCTTGCGACCGGCGCTTTTCCAGAGATTCATCTCCTTCGCGGTCCTTTTGCCTGAGAGTTTCCGGGTGGTTGCTCCTTCGGCCTTCGCCCCTGGGGGCTTCGGCCGACAGGTCGGCCTATGCTCCGTTGAGGACAAACGTCTCCCGCGAGGGATCGTGTGATGGCCATCGCCGCGCGCCTCACGGCGGACACGATGTTGCGGCGCATTCTAAAGGGGGACCCCCGGGAGTCAATTCGAGGCCGCTGGGCCCCTAGAGTTATTCACATTCTATCGGGAACTTCGATCCCCAAAAGCCCCAGAATCCGCGCCATCACGGCCAAAGTGAGGTTGCTCAGCCCTAGCCGGGCGGCCCGCAATTCGGCATCCGTTTCCGACAGAATATGGTGCTCGGTATAAAAGCGGCTGAAGCCCTGGGCCAGGGTGAAGGCGTAATCGCACAGGATATTGGGGGCGCGTTTTTCTTCCGCCGCCGCCATGGCATCGCCCACCGAAACCAGTTGCAGCGCCAGCGCCCGTTCCGCCGGCGCCGCCAGCCGTCCGACGCGGCCCGACTCGCCGGCCTTGCGCAGGATCGAGCGGATGCGCACCGCCGCATATTGCAGATAGGGCCCGGTCTTGCCCTCGAAGCGCGAAAACCGCTCCAGGTCGAAAATATAATCGGTGGTGCGGTGGTTGGAGAGATCGGCGAATTTGATGGTGGCGATGCCGACCATGCGGGCGATATCGCCACGCTCCTGCTGCCCGATATCGGCATCCAGATTTTGTTCGGCCAGCCGCTTTTGCGCTTCCGCCGTCGCCATCGCGATCAGATCGTAAAGCTTCATCACCCCGCCGGCCCGGGTCTTGAAGGGCTTGCCGTCCGCACCGTTCATGGTGCCGTAGCCGACATGCTCCAGCGCGGCGCCGTCATTGAGGCCGGCTTGCTGCGCGGCGCGGAACACCTGTTCGAAATGGCCATGCTGGCGGTGGTCGACGATATAAAGGATCAGTGCCGGGTGATAATCGCGGACCCGCTCGATGATCGTGGCAAGATCGGTGGTGCCGTACAGCACGCCGCCTTCCGACTTGACCAGGATCAGGGGCGGCATGGGCTTTTTGTCGTCCTCGCGCGCCACCGGCACCACCAGGGCGCCTTCGCTGATTTGCGCCAATCCCCGCGCCTTGAGATCTTCCAGCATCGGCCCGATCAAGCCATGCACAGTGGATTCCCCGTTCCACAGATCGAATTTCACACCCAGGCTGGCAAATTCGCGCGTCAGCCCTTCTTCCGAAACTTTGACGAAATGGCGCCACAACGCCCGATAGCCGGGGCGGCCATCCTGCAATTCGACCGTGGCGCGCCGCGCCGCATCCAATCGCGCCGGATCGCTTTTGCACGCCGCCGAAGCCGCCGGATACATTTCTTCCAGATCGTCCATCGACACCGGGGATTGATCCGGGTACGGACCTTTGAAGCCGGCATCGAAATAGACCGGGGCAATGCCCCGCACCTCGACTTCGGTGATCAACTGGCCCATCTGCAGCCCCCAATCGCCCAGATGCACATCGCTGATCACCCGCCAGCCATTGGCCCGGTAGAGCCGCTGCAGGCAATCGCCGATGATGGAGGAGCGCAGATGACCCACATGCATGGGCTTGGCGACATTGGGGCCGCCGAAATCCAGGATGGCGGTGCGGCCCTGCCCCGTATCCGGCGCGCCGAGCTTTTCGTCCGCCGCCAACTCGGCCAACTGCCGCGACAAGACGTCGTCGGTGACGTCCAGGTTGATGAAGCCGGGACCGGCAATTTCGACCTTGGCGAAAAAGGGATCGGCTTTCAGCCGCGCCGCCACTTTCTCGGCCATGACACGGGGATTGCTTTTGCTTTGCTTGGCCGCCGCCAGGGCGCCATTGCATTGAAACTGCGCCAGGTCGGGGCGATCGGACACCTGCACCCGGCCGAAACCCGCATCCAGCCCCTCCGCCGCGAAAGCCTCACCGGCCCGGCGCGACAGCTCGGCCGCCAGACTGGTCATGGAACGTAGCGGCCCATCTTGCGATTGAACGCCAATTGTTCGGGCGTGAGCTGGAAGCCCACCAGCACCTGGTAATCATTGGGCAAATGCCCACGCTCCAGAGTGACCTGAACCTGGTCCGGCGACTCCGACGCGGTCGCCACTGCCGCGCCGGGCGCAAAATCGAAACGCACCTTATACAGCTTCTTGCTCACCAGTTGCGCCGCCGAATTGACGGTGACGAAATAATCCAGCGTGTAGCTGACGGCATCGGCGGTCGGGGTGCGGGTGGCGCGGAAATCGATATCCACGCTGGAAAGCGTGGTGCCCTTGGCGCGGTCGAAGATGCAACTGGAGTTGACATCGGTGATGCTGGCGGTCGCGGCGACGCCGGACAAATCCTGCGGCGCGCCGGGGCGCATCACCGCCTCGGTGGCGGTGTCGGCCAGGATCGCCGAGCCGGGGCAAATGCTGATTCTCTGGGTGTTGCAGCCTGTGAGAAACAGCAGGGCAGCCAAACCGGCAAGGGACGCAAGGCGGGTCATGATCGATATCCGGCGCAAAACTTGACTTTTTGAGGGCTAGGTCCGACTTCTCGGCCCCTGTTCGCTTTTGGGGGGCGGACTTTACCCATCCGACCCCCGTAAGGGAAGCGGCCCACAGGAAGGCGTCATGGCGGTCTATACCGATGTCAGTTTTGAGGATCTGGAAGGCCTGTTGTCGGGATACGACATCGGTCTGCCGCTGAGCTTCAAGGGCATCGCCGAAGGGGTGGAGAATTCCAACTTCTATCTGCAGACCGATCGCGGCGCCTATATCCTCACCCTTTATGAAAAGCGCGTCAGGATCGAGGATCTGCCGTTTTTCCTGGGGCTGATGGAGCATCTGGCGGCGCGCGGCTTGAATTGTCCGCAGCCCGTGCGCGCCCGCGATGGTTCGCAATGGCTCATGCTGAAAGGCCGCGCCGCGGCGATTTTGACATTCCTGAGCGGCATTTCCCTGCGACGCCCCGAGGCGGGGCATTGCGCCGCGGCCGGGGGCACCTTGGCGCGGCTGCATGATTCGGGCGGCGGTTTTGCCTTGAGCCGGCCCAATGCGCTTGGCCTGGCCGGTTGGCGCGAATTGGCCACGGCGACCATCGCGCGCGCCGATTCCGTGCAAGGAGGGCTGGCGGCGCTGATCGCCGATGCGCTCGCCGATCTGGAGCGGCGCTGGCCCACCGATCTGCCGGCCGGCCTGATCCATGCCGATCTGTTTCCCGACAATGTGCTCTTCATGCAGGACAAGGTTTCCGGCGTGATCGATTTCTATTTCGCCTGCCGCGACATGTTCGCTTACGACTTGTCGGTGATGCTCAATTCCTGGTGCTTCGAGAGCGACGGCGCCTACAACGTCACCAAGGGGAAAGCGCTGATCGCCGGTTATCGCTCGGTGCGCGCCCTGACCCCGGCAGAAATCGACGCCCTGCCCGTCTTGATGCGCGGGGCCTCGCTGCGGTTTCTGCTGACCCGGCTCTATGACTGGCTGAATCACGATCCGAACGCGCTGGTCCGGCCCAAGGACCCGCGCGAATATTCCAAGCGGCTGCGCTTTCATATGCAGGTCAAACATGCCGGTGAGTACGGACTTTGAAGCGAATTGATATTTTCACCGATGGCGCCTGTTCGGGAAATCCCGGGCCCGGCGGATGGGCGGCCATCCTGCGCAGCGGCGCCCATGAGCGGGAGATCTTCGGCGGCGAACAGGCCACCACCAACAACCGGATGGAATTGACCGCCGTGATCGAAGGCCTGAAAGCGCTGAAGGGCCGCGCCGAAGTCGTGATCCACACCGATTCCCGTTATGTGATGGATGGGGCGGAGAAATGGTTGAAAGGCTGGAAGACCAAGGGTTGGAAAACTGCCGACAAGAAGCCGGTCAAGAATGAAGATTTGTGGCGGGCGCTGGACGCCGAGCTTGCCAAACATGCGCTTGTCTGGCGCTGGGTCCGCGGCCATACCGGGCATGTGGAAAACGAGCGCGCCGATCTGCTGGCGCGCTCGGCAATTCCGTCAAAGAACCCAGATTAGAGAAGCCCCAGCAGGAATTCGGCGCTGGAGACTTCGAAGGCGCCGGGCTGTTCGACATTGAGGGACTTCACCACGCCATTGTCGACGATCATCGAATAACGCTGGCTACGCTTGCCCATGCCGAATTTGGTGCCGTCCATCTCCAGGCCCACGGCCTGGGTGAATTCGCCATTGCCGTCGGCCAGCATGCGCACCTTGTCGCCCGCGCCCTGATCCTTGCCCCAGGCCCCCATCACGAAGGCGTCGTTCACCGATACGCAAGCGATGGTGTCGATGCCCTTGGCCTTGAGCGCTTCGGCATTCTGCACGAAACCGGGAACATGCTTGGCCGAGCAGGTGGGGGTGAAGGCGCCCGGCAGCGCGAAAAGCGCGACTTTCTTGCCCGCGAAGAGTTCGTCGGTGGAAACCGGCTTGGGCCCGTCGGGGGTCATCTCGCGCAAGGTCACCGAAGGGATTTTGTCACCGACTTTGATCGTCATGGAAACTCCGTTGCTGGGGGTGGCGGGAGTGTAGCGGCAGAAGGGGTCGCGATCTATCCCCTCCGAGGACGCTAGGAGGCTGCCGCAGTTACGTCATAATGCCGGGCGATAAAGGACAGCGCTTCGGCGGCGCTCAGGGCCGGCGAGAAGAAATGGCCTTGCGCATATTCGCAGCCCATATCCTTCAGCCAATGGGCTTCTTCGGCGCTTTCCACGCCCTCCACCACCACTTCGCGCTGGAAATCATGCGCCAGCGCGATGACCGAGGACAGCACCATCCCGGCATTGGAGCCGTCCTTTTCGGAATGGCGCACCAGGAAACTGCGGTCGACCTTGACGGTGTCGAAAGGCAGCGAGCGGAACTCGCTCAAGCTGGAGGAGCCGGTGCCGAAATCGTCGATCGAAAGACCCGCGCCCAAGGCGCGCAGCCGCGGCAACATCGACGACAACTGATTGTCCGAGCTGACCGCGCTTTCGGTGACTTCCAGGCGAAGCGAACCGGGAGCGAGTTCATGGGATTTGAGCACCTGGGCCAGCAGCTCCTCGAAGCCCGGATCGCGCAGCTGCCGGCGCGAGAGATTGACGCTGACGAACAGCGCCGGATGGACCGGAAAATAGCGCTGCCAATGGGCAAGATCGCTGGCGGCCCGCTCCAGCGCGAAACGTCCGACGGCAACGATCAGGCCGGTGGTCTCGCAATGGGCGACAAATTCGGCCGGCGAGACCACGCCTTTTTGCGGATGATTCCAGCGCAGCAGGGCCTCGAAGCCGCACACGCTTTGATTGGAAATCCGCATGATCGGCTGATAATGCAGATCGAGCTCGCCGTCCTTGAGGGCCTGGCGCAGATCGGCTTCCAGCGCCACCGGATCGCTCGGCGCCTGCGCCTCCAGATCGGCATGAAAAAGTTTGGCGCAGCCGCCGCCGCGCCGCTTGGCGGCGCCAAGCGCCAGTTCGGCGTTGCGCAGCAGCCCTTCGCCGGGGCCGCGGGCCACGCCGGCACTGGCGGGGGCGAAGATGTTGCGCCCGTCATAGGGATAGGCGCGATTGCACAATTCCACCAATTCGTCGCCGAAAGCCTGATCGCACCGCGCGGGTTTTGGAAACAGCAGGGCAAAGCCGTCGCCGCCGACGCGGAAAATTTCCGCCTCTTTGCCAAAGCGCTGGGTCAGCCGCTGTGCGGTCTGCAGCAGCACCGCATCGCCGCCCGCGTCCCCCAGGCTGGCGTGAATCTGTTTGAAGCGGTCGAGATCGAGCAACGCGAGACACGCGTCCGGCAAAGCGGAGAGCCGCTCCATCAAACCGGCCCGAGTGGCCAGGCCGGTGAGCGGATCGGTGGCCGGTATCGGCGCATCGCGCCTTTCGCTGATATCGGCCAGTAGGCCGAGGCACTCCGAAGGTTCGTCGCCATCGCTGATGATCGTGGCGCGCAGTTCCAGCCAGCGATAGGACGCATCGGCGAGCCGGACGCGGAATTCCAGCCGGAACGCGGCGCCGGGCTTGGCCTTGTGGCTGTCCAGCAACCGGCGATAGGCCTCGCGGTCCTCGGGGTGAATATGGGCGATCCAATCGGCATGGGAGAGCGTCGCCTCATGCGAACCCACGCCCAGCAAACCGGAAGCTTCCGGCGAAAGCGTCAAAAGCTGGGAGCGGAAATCCAGATTGAAAACACCTTGATGGGCCGCGCCGATCGCGGCCAGCGCCAGATTGGCCAGCGGCAGCGTGTCGAAACTGGCCGCCATTTGCTGCTCCTCCGCGGGGCGCTGGGCCGCGCGCGCCTGGGCTTCCAGCAGCCGGGCCGCGCCCGAGCCATGCAGGAAGGGCAGCACCGCGATTTCTTCGCTGGCGATCACTGCCAGCGCCAAAAGGATGGCGCCCGCCGCCGCGAAACCGCCCGTGGTGGCCGGCGCCGTCAGACCCTCGCCCAGGCCCCCCGCTGCCGTCACCGCCGCTGCCAGCGCCACCAGGGCGAAGGCCGCGGCACTAGGCGCGATCACCTGCGCCGCTTTCACGCCGGCGCGGCCGCAGCGCACCAGATAGGCGGCGACGCCGGCGCTGCCCGCCACGATGGCGGCGTCGGTCAGCAAGGTCGCGCCGGGAATGCCCAGATAGGCCAGGGCGCCCAATCCGCACAGGCCCAACAACAAATAGCGGAAATCCTTTTGACGATGCGGCATCATCTCGCGCACCGGAATGATGGCATCGGCGAGCCGCATCCCCGCCACCAGCGTCAACACGGTGAGGAAGGCGGTCAGGCCATAGGGCCCGCCGATATGGGTGGCGAGGCTGGCGTCGAACATACCGGTGCCGGCGAGCCAACTCGCCAGCAGCAGAAACAGCGTCAAGGCCGACCAGCGCGGCGCCGCATGGCCGATCAGGATCGCCAGCCCGCCCATGATCAAGGCCGCCGCCGCGATCAGGGCCCCGACTGCCGTGACGAAGATCGCCAATTGGCGATTGTGTGACGCCAGGGCCGGCTCGGTCCAAGCCAGCAGCGAAGGGGGCGTTTGCGCCGCGCCCACCCGTACCGCCAGGCCCACAGACGTCACCGGGGGAATGATGATGCGCCATGCGCGGTGGCCATAGACATCCGCCGGCTGCACCAGCACACCGGAATCCGAACTGGCGACCGCCAGGATGGCGGGACGCATGGGGCGCGGCAGCGGATAGAGCGCCAATTGCGGCGGCTGACCGGCGACCAGCACCCGTGTGGCAGGACGCACCTGGTCGTTGGTGACCGAGAGCATATACCAGACCGAGCCATCCGGCTCCGGTCCGCCGGGGGCGTGATAGGGGGTGAGGAACGGTTTGAGCTCGATCAGATTATCGGGGCCGCCAAAATTGACCTGCGGGTCCGGCGCTGCCGCGCGTGCGCCCGCCAGCCCCACAACCAGAAGGCAAAACAGCAGCGCAACGCGTTTCCAAAGGCTCAAACGATCCGATCCTTGGCTGACTCGCCCAGCCTAGAGCAAAAGCCCGCGCCTTTGAATCGGCAATTGCGGCACCGCACTAGACGCGGCCCTGATCGATAGCGGCCTCGTCTTCCAGCAGCGCGAAGAGAACATGATCGCTCCATTCGCCATTGATCAGCAGATAGCGCCGGGCAATGCCTTCTTCACGGAATCCCAGCTTGGCGAGCAGATTGCGCGATGGTTGGTTTTCCGGCAGGCAGGCGGCCTCGATCCGGTGCAGGCCCAAGGTTGTAAAGACGAAAGGGATCAGCGCCTTGATCGCGTCATGCATGTAACCCTTGCGCGCGAAACGTGCCCCGATCCAATAGCCCAGGGCGCAGCATTGGGTTACGCCGCGCCGCACATTCGACAGAGTACAGCCGCCCATCAGCATGTCGTCGCTGGCGCGGAAGACGAAGAACACATAGGCCGAATCCAGCCGCGTCTCTTTGTGATAACGCTTGATACGGCGGCGAAAGGCGCCGCGGGTGAGTTCGTCCTCGGCCCAAACCGGCTCCCATTTGGTGAGGAATTCGCGGCTTTCGCTGCGCAGCCGGGCCCAGCTCAAATAATCGCTGATCCGCGGATAGCGCAGATAAACCTTTTCGCCATGAATCACCGGCTGCTGGCCGCCCGGAAACGTCAGGCCGCGCATAAAGGCCATGGTCCGGGTTTTCATGCGCGCCGTGGCCATGGATCTACTCCGCCGCGCGGGCCGCGGAAAAACGGGCGGAAAAATTCTGAAAGCTTTCCAATTTCGCCACCGGCCCAATCGCCGCCAGTGAAGGCGCCCGCATGGACGCGGCGGCGAAGCGGCGGACCTGGTCGGCATCGACCGCCTCAAGCTGGGCCAGAACTTCTTCGATCGGCTGCACGCGGCCGAGCGAGAATATCTGTCCGGCGATTTGCTCGGAGCGGTTGCCGGGCCGTTCCAGTCCCATCAACAAGCCGGAGCGCAATTGCGCCTTGGCCCGCGCCAATTCGGCGTCGGTGATCGCGCCGGTCATGTTTTCCATCTCGCCGGCCACCACGGCGGAGATTTGCTCCGCCTCCTCTTCGCCGGTACCGACATAGACGCCGTTATAGCCGCCATCGACGAAATTGGTGGCGAAGGCATAGATCGAATAACACAGGCCCCGTTTCTCGCGCACTTCCTGGAAGAGGCGCGAGGACATGCCCCCGCCCAGGATGGCGACGTAAAGTTGGGCGACATAGAAATCCGGATCGCGCTGCGACACCGAAGGAAACGCATAGACGATATGGGCTTGCTCCAGATCGTCCGTCTCGCGGTATTCCCCCCCGATATAGCGCGCCGGCGCGATCGGCGCCGCCACAGTGCCGCCGGTCAGGCCGGAGAATTTTTCCTGCGCCAAAGCCACCATCTGCGCATGCGCCACCGCGCCCGATGACACCAGCACCATGCTGCGGCTGCGATATTGCGCGCCGGCATAGGCGCGTAAGGCCTCGGGGGTAAAACCGCTGATCGTTTTCTCATCGCCCAGGATCGGCCAGCCCAAAGCCTGACCCCGATAGATCGCGTTCTGCAGATGATCGAAAACGATATCGTCGGGGGTGTCGCGGGCTTGTCCCAGCTCCTGCAGCACCACCTGGCGCTCGCGCTCCAATTCGGCTTCGGCATAGGCCGGGTCGATCAGGATATCGGCGATAATGTCCAGCGCCAGCGCCGCATCCTGTTTGAGAATGCGGGCATGGAAAGCGGTCTGTTCGCGCCCGGTATAGGCATTGAGATAACCGCCGACCGCTTCGATCTCTTCGGCAATCTGGCGGGCGCTGCGCCGCTTGGTGCCTTTGAAGGCCATATGCTCCAGCAGATGGGAGAGGCCCATCTGATCGGGGCGTTCGTTGCGCGAGCCGGTGCCGACCCATACGCCCAAAGCGGCGCTTTCCAGGCTCACCATCGGGTCGGTGATGATAGTTAAGCCATTGGAAAGGCTTGATATTTCAATATTCATGCGGGCAGTCTAGAAGAGATGAACTGGCGAATCAAAGCCAGGTCGTTCGGTATGGTTTCAAACCGTTCCGGCAGATCCATCACCCGTTTGAGCCCTTCCGGCATTGCGGGCGGCCGGCCCAGCGCCTGCCTCACCGCGTCGCCAAACTTTGCCGGATGGGCGGTGGAGAGGACCACCTGGGGCGCAGCCGAGGCCGGAACGCGCTCCGCAGCGCAGACCGCCACGGCGGTATGGGGATCGACGACCTGCCCCGTTTCCGCCGCGGTCTTTTTGATGGTCGCCAGAATCGCGGCGTCGTCACAGGCAAAGGCGGTGTAGCGGGCACGCAGTTGCGCCAGCACGGCCGGCGGCAATTCCAGCCGGCGCGTCTTGGCGAACTGCCCCATCGCCGCCGCCGTCCAGCGCGCGTCACGCTGCGAGGCTTCGAACAAAGCGCGCTCGAAATTGGACGCCACCTGGATGTCCATCGAGGGACTGAGGGTGTGATGCGCCGCGCCCGAGGCATAGACGCCTTCGTTCAAGGCACGGGCCATGATGTCATTGGCATTGGTGGCGATCACCAGACGCTCGACGGGCAGTCCCATCCGCATCGCCGCCTCACCGGCGAAGACATCGCCGAAATTGCCGGTGGGAACGACGAAGATCGCCGGCTGTTTGAGAGCGGCGGCGACGGTGAAATAATAAACGCTTTGCGCCGCGATGCGCACGAAATTGATCGAGTTGACCGCGGTGAGCCCGATCTCGGCCGCAAATTCCTTTTGCGCGAAAAGTTCTTTGACGATGCTCTGGGCGTCGTCGAAACTGCCTTCCAGCGCGATGTTGTGGACATTGGCGTGCGGGCTGGTGGTCATCTGCCGCCGCTGCACCTCACTCACCCGTCCCAAGGGATGAATGACGAAGACCTCGATATTGGCCAGGCCCCCCAACGCCGCGATCGCGGCCGAACCGGTGTCACCGGAAGTCGCCGCGACAATGGTGGCGCGCCCGCCGCGCCGCGCCAGGGCCCGGGCGAACAGCCGGCCCAGGATCTGCAGCGCCAGGTCCTTGAAAGCGAAGGTGGGGCCGTGAAACAGCTCGAGCAAATAATGGCTGCCATTGCTGCTTGCGCCGTCCAGCTTGCGCAGCGGCGCAATGGCAGGTGAATCGAAGCCGGCATAAGCGGCAGCGATATCCTGTTCGAGCTCATCGGCACTGAAAGACCCGCCGGCAAAGCATGACAGCACTTCAAACGCCACAGCCTGATAGGGCTTGCCGGCAAAACCGGCAATCTCGCTCGCGGTGAATTGCGGCCATTGCTGGGGCACATACAACCCGCCGTCGGGCGCCAGGCCGGCCAGCAGCACCTGGGCGAAATCGCAAACCGGCGCCTGGCCGCGGGTGGAAATGAACTGCATCGGCGATCCTGTTGCGGCCGGCTCCTAGGCCCAGCCCAGCCGGCCCTTGGACATATGAAAGGCCAGATAGACGCCGACAAGCCCCGCCGCAAGGCCAAACCAGGTCATGGCATAGGAGAGGTGATTGTTGGGCAGATCGACCACGGTTTGCCCCCCTTTCGGCCAGCCGCCCGGATTGGGGGTGGCGTCGGCTTCCACCAGCACCGGCGCTGCCAAATCGGTCCTGTCGGCGCGGGCGATGCCGGCGAGATCGCGCCCATACCAGATGCGATGGGCCAGATCCGGCGCCGGCGTGAAATAGCCCGGCCTGTCCGGTATGCGCCACACCCCGACGACTTTTGTTTCGCCGGTCACGGCTATGCGGGTGGCGGGATCGAGCTTTTCGCGGGGCACTGCGCCCCGGTCCACCATAACTGTCTTGCCGGTATCGGTCACAAGAGGTGTCAACACATGATAGAGCGCGGCTCCGCCGGCGCCGATGGCAAAGACATAGGTTTCCTTGGTATTGTCGAAATGCCCGGTCAGGACCACGCGGTGGTATTGCGCCTGATCGGCGGGCATCGCCAGCACTTGCGCCAGGGGAAGCGGCGCTGCGGCCATGTGCGCGTCGATGGTGGCGATCAGCCCCAGTTTCCACTGCAGCCGCTGCATCTGCCACACCCCCAACCCGATCAGGATGGCGACCGCGATCAGAGTGGCGATAGTGAGGCCCGGCAGCGGGCGGAAGCGGATCACTGGCGGCGTCCTTCGCCAGCCTTGTGCTTGTATTGCAGCACCAACAGGGTCGATTTGGACAGGCGCAGAAAACCCAGGCTGAGGATCACGATCAGCGGCGCCCACAAAACCGCATGCACCCAATAGGGCGGCGAAAACGTGAACTCCACATAAAGCGCCAGCCCGGCCACGATGGCGCCCACGATCAGGATGCCGAACACGGCAGGACCATCGCCCGCGTCGAACATGGCATAATCCAGAGCGCAGCTTTGGCAGGCCGGTCTCAGCTTGATATAGCCGTCGAACAGCCGTCCCTGCCCGCAACGCGGGCAAAGGCCAAGCAGGCAAGCTTTTGTGGTGTTGGGTTCTTTCACCGCATCACCTTTCTAGGCGCAGCATTTTGGCCATCCGGCCAGGAGCGTCGCACGGTTCGTAGCGCCAGCGTGCGGACGGCGAAAGCCTAGCCGGCCGTTACCGGACCCTGACCCCAGACATAGATGCAGGCGAACAGAAACAGCCACACCACGTCGACGAAGTGCCAGTACCAGGCAGCCGCCTCGAAGCCGAAATGGCGGGTCGGGGTGAACTGGCCGGCGATGGCACGCGCCAGGCAGACCGTCAGGAAGATGGTGCCGATGATCACATGGGCGCCGTGAAAGCCGGTGGCCATGAAGAAGGTAGAACCATAGATCGCCTGGAAATTGCCGGCACCCTTGGCGAGGCTGGCATGAGCCGCATCGGTGAAGGGCTGCAGCGCCAGATGGTTGAAGCCGAAGGTGAAGGGGGCATGGGCATATTCATAAGCCTGCACCGCGGTGAAGCTGGCGCCCAGCAGCACGGTCAGGATCAGGCCCTGGATGGCGCCTTTGCGGTCGCCGGTCTGGATGGCGTGATGCGCCCAGGTCACCGTGGTGCCCGAGGTGAGCAGGATCAGGGTGTTGAGCAGGGGGAAATGCCAGGGATCCAGCGTGACTATCCCGGCCGGCGGCCAGGAGCCGATGCTGACATCGCCGAAGAAGATCGCCGAATTGAAATAGGCCCAGAACCAGGCGACGAAGAACATCACCTCGGAGGAGATGAACAGGATCATGCCATAGCGCAGATGCAGCTTGACCACCGGGGTGTGGTTGCCCAGCACCACCGATTCCCGGACCACGTCGCGCCACCAGCCGGCCATGGTGTAGAGCACCAGGGCGAAGCCGACGATGAAGATCCAGGGCTGGCCCGAAAGCACGCCAAAGCCGGCATAGCCGGAATTCATCCAGAGCACCGCCCCAACCAGCATGGTGAAGGCGGCGAAGGAGCCGATGATCGGCCAGGCGCTGGGATCCACCAGATGATAATCGTGCTTTACATCGCTGCTCATGACTTAAGCCCCTCTAGTGGCCAGTGCCGTGCCATTGCACGATCGACATCAGATAAAACAAAACTGCCAGCGCACCCAGGACGAGTGCGAAAACGATGTTGCGCTTGCGGCGTTCGCGCATTGCCCGATCGGGGTCATCCATCGCCTCATGCCCAAAATGGCGCCAGGCCGAGCAGACGCTCGACGATCAGCGCGGCGAAAGGGGCGAACAGATACAGCAACGAGACCTTGAACAAGCGTTTGGCGGCCGGCTCGCGGACCTCGTCGCGTTCGCGCAAGGTGGCGAAGGCTTCCAGCAGCATCCAGAACCCCATGCTGGCCGAAACCACCAGATAGAGAATTCCGCCAAGGCCGATAAAGGCCGGCGCCACGCCCAGCGGCGCCAGCAGCAGCGTATAGGCGAAGATCGCCTTGCGGGTATGGGGCTTGCCCTTGACCACCGGCAGCATCGGCACCCCGGCGCGGGCATAATCCTGATTGCGCCACAGCGACAGCGCCCAGAAATGCGGCGGGGTCCAGAAGAAGACGATCGCCACCAGCAGGACCGGCGCCAGCGACAGAGAGCCGGTCACCGCCGCCCAGCCGATCGCCGGCGGCAGCGCACCGGCGAGGCCCCCGATCACGATGTTCTGCGGCGTGCGGCGTTTCAGCCATAGCGTATAGACGCCGACATAGAAGAAGACGGTGAAGGCCAGCAGCGATGCCGCCGGCACGCCCACATACAGCCACATCGTCGCCACCGCCATGACCGCCAGCGCCCAGCCAAAGGCCAGTGCGTCTTCGCGCGCGACATGGCCCATGGGAATAGGCCGCGTCGCGGTACGGCTCATCACCGCGTCGATGTCGCTGTCATAGGCCATGTTGAGCGCGCCCGAGGCCCCCGCCGCCACCGCGATACACAGCAGCGCGGTAAAAGCGGTGAGCGGATGCAGGTGTCCGGGTGCCGCGACGATGCCGGCAAGACCGGTGAAAATCACCAGCGACATCACCCTGGGTTTAAGCAGGGCGAAGAAGTCACCGACCGTGGTGACCCGCTGGGGACTATATGTGACGGCGACCGTCATTGCGCCCCAATCTTCATGACATCAGTGTCCATCGCCGATATGCGGCAGCTCGTTGAACTGGTGGAAAGGCGGCGGCGACGGCAGCGTCCATTCCAGGGTGGTGGCGCCCACGCCCCAGGGATTGTCGCCGGCGACGCGCTTTTTGGCGAAGGCCTCGATCAGCATCGCCAGGAACACCAGCACGCCGAAGCCGGCGATGAAGGCGCCGATGGACGAGACCTTGTTCCAGTCCGCATAGACATCGGGATAATCGGCATAACGGCGCGGCATGCCGGCCAGGCCCAGGAAGTGCATCGGGAAGAAGGCGAGATTGACCCCGACAAAAGTGATCCAGAAATGCAGCTTGCCCAGGGTCTCGTTGTACATATAGCCGGTGAATTTCGGGAACCAGAAATAGAACCCCGAAAAGATCGCGAACACGGCGCCCAGGCTGAGGACGTAGTGGAAATGCGCCACCACGTAATAAGTATCCTGCAGCACGACATCGACGCCGGCATTGGCCAGCACCACGCCGGTGACGCCGCCCACCGTGAACAGGAAGACAAATCCCGTCGCCCACAGCATGGGAGTTTTGAACTCGATCGAACCGCCCCACATCGTCGCGATCCAGGAGAACACCTTGATGCCGGTGGGCACCGCGATGACCATGGTGGCGAAGACGAAATAGGCCTTGGTGTCGACCGACAGGCCCACCGTGTACATGTGGTGCGCCCAGACCAGGAAGCCGATAAAGCCGATCGCCACCATGGCATAGGCCATGCCGAGATAGCCGAACACCGGCCGCTTGGAGAAGGTCGAGATGACATGGCTGATCATGCCGAAGCCGGGCAGAATCAGGATGTAGACCTCGGGATGGCCGAAGAACCAGAACAGATGCTGATACAGGATCGGATCGCCGCCGCCGGACGCATCGAAGAACGAGGTGCCGAAATGCCGGTCCGACAGCAGCATAGTGATGGCGCCCGCCAGAACCGGCAGCGACAACAGCAGCAGGAAGACGGTGACCAGGATCGACCACACGAACAGAGGCATCTTGTGCAAGGTCATGCCCGGCGCGCGCATGTTGAAGATGGTGGTGATGAAGTTGATCGCGCCCAGGATCGAGGAGGCGCCCGCGATATGGATCGAGAAGATCGCCAGATCCATCGCCGGTCCGGGTGACCCATAGGTCGAAAGCGGGGCATAGAGGGTCCAGCCGCCGCCGACGCCGATGCCGCCGGAATCGCCTTCCACGAACATGGAAAGAACCAGCAGTCCAAACGAGAACGGCAGCAGCCAGAACGAGATATTGTTCATGCGCGGGAACGCCATGTCCGGCGCCCCGATCATCAGCGGTACCAGCCAATTGCCGAAGCCACCGATCATCGCGGGCATGATCATGAAGAAAATCATGATCAGGCCATGGCCGGTGACGAAAACATTGAAGGTGTGCGGTTCGGCAAAGACCTGCAGGCCCGGATACATCAATTCGGCCCGCATCAGCATCGAAAAGGCGCCGCCCACGATCCCCGCCATGACGGCGAAGATCAGGTACATCGTGCCGATGTCCTTGTGGTTGGTCGAATAGACGTAGCGCCGCCAGCCGGTGGGATGATGGGCGTGATCGCCGTGATGGTGATCTTCGTGGCGGGCGTCGAATGCGAGATCGGTCATGGCTGGATTCCTATTTCGCCGCGGCGAGCCGGGTGTTGGTTTCGATCGCGGCGTATTTCTTCTTGGCGCCGGCGAGCCACGCGGCATAGTCGGCGTCGCTCACCACCTTGACTTCGATCGGCATGTAGGCGTGGCGGGCGCCGCACAGTTCCGAGCACTCCCCGTAATAGGTGCCGGTCTGGGTCGCCTTGAACCAGGTATGGTTGAGGCGGCCGGGCACGGCATCCATCTTGACGCCGAACTGGGGCACTGCCCAGCTGTGGATCACATCGGCGCCGGTGGTCTCGACTTCCACCACCTTGTTGACCGGGACCACCACGACATTGTCGACGCCCAGCAGGCGCGGTTCGCCCGCCTTCTTGGCATCGGCGTCCGACAGGCCCAGCGAATCATAGGTGAAGCCGGCATCGGCGCCGGGATATTCATAAGACCAGAACCACTGTTTGCCGATGGCGCGCAGATGGACATCCGCCTTGGGGATGGCCGCTTCGTAATAGAGCAGCTTGAAGGAGGGCACCGCGATCACCACCAGGATGATCACCGGGATAATGGTCCAGGCCACTTCCAGCAGCGTGTTGTGATGCACCTTGGACGGCACCGGATTGGTCGCGAGGCGGTACCGGATGATGATCCAGACCAGCAGGGCCGCCACGAACAGCGACACCGCCGTGATGATCCAGAACAGCTCGGTGTGGAAATTCTCGATCTGCTCCATCACCGGCGAGACGGCCGGCTGAAAGCCGGTCTGCCAGGGATGCGGCAGGGCCATGGCGGGATCGGCCAGCGCAACGCTGAGAAGTGCGGCGGCGGCGCCGATTTTGCCCAGAACTTTTCCAACAGACATGCGGCGACCTCGTGGCAGCGCGAAGGCGCGGGAAATCCCACGCGTTTCAGATTCTTGCGAGGGATTTAGAGGGGTTAACCCCTTAAAGTCATTGCGACCTTATGGCACGGCCCGGATCGGCGCCAGCTTTGGCGGCGCCCGCCCGCGGCGCTTGCCCCGCACAATGGGGTTTTTGCGCCTTGTCTGAGGGGCGCGATGGCCCGATATCTAGGGTGCATACGGCTATTTGCCGCGTTTCAGGAGCAAAATATGGCGCAAGACCTGTTCTTTTCCCGCACCGGCATGGACCGGGGCAAAGTCCAGCAAACGGTGGATGAGGCGCTGGCCCACGCCGATGACGGGGAACTGTTCCTGGAATACAGCCAGAGCGAATCCTTTTCCTTCGACGATAACCGGCTGAAGGCGGCCAGTTTCGACACGACTCAGGGCTTCGGGCTGCGGGCCGTGGCGGGGGAAGCCACCGGCTATGCCCATGCGACGGAACTTTCCGAGGACGCCATCCAGCGTGCCGCCCGCACCGTCCAGGCCGTGGCGGCCGGGCATTCGGGAACGCTCGCGGCGCCCCCGGCGCGCAGCAATGTGAAGCTCTATACCCATATCGATCCGCTGCAGACCGCCGGCTTCGAGAAGAAAGTCTCGCTGCTGGAGGAAATGAACGCCTATGCCCGTTCCAAGGATTCGCGGGTGCGCCAGGTTTCCGCCTCGCTGTCCGGGGAATGGCAGCGCATCGAGATCATCCGCGCTGGCGGCGAGCATTATTCCGATATCCGCCCCCTGGTGCGGCTGAATGTGTCGGTGGTGGTGGAACAGGCCGGGCGGCAGGAATCCGGCAGCTATGGCGGCGGCGGCCGCGGCGGTTACGAAACCTATCTCGACCCCAGCTATTGGAAAGCGGCGGTGGACGACGCCCTGCGCCAGGCTCTGGTCAATCTGGAATCGGTGCCGGCCCCGGCGGGCGAAATGAGCGTGGTGCTGGGACCGGGCTGGCCGGGCATCCTGCTGCACGAAGCCATCGGGCATGGGCTGGAAGGCGATTTCAACCGCAAGAAAACGTCTGCTTTCGCGGGGCTGCTGGGCGAGCGGGTGGCGGCGCCGGGCGTGACGGTGGTCGATGACGGCACCATCAATGGCCGGCGCGGATCATTGTCGATCGACGATGAAGGCACCCCCAGCTCCTGCACCGTGCTGATTGAGGATGGGATTCTCAAGGGCTATATGCAGGACCGCCAAAATGCCCGGCTGATGGGGATGAAACCGACCGGCAATGGCCGGCGGCAATCCTATTCCTCGGCGGTGATGCCGCGCATGACCAACACTTATATGCTGGCGGGCAAGAGCGATCCGGGCGAGATCCTGGCCAGCGTCAAGCACGGCATCTATGCGGTGAATTTCGGCGGCGGCCAGGTCGACATCACCAATGGCAAATTCGTCTTTTCCTGCACCGAGGCTTACGCCATCGAAAACGGCAAACTGGGCGCCCCGATCAAAGGCGCGACCTTGATCGGCTCCGGCCCCGAATGCCTGACCCGCGTGGCGATGATCGGCAATGACATGAAACTGGACACCGGCGTGGGCACCTGCGGCAAGAACGGCCAAAGCGTTCCGGTGGGCGTGGGCCAGCCGACGCTGCGGATCGACGGGCTGACGGTGGGCGGCACAGCGGCGGCGGCGTAAGGATGGATTGATGGCGCGTTATTGGTTCCGGCAGAAGCGTTACGGATTGGGCGCCACGCCCAACACTTGGCAGGGCTGGGTGTTGGTGCTTGTCGGGGTGGCGCTGTTGGTGGCGGGAGTGGTGATCAACGGGAAAGATCCCCAAGAGGTCTGGCTCGGTTCGTTGCTGATCTTCGCAGGCGTGGTGCCGGTCAGTATCATCGTCTGGTTCAAAACCGAAGGCGGTTGGCGCTGGCGCTGGGGCGATGATGACTGAGATCTTCAAGATCGTGCCGCGTCCCGAATGGGAGCATGCCGGCGAGAGCTATGCCGGCTCGCCGCATGACCAGGCCGATGGCTTTCTGCATTTCTCCACCCGCGCACAACTCCCCGAAACGCTGCGGCGTTATTATGCCGGCCAGACCGATCTGATGCTGGTGGCGGTGGACGCGGGCAAATTGGGCGAGGCGCTGAGATGGGAATATTCGCCCTCCCGGGCTGAGGATTTTCCGCATCTTTACGCCCCCCTGCCCCGCAACGCAGTCGTTTGGGCAAAACCCCTCAATCGAAAGGCAGATGGTGAGTTTCTGCTGCCGGAAGAAACCGTATGATCCCCATTCAAGGCAAAGCCCATGATCTGGGCGACGGATTTTTCGTCACCCGCGTGCTGCCCCAACCGGCGCGGCGCAGTATCGGGCCCTTCGTGTTCTTCGATTATTTCGGGCCGGTGGATTTCGCGCCGGGCAAAGGCATCGATGTGCGCCCGCATCCTCATATCGGGCTCGCCACGCTGACCTATCTGTTCGAAGGCTCGCAGATGCACCGCGACACCCTGGGCACGGTGCAGGAGATCCGCCCCGGCGACGTCAACTGGATGACCGCCGGCCGCGGCATTGCCCATTCCGAACGCACCGGACCGGATGCGCGGGCGGCCGGGCATCGCATGCACGGCATCCAAAGCTGGATCGGGTTGCCGAAATCCGACGAAGAAGCCCCGCCGGCCTTTCAGCATTTCGCCTCGGATCAACTGCCCCAGCGCGAAGAGCGCGGCGTAAAGCTGAAGCTGATCGCGGGCGAGGCTTTCGGACTGGCCTCGCCGGTGAAAACCTTCTCACCGATTTTCTATGCCGAGGCGCTGTTCGAGACCGGCGGCAGCCTGACTTTCGATCAGGCGCCGGAAGAGCGCGCCTTTTTGGTGGTGGAAGGTGAAATCCAGACCGGCGCCGATGTCCATCAAAGCGGCGCCATGCTGATGCTGGAGCCGGGGGAGCCCGCCACGCTGTTCAGCGCCGGCCCTGCCCGCGTCATGCTGCTGGGCGGCGCGCCGATGGATGGGCCGCGCCATATCTGGTGGAATTTCGTCTCCTCCGACCGCGAACGCATCGAACGCGCCAAGCGCGAATGGAAGGACGGCGGTTTCGGCAAAATCCCCGGCGACGATGTCGAGTTCATCCCTCTTCCCGAAGACAGATAAGGATCGGCCATGAAAGCAATCATGCTGGTGCTGGGGATTGTCGTGCTGGCAGCGGGCGTCCTGTTCGCGCTACAGGGCGGCGGTATCGTGCATTGGCCGCCGGAAAGCACCATGCTGGATCAACGCGAGTGGATCGCGCGCGGCGGTGTTATCGCGCTGATCGGGCTGGCGCTGATCGCCGCCGCCCGGCGCATGCGCAGATAACGAGCGCTGCTGGCGTAACCGTCACCCCAGGAATCGCGCGAAGCCATTTTCCACCACCCGCGCCAGGTGGCGCTGGTATTCGCCGTGACAGGGATGGTCAGGAGCAATTCGGCCAAACAGGTCGGAGCTCGGCGGGCTAAGCGAACCGAGGGGCACCAGCGCCAGCGGTGCCGCCACCGGCTGCAGATAGGCGCCCGAACCGGAAAAGAGCGTGACCAGGAGGCCGTACATCGCCCCGCTGCGCAACTGCCGCCCCAGCACCGCAAGCCGCATCTGCCCCTCGGCATTGGTGCACAGATAGATATGGCCGGACGGTATCGGCACGGAAACCACACCGGCCTGGGCATTGACGGCGTCCAGCCGCTCGCTTTCCGCAAACACCAGTTTGCCGCCGTCCCAGCGCAGGTCCGTGCGATACGCATAGACGGCGCCGCTGACCTCAAATGAGGGGCGCAGGGTGAGATAAGCCCCCTCGAGCATTTTGACCGCCGCGTGGGAATAGGCGCCGAGGTCGGCGGGCGCCTGGACTTCGGCCGCAGGCGAAGCATGCGCGGGCGCGCGCAGGGGCACGCCCAAAGCCTGCTCCAGTCGCACGATGGTGGCCAGGGTAAAGCCGCGACTGCCGTTCAACACCTTCTCCAAAGTGGAGAGACTGATGCGCGCATCGTCCGCCAGCCGCTTGCGGGACAGGCGCCGGCGGGCCAACTGTTCGCGCACCCTATGCGCTATGGCGTCGGATTCCCCCTGTGGCAATTCCATGACCAAGTCCGCACAAAGCCCCACAAATCCATAAAGCACCGGCCGGTTTTTGTCATCCGCGCGGCAAGAAGCGGCGAGTCCTGACCGTGGCGGATCGCGTGCGGCCATCACATCTCAAAGGCGCGCGGACGCGGTCCATGGTGGACCAATCCGGCATCAAAGAGGGAGTGCAGTGTAATGACCCAAACCATCCAGCGCCTGGCCGCCGTCCTGACCGCCTTGTCGCTGCTGAGCCTGCCGGCAAAAGCCGCCGATAAGGACAACAAGCCCGTCACCACCACCGAAGTTCAGCTGAGCCAGCAGGCCGCTCTGGTGGTCGCCCGCGACCGCATCACCGCCACCTTGCGGGTGATCCAGCGCGGACCCAATGCGCGGGCGATCCAGGTTGAAATCAACCGGCGCATGATGGCGGCCCTGGCGAAGGTCAAGGACGCGCCCTCGGTGATTGCCGAAACGGGGTCCTATTCCGTCAACCATCCCTATATCAACAGCGGCGAATCGGCGCTGTGGCAGGGCGAGCAGACCCTGACCTTGACCTCCGGCGATATCGAAGCGGTGCTCGATCTGGCGGGCAATCTGCAGAACGAGGGGTTGGTGATGGGGGAAATGCGCTTCTTCGTGTCGCCCGAGAGCCTCAAATCGGTGCAGGACGAACTGACCGCAACCGCCCTGAAGGCGATGCAGGACCGCGCCGCCAACGTCGCGGGCGATCTCAAGCTCAAAGTCGCGCGCTACAAAACCATCACCATCGGCAACGCCCAGGAACAGATCGGGCAAACGCCCACCACCACCAAAGGCGCGCCGGCGGGTCAGAACCGCAAGGCACCACCGCCCGCCGCCATCGCCGGCGAAGCCCTGGTCAGTTTGACGGTGAATTCCACCGCGATCATGGGACCGTGACCACAGCTTTGCGTGAGGCTAGCCCCGCCGCAAGGCGGGGCGTTGCCTTCCCGCTCTGCGCAGGGTCAAAGGAAATTATATTCCCGGAACAGCTGCGTGAGGTCCCTGCCCCAGACGCCATGATAATTGTTGAGCAATTCTTCCGCCCTGGTATGGCCGCGCGAAACCAGCTCGCGCACAGGCGTCAGAAATCCTTCTTCGCTCATCCCGCCGCCGTCCAGCTCGGCGCGGCGCTTCAGCCCCGCCGCGGAAATCTCCAGCATCCGGTGCGCCAATTCGTGCACCGTCGCCTTGCGGAAGGGAGTCTTGAAGGCCTGTTTGGCGACGCCGTCGCGCATCGCCTGGCGTTCCTCGGCCGTCCAGTCCTTCACCAGGTCCCAGGCCGCATCCAGCGCCACGCTGTCGTAAAGCAATCCCACCCATAACGCCGGCATGCCGCAAATGCGCCGCCACTGGCCGCCATCGGTGCCGCGCATCTCCAAAAAGCTTTTCAGCCGCACTTCCGGGAAGATCGTGGTGAGATGGTCGGCCCAGTCGCTCATCGCCGGCGTGATATGGGCAACTTCCGGGATTTTGCGGGCCAGGAAATCGCGAAAGCTGCGGCCGGCCACATCGATATAGTGGCCATCGCGATAGACGAAATACATCGGCACATCCAGGGCGTAATCGACATATCGCTCGAACCCCATGCCGGTTTCAAAGGCGAAAGGCAGCATGCCGGAACGGGCATTGTCGACATCGGTCCAGACTTGGGCACGGTAAGACAGAAATCCGCTGGGCCTTCCTTCGCGGAAGGGGGAATTGGCGAAAAGCGCGGTGGTCACCGGCTGCAGCGCCAGGCCGACGCGCAGCTTTTTCACCATGTCGGCTTCGGATTCGAAATCGAGATTCACCTGCACCGTGCAGGTGCGGAACATCATGTCCAGGCCATAGCCGCCCACCCTGGGCATATAGCGTTTCATGATGGCGTAGCGGCCCTTGGGCATCACCGGCACTTCGTCCAGCGTCCAGCTGGGCGCGAAACCCAGGCCCAGCACCCCCAGCCCCAGTTCGGCGGCGATCTCGCGGGTCTGGACCAGATGGGTGTCGGTCTCGGCGCAGGTCTCGTGAATGGTTTTCAGCGCCGCGCCGGAGAGTTCGAACTGCCCTCCCGGCTCCAGGCTAAGGGAGGCGCCGTTCATGATGCCGCCGATCAGGGTGTCGTTCTCGCGCACCGGTTGCCAGCCGAAGCGCTGCATGCCTTCGAGCAAGGGGCGGATGCCGGTCTCATAAGAGGCCGGCTTGAGGGTCTTCAGGTCATAGACGAATTTTTCGTGCTCGGTGCCGATGCGCCATTGCTCCTTGGGCCGGCAGCCCTTGGAGAGGTGGCGAATGAGATCGTCGCGGCTTTCGATAAGCCCGCCGGCGGACTGCGGAATGGACATGAAAAACCCTCAGGAGCCCGTACTTAGGCATGGGCCCGGCCAGGCGCAAGGCGGTTCCAGCACCATTAATTTCGTCTTGACTTAATTAAGTTGATACGAAAATATGCCGCCATGAACGGATTGACGGCCCTGGCAGATCCCACCCGGCAGCGCATCGTCGAAATGCTGGCGGCGGGCGCCCTGTGCTCGGGGGATATCGCCAGCCATTTTCAGCTCAGCCCGCCGGCGGTCTCGCAGCATCTGAAGGCGCTGCGCGAGGCGAAATTGGTGAGCGTGCGGGCTGAGGCGCAAAAACGGATCTATGCCCTGAACCCCGAAGGCATCGGCGAGTTGTCCGATTGGGTGGCGCGCATTCGCGGCTTCTGGAATCCGAAACTGGACGCCCTGGAAGCCGCCTTGAAAAAGGAAACGCCATGAGCAAAGGCGAGGTCGTTGCCGAGAGCGCGGTGAAATTCCTGCGGGACTTGCCCGCCTCGCCGGGGCGGCTCTGGGAATTTCTCACCGATATGGACTTGCTGCCGGAATGGTATGGCGAGGCCCGCATCGAAGAGCGCGAAGGCGGAGCGGTGTCGCTGATGGGCGGACATATTCGCGGCGTGGTGACCGCCTGGCACCCGGCGAAATTCCTGGGTTACACCTGGAATGTTTATTCCGCGGGCGAGACGGTTTCGTCCTGGCCGGTTTCCTATCTGGAATTCCATCTGGAAGCGCGAGAGCCCGGCACGCGGTTGCTGCTGCTGCACCGGCCTATTCCTGAGGCCATGCAAAAGCCCACCGCCATGGGCTGGCATACCATGCTGGATATTTTGCAAGCCGGATTGAACGGCGAATTTCCCAAACGCGCCGATCTGATGGCCGGCAATGCCGCGCTTTACGGCGTCGACATGAACAAGATCAACAAGGGGTGATAGGATGGACGCTTTCGGCAAACAGATCGACACCCACACGGTGCAATTCGTCCGCATCCTGCCCGGCCCGATCGAGCGGATCTGGGATTTCTTGTGGGATGGCGACAAGCGGGGGCAATGGTTTGCCAAGGGCCCGATGCCGACCAAGCCAGGCCAAAGCTTTGAAATGACCTTCAAGCATTCGACCTTGTCGCCGCACCAGGCGCAGCCGCCGGAACGGATGCGCGAGATGGATAGGACCGGTCATTCCTCGCGCAATGTGCTCTTGGCCTATGAACCGCCGCATCGCCTGGCCTTCACCTTTGGCGATGAAAAGGGCGTGCCTTCGGAAGTGGAATTCAAGCTGAGTGAGGAAGGCGACAAGGTGCGGCTCACCCTCACCCACAGCAAGATACCCGACCGCGCCTTTGCCATCGGCGTGTCGGGCGGCTGGCACAGCCACCTTGCGATCCTGCAATACCGCGCCGAAGGCAAAGTGCCGCCGGCCTTCTGGGATGTGTGGCGGCAGACGGACGGCGTTTACGAGAAGCGCTACGATTAGCGCTCGTCATCCTTGGGAACTAGATCGGCGATCGCATCGAACACCGGAAAGCCGAGGTTCTTCATCCCCATATGCCTCAATCGATCTGACTTAAATTCTTCGGAGGTATAAAGGTCCGTTGCGATGCATTTCAGCATCAGTTCTAGGGCTTGAACAGAATCAACGCCGCCCGCATAGCGCAGCTTCCCCTCTCCAATTCCTTTGATGCGGTAGGGACAGTAATAGCCGCCACCCTCCGGAAATTCCTTGGGTGTTCCAATTTCGACTCGTATTTTGTCTCCGCCTTCCAGGTCAATTTCCCGCAAAGCGATAACGCGCCCCATGCTTTTCCGCTTCATCGCCAATCCCCCGCGCTTCCCTGCCAGATCGCCAACGCGGCCAGAGCGGCGGTATCGGCGCGCAGGATGCGCGGGCCGAGCGTCACCGGCGTGACGAAGACTTGGGCGCGCAGTAACGCGCGTTCGGTGGGATCGAAGCCGCCTTCGGGACCGGTGAGGATGGCGGCGGGGGACGATTCCCTCTCTGCCAAAACCTGCGCCAAAGGCCTGGCGTCACCACCCTCGTCGCAGAAATAGAGGCGCCGCTGTGCCGGCCATTGCGCCAGGAGTTTTTCCAGCGTCAGAGGCGCGCCGATCTCAGGCACATCAAGGCGCTCGGATTGTTCGGCGGCCTCAACAGCATTGGCGAGAAGCCGGTCTTCGTTGATGCGCGTCACGATGGTGCGGCGGGTGAAGACGGGTTGCAGCCTGACGGCGCCGAGCTCGGTGGCTTTCTGGACCAGATAGTCGGACGGGGTCTTTTTGATCGGGGCGAAGACCAGCCACAGATCGGGGACAGGGCCTTGCGCGCGGGTCTGGCGCAGGCATGACAAGGTGACGCCGCGTTTGCTGACCGCGCCGGTTTCCGCCAGCCATTCGCCGTCCCGGCCATTGAACAAGGACACCAAATCGCCGGCTTTGGCCCGCATCACATGGATGAGGTAATGGGCCTGGCCCTCGGACAGCGAAACTTGCGCCCCGGTTCCCAGATCCGCCGCGACATAAAGCCGGACCTTGCCGCCCGCTTCTGTAAGTTCGTCCGCCATGCCACTATTGAGCCCCATGATCCTATCTTCGCAAGTCCCCGCCGATGCTGTGTCCGCGCCCTGGCTGGCCGCGATGCCGCCCGGACTGCGGCCTTATCTGCGGCTGATGCGGCTGGACCGGCCCATCGGCACATGGCTGCTGTTCTGGCCTTGCGTCTTCGGTCTGGTCCTGGGCGCGGGCGCCGATGAGCGGCCCTTCACCGATTGGCGCGATTTCTGGAGCGTGATCCTGTTCGGCCTTGGCGCCGTGATCATGCGGGGCGCCGGCTGTACCTTCAACGATATCATCGACCGCGACATCGACGCCCAGGTGGCCCGCACCAGCGGCCGGCCAATTCCGTCCGGCGCCGTCAGTGTCACCCAGGCGGTGATCTTCCTTATTGCGCTGTGCCTCGCCGGCCTGGCCATCCTGCTGCAGTTCAATCTTTTGACCACCGCGCTGGGCGCCGGCTCGCTGCTGCTGGTCGCGGCCTATCCCTTCATGAAGCGCATCACCTGGTGGCCGCAGGCCTGGCTGGGACTGACCTTCAATTGGGGCGCGCTTATGGGTTTCACGGCGCAGACCGGCCGTGTCGATCTGGCGGTCTTCGTGCTCTATGCCGGACTGTTCTTCTGGACCCTGGGCTATGACACCATCTATGCCCATCAGGACAAAGACGATGACGCGCTGATCGGCGTCAAATCCACCGCCCGGCTGCTGGGCGCGGACAGCGCCAAATGGATCCTTCGCTTCTATGCCGCCAGCTTCACCCTGATTCTGGCTGCCGGCTTCATCGATCACACCGGCTGGCCCTTCGCCTTCGTCATGCTGCTGGCCGGCGCCCATATGCTGCGCCAGCTGCGGCGGCTGGATATCGCCGATCCCGCCAGTTGCCTTGCCGTCTTCCGCAGCAATCGCGATACCGGCGCACTGATCGCGCTGGCTTTCCTGCTGGCCGCCTGGCTCGGATGATCCAGCATATCTGGCTGTTCATCGCCGCGGAGCTGATTTTTTCCGCCACTCCCGGTCCCGCCGTGCTGCTGATCGGCGCTTGCGGATTGCGGGGCGGATTTGGCGATGCGATCCGCGCCAATCTCGGCATCCAGACAGCCAACGCCATCTATATCGTGGTGGCGGCACTGGGATTGGGGACATTGATTGCCGCCTCAGCCGCCGCCTTCGCCGCGATCAAGATCGCCGGCGCGGCTTACCTCATCTTTCTGGGTGCACGGACGCTGTGGCGCGCGGGCGCGCCGCAGCCCGCCACCCCGGCGCTGCGCGGCAGCCCGTATCGGCTGGCGGTTCTCACCCAGCTCGCCAATCCCAAAGCGGTCCTGTTCTTCGGCGCCTTCCTGCCCCAATTTCTCAATCCCCATGCGTCCCTGGTGCCGCAATATGCCGTGATGTTCGGCATCATCGTGGCGGGAGAAACCCTGATCCTGGGACTTTACGGCTGGCTGGCTTCGCGCGGCCGGCAGGTGATGGGCACGGCGCTCTGGCGCGAACGCATCAGCGGCGCGGCGTTGATCGCCATCGGGGCGCTGTTCGCCGCGACCCAGCGCCCATGAACCCCCACGACTTCATCCGCGCCAACGCCAGTTTGATGGCGCCGCCCCTGGTGCCGGAGATCGCACTTTATCTTGCCACCGAAGTCGTGCCGCTCTGGCGCAAGACCGAGGAAGAGCTGGAGCAGATGGGTGTGCCTCCCCCTTATTGGGCTTTTGCCTGGGCGGGCGGCCAGGCCTTGGCGCGCTATATCCTGGACCATCCCGAGATCGTCGCCGGCAAGCGAGTGCTGGATTTCGGCGCCGGCTCCGGACTGGTCGGCTTGGCGGCGGCGCGTGCCGGAGCGGCGTCGGTGCGGTGCGCCGATATCGATGCCTTTGCTGTCGCGGCGATCCAGGCCAATGCCGATGCCAACGGGTTTGCGCTGGCAACCACAAGTGAAGACGTGATCGGCGGCCCGGTGCCCTATGATGTCATCCTGGTGGGCGACATGTGTTACGAGCGCCCCCTGGCCGAACGCCTGATGGCTTGGCTGATCGCCGCGCCCGCTGAGATTCTGTTGGGCGATCCGGGCCGCAGTTATTTTCCAAAATCCGGGCTGACCCAGCTCGCCAGCTATAACGTCCGGACCACACGTGAGCTTGAGGATCGAGAGATTCGCGAGACCGGGGTGTGGCGGTTGACGCGTTGAGGCGGACCCGCGTTCCATCGATCACAGGGCCCTAGCGGGGGGCGGGACCCTCTGGCACAGTGGCGCAAATCGCGTTTGGGGGAACTGTCATGCTGTTCGACCGCATCAAGCCGCTGGACGCCATCATGGCCACGGCGAAGAAACGGGGCCTGCATCGTTCGCTGGGCGCCTTCCAACTGACCCTGCTGGGCATCGGCGCCGTGATCGGTACCGGTATTTTCGTCTTGACCGCGGAAGCCGCGCAAAAGGCCGGCCCTGGGATGGTGCTGTCTTTTGTCGTGGCCGGTTTTGTCTGCGCCGTGGCGGCGCTGTGCTATTCCGAACTCGCCTCGATGGTGCCGGTGGCGGGGTCTGCCTATACCTATACCTATGCGGTGGTGGGCGAGCTGATGGCCTGGATGGTCGGCTGGGCCCTGATCCTGGAATATGCGGTGGGCGCCAGCGCCGTCGCGGTGGGCTGGTCCAACCATGCGGTGGGCTTGCTGCGAGGACTGGGCGTCGACTTTCCGGCCGCCATCAGCAATGCCGACGCCCTGATGGCCAAGGTGCAGCTTGCTTTCGGCGCGGCCCCAACACCCGATCTGATGACCGCGCTTCAGGTCGGCGGCTGGATCAATGTGCCCGCCATCTGCGTGGCCGCCGCGGTGACCTGGCTTCTGATCATCGGCACCACCGAGAGCGCCCGCGTCAATGCCGTGCTGGTTCTGGTCAAGATCGCGGCCCTGACGCTTTTCATCGCCCTGACCCTCCCGGTCATGCATGCGCAGAATTTCACGCCCTTCGCCCCCACCGGCGCCACCGGCGTGTTCGGCGCCGCCGCGTCCATCTTCTTCGCCTATGTCGGCTTCGACGCGGTCTCGACCGCGGCCGAGGAAACCCGCAATCCCCAACGCAATGTCCCCATCGGCCTGATCGGCAGCCTGGGCATCTGCACGGTGTTCTATCTGCTGGTGGCCAGCGGCGCGATCGGCGCCATCGGAGCCCAGCCGGTGATGGCCGGGGGGGTGGCCTTGTCGCCGGGTTCGGCGGAAATGGCGGGGCGCTGCGCCAGCATCGCCGCCGGGGCGGTGCAGCCTCTGGTTTGCTCGCGCGAAGCCCTGGTGCATGTGCTGGAAACCATTGGCTGGCCGGCGCTGGGACGGGTGGTCGGCCTGGCCGCGGTGCTGGCCCTGCCCTCGGTGGTGCTGATGATGATGTTCGGCCAGACGCGGGTGTTTTTCACCATGGCGCGCGACGGCTTGCTGCCGGAAAAGCTGGCCTCGGTGCATCCGCGCTACAAGACGCCTCATATCGTGACTCTGGTCACCGGCGCCGGCGCCACCCTGGCCGCGGCGGTCTTGCCGGTGGGCAAATTGGCGGACTATTCCAATTCCGGGACGCTGTTCGCCTTTCTCATGGTGGCGATCGCGGTGATGGTGCTGCGCCGGACCGATCCGACACGTCACCGCCCGTTCCGCACGCCTGGGGTCTGGATCGTGGCGCCGCTCGCCATCATCGGCTGCACGGTGCTGTATTTCTCGCTGCCGCTGACCGCCATCCTGGTGCTGCCCGTATGGGGGGCCATCGGATTGCTGGTCTATTTCCTCTATGGCCGCTCGCGCAGCCATGTCGGTCGCGGTATCATCGACACCATGGAAGAAGACAAGCCACCGATTTACGGTGTGAAGCTGTAATCGCGCCTCGCGGATAATCCGATGCCCTATCGCTCCTTGCGGGATTTTCTCGCGCGCCTGGAAAGCGCGGGCGAATTGGTGCGGGTCAAAGAGCCGGTCTCCACCGTGCTGGAGATGACCGAGATCCAGACCAGGCTGATCGCCGAAGGCGGGCCGGCGGTGATCTTCGAAAATCCGTTTCTGGCCGACGGAACGCCCAGCGCCATGCCGGTGCTGGTCAATCTGTTCGGTACCGTCAAACGCGTGGCGATGGGCGTCACCATGGGGGGCGAGGAACGGACCAAGGCGTCCGACTTGCGCGAGGTCGGCGAATTGCTGGCGCAACTCCGCCAGCCCCAGCCGCCCCGTTCGCTGGGAGAGGCCGCCGCGCTGCTGCCGCTGGTCAAGACCGTGCTGGCGATGAAGCCCAAAACAGTGTCGCGCCCGGCCTGCCAGGAAATCGTCTGGCGCGGCGACGACATCGATCTGGGCAAATTGCCGATCCAGACCTGCTGGCCGGGCGAGCCGGCGCCGCTGATCACCTGGCCGCTGGTGGTGACCAAGGGTCCGTCGGATGCGCGCGAAGACAATTACAATCTGGGCATCTACCGCATGCAGGTGCTGAACAAAAATCAGACCATCATGCGCTGGCTCAAGCATCGCGGCGGGGCGCAGCATCATGCCCGCTGGCGAAAAGAGAAAACCGCCCCCCTGCCCGCCGCCGTGGTGCTGGGCGCCGATCCGGGGATCATTCTGGCGGCGGTGACACCCGTGCCGGAGACGCTGTCGGAATATCAATTCGCCGGATTGCTGCGCGGCTCGGCCATGGTCCTGGCCGATTGCGTCAGCCAGCCGCTGAAAGTCCCGGCCGAAGCGGAGATCGTCATCGAAGGCGAAGTCTCGCTGTCCGATTATCGCGACGAGGGCCCCTATGGCGACCACACCGGCTATTACAACGCGGTCGAGCAGTTTCCGGTCTTCACCGTCACCGCCATCACCATGCGCAAATCGCCGATCTATCTTTCCACCTATACGGCGCGTCCGCCGGACGAGCCCTCGATCCTGGGCGAGGCGCTGAACGAAGTTTTCGTGCCGCTGCTGAAACAGCAATTTTCCGAGATCGTCGATTTCTGGCTGCCGCCGGAAGGCTGTTCCTATCGCATCGCGGTGGTGAGCATGAAGAAGGCTTTTCCCGGCCACGCCAAGCGCATCATGATGGCGGTGTGGTCCTATCTGCGCCAATTCATGTACACCAAATGGGTGATCGTGGTGGACCAGGATATCGATGCGCGCGACTGGAAAGACGTGATGTGGGCGATCTCGACCCGCATGGATCCGGCCCGCGATATCACGATACTGGAAAACACCCCCATCGATTATCTGGACTTTGCGTCGCCCGAGAGCGGCCTGGGATCGAAGATCGGCCTGGATGCCACCAACAAGCTGCCGCCCGAAACCAAACGCGAATGGGGCCGCAAGATCGCGATGGACCAGGACGTGATCGACACGGTCACCCGCAAATGGGCGGCATTGGGTCTTCCCGGCAGCGGCAAACCGATCTGGAAATAACCCGCCAATTTTGCGGCACGCCGGCGATACGCTAGAATGCATATCGGCAAGTGAGGGCGGCGATGCCGGCAAAAGCATCGGGTTTGGTTGGACTCCTGGCGGTTTGGCTGCTGGCCGCGAGCGCTGCAGAGGCCGCCGATAATTGCGCGCCGCTGCGGCGGATCAACAATATTGCCCTGCGCATGTCGGCGGATGGAACGCGCGCCGATGTCCCGGTCACGATCAACGGCGCGCCAAAATACCTGTTGCTGGATACCGGCGCCATCGCCTCGGAGCTGTGGCGCAGCACAGCCAAAGAGCTGAACCTGCCCATTATCGACGGCCGCGCCAAATTGCTCGACCTGTATGGACGCGCCTCCCAAGGCGCGGCTCAGGTTAGCAGTTTCACAGTCGGCGAGCTGGAGGGTCGCGACATGACCTTCCTGCTATCTACCGTGGACAACCCCGGCGGCAACGGCGCGCAAGACGGCGTCTTCGGTCCCGACCTGATGGGGCTTTATGACGTCGAACTCGATTTCGCCGGCGCCACGATGAATTATTTTTCCACCCAACATTGCGATGGCCAAGGACTCTATTGGCCGGCGCCGGCGCGGGCGGCGGTGTCGATGGGTTTCGGCGCCGACCATCACATCGTCATTCCTATCGCCCTGGATGGCCGCAGCGTCCGAGCCGTGATCGATACGGGCGCCCCGCGCACGCTGATCAAGGCCGATGCGGCCGCCCGAGTGTTCGGCCTCGCGGCGGCCGGGCCGGATGACACGGCCCTGCCCGATATCGATGGCGCAAGGCAGTTCACCCATGGCTTCGACCGCCTGGAATTGGCGGGCGTGGCAATCCTCAATCCGCGCATCACCATATTTCCCAATCTGGCCGGCAAGCGCGGCGCCAATAACAGCTTTCGGATGGGGGCGCAGACTGCTCGCGCCGACGACCAGAGCGCCGCGGCCGCGCCCGTCGTTCTGGGCATGGACGTGCTCTCCAAGCTGCGCCTTTACATCGCCTTCAAGGAAAAGAAGCTCTATGTCACGCCGGCCGCCGACCCGGCGGCACTGCAGCCCGGTTCTCCACCATGAACAGCCGGTCTGGAACCAGGCCTGTCTTCCCGCTATAACAATCGCGGGTTGAAGATATCGCGCAGAGCGGGCAGGCCTGTCCTTGGGGAGATAAGACATGCCCAGAGCGGTCGCCATGGGCGGGCTGTTCTTGCTCGCGGCTTCATGCGGCACGGCATCGGCGCAGGAATGCAACAAACCGCTGCGCATGGTGGATAGCTGGAAACTGTCGCCCGCGGGCCAGGGCAACTTCACCGTGCCCGTATCCGTCAATGGCCAGCACGCCGAATTTCTCTTCGACACCGGCGGCGCTTTGCCATCCATATCCGCAGAGCTGGCCGACAGCCTCAAGCTAACCCGGCATCAGAGCGAGGTACAGCTCTATGGCGTGTCAGGAAACAGGGCGGAACAATATGCTGTGGTCGAATTCGACTTGGGCCGCATCGTGCACGCGCCCAGTGCCCAGATCATGATCACGGAGGATAACATCCTCACACCCAACTTCATGGGGAAGTTCGATTTCGATTTCGACGCGGCCAACGCGAGGCTGAACGTCTTCTCGGGCGATCATTGTCCCGGTAAAGTGATCTATTGGCCCGCCAAGGCGGCGACGGCGGTTTCCTATACCGATTCCGACGATCACATCACTGTGCCGGTGACGGTGGACGGCAAGGATTTCCGGGCCATCATTGACACCGGCGCCAGCCTATCGGCCATGCGGCTGGATCTGGCCACCTACGTCTTCGGCCTCAAGCCCGACTCGCCGGGAATGAAGGTGGTTGCCCGCAGGGCCGATGACGAGAAATTCGTCTACTACCGCTACCCCTTCAAGACCCTGACCTTTGGCGACATCACGGTGCGCAATCCCGCGATTCTTATCCTGCCCGATGTCATGGCCAAGAATGCCGACAAGGACTGGGGCTGGGCAGGCGGCCACATCACCGCGCCGCCGGAGAATCTGAAATTGCCGCAGATCATCATCGGCATGGATGTGCTGAGCAAGCTGCACGTCTATTTCGCGCAAAGCGAAAAAAAGCTCTATATCACCCCCGCCAGCGACCCCGCACCGGCGTCGGCGGCAACGGGACCATAAATCCGCTTTTGGACCGGACTTGACGCTGCCCGCGTTTCGCGGCATCGGAAAGCGCATGACCGATCCCCAAAACCTGCTGGGAACCCTGCTGGACGCCGCCAAACGCGCGGGCGCCGACGCCGCCGACGCTCTGATGGTGAACAATGTTTCCTCCAGCGTGTCCTACCGCTTGGGCAGGCTGGAAGACGTGGAGCGCAGCGAAAGCGCCGATATCGGGCTTCGCGTCTTTGTCGGCCAGCGTGTCGCCTTTGTCTCCTCCACCGATTTCTCGCCCGAGGCGCTGAACGCCCTTCCCACCCGCGCCTTGACGATGGCGCGCCTGGCGCCGGAGGACAAATTCGCCGGCCTGGCGCCGGCGGAGCTGCTGGCGCGCGAGATCCCGGATCTCGATCTGGACGACAAGGCCGAGCCGGAGGCGCAGACCCTGGTGGCCTGGGCCCGCGATGCCGAGGCTGCGGGCCTGGCGGTCAAAGGCGTGACCAATTCCGAAGGGGGCGGCGCATCCTATTCGCGCTCCGCCATCGCGCTGGCGACATCTTCGGGGTTCTTTGGCAGTTATGCCGGCACCAGCCATTCCATCGGCGTGGCGCTATTGGCCGGCGAAGGCACCTTGATGGAGCGCGATTACGATTCCGCCAGCGCCCGTCATGCCGGCGATCTGAAATCCGCCGCCGCGATCGGCCAGGAAGCGGGCGAGAAAGCGGTGCGTCGGCTGGGTCCCCGCAAAGTGAAATCGCAAGCCGTGCCGGTGGTGTTTCATCCCGACGAAGCGGCGGGGCTGCTGGGCCATTTTGCCGGCGCCATTTCCGGTGCCTCGATCGCGCGCGGCGTCTCCTTTCTGAAAGACCGCTTGGGCGAAGCGGTGTTCGCTCAAAATATTTCGATCATCGACGACCCGCACCGGCGCCGCGGCCTGCGCTCCAAACCCTTCGACGGCGAAGGCGTCGCCAACAAGCGCCGCGCCCTGATCGATCAGGGACGGCTGACCACCTGGCTGCTGGACTGCGCCAGCGCCCGCCAGCTTGGCCTCATCTCCACCGGCCATGCGGCGCGGGGCACCGGCGGGCCGCCCGCGCCGTCCGCCACCAATCTCTATATGGAAGCGGGCCGGCTCTCGCGCGAGGAATTGATCGCCGACATTCGCGAAGGATTTTTCGTCACGGAGCTGATGGGCATGGGGGTCAATGGCGTGACCGGCGATTACAGCCGCGGCGCGGCCGGTTTCTGGATCGAAAAGGGCAAGATCACCTATCCCATCTCGGAAGTGACCATCGCCGGCAATCTGAGGGACATGTTTTTGCACCTGACCCCGGCCAGCGATCTGGAATTCCGCCATGGCATCAATGCCCCCACCTGCCGCATCGAAGGCATGACCCTTGCCGGCGCGTAAGGCGGTGCAGGCTGTAGGGGGACCGGGTTTTCACGATCACGAAAGGCGCGTCGATGGCTGAGTCCAAACAATTGCTGCATCTGGTGTTCGGCGGAGAATTGAAATCACCCGATAGCCTGGAGTTCAAGGATCTCTCCCGGCTCGACTTTGTCGGGATGTATCCCAATTTCGCCGAGGCCCGCAAAGCCTGGGCGGCCAAGGCGCAGCGCACTGTCGACCAGGCGCAGATGCGCTATTTCGTGGTCCATCTTCACCGGCTGCTTGAGCCTGACGACGATCACCAACATTAAACCTTTGCGGTCCTTGAGGCTTTTGACCCTCGCAGGGGCAAACCCGGCATGCTAAACGGGCGGACGATGAGCCGCGCCCTCGACCCCAAACCGCTTTCGACCGGCGCGGTGATCCGCCGCCTGATCCACGACTATGTGGGGCGGCGCTGGCTGCTGCTGAGCGTGGCGGTGCTGGCCATGTTGTTCGCCGCCGCCATGGGTGGCTTGATCCCGCTGCTGCTCAGGCAGATCGTCAAACAGATATTCGAGCAACATGCCGCGGCCATGTTGGTGCCGCTGTCGCTGGCGGCGCTGGGACTGATGCTGGCGCGCGCGGCGGGGCAATTTGTCGGCCGGGCTATGGTGGATTCGCTGGGGGAAAAAGCGGTGGCATCGGCCCAGAGCGACATGTTCCGCAGCCTGGTGCGCCGCGACCTGGCCGATCTCAACGCCGTTCATTCGGGGCAGTTCGTTTCCGGCTTTCTCTACGATGCCACGTTGATGCGCGACGCGCTGACCAATGGCATCACCGCGATATTCCTGGAGCTGGTGTCGCTGCTGTTCTATCTCGCCTATGTGGTGATCACCGATTGGCAATTGGGGCTTCTTGCCCTGCTGGCGCTCCCCGGTGTTGCTTGGGCGATGGAGCGGCTAGGCAAATCCATGCGCAAGGCCGCGACGCGCGGCATGGATGAGACCGGCGATCTGTCGGTTGTGCTGACCGAAGCGATGGATGGGCGTCGCGTGATCAAGGCCTATGGCCTGGAGGCACATGCCTGCGAACGGGTCGATGCGCGGCTTTCGGCACGGCTGAAGACGCTGCTGGGGGTGGTAAGGCTGCGCGCGGCGGCTGTGCCGATGACCGACGTCTTTGCCGGCATCGTCATCTCCCTGGTGTTGTTCGTGGCCGGCTATCAGAACCTTCATGGCGACCTTACCTTCAGCGCCTTTACCGGCTTTTTGGGAGCTTTGCTTCTGGCGCTGCAGCCGGTGCGCACTTTGAGCCAATATTGGCCGATCGCCTCTTCCGGTCTGGCTGCAGCCCAGCGCGTCTTCGCCGCAATCGATGCGCGGCCGAGCATCGTCAGCCGCCCCGGCGCCAAGCCGCTGGTCATACGCGAAGGCGGCGGCGTGCGCCTCAGCGCCGCCAGTTTCGGCTATCGCGGCGCCGAAACCGTCACCGTCGACGGCATCGATATGGAAATCCCGCCCGGGTCGAAAGTGGCGCTGGTCGGCCCTTCGGGCGCCGGCAAGACCACCGTCTTCAATCTGTTGCTGCGATTCTATGATCTGGATAGCGGGGCGATCACGATCGACGGTCAGGACATCCAAAGCGTCACGCTGGACTCGCTGCGCGCCGCCATCGCCGTGGTGACGCAAGAGGCGGTGCTGTTCGACGAAAGCGTCGCCGCCAATATCGCCCTGGGCCGGCCGGGGGCCAGCCGGGCCGAAATCGAAACCGCCGCGCGCAACGCCGCGGCGCATGATTTCATCGCCGAGATGCCGCAAGGTTATGACACCCGCGTCGGCGAAGGCGGGCTCAAATTGTCGGGCGGCCAGCGCCAGCGCATCGCCATCGCCCGCGCCATGTTGCGCAATGCGCCGATCCTGCTGCTGGACGAAGCCACCAGCGCGCTGGACAGCGAGAGCGAACGACAGGTGCAAGACTCGCTGGTGCGGCTGATGGCGGGCCGCACCACCATCGTGATCGCGCACCGGCTCACCACCGTGCGCGACGCCGACCGCATCTTCGTGCTGGAGCGCGGCCGTATCGCCGAATCCGGCAATCACGACACGCTTATCGTCCAGGGCGGGCTTTACGCCCAGCTCTACCGCCACAATCTCTCCGAGCCGGAGCCGGCGTGATGGCCAAGCCGTTCGGCCTGATGGCGTGGCGCGCGCTGGGCCTGATGGCACAGCCTTTGGCGCCACTGCTGCTGTCCCAGCGCGCCGCGCGCGGCAAGGAAGACCGCGCCCGGTTGAATGAGCGCCTGGGCATTGCCGGCGTGGCGCGCCCCTCCGGCAGACTGGTCTGGGTGCATGGCGCCAGTGTCGGGGAAAGCCTGGCGGCGCTGCCGCTGATCGAAAAATTGCAGGAGCAGGATATTGCCGTGCTGGTGACCAGCGGCACCGTCACCAGCGCGCGGATGATGCAGGCGCGCTTGCCGGCGGGCGCGATCCATCAATTCGTGCCGCTGGATGTGCCGCGCGCGGTCTCGCGCTTTCTGGACCATTGGCGCCCCGATGCGGGCTTGTTCGTGGAATCCGATCTGTGGCCCAATCTCATTCAAGCCGCGGCCGCGCGCGGGGTGAAATTGGCGCTGGTCAATGCCCGCATCTCGGCCCGCTCGGCGGCGGGATGGCTGCGCGCCCCGGCCACCGCGCGCGCTTTGCTGGGCAGCTTTGCCGCGGTGCTGGCGCAGGATGAAGAAATCGCCGACCGCTTCCGCGCGTTGGGCGCGCGCCAGGTGGCGGTGGCCGGGAGCCTGAAGGCCGATGCCCCGCCGCTATCCTGCGATGGCGCCGCGCTGGCGCAGTTACGGGCGCAGATCGGCGCGCGGCCGGTTCTATTGGCGGCGCAGACCCATCCGGGCGAAGACGAAACCGTGCTGCCGGCGCATGACATGCTGCGGGCGCGCTTTGGCGATCTTCTCACCATCCTGGTGCCGCGCCATCTGGAACGCGCCGCCGATATCGCCATGCTGTGCGGGACGCGCGCCGTCACCCGCCGCTCCCTGGGCGAGACGATCTCGGCGCAGACCGAAGTCTATATCGCCGATACCATGGGGGAGCTTGGGTTGTTTTACCGCTTGGCGCCGTTCTGTTTCATCGGCGGCACGCTGGTGCCGATGGGCGGGCACAATCCGCTGGAGCCGGCCGTGTTGAAATGTGCCGTGCTGGCAGGCCCCCATCGCGCCAGCGCCGTCACCGCCTATGACGCGATCCTGGAGGCGCAGGGCTTCGGCAATGTCGGGACGGCCGGCGACATCGCCCGGGAAGCGGCGCGGCTGATCGGCGATCCCGCAGGCGCGAGGCAAGCCGGGATCGAAGCCGCCAAGGGCGCGGCGCGTCTGTCGGGCGCGGTCAACGCCACCATCGCGGTGCTGCAGGAGATGCTGCATGGCCATGCGCGCGCCTGATTTTTGGCAAACGCGCGGCGCGGTCGCCCGGCTGCTGGCCCCGCTGGGATGGTTGTATGGCGCCAGCGTCGCGGTGAAAGCGCGGCTGGCGCGCCCCGCCAGGGCGCAGGCCAAAGTGATCTGCGTGGGCAATCTCACTGCCGGCGGCAGCGGCAAGACCCCGGTGACGATCGCGCTGGGCACCTTCTTGGCGGCCCGCGGCAGACAAGTTTTTTTCCTCACCCGCGGCTATGGCGGAAACGAAAGTGGCCCGCTGCAGGTCACGTCCGATGCCGAGGCCGCGCGGGTCGGCGACGAAGCGCTGCTGCTGGCCCGCACCGCGCCCACCATCCTGGCCCGCGATCGCGCGGCCGGCGCGGCCCTGGCGGATGCGCAAGGCACCGACATCATCATCATGGATGACGGTCACCAGAACTTTGCCCTGACCAAAGATTTGTCGGTGGTGGTGGTGGATGGGCAAACCGGCTTCGGCAACGGGTTGATGATACCGGCGGGACCTTTGCGCGAAAGCGTGGCACAGGGCCTGGCGCGGGCGGATGCGGTGGTGATTGTCGGCGATGGCGATCCGGACTTGGGGGACTATGCCGGTCCGGTGCTGCGGGCGCGGTTGACACCGCTGAACGACGAGCTTCGTGGCCAGTCGCTGTTCGCCTTTGCCGGGATCGGCCGGCCGGAGAAATTCGTGGCCTCGCTGCAAGAGGCAGGCGTCAAGATCACGGGCACACAATTTTTTGCCGATCATCATCCGTATTCCGACTCTGAGATCGCGGCCCTGAAAAAACGCGGGGGCTTGGTCACCACGCAAAAGGATTATGTGCGTCTGACGGCCGAGCAGCGCCGCGGCGTGGCGGTCCTGAAGGTGGCGGCGCGATTCGATGACGCCACTTTGCTTGACAGGCTGCTGGCCGGGGTTTAGCGCCACGTTATGAGCGAGGCTGCCCTCCCCACCGGCCAGAAACTGCGCTATGGCGCGGAAGCAGCGCTGTTCTTTTTGTTCCTGGGATTTTTCCGGCTGATCGGTGTCGATGCCGCCTCGGCTATGGGCGCGTGGATAGGCCGCCATGTGCTGTATCATCTGGGCTGGGCCCGCAAGGCCCATGCCAATCTCGCCGCCGCCTTTCCGGAAAAAACTGAGGCCGAGCGCGAGGCCATCGTGGCCGAGGTCTGCGCCAATGTCGGGCGCACGGCAGCGGAATATGCCCATCTCGACAAATTCGACATGGCGGGCGCCGATCCGCGCATCGCAGTCGAGCATCTGGAGATCGCCGAGGAGATGCGCGGCAAAGGGCTTCTCCTGCTCTCCGGCCATTTCGCCAATTGGGAAATCATGCCGATCGCCGCCCAGGAATTCGGGCTGGATGGCGGCATCGTCTATCGCCCGCCCAACAATCCTTATGTCGACCGCTTCATCGCCCGGGCGCGCGCTGTCAAAGGCTTCAAGGAACAGATCAGCAAGCATCAGGGCACGCGGCGCATCTTCACCCTGCTGCGCGGCGGCAAAGCCATTCTGCTATTGGCCGACCAGAAGACCAATGAAGGCATCCCGGCGCCGTTTTTCGGCCGCGATGCCATGACCACGCCGGCGCCGGCGGCCCTGGCGCTGAAACTCAATGTGCCGGTCTATTTCGCATCAAACCGGCGCGGCCAAAAAAACGGAAAATTCGGCGCGCGCTTCACCATCACCGTGCATCCAAAATTGGCCTTCATCCCCAGCGGCGATTACGAGCGCGACCTGCGCGACATGACGGCGGCGATCAACGCCAAGCTGGAAGAGATGGTGCGCGCCCATCCGGGTCAATGGCTATGGATTCACCGCCGCTGGCCCACAGCGCGCGACGTCGTTACCGGGAAGAGGAGTTAATCGCACAATGTCAAGATTGCCCGACGCCGACTAGCTATCTTGTGGTTGGAAAAGTTGGGTGGGCGGGTCAAGCCCGCCCATGGTGAGTTTATTTGCAGAACGGCAAAACGCACCATGGCCGGCTTCCGAGCCGGCCACCCAACTTCACCGGTTCCAATTCTCGAGTAGATCAAGCCAGCGTGGATTGTGTTTCTCAATGAGATCGATTTTCCATTGCCGCTTCCAACGTTTCAGATTGGTTTCGTGTCGGATCGCGTCGGTATAGAGAGCGTATTCTTCGACATAAACGAGCCGTTTCACATCATAACGGTCGACGAAGGCAGATCCTTCACCGCGCTGATGCTGCGCCCTCCGGTTAGATAGGTTGGACGTGATCCCGATATAAAGGGTGCCGTGAGGCTTGCTGGCGAGGATATAGACATATCCGGCAGGCATGGAGACTTGATCCGTTGGCTACCCGGCGGGCCTTGAGAAATTGGTTAAAGCGGCTCCGGTTTGGGCTTGCGGGTCGAGCGTGACGGATCGAGCTTCACTTGGAACCAGTTCATCGCCCAGTGCAGATGCGGGCCGGTGGCGCGCCCGGTTTGGCCGATCAACCCGATCAATTGACCACGGACGACGCGCTCGCCTTTTTTCACCAGCCTTTTGCTCTGATGCAGATAGCAGGTCGAAACCCCCTGGCCGTGATCGATCAGGGTGAAGCCGCCATCCAGATAATAATCGTCGCTGATGCTGACCGTCCCGGCCGCCGGCGCATGGATGGGCGTGCCCACCGGCGCCGCCATGTCGACGCCGAAATGCGGCGCCATCGGCACGCCATTGTCGATGCGCTGGCTGCCGAAAATACCCGATTCGATTCCGGGCGCCGGCCAATCGAAGCCCGAGACGAAATCGTCGCCCGGGCTATTGCGCAGCCGGGCGAGATAGATCGCGGCATTTTCCTTGGCAATGCGGGCCAGCACCGCTTTGGGCGGGGTCACCGTCTCCTGCGGCAAGCCGTTGACGCGCTGGATGTCATAGCTGCGGGGCGTCGGCGTGAAAGAGCGGCTGTCGCCCTCGCCATCCGGGTAGCGCACCGTCACCAAGGAAGGCTTGGTCTGGTCGAAGGCAAAGCCGAAGGCAAAGCGGCCATCGGCCGTGGTGGCCAAGGGGCGACCATCCAGCGCCGCCTCCGATCCCGGCGGCGCCGAACCCAGCGCCAGGCTGCCCTGCTCCATCGCGCCGGTGACGGTGAACCGTACCGGCTCATCGGCAAAGGCGGGCAACGCCGCCAGGCACAAACCGCCGCCCAGAAAGGCGCGGCGCCTCATTTGGGCACCAATCCTTTTTCCTGCATGCGCTGGGTCGCGACGGCGGGGCTGGCATAGGCCTCCTGCAGATCGACGCTCCAATAGCGCAGCGCATCGAGCGGAATATGCATGCCGGTAACGGCGCAGCGCACATGGCTGCCCGGCACCAGCACTTCGTAATCGCCGTCCAGGAAGCGAAGCTTGGCCTCGCCCTCTCGTTCCATCTGGTTCATTCGTCAACCCTATCAAACAAGGACGGGGATGCGCCCCCGATTTTTTTGCCGCGCGGGGCGGGCTTTCCGCTGGCCAGAGCTCCCGCCTCGCCGTCGCCGAACACCAAAGTCAGGCTTTCGCCGGCTTTCACGGCCGCGGCCTTGCGCCGGATATGACCATCGGCGCCTTTGACCAGGGCAAAGCCGCGCTCCAGCACTTTGCGATAGGAGACGCTTTCCAGAAAACGCGCGGCGGAGTCCAGCTGGCCGCGCCATTGCTTCATATGTGCTTTTTCGCAGCGCAGGGTCCGCGCCCCAAGATTGTCCAGACGGTCCCGCAGCCGGGCGATTTTCTGGCTCAAAGTGGCGGGCCGCAACAAAGCGCCGGCTTTGGACAGCCGCGCTTCATGTTTGCGCAAATTCACCTGCAGCGATTTGCTCAAATTCCCGCCCGCCAGGTCCAACCGCTGGCGCGGCCCGGCGAACAGAGTCTCCGGGCGCGGCAATACGCGGGCGAGCTGATTCAAATGCCGGCGGCGCTGTTCCAGCCCGCGATGAAAACAGTTCAGGGTGCGGCGTTCGAAATCCAGCGTCTGGGCCAGCAATTCGGTGCGCACCGGCACCGCCAGTTCCGCCGCCGCCGTGGGCGTGGGGGCGCGGATATCGGCGGCGAAATCGATCAGGGTGGTGTCGGTCTCATGGCCCACCGCCGAGATCAGCGGGATCAGGCTGGCTGCGGCGGCCCGCACCACCGCCTCGTCATTGAAGGCCATCAGATCTTCGATCGAGCCGCCGCCCCGCGCCACGATCAACAGATCGGGCCGGCCAAATGTCAGGGTCTGAAAGCCGGTGATGGCAGCGGCGATCTCGGCCGCGGCGCGTTCGCCCTGCACCGCCACCGGCCAAAGCAACACACGCCGGGGAAAGCGCGCCGTCAGCCGGTGCATGATATCGCGCAGTACCGCGCCGGTCGGCGAGGTGATCACGCCGATGACTTCGGGCAGGAAAGGCAGCTTCTTCTTGCGCTCGGCCGCGAACAAGCCTTCGGCGGCGAGGCGCTTCTTGCGCTCCTCCAGCATCGCCATCAAGGCGCCGACGCCGGCCAGCTCCATCTGCTCGACGATCAGCTGATAGCGCGACGAACCGGGATAGGTCGTGACCCGGCCCATGCAGACCACTTCCAACCCCGCTTCCGGGCGCAGCGCCATGGCGCGGGCGCCCTGCTTCCAGATGATGGCGTTAAGCACCGCCTTGTCGTCCTTCAGGTCGAAATAGATGTGGCCCGACGTGGCGAATTTCAGCCCCGAAATCTCGCCGCGCACCCGCACAAAGGGGAATTGCTCCTCCAGGGCGCGCTTGAGGGCCTGGGACAATTCGCTGACCGAAAATTCGGGCAGATTGGGAAGGAGGGCTGCTTCGCTCATGGCCCCTTTATGATACAGGGTTCGGGCGGATTTGAAGGGTTGAAGATGAAGGTTTTGCTGGTGGGTTCGGGGGGCCGGGAACATGCGCTGGCCTGGGCGCTGGCCGCCAGTCCCCTGCTCTCCCGGCTCTTTGTCGCCCCGGGAAATGCGGGAATCGCGGGGGTTGCGGATTGCGTACCGATTGCCGCCAGTGATTTTCCCCGCCTGGTGGGATTTGCCGTGGAAACCGGGATCGATTTCGCGGTGATCGGGGCGGATGCGCAACTGGTGGGCGGCTTGTGGGACGCCTTCGAGGCGGCCGGAATCCGCGCCCTGGGGCCCAGCAAGGCCGCGGCGGTGCTGGAAGGCTCCAAGGGTTTTGTCAAAGACCTTTGCGCGCAAGCGGGCATTCCGACGGCGGCCTATCGCCGGTTCCGCGCGCCAGAGCCGGCCAAGGCCTTTGCCGATTCGCTGGGATGGCCGGTGGTGATCAAGGCCGACGGGCTGGCAGCGGGCAAAGGCGTGATCATTGCCGCCTCCAAAGCCGAAAGCGATAAAGCCATCGATTTCATGTTCGAAGGCGGCTTCGGCAATCTTGTTGATTTGGGCGCATCCGCGCCCGGGCGGACCGAAATCGTGGTCGAGGAATTCATGACCGGCGAAGAAGCCAGTTTCTTCGCCCTGTCGGATGGCCGCCATGCGATCGCCCTGGCGGGCGCGCAAGATCACAAACGCGTCGGCGACGGCGATGTCGGGCCCAACACCGGCGGCATGGGGGCTTATTCGCCGGCGCCGGTGCTGACGCCGGCGCTGGAAGCCATCGCCATGGAGAAGTTCATCCGCCCCACCCTGGCGGCGCTGGCGGCACGCGGCATGGCCTATATGGGCATTCTTTATTTGGGGCTGATGATTACCAAACATGGTCCCAAACTGGTCGAATATAATTGCCGCTTCGGCGACCCGGAGGCGCAGGTGTTGTTGCCGCGCCTGAAAAGCGACCTTCTGACCGCGCTGATCGCCGCGCGCGACGGCATGCTGGGCGATTTCGATCTGCGCTGGAGCCCGGAGACGGCGCTGACGGTGGTGATGTGCAACAAGGGCTATCCCGGCACGCCGGAAAAAGGCCATGTGATTTCGGGTTTGGAAGAAGCGGCAAAAATCTCCGGCGTCACCATCTTCCATGCGGGCACCGAGTGGCGGGGCGATGAGATAATCGCGACAGGCGGAAGGGTGCTGGACGTCACCGCCCTGGGCGCGACTGTGGCGGAGGCCCAAGCCCGCGCCTATGAGGCCGTGCGCTGCATTCATTGGGATGGATGTTTTTACCGCAGCGACATCGGCTGGCGGGCTTTGAAGCGCTGATGGCGCGCCTGTGGCGAGATCGCTTGACTAATCGCGCCCCGCACGGCAACCAAGCCCCATGCTGATCTGGGCTGGGTTCCTTTTGATCTTTTTGGGCCTGGGCGCGCTGTTCATCGACCGCGCCCTGGCGCATTTCATCTATGACCACGTCAATGCCCGGGCTCACAAATTCCTCGACGGCATCACCCATTATGCCAAGGCAGGCCATTGGCTGGCCGCCGCCATCCTGGCGCTTTGCGTGGCTGCGGTGATGCGCCATTTCGGGATGCTGGCGAACGAGGTCTCGATGCTGATCAATTACAGCTTGGCCTTCATCGCCAGCCTGACTTTGGGCAGCGCTATCCTGCATGTCATCAAGCTGGTCTTGGGCCGGCGCCGCCCCCGCGACGACATGGAGATGGGGCTCTACGGCTTCATGCCGTTGGCCTTCAACCTGGATTACAATTCCTTCCCCTCCGGCCACGCCCTGACCATTTGCTGTGTGGCGGTGATCTTCACTTGCGTCTGGCCGTTTTTGTGGCCGCTATGGTTCGGCATCGCCTTCATCCTGGCGGTGACGCGGGCGCTGCTGACGGCACATTTCCTGAGCGATGTTTTGATCGGCGCCGGCATCGGGTTGATCGCGGCGCGCGAAGTGCTGGCGCTGGGCTTTCCCGGTTTCGCGCCGGGATGGTTCTAAATTTAGCGCCGGGCGCGGAAGAAATCCTTGAGCACCCGGCCCGCGGCCTCGCTGTCGCCGGCGCGCTCCACTTGCGGGCGGTGATGACAGGTGGGCTGCTCGAAAAAGCGCGGGCCATGCAGCACAGCACCGCCTTTGGGGTCCTCGGCCGCGAACACCAGCCGCGCCACCCGCGCCATGGCGATGGCGCCGGCGCACATGGCGCAAGGTTCCAGCGAGACAAACAATTGCGTGCCGGCCAGCCGCTCATTGCCCGCCAAAGCGGCCGCGGCGCGCATCACTTCCATTTCGGCATGGGCGGTGGGATCGCGCTTTTCGACGATGCGGTTGCCCGATTGCGCCAGCAAAGTGCCATCGGCCGCCAGCAGCACGGCCCCGACCGGCACCTCACCCCTTGCCGCGGCGCCTTCCGCCTCGGCCAGTGCCAGTGCTATGGCTTCCTGGTCATTCATGGGGAGCTATTGTGGCGGAACTCAAGGCGGAAGGCGAACGCATCGCCAAAGCCATCGCAAGGGCCGGAATCTGTTCGCGCCGGGACGCCGAAAAGCTGATCGCTGAGGGGCGGGTGATGCTGGACGGCGAGCCCGTCACCACCCCGGCCGTGAAAGTCACACCCGACAACGTGATTGTGGTGGACGGCAAGCCCCTGGCCGAGCCCGAATCCGCCCGGCTATGGCGCTACCACAAGCCTTCCGGCCTGGTGACCACGCATAAGGACGAGAAGGGCCGCCCCACGGTCTTTGCCAGTCTGCCCAAAAACCTGGGACGGGTGGTCAGCGTCGGACGGCTGGATTTCAATTCCGAAGGGTTGTTGCTCTTGACCAATGACGGGGAGATCGCGCGGCGGCTGGAAATGCCGGCCTCGGGATGGATCCGCAAATATCGCGCCCGGCTGTTCGGCCGGGTGACCCAGGCCGATCTCGACAGACTGGCTACCGGCACCACGATCGCCGGTGTGGTCTATGGCCCGATCGTCGCCGATATCGAGCGCTCCAAGGGCAATTATTCCTGGGCGACGGTGTCGCTGAAGGAAGGCAAGAATCGCGAGGTCAAACGGGTGATGGAATCGCTGGGCCTGAAAGTCGCCCGGCTGATTCGCATTTCCTACGGTCCGTTCCAGTTGGGGCAACTCGCCGAAGGCGCGGTCGAGGAAATTCCCGCCCGGCTGTGGCGCGAGCAGCTTGGCATCGGCCGCAAAAAACATGTAGAAGCCGGCTCAGCCAAGAAGGATCGGCGGACATGAAGAAAAACAAGAAGCCCAAACTGGCCCCGCCCTATGCCGCCGAGACCAAGGATGTGCGGCTGGCCGGAACATTCGAAGTGCTGGTGCCGGTGGAAGGGCGCAACAAGCCCCACAAAGTGCCGCTGCAATTTCCCAGCCTGAAAGCCGCCGAGGCTTGGCTGCACTTGCCCGAAGGCAAGGACGAAGTGGCGCAAATCATCGAAGACTCGGCCAAGGAAAAATAAGCGCCGCCCCGCCGAGAGGGGAGCGGCGCCTATCTTTATTTGCTTGTGCCGGTGGTGGTGGCGCCCGACATGGAGCCCATCATCGCGGTCGCGGGCTTCTTCTTGCCCTTGGCCTTGGCGGCGGTCTTGGTGCCCATCGCCATGCTGTCACCGGCCTTCATGCCGGACATGCTGGAGTCGCTCATGCCGGCGCCGCCGACGGCCGGGCCGCCCATGGCGTCGGTCTTGGCTTTGGCTTTCGCCTTCATGCCCATTTTGGTATCGGCCTTCATGCCCATCTTGGCATCCGCCTTCATGCCGGACATGCCGCTGGACATGCCGGCAGAGGCGCCGGCGGCCGGCTGGGCGGCCGAGCCCTGGGCCAAGGCGGGGACCGCCAGGGCCAGGCTGATGGCCGCAACCGCGGCGGTGAAACGAAGTGTCATGATCTTCTCCCTAAGATTGATGGTTCGATACCGGCAAGTTCGCCGGTTCGGCGCGAAGGTTACACCGGGTTCCGCGACAATGCTGTAACCTTTATGCTGGAGCCGCGAAGTCCAAGAGGTCACGCCGGTGATCGCCGCCGAAGCGCAATACCGCGAATGGATGCTGGCCGGGCTGGCGGGCGATGCCGCGGCCTATCGGCGGCTGCTGGCCGCCCTGACGGGGCATTTGCGAGCCTATTTTGCCCGGCGGGTGGGCCCCACCGCCGCGGAGGATTTGGTGCAGGAGAGCTTGATCGCCATGCATAGCCGCAGAGCTACCTATGACCCGGGCCAACCTTTCACGGCCTGGGTCTATGGCATTGCGCGTTACAAGCTGATCGACGAATTCCGCCGGGAAAAGCGCAAAGCCTCTGTCCCCCTGGACGAGGCCCCCGAGCTCTTCGCCGCCGACGAGGTCCGGGCCGCCACCGCCAGGCGGGATGTCGAAAAGCTGCTGGCCCGATTGCCTGAGGCCAAGCGCAGGCTGGTGCGCGCCACAAGGCTGGAGGGCCAATCGGTGGCCGAGACCGCGGCGCAGACCGGGCTGTCGGAAACCGCCGTCAAAGTGGCGGTGCACCGGGCGGTCAAATCGCTTGGGGACTCTTTGGAGGGAGGCGGCGATGCAGACCGATGAGCTGATCGCCCGTCTGTCCGACGATCTGAAACCGGCGCCGCGCGGCGTGGTGGGGCGTTATCTGGCGCTGGCCTTGATCGCCGGCATCGCCTTGTCGTCCGGCTTGATGTGGATGGTGCTGGGCCCGCGTCCGGACCTGGCCGTCGCCGTCAGGGGCACCGCCTTCTGGATGAAAGTCTCGTACGTGCTCGCCATAGGCGCGTTGGGCCTTTGGATGGTGGAGCGCCAGGCCCGCGCCGGCGCCGATGCCAAAATGCCGTTCCAATTGCTGGCGGTGCCGGTGGTGGCACTGGTGGTGGCGGCCTCGGTGCAATTGTCGGCCCGCAATGTCGATAGCGCGGCACTGATCATGGGACAATCGGCGGGGGTTTGCGCCTTTCTGATCGCCATGCTGGCGCTGCCGATCTTCCTCTGCCTGATGCTGGCGCTGCGCCAATTGGCGCCGACGCGTCTGGCGCTGGCCGGCGCGGCGGCGGGCCTGGCCTCGGGCGGCTGGGCGGCGGCGGTCTATGCCATTCACTGCCCTGAAACCACCGCGCCTTTCATTGTCATCTGGTACAGCTTGGGCATGGCGCTATCCGCCGGCCTGGGCGCCGCCATCGGAAAATTTGGCTTGCGCTGGTAACGCGCGCGGCTGCTTCATCCTTGCGTTCCCAAAATCCCCGGCACCACTTCCAGCCCTGCCGGGTCCTGGTGGATGATTACCTCGGCGCTGGGAAATTCGGCGCAGAGTTCGGCTTCGACGGCATCGCTGATGGCATGGGCGCGGGCCAGCGGCATCGCCGGATCGAGCTCGATATGAACCTGGATGAAGGTGGAGAGTCCCGCCTTGCGGGTCTTGAGCTCATGCAGCGCCCGCACTTCGGGATGACGGCGGATCACTGCGATGATGCGCGCACGATCCTCCTTGGGAAGTTCATGGTCCATCAACTGGTCCAGGCTCTGGCGGAATACCAGCCAGGCGCTCCCGACCAGCACCGCCGCCACCAATAACGCGATCAGCGGATCGGCCAGCACCCAGCCCAGTTTGGTGGAGATCAATATCGCCACCACCACACCCACATTGGTGACCAGGTCGCCGAAATAATGAGTCTGATCGGCGCTCACCGCCAGCGATCCGGTGCGCGCCACCACCCGGCGCTGATAAAACACCAGCCCGATCGCCGCCAGTATCGAAATCCCCATCACCCCCAGCGCCAAATCGCCGTGCGCGATCGGCTGGGGATGGACGATGCGCGTGACCGCCTGGATCACCAGGAACAAGGCCGAGGCGGCGATGAAAGCGCCCTGCGCCATGCCGGCCAGCGGTTCGGCCTTGCCATGGCCGAAGCGGTGTTCGTCATCCGCCGGCGCCAGCGCTTCATGGATGGCGTACATGTTAAGAGCGGAGGTGAACAGGTCCAGCGCGGAATCCGCCAGACTCGCCAGCACCGCCACCGAATCGGTCGCGAAATAAGCCACCGCCTTGATCGCTACCAGCAGCAGTGAGACCGCCAGCGAGGCCTTGGCGGCGCGGCGCATGTGAACGCCGGGATCGCGCGTGCTCACGGAAACAGTCTTTCGGTGCGCCAGGGTCCGCCATTTTCCCGGCGATAGACCAGCCGGTCATGCAGCCGGAAGGGCCGGTCGCGCCAGAATTCGATTTCAAACGGGCTGACGCGAAAGCCGGTCCAGTAGGGCGGCCGCGGCACCGGACCAAGCGCATATTTGGCGGCGTAACGGGCGATCTCTTTTTCGAAGACAAAGCGCCCTTCCATCGGGCGGGATTGCGCCGAGGCCCAGGCGCCGATTTGCGCATCCTTGGGACGGGAGGCGAAATAGGCATCGGCCTCGGCGGCGCTGACTTCCGCGACGCTGCCGCGCAAGCGCACCTGGCGGCGCTGGGTTTTCCAATGCAGGCACAGCGCGGCAAAAGGATGGGCCGAAAGCTCGCCGCCCTTGGCGCTTTCCTTGTTGCTGAAGAACACAAAACCGTTTTCGTCCCAGCTCTTCAGGAGCACCATGCGCAGATTGGGCCGCCCTTGCGCGTCGGTGGTGGCCACCGCCATGGCATTGGCTTCGTTGGGTTCGGTTTTTTCCGCCTCTTTCAGCCAGCGGCCGAACAGCGCCAGGGGATCCTCCACCGCGCTGATGCCGCCATCGTCCAAAGGTCCGCCAATTTCGCTCATCAGGTTGCCGTAGCATCGCCGCCAAGAGCAGGCTAGCCTTCCGCGCCAGGAGGTGCCATGCGCAAAATGTTGCGAGCCATGCCGGTTCTGCTGGCGCTGGCCGGTTGCGCCAGCACGGTGACGACCGAAAGCCTCAAGACCACATTCGACCAAGGGGTCGCCGCCTATGACAAGGGCGATTACCCGACTGCTTATCGCATCTGGAGTTCGATCGACGACGACGACCTCGCCGCCATGCGCAATGTGGCGATGATGCGCCGTCAGGGCCAGGGTACCAAAAAAGACCCCAAAGGCGCCGAGGCCATGTATCTGAAGGCGGCTGAGGCCGGCCTGCCCACCGCCCAGGCGGACCTTGCGGACATGCTGCTCAAGGGCGAGGCCGGTCCTCCCGACCCCAAACGCGCCCTGCCGCTGCTGGAGGCCGCCGCCGCCGCCAACCATCCCATCGCCCAATATGAGCTGGCGCAGCTTTATG
>JAICHV010000010.1 GCA_025924715.1 Alphaproteobacteria bacterium
CAGCGCCCCTCCGTCGACGTCATCACCGGCACCATCAAGGCCAATTTCCCCACCCGCATTTCCTTCCAGGTCACCAGCAAGATCGACAGCCGCACCATCCTGGGCGAGCAGGGCGCCGAACAACTGCTGGGCCAGGGCGACATGTTGTACATGGCGGCAGGTGGCCGCATCCGCCGCGTCCATGGTCCTTTCGTTTCCGACCATGAAGTCGAAGACGTGGTGCGCTTCCTCAAGGCGCAGGGCACGCCCGAATATCTGGACGCCGTCACCGAGGAGCCCGACGAAATCGACGGCGAGGACCCCTTTGCCGGGATGGGCAGCGGCAATATGGAATCGGGCGACGATCTTTACGACAAGGCGCTCGCAATCGTCGCGCGCGACAAGAAGGCCTCGACCTCTTACATCCAGCGGCGGCTCGGGATCGGCTATAATCGCGCCGCCACCCTGATCGAACGCATGGAGCAGGACGGCGTCATCTCCGCCCCCAACCATAAGGGCGCCCGTGAAGTTCTCCTTCCCGACCACGACCGGTAAGCGGGCCGGCTTGAATTAGCTCCCCAGCCCGGCGATGCTTGGCCCTGAAATGGAGGGCCGCATGTCCTATTTGCAGCGATCATTGGGCACGGGCGAAACCATCATCGTGCGGGCACGGTTTCATTGGCTTTATAGCTTGACGGCCTGGCTGTGGCTGCTCATTCCAGCCATCGCACTTTTGGCCGCTGGGACCTGGGTCCGGCAGCAAGGCGGCGATACCGGCAGCGGGCCGGGCCTTTACGGGGTGGGTCTGGTCGGGCTGGTCTTCCTGGCCGGGCTGTTCGTCTTCCTGAAAATGATGATCCTCAAATGGAGCACCGAGATCGGCGTCACCAGCCACCGCTTTGTGGAAAAGCGGGGCCTCTTGTCGCTGCACAGCAATGAGATCGCCCTGCCCAATATCGAAGGCGTGCAGGTGAAACAAAATCTCCTGGGGCGGATTTTCGGCTATGGTACGGTGCGCATCGAAGGCACCGGGGTGGATTCCGTCACCACCCCGACCATCGCCGATCCGGTCGGCTTTGTGCGCGCCATCCAGACGGCCAAAGAGCATCTCGTCGCAAGAGTGTGAAACGAAGAATTGGCTCTGATCAGATCGCGACAGCGAATTCCAGGTCGTCGGCTTTGGGAAAGGTGATGGTGACGCGGGTTCCCTGACCGCGGGCGCTATCGATCACCATGGTGGCGCCGTGCAATTCGACCAGGGCGCGGGTCAGCGGCAGGCCCAGGCCGGTGCCTTCGTAGCGGCGCTCCAGCCGGTTATCGACCTGGCCGAAAGGCTGCAACGCGATATCCAGATCCTCCGGCGACATGCCGATCCCGGTGTCGCCGATGGTGACCGATACGCCCGCCGGTCCTATCCCCGCCCCCACGCTGACGGTGCCGCCGCGCTCGGTGAACTTGATGGCATTGGACAGCAGATTGAGGAAAATCTGGCGCAGCTTGGCGGGATCCCCGGCCAGGCAAAGGTCCTGCTCCAGCCCGGCGACGACAAAGGACAGCTCCGCCTCGGCGAGCTGCTCGCGCACCATGGTGATGCAATCTTTCAGCACCTCGCGCATGTTCACGGGTTTGAGATCCAGCACCATCTTGCCGGCCTCGCTTTTCGACAGGTCGAGAACCGAATTGATCACCTCGAGCAAATGACGGCCGCTGCGCAGGACGTCGCCGGAATAATCCAGATAGCGCGAATTGCCGATTTCGCCGAACAGCTGGCCGTGGATGATCTCGGAAAAGCCGATAATGGCATTCAGCGGCGTGCGCAGTTCATGGCTCATATTGGCCAGGAAGCGGGTTTTGGCGGCATTGGCGGCCTCGGCCTCGCGGCTGGCGCGGCGCAGCGATTCCTCGCGGTCCTTGATCATGGTGAAGTCGGATAGAAAGATGATCGAGCCGCCTTCCGAAGTCGCGCTCGCCGTCATGCGGATCCAATGGCCGTCGGCCAGTTCCAGTTCGGCATGGCCCGAGACATCCGGAGCGCCTTCGGCCCCAGGGGCCAATTGAGTCTGAATCAGCGCAATGGCATCGCGGAAACTGGCTCCGGTTACCAGGGCCGGCGCGATCTGGGGGAAGAAGTCCCGCAAGGTGCTGTTGGCCAGCACGATCTTGCCGTCGGGGGAGACCAGGATGACGCCTTCGCGCGAAGTCTCCAGTGCGTCGGCCAGGCGATTTTCGGCCGAGCGGCGCAGCTCGGTCTCACGCGTCATCATCTGGCGGATATTGACCTGCATCACCATCATGGATTTCAGCAAGGCGCCGGTCTCGTCGTCGCCGCCATGCGGGATGGGGGTTTGAAGCTCGCCCCTGGCGATGCGGTCGGCAACGCTGGCCGCCGCCGCCAGCGGGCTGATGATACGCCGGCGCAGGAACAGGGTGATGCCGCCGGCCAGCAGCAAAGCCAGCCCGATGGCGCCGACGGTATCGTATTTGTAGTTGTCGATCGCCCCTAGGGTCTGGCGCCGCATGATGAAGGAATTGTCGGTGTTGAGCTCGATCAGCAAATCGAATTTGTCGTCGACCTGGGTGTCCAGTCTTTCCAATTGCCGGGCATCGCCGTGGTTGCGGGCGTCGCGCCACGCGCCCACCAAGGCGTTGATCTGGCGGATCAGCCGGCGTTCTTCCGGAGCAAGCGAGCGCTGTTCCGCCACCGCCAGATCGTCGTTGAAGGTCGCCGACAGATTGTTGATTTCGGCGGCGATGGCGGGGCGCTCGCCCGCGGGCGCATTTTCAAAACGAAGCTGTGCCATCTGCAAGGAGATGAAATCGGATTGCGCGGCGCCGGCGTAATGCACCGCCATCAAGGGACCGTCGAAGGTGGTCGCCGCCATGGTCCCGGCCGAGGACAGCACGCCATAAGCCGCGGCGCCCAGAATCGCGATGATCACGCTCATCGCGATAAAGGCGCCGAAGATCTTGGTGCCGATCGAATATTTGCCCGAGGTCATGTCCGCTCCAGGCGCCGCAAAGCGCCTGCCGTTTCGCGCATAACATTGGACCGGCTGGGGTTTATGGCCGCTTAAGGATGAATGTCCGCTAGGCGACGCAGGCCTATTTTACGTGCACGATCAGCTTCATCTTGGGATGGATATGGCAGCGGACTTCGAAGGTTCCGGCTTGCGAAAAGCTTTCGGTAAGGTTTTCGCCCGGGGCCTTTTCCTCGGAATCGAACTGGCCGGTCAGGTAGATCTGGTGAATGAAGTCGTCATTGTTGGTGAAGGTCAGGGATTCACCCCGATTGATGGTGATTTCGCCGGGGCGGAAGGCCCGCCCGCTTTGGGCAATGGTGTGGGCGGGATCGGCGGCCCAGGCGGCCGCGCCCATCGCCAACACCAGCACCGGCCCAAGAAATTTGCGCATCATCCAGCCCGTCAGAACCGTGAAATCCTGGCCCAGCCTAGCGCATCGATCCTTGCCGGAAGCCTTCCGAGCCGGGGGATTTGCGCAAGCTCGCCCAAAAACTATTAAGCCACTGATAAATAAGGGATAATATCCTTTCCGGCTGGGGGTGGACAGGTCCGGGGACAAAAGCGTATATCGCGCACCCTTGTTGGTGACGCGGGGTGGAGCAGCCCGGTAGCTCGTCAGGCTCATAACCTGAAGGTCACAGGTTCAAATCCTGTCCCCGCAACCATTAAAAAAGGCCGGTCCTGAGACCGGCCTTTTTTAATGCCTCCGCGGCAGCGGCTTTTGTTGGAAAAGCCCGAGGCGCGCCCAGCGCCGAGGACATCTAGGTCCCCTGCAATCATTAAAAATAAGCAGACTTTGGCACCGGCCCTTTTCCTGCCGGGCGGCGCCGGCGAGAGTTCCTGTGCGCCCCCTTTGCGCCGCGCGTAAATCCGATTGCTGCACCCCCGCCCCGTCGCTATAAACCCGGCCCTCAAGGCAGGGAATCCACTGAGTCCCAGCCGTTTGCGTGTCGAAGGGAGTGTGCATGGGAATCCAGATCCCGGCCGACTATCGGCCGTCGGAAAACGAGCCCTTCATGAATGAGCGGCAGCGGGAATATTTCCGCCGCAAGCTCAATGGCTGGAAGGAAGAAATCCTCAAGGAAAGCCGGGAGACCATCCAGAATCTTCAGGCCGAGACGGTGCCCCATGCCGATCTGGCCGACCGCGCCTCGACCGAAGCGGAACGGCAACTGGAACTGCGCACCCGGGACCGCCAGCGCAAGCTGATCGCCAAGATCGACGCCGCCTTGCGCCGGATCGAAGACGGCTCTTACGGCTTTTGCGAGGAAACCGGCGAACCGATCTCGCTCAAACGGTTGGATGCCCGCCCGATCGCCACTTTGTCGATCGAGGCGCAGGAACGTCACGAGCGGCGCGAGAAAGTTTACCGCGACGACTAAAGTCGTAGCGCCGCTCTTTATTTCATTGCCGCGCGATGCGCGGCGGGGCGCCGCGAAAAAGTGTACCGCGACGATTAGAGAAATGACCGCTGCCGCTCGCCCAAGTTCGCGGCGTTGGCTTACCTTTTTTTGGCGAGCGCAGCGAGGCTAGAAAAGCTTGCCCCTCTTCGAGCGAAGCGAGGGGGGCGCAGCTCGAAACGGTTCACTGAACCATTTCACCCAGCCTGCGGCTGGTCGCTGCTCACTACCACGGCATCAGGATGTCGAGGATCTGCGATCCCAGGCGCGGCTGCTGCACATCGCTGACCGTGCCGTTGCCGCCATAGGAAATCCGCGCCTCGGCGATCTGGGTCAGATCGACCGTGTTGGCGCTGGTGATGTCCTCGGTCCGGACGATGCCGGAGACCTGCAGATCGCGCAATTCGTTGTTGACCCGCACCTGCTGGTGGCCGGCGATCACCATATTGCCGTTGGGCAGCACCTGGGCGACCAAGGCGGCGAGTGTGAGATTGATGCTTTCCGAACGGTTGACCGATCCGGCCCCGACATTGGAATTGTCCGAGCCCATCTTGATCAGGCTGCCCGGGTCCATGCCTTTGGGCAAAACCGTTTCCAGGCCGAAGAAATTGGTCAGGTTGGCGTCATCCGAATTGGTGCGCGAGCGCGAGGTGGTGTTCGACAGCTTGGCGGCATCGGAGACCGACACATTGACGGTGATCACGTCGCCGACCCGGCTGGCGCGCGGATCGTGGAAGAAACTATGGGCGCCGGCCTGCCACAGCGAATTGTTGGTATGGGTGATCGGCGCGGGCGCGGGAATGGGCGCCACCAATTGGGCTTCGGCCGGATTGCCGACCGGCGCCAGCACGGGGGCGCGGCCGACATTTTCCAGCCGCTCAACCGTGGAACAGCCGGCCAGGGCGCCGCCCAGAAGGGCGGCGGTGAGAATTCTAAGGACGATGCTGGACATGGCGGTTCCTGTTAGCGGGCGATGAGACGATTGTTGCTGGCGATGACGGGAGCGGCCGACATTGGACCTGTCGCCCGCACGGTGCCGGGGGCGGTCACCACGCCGGTGATCATGCGGAACGAAGCGGGGTTCTGCACCGTGACGCTGTCGCCGATGCCGCCTTCGCTCATGGCGCGGCCCATGGCGGTCAATTGCACGCCCGGCGCTTCGAACATCATGGTGATAGTCTGTCCCTTGGCGACCACGATGGGGCGGCGCACATCGTCGGCCCGCAATATTTCGCCGGCGCGCAGCACGCGGCGCGCTTCCATGTTCTTGACCGTATCGAATGCCGTGACGGTGCCGTTCATCAGCGCCCCGCCCTGGACATTGGAATAAGTCAGATCGCTTTCCGAAATGGTCTGGCCGCGGGCGATGTCGTGCGCCGGCACCACCACCCGCACATTGGCCGCCGGCTCGGCGGCAAGCGCGGCAAGCGGCGACAGGATGGCGGCGACAGCGGCAGCGCGGATGAGGGTGCGGATCATGGCTTAACCTCCCAGATTGGCGGTCTTCTGCAGCATCTGATCGGCCGCAGTGACCACTTTGGAGTTCATTTCATAGGCACGCTGGGCGGTGATCAGGGCGGTGATCTCGTCCACCGAATTCACATTCGAGGTTTCCAGAAAGGCCTGCTGCACCGTGCCGTAACCGGCCGAGCCGGGCACGCCCGTCTGGGGCGAACCGGAGGCCAGGGTCTCCAGATAAAGATTGCCGCCAAGCGCATTGAGGCCGGCTTCGTTGGGGAAGCGGGTCAATTGCAACTGACCGACGGTCTGGGGAATGGGATTGCCGGCGACGGTGGCGTTGACCTGGCCCTGGGCATCGATCTGCACCCCCAGCGTGTTCTGCGGCACGGCGATGCCGGGCTGCACCACCATGCCCTCCTGGGTGACCAATTGGCCTTGGGGCGAGAGCGAAAAATTGCCGGCGCGGGTATAGGCGATGGTGCCGTCGGCCTGCTGCACGCTGAAAAAGCCGGGCCCCTGGATGGCGACGTCGTAAGGATTGCCGGTGCTTTTGAGATCGCCCTGGGTGGTGATGCGATAGATCGCGGCCGTGCGCACGCCGGCGCCGATCTGGATGCCATTGGGCGCCACGGTGCCGGTATCGGAGGTCTGCGAGCCGGGAATCTGGATGTTCTGGTAGAGCAGATCCTGGAATTCCGCCCGCTGCTGCTTGAAAGCCGTGGTGTTCATATTCGCCAGATTGTTGGCGATGGTTTCGACATTGGTCTGCTGGGCCAGCATTCCGGTCGCGGCGATGGATAAAGCGCGCATGACTGTTCTCCTAATTGGGCATGGTGCCAAGCTTGTCGATCGCTTGGCGCATGAGATCTTCGCGGGACTTTGCCAAAGTGGCGGTCGCTTCATAGGACCGCATCACTTCGATCATGTGGCTGATTTCGATCACCGGCTGGACATTGGAGCTTTCCAGCATCCCCTGGCGCAGCTTGGAATCGGCGGCGGTCGCAGGCGCCTGTGTAGTCGAGTAAAGGCTGTCGCCCTCTTTCACCAGGCTGCGTGGATTGGGGAAATCGACCAGGCGAAGCTTGGCGATCTGACCCTGTTTGCCCGAGACGGTGCCGTCCGCGGCGATGTGAATGTCACCATCATCGGGCGTCACGGTGATGGCACCGCCGTCGCCTTGAACCGGCAATCCGCTGCTGGTGACCAGTTGTCCCGAAGCGTCGAGGCTGAAATGACCATTGCGGGTAAAGCGCAAACCGCTGGGCGCCTGGACGGCGAAATAGCCGTTGCCCTCGATGGCGACGTCGAGCGGCGCGCCGGTGGTTTCGATATTGCCTTCGGAGACATCGCGCATCACGCCCGCGTCCTTGACGAAGCTGACCGATTGAATGCCTTTTTGCCCTTCCGACGGGGCGACATGGGTGACGAATTCTTCGAATTTGGCGGCTTCGCGTTTGAATCCGGGCGTCGAGACGTTCGCCAAATTGTTGGCGATCACGTCCATCGAGCGGAAGGCCGCGAGCTGCTGGGAAAGACTAACAAGAAGTGAATTGTCCATGGCACCTATGCGATCCTTTCTGGCCGCGCAAAGTGCTGTGCAGCCGCCATGCCAGCGCCGAATGCCCGGTTTGCAAGGCTTTGCGCGTTGCACGAGAGACGTGCGGAAAATCTTGCCGGGTAGGAGCTGCCCCAAGCGGCAATTTCAACCGCTCCTTAACCACGTTTGCGTAGTTTGGCGACCGGACGGAAATTCTCGGGGCGGCCAATGGCGAAGAAGGAAGTGGAAAGCGACGCGGAGGGCGAAAATCCCGCCGCCGAAGGCGCCGATGCCGCGCCGAAGAAACTTTTCGGTAAGATTCTTGGCCTGCTCAAGAACAAGAAAGTCCTGATGATCGGCGCGCCGGTGCTGTTGTTGCTGCTGGTCGGCGCGGGTGCGGGCGTCTATTTCTTTGTTCTCAAAGCCGTGCCTGAGAAAAAGCCGGTGCAGGAAGCCCAGCTTACCCCGCCGCTGGTAAAGTTCAACGAGGTCGATGACCTTCTGGTCAATATCCAAAGCCCGGATTCGACCCCCGCCTATTTGAAATTGTCGGTCTCGCTGGAGGTCGATAATGATCTGGAAATGACCGGCGTCGCTGCCCTGATGCCGCGCATCAAGGACCAGTTTCAGGCTTATCTGCGTGAATTGCGGGTAGACGATCTCAAAGGGTCGGCCGGCGTCTTGCGCATGAAGGAAGAATTGCTGCGCCGGGTCAATGTCGCGGCCGCGCCTTATAAAGTGCGCGACGTGCTGCTCAAGCAGATGATCGTTCAGTAGGATTTTGTAAAATGGCCGACGAAACACCAGCCGTTGAGGCCCCCGAGGTCCCCGAGGAAGGCGCCCTTGTCACCCCCACCGCGCTGGGCGACGGCGGCGGCAGCGCCGAACGCATTCTGAACCAGGAGGAAATCGATTCCCTTCTGGGCTTCGACGTCAACTCCGACCAGATGCAGGACAAATCGGGTGTCCGCGCCATCATCAATTCGGCGCTGGTTTCTTACGAACGCCTGCCGATGCTGGAAATCGTCTTCGACCGCCTGGTACGGCTGATGACCACGTCCTTGCGCAATTTCACCTCGGACAATGTCGAGGTCAGCCTGGACAGCATCACCTCGATCCGGTTCGGCGACTATCTGAACTCGATCCCCCTGCCCGCCATTCTGGCCGTGTTTCATGCCGAACAGCTTGATAATTACGGCCTGTTCACGGTGGATTCCAACCTGATCTATTCCATCGTCGACGTGCTTTTGGGCGGACGGCGCGGCTCTTCCGCCATGCGCATCGAGGGCCGGCCCTACACCACCATCGAACGGACGTTGGTGCAGCGCATGGTCGAAGTGATCCTGCAGGACATGTGTTCGGCCTTCGAGCCCTTGGCGCCGGTGAAATTCTCCCTCGACCGCCTGGAAACCAATCCGCGCTTCGCCGCCATCGCCCGCCCCGCCAATGCCGCCATCCTGGTCAAGCTGCGCATCGACATGGAAGACCGCGGCGGGCGCACCGAATTGCTGCTGCCTTACGCCACCCTGGAGCCCATCCGCAAATTGCTGCTGCAGCAATTCATGGGCGAAAAATTCGGCCGCGATTCCATCTGGGAAAGCCATTTGGCCACCGAGCTATGGTCGACCAATGTCGAGATCCAGGCGATCCTGGATGAACAGACCATGCCGCTGAATCAGATCATGAATCTGGAAGTGGGCCAGACCGTGATGCTGAACGCGACACCCGATTCCCAGATCGAACTGCGCTGCCGCGGCGTGCCGCTGCTTACCGGCCGGATGGGCCGGGTCGGCTCTTCGGTGGCGGTGCGCGTCGACGCCGCCATCGAGCGAACCGATGCGTCGCGCGCCCTTTGAACCGCAGAGACATTTTTTGAACGGAAATTTGTCATGACCCTCACCTTTTACGTCGAATTGTCCTTAGAAGCGCTGCTGGCGGCGACGCTGATTTATTGCATCCTGCTGGAACGGCGCCTGGCTGCGGTGCGCAAGGGCCAGGAAGGCCTGTCGCGTACCATCGGCGAACTCAATATGGCGATCTCCGGCGCGGGCGCTTCGCTCCGGGCGCTGAAATCGGCCGCCGGCGAAGCGGCGCAGACTCTGGATCAAAGGCTGCAACGCGCCCGGCTGCATATCGACGAATTGTCGGTGCTGACCGCTTCGGGCGAACGCATCGCCGCCCGGATGGAAGGCCAGATCGAACGCGGCAGCGCATCCCGTCCGGCTGCCGCCGAAATGGCGCTGCCGTCCAGCACCATCATGAGCCGCCTGGACGCGGCACGCGTGTCGCAATGAAGAAAATTTTCAACCTCAAGCGCAAACGCTATTTCCGCCTGCTTCCGGTGGTGATGCTGGTTTGCGCGGGCCTCTTGGTACTCAACGCCTCCGGCATCATCCATGATGCCTTTGGCCAGACCGCCGCGCCCGCCCCCGCCGACGCCATGGCAGCGCCGGCCGCGCCGGCCAATCATGATTTCGCCGGCGACGATGGCGAAATCGCCACCGCCGCCCAGGTCGATGTGCTGACCAATCTCAGCAAAAGGCGCAGCGAGCTCGACGCCCAGCAATCCCAGATCCAGATTCAGTCCAATATCCTGGCGGCGACCGAAAGCCGGGTGGACAGCAAGATCAGCCAGCTCAAGGCGCTGCAATCGCAGATCGCCGCTCTGCTCGCCCAGCGCGACGCCGAGCAGCAAAAGCAGATCGCGGCCCTGGTCAAAACCTATGGCCCGGACGGCATGAAGCCGGCCAATGCGGCGGCGATCTTCAACAGCCTGCCCGATTCGGTGCTGATCCCGGTTGCCCAGGGCCTGAAGCCCGGCGATCTGGGGGCCATTCTGGCCAAGATGAACCCGGATGCGGCCCAGAAGCTGACCCTGAAACTGGCCAACAAGCTGACGCTGCCCGACACGACCGCGGCCCTGAGCCCGGCGCCCGTGCCCGGGGCCCCGGCGGCGCCCGGCACGGCGACCCCCGCCGCCCCTGTTCCCGGCCAGCAGGCCCAGGCCGCCGCCGCGCCCGCAGTCCCGGGCCCTGCCCCTGCGGCGCCCAAGACCGGTGGCTAAGCCGGCCCCCTGAGAAGCCTCGATTTTCAGGGTTTACCAGGGGTTAACGCCGCCTCGCCATAGTGGAGTGGGAAAGAGGATCACCGGCTTGGCGAACAAAGCGCGCATTTTTGGGCTGACGGGGTTGGCGCTTGCCGCCGCCCTGCTGCCTGCGCGCGCGGCCGATACCGTCAGCGCCGCCAACCAAAGCGGTTATAGCCGGCTCAGTTTCGCCTTTGCGCCCACCGGCCATGTCCAGGCCGCCATCACCGGCACGGTTCTGACGCTGTCTTTCGACCGCAAGGTCACGATCCAGGCCCAGCAATTGGTCTCGCTGATGGGCGCGGCGGTGACCAGCGTCCGCGCCGATCCCGACGGCAAGACCTATCGCTTCGCCTTGAGTGGGCCGCTCAAGCTGCATCAAAGCGCCGTGGGCGATCGCGCCGTGGTCGATCTGGCGCCGGAGAATTTCACCGGTACCATGCCCGACCTGCCGCCGCCCGCGCCGCCGGCCAAGCCCAAGCCTGTCGATGTGGCGTCGTTGCCTGCGTTGAAAGTGCGCTCGGGTTCCTATGCGAATTTCACCCGGCTGGTGTTCGATTGGCCGCGCGATGTGTCCTATCAAATATTTCCCGGCGCCGGAAAACTGACGCTGCGCTTCGCCGCCCTGGCCAAGCCCGATCTGTCGGTGCTTGCGCGCTTCCAGCCGCCCTGGGTCAAGAACGCCGCCTGGCATGTCGAGAACAACGACAGCACGGTGGTGGAAATCGAGACCGACAGCGATTCCGGTTTCCACGATTTCAAGGACGGCAACAATATCGTGGTCGATATCCTGGCGCCCAAGACCGATGGCGCCGCCTATGCGCCGCCGGGAACCGCCAAGCCGCAAATCACCAAAATGCCCGGCGTGACCAATGCGCAGGCCCAGGCGATTGCCGACACCGCCAATCAGTTGGCCGGGAAAAGCAAATCGCCGGCACCGGCCAAAGCGGCCGAGGCCAAACCGGCTCCCGCCAAGCCGGCAGATGTCAAAACCGCCGATGCAAAGACAGCCGATGCCAAAGCCGCGCCGGCCCTGCCGGCCCAGCAGCCCGGTCCCAATGGCCAAGTGGTGATCGCGGCCGGTGCGCCGGATGCCGCGGCCCAGCTTGCGGCCATCCAGGTCACCGAAAGCCGCATCACCCGCAGCGGCGTGGTGCTCAATTTCAAGCGGGCCGGCATTTCCGGCTCGGCCGTGTTCATCCGCGGCCTCACCGCCTGGATCGTGCTGGCCAATGCGCCGCCCTTTGATCCGGTGCAGCTCAAATCCGCGCTCTCAGGCTTCGCCGCCGGATTGGAAGCTTCCAGCAGCCCCGGCATTTCCGTGCTGCGCATCACCCTGAAAGAGCCCACCCAGATCGCGGCGCAAGGAATCGCCGGCGACTTGAAAGTGATCATCGCGCCCGACGCGAACACTTCGCCCATCGCCATCGGCTTTGCGCGCAACCAGGACGATCCCAAACGTGCCTCCTTCACCACGTTGCTGCCCGGCGCCGACAAGGTCTTCCAGCTCACCGATCCCGTCACCGGCGATATCCTCACCGTGCTGCCCGCCACCGCCGGCCGGGCCATGTTGGAGCCCCGGGTCTATGCCGAATTCGCCACCCTGAAGACCGCAACCGGCCTGGTGCTGACGCCCTATACCGACGATCTGTCGGTTACCACCGCCAAGGCGCGCGTCACCATCACCCGCCCGGGCGGGCTGTCGCTGACACCGCCGCAGATGCCGGTGGCGCAAGCGCCCTCGGCCCTGGCGGCGCGTAGCGACGGGCCGGCCTTTCTGGATTTCGCCGATTGGGGCCGGATGACCGGCGGCTCTTTCCTCGCCACCGAGCGGCGGCTGATGCAATCCATCGCCCGGCTAAACCCCATCCAGGCCAATCAGGCCCGGCTGGTCCTGGCGCGATTTTATCTGGCCAACCGCTTCGCCGCCGAAGCGGAAGGTTTGATCAATCTGATGCAGGCAACCGATCCGGGCCTGCAGGGCGATACCCAGCTCGCCATTATGCGCGGCGCCGCCGATTACATGATGGGCCGCTATCGCGATGCTCATAATGCGCTGGCCAGCGCCGCCTTCGATTCCGACCGGCATGCCGCCTATTGGCGCGGCCTGACCGAAGCGGCGCTGGAGAATTATGCCGCCGCCCATACGGACCTGGAACTGGCGCAGCCCGTGCTTAACCGCTATCCGGCCGAGTGGCAGGCCCGCGCCCATCTTTCCGATGCCGAAGCCGCGCTCGGTCTTGGTCGGCTGGAACTGGCCGATGCCGCCTTGTCGCGGCTGCCGCATGATCTGAGCCGCCGCGACGGGCTGGAAGCGCAGCTGGTCAAGGCGCGCATCGATGCGGCGGAAAACCGCTACCGCGCCGCCGCCCCGCAATTCGCCGCGGTCGAAAATGGCGGCGTGGAAAATTTTGCCGCCCAGGCAGTCTATTACCAGACTATCGCCGCGCTGAATGCCGGAGCGATAAACCCCGACAAGGCCATCGATATCCTGGAGCGGCTGCGCTTTCGCTGGCGCGGCGATACGCTGGAAATGAAGACCTTGCGCAAGCTGGCCTCGCTGTATTTCGCCCGCAACCAGTGGCGCGACGGCCTCAGGACCCTGCGCGTTGCGACCAAGAATTTCGAAGGCAATGATGCGGCCCGCAGCGCCCAGGACGACATGCGCGCCGCTTTCGTCAACCTGTTCCTCAAGGGCGGCGCCGACAAATTGCCGCCGGTGGATGCGCTGGCTCTGTTCTACGACAATATCGACCTGACCCCGATCGGGCCGGACGGCGACGAGATGATCCGGCGCATGGCCGACCGGCTGGTGGCGGTGGATCTGCTGGGCGACGCGGCGACGCTGCTGGCCTATCAGGTCGACAAGCGCCTGGAAGGCGTCGCCAAGGCCTCCGTCTCGATCAAGCTCGCCTCGGTCTATCTGATGGATCACAAGCCGCAAGCGGCCGTGGATATTCTGCACAATTCCCAACTCAGCGGCTTGCCCGACGATCTGGGCCACGAACGCCTGCTGCTGGAGGCGCGGGCCTTTGCCGCGCTCAAGCAATGGGACAATGCCATCGACCTGATCGATGTCGACGATTCGCCCGACACAAGAAGGCTGCGCGCCGACATTTATTGGGAAAGCGGCAATTGGGAAGTGGCGGGCCAGAAGACCGAGGAATTGCTGGGCGGGCGCTGGAGCGACCCCTCGCCCTTGAACGCGCATGAGCGCGCCGACGTGCTGCGCATGGCGGTGGCTTATTCCCTGGCCAATGACGAGGGCAGCCTGGACCGGCTGCGCCAGCGTTTCGCCGGCAAGATGATGGGCACGCCCGATGCCAAGCCGTTTGAGGTCCTGTCCCAGAGCATCGAAATGCACGGGCTGGCCTTCCGCGACGCTGCCGCCCGCATCGCTTCGGTCGACACCCTGGAATCCTTCATGAAGGATTTTAGCCGCGTCGCAACGAACTAAGCGCCGCCTTCCCCCGATTCTTTTAGAGGGAGTCCAGCCACGCCAGCGAGCGATCCGCCACCTTTTCCCAGCCCGGTTCGCCGATCAGCCAATGGCTCATGCCATCGAGCTTTTGGAATGTGGCGCGCTCGCGGTAAAGCGCGGCGGTGCGTTCCACCGTGCCGGGCGGACAGACGCGATCTTCGCCGCCGGCCAAGAGCAGCAGGGGGCAGGTCACCTTGTCGGCGTCCACCTCGCTGGCGCGGCTCATATCCAGGCCCCAGTGCAAGGTTTCAAAAGTCGCGCGTCCGGATTCCGCGCCCAGCCGCTGCGCCAACGCCGCGCGCTCGGCGTGGGGAATCCGGTTCAAGGCCTGCCGCTCCATCGCCCCGGTATCGGGCGCCAGCACTTTGTTCCAGAAGCCCACTTTGAGCAGCAAGGATTGTGCGGCGGCGATCTCCTGCAAGGTCGAAGGCGGCACGCCCCATGGCGCGGACGGCGCCAGCAAAACCACCGCCCGGACGGGCGCGCGCGCCGCCAGCATTTGGGCCAGCAAGCCGCCCAGCGAATGGCCGATCAGGATGGCGGGTTCGCCCAAACTTTTCAGGTCGTCTTCCAGATCGGCGGCATAATCGAGCAGGCTGGTGGTGCCCAGCGCTTCCGGCGCGGTTTGCATGTCGTGAAAGCGCAGCGCCGGACAGTCCACCTTATAGCCCGCCCGGCTGAATTTTTCCGCAAAGCCCTCCAGCGCCCAGGGCGCGCAATGGCTGCCATGGATCATCACCACCGGCGGGCGCCCGTGTTTCATGCGCCCTCGCCTTTTTTCGCGAGGTTCCGAAATGCGGCGATCACCGCTTTATAGGTGTCGCGCTTGAACGGCACGATCAGATTCGGCAAGTCCTGCATATCCACCCAGCGCCAGGTGGAAAATTCCGGTTCATGCGCGCAAAGATCGATATCGCGGTCCTCGCCCAGAAAGCGCAGGCAGAACCATTTTTGCCGCTGGCCCTTGAAGCGGCCGTGAAAGGCGACGCCGATCAGGTGCGGCGGCAGATCATAGGTGATCCAGTCTTCCATCTCGCCGATGATTTCGGCCTTGTCGGTGCCGGCTTCTTCCTTGAGCTCGCGCAGGGCGGCCTGGCGCGGGTTCTCGCCCTCATCGATGCCGCCCTGGGGCATCTGCCAGCCTTCCACGGTCTGGTCCAGACGCTTGCCGACAAAGACCTGGCCCCTGCGATTGAGCAGCATGACGCCGACGCAAGGACGATAGGGCAAATCGCTGACCATCTTCGGAAAACTTCGCATGATTTGCCGCAAGAAATTCTGGTTGCTGGGATGCGCCGCGTGGAAAGCGTGATCACGCGCGGCCAACCCAGCGGCCAAAAAGGCCCGCGGCAGTTATTTGGGCTGGGTTACTATGGCCGATACCGGCACGAGGACAAAGCCCCGTGCTTGCAGCCCCTTGGCCCAAACCGCGATGCGCTCCACGGTCACCGGATACAAAAACCCGGACCCGATGGCGCTGCCATGGGCGCGGGCCTGTTCCTCAAGCACCGATAGCTGCTTGTCGATTTCGGGCGCGGTCTGAATGCCGTCCAAGGTCACGGCGGACTGGGCGAAGGCGGCGCCGACGCGTTCGGCGGTATTGGGCGCCACCGATTGGGGGGCCTGGCCATTGTCATAGAAATACAAACCGCGGCGCGTCAGGCTGGTGAGAGCCGGCGACAGCGCCTCGCTGTCCGACAAAAATCGCTGGCCCAGCAGATTGGTGACGCCGGCATAACCGGTAAAGCGCGACAGGGCCCAATTGAGCCGCTGGATATTGGTGTCCTCGTCGGCGCCCGCCCGCAACGTGTTGGGACCCGGATCGCTGTCAGGGAAATCGAAAGGTTCCATGGGCACTTGCAACAGCACCTCATGGCCGGCGCCGCGGGCCTGATTCACCCAGCTTTGCACATCGCTGCCATAGGGTGCGAAGCCCAGCGTCACGCCGGCCGGCAGACTTGCCAGGGCCGCGGCGGTCGCCTTGGCGCTGTTCCCCAGGCCCGAGACCACCATGGCGATGCGCAGCTTGCCGGCGGCCGCCGGCGCGGCATAGGCGGTCATCGGCTTGCGGCCGTCATCCGCGATGCGCGGCAAGGGGCCGATGGGAGAATTTTCGATCAGTGCGGGGTCGGCGACCAGCGCGCGTCCGGCATAGACGGGCTTGTCGATGGGGGCAGATGGCGGTGCCGAAGCGGGCGGCGCGGCGGCTACCGTCTTGGGAGCGCTCTGCGGCAGAGCGAGGTCGAGGGTCACTTCGGTGCGGTGCGGGTGCCCGATGACGGTGATCGTCAGCACCGACGCCGCCAGCGCACAAAAAGTGGCGGCGGTCGCAAGCCCCAGGGCCCGCGCCGGCCGGGTCGGTTGGACGAGAGTGCTAGCCATAACCGGCAAAAGTTAACGGCGTATGGTTAAGCAATGGTTGAGAAGCGGTTTGCCGAAGGCAAACGAAATGGTCCAGTGGACCATTTCGAGCGACGAAAGCCCGGAGCGCAAGCGAAGGGCCGGCCAAGCGGCGCGCAGCGCCTCCCAGCGCCAACAAACGGCGCCGCTGCGGCAGCCAAATTATTGCGCCGACGCCTGCTTCTGCGCGGCCGCGACCGTCATCTTCCCATGCAGCAGGTCCAGGGCATAGGAAAGCTGGAAGTCGTCATATTTCTTACCCGGTGCCGGGGTGATGACCGGGGCATTGGCTTTCTTGGCGACCGGCTCGCCGATCAGATGGCCCGGCAGATCCGCCTCGGAAGGGCGGACGATCTTGGGCACATCGGCTTCATCGCCCTGGGCGACCGCAATGTCCGGAATGATGCCCTGGGCCTGAATCGAGTGGCCAGACGGGGTGTAATAGCGCGCTGTGGTCAGACGCAGCGCCCCGCCGCCTTCGCCCAAGGGAATGATGGTCTGCACCGATCCCTTGCCGAAGCTGGTCATGCCGATCACGGTGGCGCGCTTGTGATCCTGCAGCGCGCCGGAAACGATTTCCGAAGCCGAAGCGGTGCCGGCGTTGATCAGAATGACCACCGGCTTGCCGTCGGTGATGTCGCCGGCCTTGGCGTCATAGCGCTGGGTGTCTTCGGGATGGCGGCCGCGGGTGGAAACGATCTCGCCGCCCGGCAGGAAATCATCCGACACCTGGATCGCCTGATCCAGCAAGCCGCCCGGATTGTTGCGCAAGTCCAAAACATAGCCGCGCAAGGAAGGACCGATCTGTTTTTTGAGATCGCGCACCGCTTTCTCAAGTCCCTGGGCGGTCTGCTCGTTAAAGCCGGGCAGGCGGATATAAGCGATATCGCCTTCGCGGCGCGACGAGGTGGCATCGACCGAAACGATGGCGCGTTGCATGGAGACGTCGAACGGTTTTTTCTCGCTGGCGCGCAGGATGGTGAGCGTGATCTTGCTGCCGGCCGGGCCGCGCATTTTGTCGATCGCGTCGTTGAGCGGCAGACCGGCGATGGAGGTGCCGTCGATAGCGGCGATGTGATCGCCCGGCTTGATGCCCGCCTTGGCGGCAGGCGTGCCGTCGATCGGCGAGATCACCTTGATGAGGCCATCATCCGCCTGCACCTCGATACCGACGCCGCCGAACTGTCCGCGGGTGGTGATCTGCATGTCGCCATAGGATTTGCTGTCCATATAGCTGGAATGCGGATCCAGGTTCGAGACCATGCCCTGGATGGCGGCATTGATCAGTTCGCTGTCCTGCACGGGGCGGACATAATTGGCGCGCACCCGCTCGAAGGCATCGGAGAACAGGTTGAGCTGCCCATAGGCGCTGGTGTCGTTGGCGCCATGGGCGCTCATCACACCCAGCGCCAAGCCGAAGCCGGACACCATGCCGAGACCGAGCAATGCATAACGTTTCATGATCTTTTTGCCTTCCGCAATTCCAGACTCAGCCAGGGGGTCGGATCCAGGCCATGGCCGTTCTGGCGCAATTCAAAATACAGCCTTTGGATGGGATTGCCCGGGCTGCTTTCAGGCATAGTGCCGACAGGTTCGCCCGCAAGCAATTCATCATTTGGCCGGACGCTGACGCGGCCAAGGCCTGCCAGCACCAGATCGTAGCCAGTGGTGATCTCCAGGATCAAGACCTCAGCGTTGTTATGGTAAGGACCGGCATATAAAACTTTTCCATCGGCCGGGGCCACCACCTGCGCGCGGCCCAAAGTTGCAAAAGTAAGCCCGGGATTCTTGGCGTTTTCGCTGCCGGGCACCGCGGGAACCGGGGTTCCGGCGACCGGAGGCAATAATGAACCTTTGGACAGGGGCCCCAGCGCGCCGGAACCCGAGGCCGTGACGGTCACGATGCTGGATTCGGCCGCTGCCGGCGCGGACCGGCGCAGCATGGCGACCCGCGTCACCAGGGCCTGAAAATCCGCCGCCTTGGCGGCGATTTCGGCCAGCCGGGCGGCCATGCCGCCATAGCGATCGGCGGCGCCCGCCGCTTCGCGGGCCTTTTGCTCGGAGAGGCCTTCGAGCTGCTCCTGTGCCGTCGTCAGCTCTTGCGCATTGCGGCCGGCCTCGGCACGGCGCGCCACCAGCGCCAGACGGGTGGCTTTGAGTTTTTGGATGCGCTGTGCCAGTTCGGCCGCCTTCTCATAGACGGGCGGCAGGGTGTCGCCAATCAGCATGGCGCCGCGCGCCGCCGCCAGGGCATCGTCGGGGCGCACCGCCAGCGCCGGCGGCATATCGTGTTGCAAGCGTTCCAGCACCGCCAGCAGCCGCGTGACCGAGATGCGGTCGCGGGCGAAGCTTTGCGTCAGCGCCTGGTCTTGGACTTCCAGTTTCACGATCTGATCGTCGAGCGCGATCTTCTCGCTTTCCAGCGCCTGGATGCGGGCGGCGGTATCGATCAGCTTCTGGCGAAGCTGGAGGGCCTGGGCCGCCAGGGCATCGCTTTGCTGTTTGGCGCTGGCGACCGCCGGCGTGGTCTTGGCCAATTCGCTTTTCAAATTGCCGAGCTGCTGGGTGGTGGACGGCATATGGGCGAGCTTGCCGGCGGGCATCGCCTTGCTCAGATCGATAGGCGCTTCATTTTGGCTTGCGGGCGCGTCGTCCCGCTGCGGGGGACGGGGGCGCGGAACGGCACTGACCGTCACGCGCGGATGGCGGGGGGATTTGCGTGGGGCCGCGGCCACCGACAGCAGCGCGGCGAACAGCATCAGCACGGGCCGCCAATGGCGCAGCGTCAACCTCTCCTCAGCAGCGAATGCCCGGTCATCACGGCAGGCTTTTCCAGCCCCATCAGCGCCAGCATAGTGGGCGCGACATCGGCCAGACGGCCGTCCTCCAAACTGCTTCCCGGCGGCGCGCCCAGCGCGACGATCGGCACCTCGCAGGTGGTATGGGCGGTGTGCGGCTCGCCCGTTACCGGATCTTTCATCAATTCGACATTGCCGTGATCGGCCGTCAGCACCATGACGCCGCCGGCTTTTTCGATGGCGGCGCGCAAACGGCCCAGGCAGTCGTCGATCGTATCCACCGCGGCAATCGCCGCCTTCATGATTCCGGTATGTCCCACCATGTCGGGATTGGCGTAATTGGCCACGATCAGATCATATTTGCCGCCAAGGATCGCTTCTTCCAATTTCCCGGTCACCAGATAGGCGCTCATTTCCGGCTTATGATCGTAAGTGGAGACTTTGGGGCTGGGCACCAGAATGCGGTCCTCGCCTTCAAAGGGATCTTCACGTCCGCCGTTCAGAAAAAATGTGACATGGGCGTATTTCTCGGTCTCGGCGATGCGCAATTGTTTGAGATGATGCTCGGCCATCACTTCGCCAAGGGTCTCGCGCACATCCTCGGGCGGGAACAACGCGCCCATCAGGAGTTTGAGCTCGTCGGAATATTCCGTCATGCCGGCGCTAGCGCAAAAGCCGACCATCCGGTCGCGGGAAAATCCCGCAAAGCCTTTGTCCAGCAGCGCCAGAGAAATTTCGCGGGCCCGGTCGGCGCGGAAATTGGCGAACAGCAACGCATCGCCATCGGACATGCCTTCGTAATCGCCCAGCACCGCCGGGACGACGAACTCGTCGCCCAGATCGTGGTCGTATGACGCCTGTAGCGCTTCGAACACATCGGCAAAGCGCTGGGCTTTGGCGTCGACCATGGCGTCATAACATTGCTGTACCCGGTCCCAGCGCTTGTCGCGGTCCATGGCGTAATAGCGGCCGCTAACCGTGGCCAGCCGAACGCCGGCACAGTCGTTGATGTCTTTCAGAAATTTTTCCAGAAAACCGCGGGCGCTGCGGGGCGGCGTGTCGCGGCCATCGAGAAAGGCATGGACAAAGACCGGCAGGCCCGCGCCCGACAAGGCCTTGACCAGCGCCACCATGTGATCCTGATGCGCATGCACGCCGCCGGGCGACAGCAATCCCATCAGATGAACGCCGCCTTGGCTTTGCCGGGTCTTGGACATCAATTCCAGCAGCGCCGGCCGCCGGGCCAAGGTGCCGTCCTCGATCGCCACATCGATGCGCGGCAGATCCTGCGCCACCACCCGGCCGGCGCCGATATTCATGTGGCCCACTTCCGAATTGCCCATCTGGCCATGCGGCAGGCCGACGGCATTGCCCGAGGTCTTGAGCAGCGCATGCGGGCAATCGGCCAGCAATTTTGTGTAATTGGGGGTGCGGGCCTGGGCGATGGCATTGTCGGTGGGGTCGGTGCGCCAGCCCCAACCATCCAGAATACAAAGAAGCGCAGGACGATTCACAGCGGCACTCCCGGCCGGGGCTGGCTTTTATTTGATGGGCGGCATCCGCCGCCGGGGCCCCAGCCATCCAGAATACAAAGAAGCGCAGGGCGGGCGGGCATAGAATCCTTGGAGATATTGAATCTGCTTGGAAAATAGAAAGGTTGGCCCCTTCTGTCCATGCTGGGCTGTCATGCTCCGGCATGCTTTGACAGGGTGGTGGAGGCTACGCATTGATTGCGGCCATGGCGAGGCGGCTGTTCGGCATCCATTACGCTCTTACCGTCTTGGGGATGATCTTCATCGCCCTTTTGGCGGCGGCAGGGTTGCGCGCGGCGCCGGCGGTGCTGATGCTGCCATGGCAAAGCGCCTTTGGCTGGTCGCGCAGCGTGATTTCCCTGGCCGCGGCGGTGGGCATTTTCCTGTTCGGCATGACCGGACCCTTCGCCGCCGCCCTGATGCAGCGCTTCGGGGTGCGCCTGACGGTGCTGGCGGCGCTGGCGCTGATGAGTCTGTCCACCGGCCTCAGTCTTTTCATGTCTTCGGCCTGGCAATTGGTGCTGCTATGGGGCGTGCTGTCGGGATTGGGCAGCGGCTGCATCGCCCCGGTGCTGTCCGCCAGCATCGTCAATCGCTGGTTCGTCAAAAGGCGCGGCCTGGCGATGGGATTGCTGGCGGCCAGCACCTCCACCGGCACCTTGATCTTCTTTCCCGCTTTTTCCGCCATCGCCAAAGCTCATGGCTGGCAAGCCGTGGTGATCACCGTATCGCTGAGCATGGCCGTGTTGATCCCGCTGGTGGCGTTGCTGTTGCCGGAATGGCCCAGCGATGTGGGCGAAGTTCCTTATGGCGCGGCGGCGGATTATGCGCCGCCGGTGATGCGCCGGGACAATCCGCTCGCCAACGCTTTTGCGGCGCTGCGCGAGGGCCTGGGCAGCCGCGACTTCTGGCTGCTATCCGGAACCTTCTTTGTTTGCGGCTTGACCACCAATGGCCTGGTCGGCACCCATATGATTGCCTTGTGCAGCGATCACGGCTTGGACGCGATCGCGGCGGGCGGCTTGCTGGCGATGATGGGGGTGTTCGATCTGGTCGGCACCACCGCCTCTGGCTGGCTGACCGACCGCTATGATCCGCGCAAATTGCTGTTCGCCTATTACGGACTACGGGGGCTGTCGCTGATCTATCTGCCCTTTGCCGATTTTTCGGTTCGGGGCCTGTCGCTGTTCGCGGTCTTTTATGGCCTGGACTGGATCGCCACCGTGCCGCCCACCCTGGCGCTCACCAACAAAGCCTTCGGCACTTCCCGCGGCCCCCTGATGTTCGGCTGGATCGCGGCCAGCCATCAGATCGGGGCGGCGACGGCGGCCTTCCTGGCGGGGGTCTCGCGGACCGCTACCGGCTCCTATCTGGACGCATTTGTGGTGGCCGGCTTTGTCGGGGTGGCGGCCGCGATGATGTCGCTGGGCATTAAAGGCAGCCCGAACACTGTTCAGGCCGCTTAAAGCCCGGCAAAAACTGCCGAAGCTGAAAAGCTCCCTCCCGGCTGCCATCTAAGATGTTGAAAAATATCGGTTATTTTTCAGCACCGCCCGGCACGAAACTGGCAAAGCAGGCTCTCGGAACATAGGCAGAAGCCGTTCATGCGCCGCGCACCGCTTTATATACGTTTTGCAGCCCTCGCCATCGGCGCCGCCCTCGCGGCCTCGCCCCTGCCGGTATTTGGCTATTCCCGGGTCAAGGACCTCACCGATGTCCAGGGCATCCGGGAAAACATGCTGGTGGGGTACGGCCTGGTGGTCGGCCTCAACGGCACCGGCGATTCGCTCAAAAACGCGCCTTTCACCCAGCAATCCATCCAGACCATGCTGGAGCGCCTGGGGGTCAATACCCGCGGCGAGACCATGCAGACCAAGAACGTCGCCGCCGTGATGGTGACCGCCAATCTGCCGGCCTTTGCCAGCCAGGGCAGCCATGTCGATGTTTCCGTCAGCGCCATGGGCGACGCCAAAAATCTGCAAGGCGGCACTTTGCTGGTGACCACCCTGTTCGGCGCCGACGGCCAGATCTATGCCCTGGCCCAGGGGCCCGTCGCCATCGACGGATTCTCGGCCCAGGGCGATGCCGCCAGCGTGACGCGCGGCGTGCCGACGGCGGGACGTATCGCCAATGGCGCCATCGTCGAAAAGGAAACCGGCTTCAAACTGGCCAGCCTGGACAATCTGAAACTGGCGCTGCGCAATCCCGATCTCACCACCGCCACCCGTATCGCCACCGCCGTCAACGCCTTTCTGGGCGACAAGGCGGCCACCGCGACCGATCCGGCCAATGTCGAATTGGCGGTGCCGGCCAATTATCCCGGCGGCACCATGGCGCTGCTCACCGATATCGAACAGATCAAGGTCGATCCCGACCTGCCGGCCAAGGTCGTCATCGACGAGAATTCCGGTGTCATCGTCATGGGCGCGGATGTGCGCATCTCGACCGTGGCGATCGCCCAGGGCAATCTCACCATCCGGGTCCAGGAAACCCCGCAAGTCTCGCAGCCGGCGCCGTTCTCCAACACCGGCACCACCCAGACCGTTCCGCGCACCCAGATCCAGATCGACGACGGCAAGGGCAACAAGATGGCGGTGCTGTCGCAGGGCGTCTCGCTGCAAAATGTGGTGGACGGGCTCAACGCCCTGGGCGTGGGTCCGCGCGACATCATCTCGATCCTGCAGGCGATCAAGGCCGCGGGCGCGCTGCAAGCCGATATCAAGGTGATCGGCTGATGGATATGTCTCTTCCCTCGATAGCGGCCCTGGCGCAATCCGCGCCGGTGACCGCGCCAACACCCACCAAGAACCAGGCCGCGGCCGTCAAGGCGGCCAAGGAATTCGAAAGCGTGTTCATCTCCCAGTTCCTGGGTTCGATGTTTTCCGGCATCAAGGCCGACAGCACCTTCGGCGGCGGCGAAGGCGAGGAAATGTTTCGCTCGCTGATGATCGATCAATATGGCAAGCAACTCGAACAGCGCGGCGGCTTCGGCCTGGCCGATGCGGTGCAACGCCAATTGTTGAAATTCCAGGAAGCTCCTGCCGAGGCCGCGCCATGAGCATCAAAGTCAGCGACGATCCCAAACTCGAACGGTTGATCGTGATGGCCGAAAGGCTGATCGCCGCCTTGGAAAGCGATATCGCGGCGCTGCAAGACGGCAAGCCGGCAAACATGAAAAGCCTGGATCCGGAAATCCAGAAATTGACCGCGATCTATGGCCGCGAGGCCCATAATTTCGATCCGGGCCTGGCGCAGTCGGCCCGGCCCGATCTGCGGCGGCGCTTTGCGACCATCACCACCAAATTCCGCGAGGTGCTGCAATTGCACGCTCGCGCGTTGACCCGGGTCAAGAATGCCTCGGAAGGCATGGTCCAGGCCATAGCGGCCGAAGTCGAACGCCTCAACGCGCCCAGCCGGACCTATGGCGCGACGCCGCCGGCGCGGCCGCAATCGGCCGGCGCGATGGTGTTCAATCGGGTGGTCTAGCCGACCCGTTTTCGACTTTTTTGTGAAATCAGAACAGCGACAGCAGGCCGCTGCTGTCCGCGCTGGCAGCGGGCGGGCTTTGCATCAGCGCCAGGGCCAGATTGTAATTGGCGATCTGCGCCGTGGTGGTGGTTGAGGCGGTGCCGCTGGTGTTGCCGGGCGTCGCCGGCGGCGCCGGCGGTTTGTTGGTGGTCTGATAGGTGCTCTGCAAGCTTGAGAGCACGCCGAGCAAATTGGAGCGCGCCAGATCCGCGCCCATCTTGGACGAGATCGCCAGGCTGCTCGAAAGGCCCAGACCAAAAGTAGCCGTCGATCCGGTGGCGGGGGTGTCGGTTGTGGTGGCGCCTTTGGCGGGCGCGGTCAGCGTTCCCGCAGGAATTCCCAGCCGGGCCAGAGCATCGGTATCGGCAGGTCCCGATTGCAACTCGATGCTGTGGCCGGGATTGACCTGGATCTTCAGCCCTTCGGCGGCGCCGGTGTAATTCACGCTGGCCTTGCCGATACCGCCCAGCTGGGCGTTGATCTTGACCACCAGCGAGGCCAGCGTTTCGCCCTTGTCGATGGTGAGGGTTGCGGTGCGGCTGGCGGTGCCCTGGATGGCGATCTTGAAGGTATCGCCGGCGCGCAAGGTGGTCTGCGAAGTCAGATCGACCGACTGGTTGAGATTGATGGTGCCGCGCGGCAGGCCCAATGCGTCCAGCACGCTGGAGCCGGTGGGATCGACCGCCACGCCGGCACCGCTGGACTGGCCGGAGGCGCCGCCGAACTGCCGCGTCCAGGCCACGCTGCCATCGGCATTGAAGGCGCTGGCAAAGGCATTGCTGACATTCTGCACATTGCGTTGCTGGCCGGCAAAGGTGCCCAGGGTGCTGCCGGTGAGATACACCGTTCCGTCGGCGGCCACGGTCACCGCGCCGCCCGTATCGCTGGAGCCGGTGCCGACATAGCTGACTTGGCGCGGCGTCGCCGTGGCGCCGTTGTCGGCCAGATTGAAAACAAAGGCGTCAATGCCGCCGCTGGAGGGAGCAGCAATGGTGGCGGCGCCGCCGGCGGTTAAATTCGCATTCGCGCTGGAGCCGGAGACATAGACCTGGCCGCCGGCGATGGCGATGCCGCCGATGCCGCCACCGGCCCCCAGATCGCCCAGGTCCTGGCTCCAGGTTGGCGCCGCGGTGATGTCGCCGCCGGCATATTTGTTGATCACGGCATGACCGTTCTGCACCGAGGCGACATAGAGGCTGCCATCGGCGCCGGTGGCTGTGGCACCGACGGAGTCCGCGCCGGTGGTGCCGAACTGGTTTTCCGCCAGCAGATGACCCTGGGAATCGAATTTGGCGAGATAGGCATCGCCTTTGCCTTGCGCGGTCTGGCCCGCGCCGATCACCCCGCCCGCGACATTGCCGCCAATGAAGATATTGCCGCTGGCATCGACGCTGACGGCATTGGCCTGGTTGCTCGCCAGAGTGGCCATCTGCTTGATCCAGTTCTGATCGCCATTGGCGTTATAGCTGGCGACGAAACTGTCCTTATTGCCATTGGCGACGGCGCCCGGCGTGAGATCGGCGGTGGAGGCGCCGGTGATCACCACACCGCCTGCCGGATCGAGCGCCATGCCATAGCCCGATGCTATGCCGGCGCTGCCGACCAGCTTGGACCAGATCTGATTGCCGGCGGAATCATATTTGGTGAGATAGGCGTCCTGGGTGCCCTGGTTGAGCTGATTGCCGAAATTGCCGGTGGCATTGCCCAGCACATAAACATTGCCGCTGCCGTCCACCACCGTCGCGGCGGCTGTGGTGGTGCCGGTGGTGGCGCTTTGGCTGGAGGACTGGGTCGCGGTCGGGCTGGTGTCGAGATTGGACAATTTGGTCAGCCGCCCGGTCTGGTCGGCAGCCGTGCTGGTCACCTTGGCGCCGCTGCCGCTGCCGGTGGTGGTGTTGGCTTCGCTGGCGCTGCCCGAATTGCCGGCCATGTAAAGCGCCGGCGTTGCGGCCGCCGACAGAGAAATCGTTTCATTGGCGCCGGGGGTGATCTGCATCCCATAGGTCGCCTTGGCGTCACTGGTGGTGGTGCCGCCTTTTTCGGTTTTCTGGAAGCGGGTGGAAAAGCCGCCCGCCGCCAACTGTCCGTTGATATAGCTGACGATGTTCCCCAGGCTCAGCCCGCCACTGACCTGCGACAGATCGATGGTGACATTGGTGGTCACGCCGCCTTTCTTGACGGCGATTTGGAACGAGTCCGAGGCGCTGACGCCCGGCAGCGGCGAATCCAAATTGGCATTGGCGACGAGCTGCTGGGTTTTGTAGGTGAAATCGCTAAAGGCGATGGTGGCGCTGGAGGTCACCTGATCCGAGGGCTTGGCGGCCTGCAGCGTGAAATTGTTGAAGTTGGTGCTCTTCAGATAAGCCGTCACCTGGGCGAGGCCGTTCTGGAAGCGGCTATCCAATCCGGCAAGCTGGCCGGCGGGCGTGCCCGGCACCTGCGCCAGCTTGGCGAGATAGGCCAGCGTGTTCACCGCGCTGTAGAGCGAAAAAAGTTTTTGGTTGTCCTGCTCTGTCTTGCTGTCCGCCGTGGCGCCGGCACTGAGCGGCACATTGGTGGTCGAAAGGAAGTTGGTGGTGGAAAGCACCTTGGCGGTCATGGCATTGCCGGCCGGCGTCGGCACTTCCCAAGGCGGACTGTCCTTGGCGGTTGCGCTGTTGTTTTTTTGCGCCGCCGACAGCGCGGCATTGCGGGTGTTGGCGGCAGCCTGCGCGCTGGGACTGGACGCCAGTTGGGACTGGTAGAATCCCAACAACACGGAAGGATCCAATCCGGGTCCAATGATCGAACTGCCTGACATGGGCCAATTTTCGCACCCGCTCCGTTAAGAGGGGACTAACCGGGCGATTAGAAACACCTGGAAAAACAGGATTAAGCGGACCTTAACGGGGCTTGCCCAGAATGGCGCGATGCAAAGCGCCTATGACCAGGGGCTGACGTTGTCCTCGCAAGGGCGGCATCTGGAAGCCATCGCATGTTTCGAGCAGGCGCTGGCGGCACGCGCCGACGATTCCAAAGTTTTATTCGCGCTGGGCAACACCGCCCGGGTTCTGGGCCTGGCCAAACCCGCCGAAGCATTTTTCCGCCAAGTCCTGGCGCTGGAGCCGCAGCGACTGGAGGCCATCGTCAATCTGGCCAATTTGCTGCGGGCCCAAGGCGACTTCGCCGCCGCCGCCGCCCTGCTGCGGCCGGCGCTGTTCCGCAGTCCCAAGAGCCCCGAACTGCATCTCACCATGGGCTCGGTTGCCCGCGAGCAGGGGGATCAGGACCGGGCGGCAAAATTCTATCGCGCCGCCCTGGCGCTGCGCCCCGATTACGCACCGGCCTTGTCCAACCTGGCCGATTTGCTGACCGATACCGGGCAGTACGACGCGGCCCGAACACTGTACGACCGGGCCATCAAAGCCGAGCCGAAAAACCCCCAGGCCAGGCTCAATCGCGCGGTTTTGCACCTGCTAAACGGCAATCTGAAAGAGGGCTGGCGCGACTATGCCGCCCGGACCGAAATCGTCGGCAAAGTGCCGCAGACCGAACAGCGTTTTGCGCCCTGGACCGGGGGACCGCTGAAAAAAACACGCCTGCTGGTGCGGGCCGAACAAGGCATCGGCGACCAGATCATGTTCGTCAGCATGATCCCGGAACTCGCCGCACGGGCGGCAACGGAGGGCGGCTCGGTGCTGCTGGAATGCGAGCCCCGCCTGGCCGCGCTCTTCGCCCGCTCCTTCCCCCAATGCACCGTCCGCCCCGCTATGTTGAAAAGCGCCAATGGCGCAGTCGTGGGCGATTATGGCTGGCTCAAGACTATGGGCGGCGCCAATGCCGCGATCCTGATGGGAAGCCTGCCGCGCTATCTGCGCGCGGCCATCGAAAAATTTCGCATCCCCCATTCCTATCTGCAAGTCGATGCGCAGGAGCGTGAGACCTGGCGCGCCCAATTCGCCGGCGCGCCCGCTATCGGCCTGTGCTGGCGCAGCGGCAAAAGCGGCGGTCATCGCTCGGTGCAATATGCCCCGCTTGCCGCCTGGGCGCAGTTCATCCGCGATCTGCCGGGCATATTGATCAGCGCCCAGTATGATGCCGGTGCCGACGAGATCGCCGAGCTGGAACGCCTCAGCGGACGAAAAATCCTGGTGCCGCAGAATCTCGACCAGAAAAACGAACTCGACCGCACCGCCGCCATGCTGTCGGCGCTGGACGTTCTGGTCAGCGCACCGACGGCAGTATCCTGGCTGGGGGCGGCGGCCGGCACCCCCACGTTGAAAATTCTCTATGACACCAGTTGGACCAGCTTCGGCCAAGCCCGCGAGCCTTTTGCGCCGGCGGCTATTTGCGTGATGCCGAAATCGCGGGGCGATTGGCAGGATTGCTTCGCCCAGGCCAAAGACTTTATTGCGCGGCTTTGACGGGACGTCTTTCTTCTTTCAAGGCGGCCGCAAGATCGGCGGCAATGCGCGACGCCCCGTTCCCGTCCAAAGTGGCAAGGCCAATGCTGCGCATATCGCGGCGCCGTGCCGGATCTGCCATCAAACCGCGCAGGGCGGCGCAGATTTGCGAATCGGAAACGGTCTCGGCCAGCCCCAGATTGATCCCCATCCCGGCCTCGGCAAAAGCGCCAGCGGAAAGGACATGATCGGGGCTAAGGCCCAGATAAATCGCCGGCACGCCGAAAGCGGCCAGCTCATAGGCCGTGACGCCAAAGGCGCAAAGCGCCAAATCGGCGCTGGCATATTCCGTCGAGAGGTCGTCGGCGCCTTCCACGGTTTCATAATTTCCGGCCATCGCCACCACTGCGGCCGCGACTTTGGCGCCGTCGCGCACCCCGGTGCCGATGACAAAACGAATGCGCCAGGCGGGATCGATACCCGCCAGGGCGCGGGCAGTGCGCAGGGTGAGGCCTTGCGGATCGCTGCCCCCCATTGCCACCAGCACGGTCGGGCGCGGCGTCAAAGCGCGCGCCGGGGTCAGATGCGGGTTGAGCCCCAGCAGCGCCCATTGCCAACCGATCCGCGGCACGGTGCGGGCGCCGGTCCAATCCATTTTCGCCAATTGGGGTAGCGGCGGGTAATAGGCGAAATCGGCGGCCAGGCGGCGCTGCGACCCATCGTCGATGATGGCGATCAACGAAACCCCGCGGTGATAGCTTTCCAGTTCGGCCCGCGACGGGCCTTCGCGGCCGTCCAGCACCAACAGATCCGGCCGGTGCCGTTCCAGCAACGGTGCCAAGTCTTGGGAGACGCCTGTCATGGTAACGCCAAAGCCGGCGCGGCGGATCGGCACGGCGGCGTCTTCGCTGCCATTGAGGACAAACATGACGCCCATGCCCTGTTCATCGCGCAAGGCCCTCGCCAGCGCCACCATGCGCTTGACATGGCCATAGCCGAATTTGCCGCCGCCGTCGCAGCGCATGAGAGCGAAACCGCCGCCGACAGATCCATCCTGCGCCTGCACCGGCTTTTGTTTGACATGGGCATTGATGCGGCGGAGCGCCGGCTCACGTTCCAGCAACAAGAGCAAATCCGCCAGCGAGGCTTCGCCGGCCTTGGCCTGCAAACGGGCGTGCACCGCTTCGACAAAAGCAAGATCGTCGGGCGTGTCGATGGTAAGGCGTCCGCCATCCCGCGCCAGCGGGGCGTAGGGCTTGGCCCGGGCGATGGCGACGAAATCGGGATGCAGCTTGAAATAGCCGGTGACATGCTCGCGTGCGACCGGATCATCGGCCGCGTCCATCATCAGCTTGTCCAGGGCCCGCCGGGTAAAGGGATCGACGCCTTCATGGGCGCAAGGCGCGCCCTCTTGCATCAGCACATAATCGCCGCCCTGTTCGATCATGCCGGCGATCAGGTGGTCGACGAATCCGGCATCGATGAAGGGCGCGTCCGATGACACCCGCACGATGATGTCGGCACCCATCTGTTCGGCGGCCCGGGCGAAGCGGGCGAGCACATCGTCTTCCGGCCCGCGCAACACCGTGATGTTTTCCGCCGCGGCGAATTGGGCGATCGCCTCATCCAGCGGATTGGTGGTGGTGGCGATGGCGATGTCTTCGATCAAATGCGAGGCTTTGAGGCGATGGACGATGTGCCAAAGCAGCGGCTTGCCTGCCACCGGCCGCAGCACCTTGCCCGGCAGACGCGTCGAGCCCATCCGCGCCTGGATCACGGCGACAATCCGTGGGTGTTTGTGGCTATTCATTGTTGAGACCCACACAGGTCCGGCTCCCCCTCTGCGCGTAGCGCATAGAGCGGGAGTACCCGTAGCTCGCCCTCGGGCGAGCGAAGGGGGAGGGGGTAAATAGATAAGTCACGCGGCCTCGCCTTTATACGAAGCCCGGATCTTTTTCAGGGGCCGCATCCCGTCCACCGGATCGGCGCGCCAGTCCCGATCCGCCAGTTCGGAAGGCTGCGGTCCTTTGAACCCCGCGCCATCGGCGATCACGGATTCGCGGATGCGCGCGATCACCGGCGCGATTTCCTGGGGCAGCCAGCAATGGCCGGCGGCATATTCGGCGCCCTCGCCATCCAGATCGAGATGGAACTCCACCACCCCCGCGCCCCAGCGATGCACCGCGCGTTCGATCACGGCGGCGCGCCGTGTGTGATCCGACCAGCCGGTGGGAAGTCCGGTGGCCTCGCGGATCGCGGCGATGGCGGCGAGATTGGCCTCTCCCGCCGGCGTCGGATAGGCCGAGACGCAATGCAGCAGCGTGATGTCGCGGGCGCCGGCCTGCTCGAGCGTCGATGCCGCTTTTTGGATTTCCGCCATGGTCGCCATACCGGTGGACAGCACCACCGGCTTGCCGCTGCGGGCGCAGGCCTGGAGCAGGTCGGTGACCAGAAGCTCGTAGGAGGCGATTTTGTAAAAGCTGACGAAAGGCGCCAATTCGGCCACCGCCTCGACATGAAAAGGGGTGCAGGAAAACTGGATTTTCCGTGCCGAACAGTGTTCGGACAAAGGGGCCAGATGCGCCGGCGGCAGCTCCCATTCCCGCCGGGCCCGGTGCTTGGGGCTTTGGGCCAGAATCTCGGGCGCGAACATGCGGTCGATCTTGAAGAGCTGGAATTTGACCGCATCGCAGCCCGCCTCGGCCGCAGCATCCACAAAAGCGCGGGCACGGTCCAGGTCGCGGCCGTGATTGCTGGAGGCTTCGGCAATGAAAACAGGGGCGGTTTCCATTTAACGATTTCTAAAGAGCGTATGGCTAAGAAGCGGTTAACAGGGGGCCTTGCGCAGCACCGCCCCAAAGGATTTCGCGATGAGAGAGGCCGCGCAATTTCTGGCCGACGGCCTGCATTCCGGGCCGGCCGTCGCCTTGCGCGACAGCCACAGCATCATTGATTGCGAAGCTTGCGGCTTCAAACATGCCTTGCCGCTGCCCGACGCGGCGGCGATGGAGCGCGCCTATCGCGAAAATTATTACGCACAGGAAAAACCCAATTTCCTCAGCCATGCCGGCGAGGACCAGGAATGGTTTGCCCTTTCCCAGACCGACAAACTGGAAATGTTGGAACGGCTTCTGCCCACAGATCGCCGCCGCCTGCTGGATATCGGCTGCGGTCCGGGATTTTTCCTGGCCACCGCGATGAAGCGCGGCTGGCAGGCGCATGGCATCGAGCCGTCGCGCCAGGCGGCCGCCCATGCCCGCGCGTTGGGCGCCCGGGTCACAGAAGGATTTTTTGGACTTGAGACCGCCGCCTCATTGGGCCGCTTCGATGCCATCGCCCTGACCAATATGCTGGAGCATGTGCCCGACCCGATCGGGATTCTGCGCCAGGCTTATGACCTGCTCGATTCCGGTGGCGCCATCTGTGTGGGCGTTCCCAATGATTTTTCGCCGCTGCAATTGGCGGCCCGTGCCGCCAGCGGCGCCGCGGACTGGTGGGTCGCGCCGCCGCATCATCTCAATTATTTCGATTTTGCCTCGTTGGGGGCGCTGCTGACGCGGCTGGGCTTTGTCATTGCCGAACGCAGCACCAGCTTTCCCATGGAAGCCTTTGTGATGATGGGCGAGAACTATATCGGCGATCCCGCGCTGGGCCGCGCCTGTCACAACAAGCGCAAACGGTTCGACCTGGCCTTCGAGGCCGCCGGGCTTGGTCAATCCCGGCGGGCTTTTTACCGCGCCTTGGCCGACGCAGGTTTGGGGCGCGAAGCGGTGATCGTGGCGGTCAAGCCATGACGGCGCCGTTCTTTATCGTTTCCAGTGGCCGCTCCGGCACCGCCATGCTGCAAAAAGCGCTGTCAGCACTGCCCGATGTCGAGACGCATCACGAATATATGGTGCAGATCACCCAGCCTTTGGCGGTGAAACGCTATCTCGGCCTGATCGGGGCGGAGGAAGCCCGCCGAGTCCTCAGCCGCACCCATGGCGCCGCCATCCATTACAGCGAGAGAGAACATTGGGGGGATTCCTCCAACAAGCTGAGCTGGCTGATCCCCGATCTGGCCGGACTGTTTGCCGACGCGCGCTTTGTTCATTTGGTGCGCGATGGCCGCAAAGTCGCCGGCTCTTATTTCCACAAGCTGGGAGCGGAATGTTACGACGACCGCTCGACCGCTATTTTGGCGGCGCATTTGGCGGATGCTGAGGTGCCCGCGCCGCCGCCGGAGAAAAAATATTGGTGGCCGCAGCCGCGCCGCGGCAGCTCAGACGCCGCTGCCTTTCGCCGCTATGGCCAGTTCGAACGCATCTGCTGGCACTGGGCCGAGATCAATCGCGTGGTGATGGACGAGCTGGGGCGCCTGCCGCCCGAGCGCAGCATGTTCGTCAGGCTGGAAGACCTGTGCGAAAGCCCCAAAGCCCTGCGCGGGCTTTATGACTTTCTTAACCTTCCCTGCCCTGCGGATGCCTTTGCCGCGTTCAATCGGCCGCACAACGTCAACAAGCCGCAAGACCGCTTGCTCGACGGCGCGCAGCGCAACGCGTTCGAAACCATCGCCGGCGCGATGCAGGCGCGCCTGGGTTATGCCGAACGCCCGGAATATGTAGTGAATTATTAACGTCAGTTTCGCATCATGGTTACCGGAATCTTGCCCGGACCATTTTCGCCATGCCCCCCGATGCGTTATGCGATCTGTGCGGCGCCACGTCGCTTGCGCAAGTCTATAGACCGGAACGGTCCACGCGGGGCCTCAAGATCTATCTCTGCCGCCATTGCGGGCTGGTGCAGAGCCTTCCCCGCATCGATCGCACGGCAGCTCGCCATCAAGCCGCGGTGTCCCAGGGCGCCGATTGGGGCAATGTGCGCTATGGCAAGGGCTTTCGCACCCAAATAGCGCTGGACGCTTTGGCACGGCATGCCGATCTGGAAGCGCCTCTGCGCCTGCTGGATGTGGGTTCAAACCGTGGCAGCTTTACCAAGGCCTTTTTGGAGTTGGCGCCCGATGCAGCCGTCACGGCGATTGAGCCGGATGAGCGCTTTGCGCAGTCTTCCGCCGGCCTGCCGCGCACCGAATTGATCCAGGCCCGCATCGAAAACGTGAAATTGCCGGATGCCGGTTTTGACATCGTGCATTCCTGCCACACCATCGAACATCTGGCCCATCCTTTTGCCGCGCTGAAGGATCATGCGCGGGTGCTGAAAAATCGCGGATTGCTGGTGCTGGATGCGCCCAACCTAGCCCTGCTGGGCAGCGACGACATTCTGGAAGAATGGTTCATCGACAAGCATCTCTATCATTTCTCCGACGCCACTTTGGCCTATATGATCGAGGCTGCCGGCTTTGAGATCGTGCAATATCCCGATCCCGCAGATGCCATCAATCTCCTGTTCGTAGCGCGCAAGAACGGCGCGCCCAAAAGCGCGATCACGCCCGATCCGGATGAAGTCGCCAATAGCGAGGCCTTGATTGCCGGTTATGTCGCCATGCGCGCGGTCAATCGCGCCGCCTTGTCGGCCGCGGCGCGGGAGATTGAAAGCCTTAAGCCCGCCAAAGTCGCCTTATGGGGCGCCGGACGGCTGTTCGACGCCCTGGTCAGCACCGGCGGTTTCGATCCCGCCATGTTGAGTTTGCTGATCGACGCCCATTTGGCCCAGCACATGAGCCAGCGCCATGGCATGGTTCTCTCCACGCCGCAGGCTTTGGCGAAGACGCCGGTGGACGTGATCGTGGTGATGTCGCGGGGCTTTGCCGCCGAGATCGCAGGGCAAATTCGCGATATCGCCCCCGGCGCCAAGATCATTTTGTACAGCGAGTTGCTGGCCCGGGCCCGTTTGGCGCAGGCGGCCTGAGGATGACCATGCGTGAAGTCAAGTCGCGAGCCGCCAATGACAGCATGGACGCAGCCGCGCTGCACCAAAGACTGAGCGCGGCCGCCCGCTTCATCCGCTGTCATGCCGTGGCGGCGATCTATCATGCGGGTTCCGGCCATCCCGGCGGGGCGCTGTCCTCAGCCGATCTGCTCGCCTGCCTGTATGGCGCGGAAATGAATATTTGGCCTTCGACCGTGGACGATCCCGATCGCGACCGTTTCGTGCTGTCGAAGGGGCATGCCGCGCCGGCGCTTTATGCGGCGGGCTCCCATTTTGGTTTCTGCGATGAGAGGCAAGCGCTCAGCTTGCGCAAACTGGGCAGCAAGTTTCAGGGCCATCCCCATGTGCTGGACTTGCCTTTTGTCGAAACCTCCACCGGCTCGCTGGGCCAGGGGATTTCGGTCGCCATCGGCATGGCGCTGGGCCTGAAGCTGCAGCGCAAATCCGCGCGAGTCTATACGTTACTGGGTGACGGCGAGTTGCAGGAGGGCGAGGTCTGGGAAGCGGCGATGTGCGGCGCCCATCACAAGCTCGACAATCTGTGCGCCTTGATCGACTACAACAAGCTGCAAAGCGACAACAGCAATGACGCCATCATGCGGCTGGAGCCGCTGGCAGCGAAATGGCGCGCCTTCGGCTGGACGGTTTTCGAAATCGACGGCCATGACATCGGCGCGATCCTCGGCGCACTTCGCCAGGCGGGCGCCAGCGCCGGCGCACCCTCGCTGATCATCGCCCACACCGTGAAGGGCAAGGGCGTGCCTTATATGGAAAACATTCCGGCCTGGCATGGCAGCGTCAAGCTCACGCCCGCCCAGACGCGCGAGGCGCTACAGGCATTGGGCGCCACGAGCGCCGAGACCGAGGAATTCGTCAATGTCTAATCCGGCCTTGATCGCCAATAGCGATTCCCTGCGCGAGGCCTTCGGCAAGGAGCTGGCATTGGCCGGCGAAACAATCGCCAATTTGGTGGTGCTGGACGCCGATATCGCCGGCGGCACCGGCGTGCATCATTTCCGCAAAGCGCACCCCGAACGGCTGATCCAATTCGGCATCGCCGAACAGAATATGATGGCGGCGGCCGGCGGCATGGCTGCGGTCGGGTTGCTGCCGGTGGTGACCACCTTTGCCGTGTTCTGCCTGCGCGCCATCGAACAGGCGCGGTTGTCGCTGTGCTACGCGCGGCGCAATGCCAAGATCGTCGCCAGTCATCCGGGCTTGGACGTCGGTCCCGATGGCGGTTCGGCCCAGGCGCTGGAAGACCTTGCCGCCTTTCGCGCTATTCCCGGCATGGTGGTGATCTCGCCCGCCGATCCGGTGGAAATGGCCCAGGCCACCCGCGCCATCCTGGCCTATGACGGTCCGGTTTATATGCGCACCGGCCGCAGCCCCGCGCCGCGCCTGTTCGGCGAGGAGCACCGTTTTGAAATCGGCAAGGGGCAGATCCTGCGTCCGGGCCGTGACCTGACCATCATCGCTTGCGGTGCGGAAGTGGCGCGCGCCTTGGCGGCGGCCAACAGCTTGAAGGAAGACGGCATCGAGGCGCGGGTGGTCAATATGCCGACCATCAAGCCGATCGATAGCGATTTGATCGCCCGCTGCGCCCGCGAGACCGGCGCCATCGTCACCGCCGAGGATCACAATATTCATGGCGGCCTGGGCGGCGCGGTGGCGCAGGCCCTGGCCGCAACCGCGCCCTGTCCGGTGGAATTTGTGGGCGTGAAGGATGTGTTCGGCGCCTCCGGCGAGCCGGAGGAACTGGCCGAGGCGTTCGAAATCAGCGCCCCTTTCATCGCCGCGGCCGGAAGGCGCGTGCTGAAGCGCAAGACATGAGCGCCCGCTTTTCCCTCGCCGGCAAAAACGCGGTCGTCACCGGCGGCAGCCGCGGCATTGGCGCCGCTATCGCCCTGGGCTTGGCGCAGGCCGGCGCGGATGTGGTGCTGACCTATCGCGAAAAACGCGCCGAGGCGGGGGCGGTGGTGCAGAAAATCCAAGCCTTGGGGCGGCGCGCCTTGGCCCTGCCGATGGATGTGACCGACCGGGACAGTATCCGCCAAGCGGCTGACGCGGTGCGCGGCTTCGGCAAGATTTCCATCCTGGTCAACAATGCCGGGGTCAACAAGCCGACCGATTTCGACCAGATCGCGGAGGCGGACTGGGATTTCGTGATCGATACCAATCTCAAAGGCCCGTTCTTGGCGGCGCAGACCTTCCTGCCGCTGCTCAAAGATGCGGGCGGGGGCTCCATCGTTCATATCGGTTCGGTCAGCGGCCAATATGGCGGTCCGCGCACTGCCCATTATGCCGCCTCGAAGGCGGGATTGATTTCGCTGGCCCAGGTGATCGCCCGCTTCGGCGCCGCATTCAACATCCGCTCCAATGTCGTGGCCGCCGGATTGATCGCGTCGGAGATGGCCGCCGGCGGCATGGCCGCGGCCAGCGTGCAGAAGGCGGCGGAAAACATCATCTTGAAGCGCATGGGCACAGCGCAGGAAGTCGCCGATGCGGTGGTGTTCCTGGCCGGCGATGCCTCGTCCTACATCACGGCCCAGACCTTGAACGTCAATGGAGGTCTGTACTTCTGATGAGCGGGCAGCCCAAGACCTTGCTGATCATTTCCGGCGGTATTGAAGCCGCCGATGCCGCGCGCCGCGCCAAGGAAATGGGGCTGAACGTGGTGGTGTCGGACCGCGATCCGGAAGCGCCCGGCTTTGCCTTCGCCGATTCCTGCCTGATCGCCGATGTCTATGGCGCCAGCGAAACGGCGGCCGCCGCCGAACGGTACAGCCGCAAGATCCGCAAGATTGACGGGGTGTTATGCGTCGCCGCCGACGCGCCCGTCACCGCCGCCACGGTGGCGCAGCGCCTGCGCCTGCCCGGCCTGCCCCTGCATGTGGCGGAATTGGCCTGCGACAAGCTGGCGATGAAGAAATGTTTCCTGTCGGCCGGTGTCGCGGTGCCCTGGTTCGCCGAAGTGCGCACGCCGCAGGAATTGCAGCGTATCGCGGTCGAGCGCGGGCGCGATCTGGTAATCAAGCCGGTGGATTCGCGCGGCAGCCGTGGCGTGCAACGGGTCGCCAAAGTCGAAGACCTCGCCGCCGCCTTCCTGCTGGCGCGTTCGCATTCGCCTTCGGAACGGGTGATGGTGGAGCAATATCTCGAAGGCCCTCAAGTCTCCACCGAAAGCATCGTGACCGGCGGTCGCTGTTTCACGCCGGGCTTTTCCGACCGCAATTACGAATATCTGGAACGCTATGCGCCCTTCTTCATCGAAAATGGCGGCGACCTGCCCAGCCATCTGCCGGCGGACATACAAGCCAAGACCCGCGACCTGGTGGCGCGCGCCGCTGCCGCCATGGGCGTCACCGATGGGACGGTCAAGGGCGACATCGTCATCCACAAAGGCGAGCCTTATGTGATCGAGCTGGCGGCGCGGCTATCGGGGGGATTTTTCTGTACCCGTGAGATTCCCCTCAACACCGGCGTCGATTTCATCGGCGCGGCCATCAAGATCGCCCTGGGGATGTGCGTCAGTCCTGAGGATCTGGAACCCCGGCACGCCATCCCGGTGATCCAGCGTTATGTCTTCCCCGATGCCGGCACGGTCATAGCCGTGCAAGGCGCCGAAGCGGCCCGCGCCGTTCCCGGCATTGCCGAGGTGGTGATCACGGCCAAGCCGGGCGATATCATCGCCCCCGCCGGCGACAAACGCCCCAGCGGCGCTATGGTGCTGGCGACCGGCGCCTCACGCGCGATGGCGCTGGCAGCAGCCAACGAAGCGCTGGCCCTGATCCGGATCGATACCCGCGCCGAACGCCAGAACGAGCATAAAAAAGCATGAACGCGCCCTTCCAGGAGGCGCAAGCCAAGGGCGCGCTGCACGTCTTCGCGTTCTTCCACCTCAATCTGGCTTTTTCCTCGATCGAGGAAGAGCGGCGCGATGAGGTGATCGCACGCTGTTATTGGCCGCTGCTGCGGCTGGCCGAACGTCATGTCATCGGTATGGAGATCTCGGGCTACACGCTGGAGGAAATCGCGGCCCGCGATCCGGCCTGGATCGCCCAGGCCCGGCAATTGATCGCCTTCGGGCGCATCGAGCTGATCGGATCGGGTTACAGCCAGATGATCGGGCCCTTGGTGCCGGCGCGGGTGACCGCTGAGAATCTGCGCCTGGGCGTCGAAGCTTATGAAAAATTCTTGGGGGTGCGGCCGCATCTGGCGCTGGTGGGCGAGCAAGCCTATTCCGCGGGACTGGTCGGGCTCTACCGCGATGCCGGATATGACGGCTTGATCATGGATTACGACAATCCCGCCGCCCATCATCCCGAATGGCCGGCGGAGACCGCCTATCGGCCCGCCGCCGCGCTGGGCGCGGACGAGCGCAGCATCGCTTTGATCTGGAGCAACACCGCCGCCTTTCAGCAATTGCAGCGCCTCGCCCATGGCGATATCGCCCAGGATGCCTATCTGCGCTTTGTGCGCGGCAAGCGGGGCGAGCAGCCGCGCGCGCTTTGCCTTTATGCCAGCGATGCGGAAATCTTCGACTTCCGCCCGGGCCGTTTCAAGACCGAGGAAAAACTCTCCACGCAAAGCGAATGGGAACGGATCGACCGCGCCTTTGCCGGGCTGGATCATCCGCTGCAAAAGCCGTCCGCGGTTCTTGCGCTGCGCGGCGCTGAGGCCCCGCTGAAACTGGAAAGCGCCGCCTGCCCGGTGCCGGTCAAGAAGCAGCGCAAATACAATCTGGCGCGCTGGGCGGTGACGGGACGCGACAACACCGCCATCAACGCCGCCTGTCAGCGGGTTTATGAAGGCATGCTAGCCGCGCAAACGGGCCAAGACTGGAAGGAGCTGTGCTATCTTTGGGCCAGCGATTTTCGCACCCATCTGACGCAAAAGCGCTGGGACGCTTATTGTGAGCGCCTGGCCGCCGCCGAAGCGCGCTGGAGGAAGCCGGCGCCCGCGGCTTTTGCCATGCCCAGCTCCGCGCCGCAGACCGAACGCCATCTCACCATTGCCACACACAGCCTGCAGGCCATGCTGGATCGGCGTCGCGGCTTGGCGATTGAGAGCCTGCAGTTCATCGGCCAGTCACGCGCGATTCTGGGCGGGCTCCCCCATGGGTTTTTCGACGACATCGCCTTGCAGGCCGATTGGTATAGCGGCGATTGCGTCTTCGAAGCCCCGGGCGAGCATAAGCTGACCGATCTGGAATGGTGCGAGGCGCACATCGCCGCCGACGCCAATGGCGATGTGCTGGCCCATGCCCGCATCGACACGGCGCGCGGGACAATCGAAAAACGCCTGCGCTTTTGCGCCGGCAGCCCGCGGGTGGAATTCGATCTCAGTTTCGACTGGCCCGATTGGAGCAAGGGCGTGCTGCGGCTGGGGCATTTCACTTTGCTCCCCGACGCTTTCGATGCCGGTGCGCTGGAACTGGTCACTTGCAATGGCGGGGCGGCGGAGCGATTCCCCCTTACCGGCCAGCGTGTCGATCATGGTGCGGCGGTGTCGTTCCTGGTCTCCTCCAGCCATGGGCTGGGATTGTCGGAAGGCTGGGCCGAACTTAGCGACGGCCACACGGGCCTGCGCATCACCGTCGACCGCGCCACCGCGCCGCTTCTGGGTTTGTTCACGCATCGCCGCGCCAAAGCCGCGGGCCGCGAAAGCCTGTTCTGTCAGTTGACGCTGTCGGCGCTGGAATTGGACGACACCAGCAAGCCTTCGCCCTATCGCGCGGGCCCGCGGCGCTTCCGCTTCTCAGTGGAAAAAGTCTAGCGGAGCGACGGCCAGCAAAGCTGTACAGCGGTTTTGCGAGCGGCGCCGGAGGCGCCCATTGCTAAATCGGGCGCGTCCGCGCCCCGGCGCCGGAGGCGCCCATCGAAAATTTCCGCGCGACTATTAAAAGAGAGGAAGGGACGAAAGCCCCCCGGCTTCCGTCCCCCCGCTCTTTGTCCCACCAGTATGGTTCCCTTCGCCTCGGGGCGGGCGCCATAATTCTTATGACCACCCGACACGATTGGCTTGGACGGCGGGGCTTTTACCCCGCCGTTTCGGCCGTGGCTTAATGGAACAGAGACAAGATCGTTTGCGGCGCCTGGTTGGCGATCGACAGCGCCTGAACGCCAAGCTGCTGCTTGACCTGCAGGGACTGCAACAGGGCGCTTTCCTGCGCCATGTTGGCGTCGACCAGGTTGCCGATGCCGGCGGTCAGAGTGTCCGACAGCTTCTGGGCAAAAGTCGACTGGATCGAGAACTTCGCCGCACCGGCCGACAACTTGGCCAGAGCCGAGTTGACGTTGGTGAGCGAGGCCTGGATGGTCGCAACCAAGGTCGAGGCTTTCGCCTGGGTCGAAATCGTATTGGTCGACCTCATGGTCACGATGGTGCCCGACAGGCTCATGTTCTGGGAAGAGGTGGTCACCCGGCGCGTGCCGTCGGACGAAGCCAAGGCCGTGATCTGGGTGGTCGAACCGTTCACCAGGTTGAAGCCGTTGAACACCGCGTTCTTGACGATCGTGGTGATCTGATCGCGCAAGGCGGTGAAGTCGGCGTTCAGCGCCTGGCGGCTGGCAGTGTCGAGCGACTGGTCGGCGGCCGACAGAGCCTTTTGCTTCATCTGGATCAACAGGTCGGAAATCGACTGGCCCGCGGAAAGGGCGACATCGATGGACGACGTGGCGTTGTTGATGGAGCTGACGACGGCGCTGTAGCCCGCAACCGCACTGCGCTGGTTCTGGGCGATGGCGAAGATGGCGCCGTTGTCGCGGGCGGTGGCAACCTTGAGACCGCTGTTGATCGCGGATTGAGTCTGGTTGAGGCGGCCCTGGGTTTCGTTCAAGTACTGCAGCGCGACCATCGCGCCGACATTGGTGTTAACACTGAAAGACATATGCGTCTCCGTTCTGGTGTGGCGAGCGTTGCCCGTGGGCGTTTTGCCCGAGGAACACTTGGCAAGCTCCGTGCCGGAAGCGATTCAGTTTTGCTTAAACATCGATTTTCTGCGCCTAAGGTAAAAGCGTCCCGGCGCGGTTTGCCGCCCGGCAGCAAACGCCGGGCAAAAATTGCCGGGAAGGGGAATTTTTTGCCTAGGACTGGGCAAATAGTGCCGGTTTTTGGCGGGCGCACGCACAGGCGCAGGGCCGAAACCCGGCAAATTAATCGTTACCAACGGCTGGCACGAAAAAAAGGGGCGGTGCCAGGCACCGCCCCTTTGGTCTTCTGAACAGGCGCTTTTAGCCGTGGAACAGCGACAGGATGGCTTGCGGCGCCTGATTGGCGATCGAAAGAGCCTGAACGCCGAGCTGCTGCTTGACCTGAAGCGACTGCAACCTTGCGCTTTCCGCCGCCATGTTGGCGTCGACGAGATTGCCGATGCCGGCGGTGAGGGTGTCGGAAAGTTTCTGCGTAAAGGTCGATTGGATCGAGAACTTCGCCGCACCGGCCGACAATTTGGCAAGCGCCGAATTGACGTTGGTGAGCGAAGCCTGGATCGTGCTGATCAAGGCCGAGGCCTTCGACTGTGTCGAAATGGTCGACGTGGTCTTGATCGAGACGATGGTGCCAGACAAGGTCATGTTCTGCGCCGCGGTGGTGATACGGCGCGTGCCGTCCGCCGAAGCCAGAGCAGTGACCTGGGTGGTCGAACCGTCGACCAGGTTGAAGCCGTTGAACACCGCATTCTTCACGATGGTGGAGATCTGATCGCGCAGGGCGGTGAAATCGGCGTTCAGCGCCTGACGGCTCGCGGTATCCAGCGAGGGGTCGGCGGCGGAGAGCGCCTTTTGCTTCATCTGGATCAACAGATCCGAAATCGATTGGCCGGCCGAAAGGGCGACGTCGATCGCGGACGATCCGTTGTTGAGACTGTTGACGACGGATTGATAACCGGCCACCGCGCCGCGCTGGTTCTGGGCGATGGCGTAAATTGCGCCGTCATCCTTTGCCGAGGCGACTTTGAGGCCGCTATTGATAGCAGACTGGACCTGGTTGAGCTGGCCCTGGGTCTGATTGAGGTACTGCAGCGCGACCATGGCGCCGGCATTGGTGTTGACGCTGAATGACATCGGATTTCTCCATTCCTACTGGTGGGGATTCGCGTTCTGCGAATCCGAGGGCAAAGGACCCGACGGAACTTTTGCAATGCGCGTGCCAGGTGCTTAACCGGATAAGATATTGATATAATTGAGATTTTTTGCGAGGCCGCCGCGCGCTATTAGGCATGAATTGCCGTAAGCGGAAGTTTTTTCCCAGCCAAAAACGAAAAAGCCGGCGCTCACGCGCCGGCTTTGGCGATTGAAAAAAGATGGCGGGCTCAGCCGGCCTTGCTTTGCAGGCCTTGCATGATGGTGCGGTTGATTTCGATCAAAGGATCGATCGGCGCCTTTTCGCGGGTCACCTTGCGCGAATATTTCGACACCCAGAGCGACAGCGACACGATCTTGGCGCGCACGTCCTGGGTCAGAGAATTGCGGTCGTCCATACAGTCGGCCGCCAGCGTGCGCCAGAGCCGGCGATTCCAGTCGATCGCTTCGACCAGGGGCGTGCCGACGGCGCCGGCCTGCTTGACCTCGAGCAGCGCTCCCGTTACCTGGCCGAACAGCCGGTATTCCGTGGCGCGCGGATCTTCAACCGCGCGCTGAACGCTTTGATAGGCTTGTAACGTCATAATTCAGGCGCTCCTGCTCATAATCGAACAATTTCCGGCATGCGATCAAAGCCTTGTAATAGGCCCCCTGGGTAACATCGCGGCTGATCTCGACACAGGTGGCCAGCACGTCGCGGTTCTGGATCGCGCCCATGAATTCGGTCATGCGCAGCGCGAACTCGTTATAGGGTTCCTCGCTGCTCTCCTGATCCAGATACATCAGCATGATCGCCAGATAGACCATGCGGGCGGGAGTTTTGGCGTCCTTGGGATGCATGATGTCTTTTTCGCGCAGCACGCAGGCCTTGTTCTGGATCACCAGGCTGGTGCGCTTGTCGCCATTGGCGAGGACCGCGCCATTCAGCACGAATTTCTCGCCCGGCTTCAAAGAAAGTTTCAGCGGCATGGCCCGATCCTTCGGCAATCTGTAGGGACGACCATAGATGCGAAGGGTTAATAAATGCCTTTCGCTTTCTTAGCCCCCGTTCACGCCGGATTAAACATAAGCCGTTTTGATGCGGGCCGGATTTCATTGTTAAGGGACCGTTTTCATGGCCCAGGCCGCGCCTTTGCAGAGCATCGATTCCTTAAGCGGCGTCGACGCCAAGATGCAGGCGCTTGATCGCCTGGAACAGCTCACCGACGAGCTGAGTTCCGAGATCGCCCGTCACAAATCCAATATCGCCCTGAAGCGCTCCATCCGCTATTGGCGCCGTGGCGACATTGTAAAGGCCGGCCAATGGGCGCTGAAAGCCACCGACATCGACGGCACCAATGCCAAGGCCTTCCATGTGCTGGCCATGGCGCTGGAACGGATGGGCCATCTGCACAAGGCGCTGGTGACTTATGAACGTGCCTTCGAGCTCGACCCCGAAGACCCCGAACTGCTGATCAATCTGGGGCTAACCGCCTGGAATCTGAAACTGACCAAAGGCGCGGAGCAAATGTTCCGCCTTTACATCGCTGCCAAGCCGGATTCGCCCTTGGGCTACAACAACTTGGGCAGCGTGCAATGCGATCTGGGCCAGCCGGAAATCGCCATCGAAACCTTGAAAGCCGCCATCAATCAGATGCCGCAGGAAACCATCCTGTGGAACAGCTTTGCCACCGTGCTGGCCGAGGAAGGCCGCGCCGATGAGAGCTTGGTGTTCTACAACGAAGCCATCCGGCTGGAGCCCGGCTTCGCCCGCGCCTATCACAATCTGGGCTACGCCTTCCAACATCTCGGCCGGCTGGAAGAGGCGCTGGAGAATTACGACAAGGCGCTGGAACGGTCCAAGGATCCCAGCGAGCGGCGCGAAACCTCTCATTCGCGCAGCATCTGCCTGATCGGCGCCGGCAAGCTCGAAGAAGGCTTTGCCGCATACGAGATTCGCAACAGCGAGCGCTTCCGCTCCTATCTGCATCATGTCATCCGGGCGCCGCGTTGGAACGGCGAGCCGGTGGAAGACATGAAACTGCTTCTGGTCGGCGAACAGGGGCTGGGCGATGAATTCATGTTCGCCAATGTTCTGCCCGATATCGTGCGCGACTTGGGGACGCATGGCTTGCTGCAGATCGCGGTCGATCCCCGTTTGGTGCCGCTGTTCCAGCGCAGCTTTCCCGACGCCGAAGTTGGCGCCTATGACGACAAGACCCTGATCGACAATGACGGCAACAAGGCTCTGCGGCTGATCCCCTTCGCTTCCAATGGCAATGAGCCCGATATGTGGGCGCCGATGGGCACCGCCTTGGCTTATTATCGCAAGCAACTCAGCGACTTTCCCCACCAGCCCTTCCTGGTGCCGGACCGGGCGCGAGTGGAGGATTTCCGCCTTCAACTGGACGCGCTGCCGGGCAAGAAAGTCGGCTTGTGCTGGCGCTCGATGATGCTGGGCGCCAAGCGGGCGAAATATTTCTCGCCCATCGAAGGATGGGGCCCGCTGCTTCAGACCAAGGGCGTCAGCTTCGTCAATCTGCAATATGGCGATTGCACCGCCGAAATCGCCCGCGCGCAGGACGCCTTCGGAATCAAGATCCACAGCATCGAGGGGTTGGACCTGCGCGACGATATCGACGGCGCCGCGGCCTTGTCGGCGGCGCTGGACCTGGTGCTGTCGGCCCCCACCGCCGCCGCGGCCGCCGCGGCCAGTGTCGGCACGGAAGTATGGTTCCTGACGGCGGGGCGCACCTGGCCGCAATTGGGGACTGAGGAATATCCCTGGTACGCCAAGACGAAAGTGTTTTCGCCGGAAAAATTCGGCAATTGGACAGAGCTTATGCCGCGCGTCGCGGCCAGCCTGGCCGAGTTCGCGGGCTGATCAGTCCAGCACCCAGATAAAGGGCCGGCCGCGAGATTTGGGTTTCCAGCCCGCCTCCATCGCTTGGCGGATATCGCCGGCGATCCGGTCCTGGTCGATTTCAGGACGCCCGGTCTTGCCCAGGTCCTGGAAAGGATATTCCAGGATCAATTCGCGATGGGGCTCGTCGGAGCGCTCGACGCTGATGCGCACACCGATATGTTCGCCATCGGGACTCCAAACCTGTTCGCTGCGCAGCGTCCAGCGCAAAGGAAAGCCATCGATTTCCAGCACTCCCGTCAGCTCGCGTTTGCGCTTTTTGGTCATGATCCCTGACGGCTCGGGCTGGGCAGCGTTTATTGCTGCTGTTGCTGTTGTTGCTGGTGATAGAGCCGTTCGGGCATGGAGGGCGTCGCGTGGGTGGTCATCGGGCGGGCCACTTTGAGGAAATCCTCATGGCGGACCGGCGCCTGGGTCGGCTCGATCGACACCGCGATGGAAAGCTCGCTGTCGGCGCCGCCCTTGAAGGTGCCGCGGGTCGGCGGGACGTCCTGGTAATCGCGGCCGACCGCGGCGCGCACATGGCGCTCACCGGCCATGATGTCGTTGGTGGGATCGAAACCGACCCAGCCCAGCGAGGGCAGATAGCATTCCACCCAGGCATGGGTGGCATCGGCCTGGGAACGGTCGCGGTTGCCGCGATGATACATATAGCCCGAGACATAACGCGTCGGCACGCCCCAGGCCCGGGCGATGGCGGTCATGATATGGGCGAAATCCTGACACACCCCGCGCCTTTCGCGCAGCGCGGTTTCGATCGGGGAATGGACTTCGGTGATTCCGGATTGATATTCGAAGGATTGATAGATCGTGCGATTGAGCGATTTGATCGCGGTCAGGGGATCGCCGACCGGTTTTTCCAGCTCGGCGATCTTCATGAAAGTGAGAAGTTCTGGCGAGAGTCGGGCGAATTTCGATGGTCCCAACATGTCGAAATGATCGTCGGTGAGATTGTAATTGTTGTAGCGGCCCCATTCCAGATCGTCGAGCTTTTCGGGCAGGACCATGAAGGTGCCCAATTCGACCACCGCCTGGGCCTCTATGCGCAGCTCTTCATGCTGGCGCAGCAGATTGAAATGATAGACCGCGTTGCCCAGATGATCGGTATAGGCATAAAGCTGGGCGCGGGGGTTGGTGGAAATCTGGAAGCTGCGCAAAGTCTGCGGCCCTTCGGACCGCGGCTGCATACGCAATTCCATCACCGATTCCCGCACCGGCTCGGAGTAACGGAAGCGCGTGATGTGCCGAATGGAATAAAACATCAGAGCACCTCAGGATTTTGAGCTCGAGCGCCGCATGCCGTGGCGCCACCCTCAGCATCCGACAGCTTCCTTCCCCCGCATTGCGAAGCAATTGGCGGGGGAAGGTGTCGCAGCGAGGTGTCGGCGGCACGCCGACCCGAGCTGCGACGGATGGGGGCAATTTGCGCGGAAACAGTCATAAGACTGTTTCCGCGCCATAAGTTATGTATGAGGCATACAGCGTTTCGTGAATCTTTTCGCATTGCCTTGTGATGTCGGCCAGGAAAGCCGCGATGCCGCCCGACATCAATTCATCGATCTGGCCGAAATCGACCGAGGCCTTGAGACGCCCCGCCAATCGTTCGACCGCCGCGCGCCGCGCCGGCGGCGCGCCGGGTGCCACCCGCGCCAGGGCGTCGGTGACCCGGTCCACCGAAAAACAGATGCTGTGGGGAAATTCGGGATCGAAGAGCAGGAATTCGGCGATCTTCTGCGGCCGGATCGAGGCGGTATAGAGCTTGGTATAGGGTTCAAAGGCGCTGCAGAATTTGAGCAGCACCAGCCAGTCGAAATATTTGGGGCCGCCCTGCACCCCGTCCCGGCCGCCGCGGAAATGCACATCCAGCAGACGTCCCAGCAATTGGGCGCGCTCGATATGCTTGCCCAGCTCGAGAAAGTACCAACCTTCGCCATGGCTCAAGGTGGAATAAGTGACGCCTTCCAAGGCGTGCATTTCCTCCAGCGCCTCGCGGAACAGCCGCGCCGGTGAATGGACCCAGATCGAATCCATGGTCACGGGCGAGAGCCGGAGATAAAGCCGGTTCAGCAATTCCCACACTTCATTCGACAGCGCCTCGCGCACCTGGCGGGCATTGTCGCGGGCCAAGGTCAGCGAGGTGATCAGGGAGGATTCGCTGGCGCGGTCGAAGGCGACTTTCTTGGTGATGGCGAAAGCGTCCTGGGGCTGATGCTCGAATTTCTCGCCCCGCAGCGCCTCGACCACCCGCGACCAGGAGGCGCTGGCGTCCTCCGGGGTCTGCTCGACCATGGATTCGAGCTTGACCGCCATCACCCGCGAGGTGTGTTCGGCCCGCTCGATATAGCGGCTCATCCAATACAGGGAATCGGCAACCCGGCTTAGCATCTGTTGCCCGGCGTCATTGCGAGAGCACCCAGGTATCCTTGGAGCCGCCGCCTTGCGAGGAATTGACCACCAGGCTGCCGCGCTTCAGCGCCACCCGGGTCAGGGCGCCGGGCACGATCTTGGTTTCCGCGCCATGCAGGATGAAAGGACGCAAATCGACATGGCGCGCTTCCACGCCATTGCCGACAAACGTAGGTGCGGTGGAAAGCTGGATGGTGGGCTGGGCGATATAATTGTCCGGATCGTCCTGGATCTTGCGGGCAAAACCTTCGCGCTCTTCGCTGGAGGCGTGCGGGCCCACCAGCATGCCATAGCCGCCGGATTCGCCCACCGCTTTGACCACAAGCTTGTCCAGATTGGCCAGGACGTGCTTGAGCGATTTTTCCTCGCGGCAAAGATAAGTTTCGACATTCTCCAGAATGGGTTCTTCGGAAAGATAATAGCGGATCAGCCGGGGCACATAGGCATAGACCGCCTTGTCGTCGGCGACGCCGGTGCCCAGCGCATTGGCGATCATCACATTGCCGGCGCGATAGGCGTTGAACAATCCGGGCACGCCAAGCGCGGAATCTTCGCGGAAGATCAAAGGATCGATGAAATCGTCATCGATGCGCCGATAGATCACGTCGATACGCTTGAGGCCCGAGGTGGTGCGGGTATAGACGACATTGTCGTTGACCAGCAGGTCGCGCCCTTCCACCAGTTCGACGCCCATCTGCCGGGCCAGGAAGGCATGCTCGAAATAGGCGGAGTTGAACACGCCCGGCGTCAGCACGGCGATGGAGACGTCGTCATGGAACGGCGCGAGCCCGCGCAGCGTCGCCAGCAATTCCAGCGGATAATGTTCGATGGCCCGCACATTCATGCTGCGGAATACGGCTGGAAAGGCGCGCCGCGCCACATCGCGATTGGCCAACATGTAAGAGACGCCGGACGGCACGCGCAGATTGTCTTCCAGCACGACGAATTCGCCTTGCTCGTTGCGGACCAGATCGCTGCCGCAGATATTGACATAGGCGCTGTGCGGCACCGGCAATCCGCGCATCTCGCGGCGGTAATGCTTGGAGCCATAGATCATCTCGCGCGGCACCACCCCGTCCTTCAGCACCCGTCCGTCGCTATAGATGTCGCGCAGAAAGGCGTTGAGGGCGACGATGCGCTGGGTGAGGCCGGCTTCGATCCGCGACCATTCCTGGGCGGTGACAATGCGGGGCAACAGATCGGTGGGGATGATCCGCTCGGTGGCCTGGTTGTCGTTATAGACCGTGAAGGTGATGCCCTGATGCAGGAAGCTTTGCTCGCAGGCCTGTTGGCGGCGATTGAGTTCTTCCAGCGGCAGAGTCCCGATGCGCGAATCCAGCACTTGATAAGGCGGGCGCGGCGTGCCGTCGGGCTCGAACATTTCGTCATAAGCGGCGCCGAGTTGATAATTGGCGTAAGGCGCGTCTTTGCCGGGACGGGCGACACGTCCCGGTGTCCAGGCGATATCGGGCCCGCCGAAATCTTCTGTATTGGCAAAGGCTTCTTGCTGCATCCGCGAAGTGTGCGGGCCGGGCGAAACATTCGTCAAGCTGTTGCTGCAGCCGCACGCGTCCCACAATCCCTGGTTGTGTCAGCCCAAGCAGGCCAGAAGCGCTGCCTGATTGGGAGCGCTGGCGACGCGGGTCTGGGCAAAAATCAGCGGCGCCAAAGCGGCCGATGTCGCGGCGCTGATGCAGATCGCGGTCAGGGTTTGGGTGGGCAGACCGTCTTTCAACGCGGCTTCGCGGAAGACTTCGGCGCTGCGGGGCGAGAAGAACAAAGCCGCGTCCAGCGCCGCTTCCTTCAAGGCGCGGATGGCATCCGGCGGCAAAGACCGAGGCGTCACCGCATAAAGAATTTCCTCCTTCACCGTGAAGCCGCATTGGCGCAGGCCGGCCGCCAGCGCGCTGGGGCCGGGGCCGCCATGAACATGCAGCAAGGGGCCCCGATCCGCATCCGCCCATTCCTGCGCCGCTTGGCCGAGCCGTTCGGCATTGCCATCGGCATTGCGCACATGTGCGAACCCGGCTTCCGCCGCGGCTTGCGCAGTTTGCGGCCCCACCGCGAACAGCGGCACCTGACGTTCTTCTGTCCGCCGGGCCAAGGCGCGCACCCCATTGGCGCTGGTGGCCAGGACGGCCTGTATCCCGTCCAACGAAAGCGGCGGGCCGTCGTGAAAATGCGTGGCCAGCAAGGGCGCGACCAGGGCCTCATGGCCCCGCGCCGCCAGGAGACGGGCGGTTTCTTCGGCATCTTCCAGGGGTCGCGTCACCAGGATTTTCATTGCACTTTTCTGATCGCGCCGGGGGCCGGTTTTGCAGCAACCCCGCATCTGGGATAGGGAACAGCCCGTTATTTTGCGAGCTGGAATTTGGCCATTCTCACGGTTCTGGGCATTGAGACAAGCTGCGATGAAACCGCGGCTGCGGTGGTGCGCGGCCAGCCGCCGGGACCGGGCGAAATTCTCTCCAATGTGGTGTTCAGCCAAAGCGAAGCCCATGCCCCTTATGGCGGCGTGGTGCCGGAAATCGCCAGCCGCGCCCATCTGGAGATTCTGGACGACATCATCGCGCGGGCGCTCAGCGAGGCCGAACTTACGCTTGGCGAAGTCGATGCCGTTGCCGCCACCGCGGGCCCCGGCTTGATCGGCGGCGTCATGGTAGGGCTGACCACCGCCAAGGCGCTGGCTTTGGCGGCGGGCAAACCGCTGATCGCGGTCAATCATCTGGCGGGCCATGCCCTGACCGCGCGGCTGACCGATGGTGTGGGCTTTCCCTTTTTGCTGCTGCTGGTATCGGGTGGCCACTGCCAGTTGCTGGCGGTGCAAAGCGCCGAAGACTTCCGCCTTTACGGCAGCACCATGGACGATGCCGCCGGCGAGGCCTTCGACAAGACCGCCAAACTCCTGGGCCTGGGCTATCCCGGCGGGCCGTTGGTGGAGGCGCATGCGGCGCGGGGCAATCCGCGCGCTTTCGCCTTGCCGCGGCCTTTGCTGGGCCGGGGGCTGGCGGACAGCAACCGGGCCGATTTTTCTTTTTCGGGATTGAAGACGGCGATGCGCCAATTGGCGCAGGACAAGACCATCAGCATCGACGATGCCTGCGCCTCATTCCAGGCAGCGGTGATCGATATCTTGCAGGACCGCTGCGCCACCGCCATGAACATGTTCGCTGCGGATTTTCCGGGTCAGGATCAGCCCTGCCTGGTGGTGGCGGGCGGGGTCGCCGCCAATCGGGCTATTGGCCAGGGTCTGGCGGAGGTGGCGGGGAAGGCAGGCTTTGCGCTGCGCATTCCCCCCGCCCGGCTCTGCACCGACAATGGCGCGATGATTGCCTGGGCGGGGTTGGAACGCTTTGCCGTGGGCGCCTCGGATCCGCTGGAAACGGGGCCGAGGGCGCGCTGGCCTCTCGATCGGAAGGTTTAGGCGGCCGAGAAAACCAGCAAAGCCAGGAAACCGCTGATCGCCACGGTGACGACCGTGAGGGTTTCGACGACAAGTTCGCTGAGGACCGGGCGGCGGATATTGGTATTGGACATGGAAGGCTCCTTTGAAATGGCGGCAGGCAAATGCTGCAAGCGCGAGATAGTCCTCCCAGGGTTACTATTCAATAAAGGTTCCGAACACTGTTCGGATACTTTAGACGGCGAACAACGAGATCAATTCCTTGATTTTGTTGAATATTATGTTATCTCACTAACAGCGTTAACCTGTTGTGCAGTTGCAGCATGGATGGGCTGCGGAAAATGAAGATCGCCACCTGGAATATCAATTCGGTGCGCCTGCGCATGCCCCTGGCCACCCGCTTCCTGCGCCAGCACCAGCCCGATGTGCTCTGCCTGCAGGAGACCAAAGTGGTCAATGAGCTGTTCCCGGCTGAGCCCCTGCGCAAGCTGGGCTATGTCCATCAGGCCATCCATGGCCAGAAGGGCTATCACGGGGTGGCGGTGCTATCGCGCCTACCCTTCGTCAAAACCGGCGTCCAGGATTTCTGCCGGGAGGGTCATGCCCGCCATATGGGCGTGACTTTCGAAAACGGCGTGGAGCTGCACAATTTCTATGTCCCGGCCGGCGGCGACATCCCCAATCCCAACGTCAATGCGAAATTTGCCCATAAGCTGCATTTCCTGGGCGAGCTGGCCAAAGTGTTCGGCGCCCGCCGGGCTGAGCGCGACCGGCCGATGGTGCTGGTCGGCGATTTGAATGTGGCGCCGCTGGAAAACGATGTCTGGAGCCATAAGCAAATGCGCGATGTGGTCAGCCATACGCCGGTGGAAACCAACCTCTTGGGCGAAGCCATGGCGGCTTTCGATTGGGTCGATTCCACCCGGCACTTCGTTCCGCCGGAGGAAAAAATCTATTCCTGGTGGAGCTATCGCGCCGCCGATTGGGAAGCGTCGGATCGCGGAAGGCGGCTGGACCATGTCTGGGTCAGCGCTGCGCTGAAAGAAGCGCTCAAGTCCCACAAGATCGTCAAGCCGATGCGCGGCTGGCAAAAGGCCTCGGACCATGTGCCGGTGATCGTGGAGCTGAAGCTTTGAAATTGGCGCTGCTGCGCCACGGTCCTACCGACTGGAACAGATCGGGGCGGGTGCAGGGTCACACCGATATTGCGCTGAGCGCGGAGGGTGCCGCGAAAATGCGCGCCCTGGCCCTGCCATCCGATTTTGCCGCCGCGCGGGTTTATGCCAGCCCCTTGCTGCGCGCCCGCCAGACGGTGGAGGCACTAAACTTGGGCGCCGTGATTTTCGATGCGCGGCTGATGGAACAGAATTGGGGCGACTGGGAAGGTCTCAGCCTGGCTGAGATCAAGGCGCACCATGGCGAAGATGCTTTTCTCCGCGCGGGCACAGGCGAAGACTTTCGTCCTTTGCGCGGCGAATCCACGCGCGAGCTGCACGCCCGCGTCGCCGATTTTCTGAAAGACCTGGCGCTGCGCGGCAAAGATGCCGTGGCGGTGACGCATCTGGGCGTGCTGCGCGCCGCTTATACTTTGGCGACCGGCTGGGACATGGCGACGCCGATGCCCGAAGGATTGGATTTGTCGAAGATTCTGGTGCTGGAACTGGCGGCGGACGGATCGCCCGCGCTGCAGGCCTTGAACCTGGACTTCATGCCCAGAACGGCTTGACCTTGCGGAAACGGTTCCAGCGTTTCAGCGCCTGTTTGGCCAGGCGCGGGCGATGGGCGCGATACCAGCCGGCCACCATGCCGGCGGCAAATCCCAACTCGGTTTTCTTGGCGGTCCCGTCGCGCATCAGATTGGCCAGGGTGCCGCGGACATGGGCGATGTCGTTGATTTCACCCAGATCGTCCTGCAGCTTGCGGACCTTGGCGAGATAGCGTTTGACCTTTTTCTTTTTGTAAAGCGGGGCGAAAAATTCCGCGCTGTAGCGCAATTTCTTCAGCGCGATGCGCAGGCGGTGCAGATCGCTTTCATCCAGGCTTTTGGCGATGCGACCCCGTTTCAAGGCGCGCTTTTCCTGGGCGTCCAGAATGCGCGCCGCCACTTTGGGCAGCTTGCGATCCCCCGCCAGCGGCAGGCGCGAGGCTGCCAATCCCGCGACATCATCCAGGAACAAGGCAAAATCGGCGCCGGCGACACAGGCCTGAGCCTGTTTCCAGGCCGCCTGGCACGCCTCTTGGGCCCGGGCGCGCAGCGGCGCCAGCACGTCGCGCTCGGCTTCGTCGACCGCGCGGTCGAGCCGCTCGCCCAGAAACACCTCCAGATCGCGGGCCGGGCCCAGCCGGCTGGACAGAACCTTGGCCCTGCCGCGCAATTCTTCCAGCCAGTCCTTGTTGAATTCCCGCGCGAAAGAGCCCAGCGCCACTTCCAACCGGCGAAAGCCCACCCGCAATTGATGCAGGCCTTCGATGGAATGACCCGCCCGCACCGTCGCGGCATTGGCGGTCAGCTGGGCCAGGCAGTCCGACAGAGTGATGCGGAAGGCCTGGTCCGGCGTCATTTTGGGATTGAGATGGGCGGGACGCGCCTTCACCGGTTCGGCGGGCGCAGAATTCCGGCGGATCAGGGAATGAATCGAAGCAGGCCGCGGATCATCCATGACGCTGTTATGCGTCAGTTGGGGCGGACCGGCAATCCCGCATCCGCCAAGGCTTTCCTAGCCTGCGCAATACTGACTTCCCCAAAATGGAAGATCGAGGCCGCGAGCACGGCACTGGCATGACCCTGGGTGACGCCGCGCACCAGATCGCCGACATTTCCCACACCGCCCGAGGCAATCACCGGCACGGTGACGGCGTCGGCGATGGCGCGGGTCAGCGGCAGGTCATAACCGGATTTGGTGCCGTCGCGGTCCATCGAGGTCAGCAGGATTTCACCCGCGCCATAGCTCACCAGTCTTTGCGCATGGGCAATCGCGTCGATCCCGGTGGCGCGGCGTCCCCCATGGGTGAAGACTTCAAAGCCCTTTTCACCTTTTTTTGCGTCGATGGCCGCCACGATACATTGGCTGCCGAATTTCTCGGCCGCTTCCTTGACGAATTCGGGGCGGTGAACGGCGGCGGTGTTGATGGATACCTTGTCGGCCCCGGCCAGCAGAAGCGCGCGGATATCCTCCAGCGTCCGCACCCCTCCCCCGACTGTCAGCGGCATGAAACAGACCTCGGCGGTGCGGTGGACCACATCCAGCAAGGTGCCGCGGCCTTCATGGCTGGCGGTGATGTCAAGAAAGCAGAGCTCGTCGGCGCCGGCGCGGTCATACAAGATGGCCTGTTCCACCGGATCGCCGGCATCGCGCAACTGCTCGAAATTGATGCCTTTGACGACGCGGCCGTCCTTCACATCCAGGCAGGGGATAATGCGGACTTTTAACATGGGAAGTGGGGCAGCATCAGCGCGCCGATCTCGCCATGGCGGCGATGTTCATCAGGGTGCGCCCGACGGCGGCTTCCGCCGGCACCGCCGTGGTCTTGGCCAGGGTTTCGGCCTCCAGCAGCATATCCAGCGCTTCGCCCAATTTGTCCTGGTTCCAGCGCCGAAGCTGCGCCTTGAAGCTGTCGCTGCGCAGGAAATGCAGCGGCGGGCGCAATTTGCGCAGCGCCCCATCGGTGTTTTCGCCCCGCTCGACAAGCTCCGACACGTGGAGCAGCCGCTGGAAATGGCCCATGGCGCTGCGCGCCACGGCCACCGCGTTCATATCCGCGGCCCATAACCGTTCCAGCGCCAGATCGAGGCGGCTGAAATCCCCAGCCCCGGCCGCATCGCAGGCTTCCTCCGCCCGGGCCTCGGCCTCATCCCCCATCACCGCGCGCACATCTTCCAGGCTGACGGTCTTTTGGCCTTGGGCGTAAAGCGCCAGTTTTTCCAATTCCCGCCGGGTGACGCCGCGATCCGAGCCCAGCCGCGACACCGCATCGGCCAGGGCATCGGGGGCGATGGAAAGCCCGTGGCTGCGCATGGCGTCGCGCACCACATCTTCCAGATTGCGGGCGGTGTCGGCATAGCAGGCAATCGCTGCCGCCTTGGCGTCACCTTCAAACAGCTTGCGCAGGCCAGTGCCTTTGCCCAGGTCGCCCGCCTCCACCACCACCAGCGCATCGCCCAAGGAATCGTCCAGGAATTGCTCAAACAAGTCGGTGAGGTCGTTGGAGGCGCCGCGCACCCGCACCACCCGCCGGCCGCCCATCATCGAGATCGCGGCCGCTTCATCGGCCAACCGGGCGGGATCGGACAGCAGCACGCTTTCCGACAGATCGGCGACATTGAAGGCATCGCTCAGATCGGGGACCACGGTTTTGAGCAAGGTTTCGGCGCGTTCCTGCACCAGGCCGGCATCGGGGCCGAACACGAGAGCAACGCGCAAATCCTTGGGCGGGCTGGCGGCGAAACGGTCGGCGTCGCGGGCAGCCACGATCATGGGCGTTGCCGGCGGAAATAAACCTCCAGCTCCAAACTGAGGCGCTCGGCGAGATCCTGGGCCGCGCGCTTGTCGGCATCCTGCCGCGCCACCTGGGTGGCGTAAGGGGATTGGGCGACATTGTAGGACGACAGGCTGGTCAGAGAACCCCGGCGCAGTTCCTCGCCTTTGGCATCGGTCAGGACATAGTTGGCGGTCACGGTGTCGTTGTAGCGGGTGATGGTGGCGTCATTCTGCAGCGCCACGCCTTGATTGGTATCGGTCAGGGTGATGGCGAGACGATAGGCCTTGCCGGCTTGTTCACCATCGGAGCGCAGCAGATCGATCAGGCTGTTGCGCAATTCGAAGCCGGCCGGCTCTTCAATCGGATCGACAAAAATCGAAGCCAGTTTCGGCGAGAGCCGGACATCGCCATAAAGCGGACGAAAGCCGCAGGCGCCGAGCGCAAGGCAAAGCAGCAGGGCGGCGGCGGTTCTCATCATGCGACGATATTTACAATTCTGCCGGGCACCACAATCACCTTTTTCGGCGCTTTGCCCTCCAAGGCACGGACGACGCCATCCAGGGCCAGGGCGGCGGCTTCCACGCTTTTGTTGTCGGCGTCTCGCGGCACCACGACTTCGCCCCGGCGTTTGCCATTGACTTGAACGGCGATGGTGAGGCTATCGGATTCCAGCAGCGCCGGATCATGTTTCGGCCAGGGCGTTTCCACCACCAGCCGGTCATGCCCCAGGGCCTGCCAGCAGGTTTCCGCCAGATGAGGCATCATCGGGGCCGACAACAGCACCAGCGCTTCCAGCGCCTCGCGCCGCGCCGCGCCATTGGCGGCAGCGCCATCGCCGATCGCATTGGCCAGCATATAGAGCTGGGCCACGGCGCTGTTGAAGCGCAGCGCCGCCAGATGTTCGGTTACTGCCGCGATGGCTTTGTGGCTGGCCTGGCGCAAAGTTTTGGACGGCGCGTCGTCGGCGCTGGGCGCGGTGCCGGGCGGTGGCAGACCTTGCGCCTCGGTCGCCAGCCGGTGCACCCGCTGGACAAAACGCCAGCAGCCTTCGGCGCCGGCATCGGTCCATTCGATGTCGCGCTCCGGCGGGGTATCGGACAGCATGAACCAGCGGATGGTGTCGGCGCCGTAATCGGCGATGATGCTTTCCGGCGCGATCACATTCTTTTTGGACTTGGACATTTTTTCGGACGGCCCGATCTCGACCGGAGCATGGCCGTCCTTCAAAAATGCCTGGCCGCTTTCCTTGATTACCTGGTCGGGCGAGACCCAATTTCCCTCCACGTCCTTATAAGTCTCGTGACAGACCATGCCTTGGGTGAACAAGCCGGCAAACGGTTCGGCCACCGACACCAGGCCGAGCTTGTGCATCGCCCGGGTGAAAAACCGGGCATAGAGCAGATGCAGGATCGCATGTTCGATGCCGCCGATATATTGATCCACCGGCAGCCAATAATCGGCGGCTTGTTTGTTCACCGGCTGTTTGGCGTGGCTGTCGGTAAAACGGGCAAAATACCAGGACGAATCCACAAAGGTATCGAGGGTGTCGGTATCGCGCAGCGCCGGGCCGCCGCAATCGGGGCAAGTGGTGGTCTTCCAGGCGATATCGCGGTCCAGCGGATTGCCGGTCTGGGAAAAATCGATGCGGTCGGGCAGCAGCACCGGCAAATCGCTTTCTTTCAGCGCCACCACGCCGCATTTGGCGCAATGCACCACGGGTATGGGACAGCCCCAAGGGCGCTGGCGTGAGACCAGCCAATCGCGCAGCCGGTAATTGATGGTGCGTTCGCCGGTGCCGTCTTTTTCCAGCCGCTTGGCGATCTCGGCTTTCGCCTGCTCCACCGTCATGCCGTCCAGGAAGCGCGAATTGGCCAGGCGCCCCGGGCCGGTATAGGCCTCTTTGCCGATCGCGAAACTCTTGGGATCGGCATCGGAGGGCACCACCACCGGCGTCACCGACAAACCATATTTGCGCGCGAAATCCAGGTCGCGCTGGTCATGCGCCGGGCAGCCGAAAATCGCGCCGGTCCCGTAGCCCATCAGCACGAAATTGGCCACCATCACCTTCAATTTCCAATTCGGATCGAAAGGATGGGTGGCGGTGAGGCCGGTGTCATAGCCCAGCTTCTCGGCCTTTTCGATTTCCGCTTCCGCCGTGCCGGTCTTGCGGCATTCGGCAATGAAATCCTGCAGCCTCGGATCGCGCTTGGCCAATTCCTGGGTCAGGGGATGTTCGGGCGACAGTGCCACAAAGGAGGCGCCGAACAAGGTGTCGGGCCGGGTGGTAAAGACATCCAGCTTTTCGCCGTCCGACAGCACGAACTGAAAGCGCAGGCCTTCGCTGCGGCCGATCCAGTTCTTCTGCATCAGCCGCACTTTTTCCGGCCAGCGGTCCAGCGTGTCCAGCGCCGTCAGCAATTCTTCGGCGAATGCGGTGATCTTGAAAAACCATTGCGACAGCTTGCGCCGTTCCACCACCGCGCCCGAGCGCCAGCCACGGCCGTCGATCACCTGTTCATTGGCCAATACGGTCATATCGACCGGATCCCAATTGACGTCGGCCTCGCCGCGATAGACGAAGCCGGCCTTGTAGAATTGCAGAAACAATTTCTGCTGCTGGTGATAATAGGCCGGATCGCAAGTCGCGAATTCGCGGCTCCAGTCGATCGACAAGCCCATCAGCTTGAGCTCGCTGCGCATTGCCGCGATATTGTCATAGGTCCAGTCGCGCGGATTGACGCCTTTGTCGCGAGCGGCATTTTCCGCCGGCAAGCCGAAGGCATCCCAGCCCATCGGATGCAGCACATTATAGCCTTGGGCGCGGCGGAAACGGGCGATCACATCGCCCATGGTATAATTGCGGGCATGGCCCATATGGATGCGCCCCGATGGATAGGGGAACATCTCCAGCACATAGCATTTGGGTTTGGCGGCATCATCGGGGGTGGCGAAAGCCTGTTTGGCCTCCCACACCTCTTGCCAGTGCCGTTCGGAGTCCTTGGCGTTGTACCGCGCCATCTCAAAGTCCTCGATTGCGGTGCCAGGCCCCGCATGAGGCTATGGCGGAATGGAAAGTTACGAGCCCTGGTTGAGCGTGGCCAGACGCAATTCGCGCGCCCGGGTGAGGATGGAATCTTCCAGCCGGTGGGCGGTGTCGGGGCTGGCGGCGGCGTCGGTCCAGCCGGCACCGTTGCGGGTCTGGCGGAACACCACGACCTTGAGGCCATCGGCGCGCAGGGTGCGGTCCATGATGTAGATTGTGACTTTCAGCCGCTCATCCGGGGCCGAGGGGGCCACATACCAATCCGAGATGATCACCCCGCCAAACGGGTCGGCGCTTTGCAGCGGCATGAAGGAGAGGGTGTCGAGGGCGGCGTGCCAGAGATAGGAATTGACCCCCAGGGTGACGCGGTTGTTGCCGCCCGCCACGATGGTGGCGCCGGTGTCCATGTCGGTGGTCTGTTCATCCGAACCGCAACCGGCCAAGACCAGCGCGCACAGCAATACGGGGATAATTCTCATCGCGTTCGACTTAGTCCTTCGAAACCGGCTTTTCGCTGCAGCCCCACGGGACCGACGCGACCCCCACTTGCCTGCAGGGCTTATACTTGGGCCGGCGGGCCGGCGCAACGGCAGGCAGATTCTCAAATTGCGGCGGGTTTGGCTTATGCTAGAAGGGTTTACGGCAGGGCTCATTGCAAAAGGGTAAGATGGCGCGACAGGGCAAAGCGCGGCGGCTGAGCGGGGCGGTTCTGGCGGCATTGACCGCTGGGCCCGCATTGGGCGCGCCGGCCGATTGGAGCTTGCCGTCCTGGCAGGGCGCCATCGGCGATGCCCAGCTCGAAATCGGGGCTGCCGCGGGCGCAAGCCTCTTCACCACCGACCAGCCCCGCCAACCGGCGGCGAGCGGCTATATCAAGCTGATGCCCCGGCTGCACCGCGACTATGACAGCGGCTTGTCGATCGGCCTTGACGCCACGTTTTCGGGCAGCGATGCCTTGTCGCGCGGGCGCTATGGCGAGGGCGTCGAAAAGCTTTACGGCGAAATCCGCACAGGATTGGGCCGGCTGGAATTGGGCCAGACTGACGGCGGCGCTTATGACCTGGCCGTCACCGGGCCCAAAGTGGATGCCGCGGTGTCGCTGGACGACCCCCAGACCAGTTTCTTGCGCGATCCCGCGACCGGCCGCGCTTTCGCCGATGTCTTCCCCTTGCGAACCGAAATCGGCGCCTCGTCGAACGACGCCAAGCTCGCCTATGTCAGCCCCAGCCTGTTCGGCGCCCAATTGGCATTCTCCTACACCCCCAACGAGGCCAAAGACGTATTGCCGTTCCTGCATGCGGGCCCGCACACACCCGGGCGCGCAGCGGCGATCTGGGAGGGGAGCGCCCGCTATTCCGGCGATATCGGACCGCTGACCCTGACCGGCTATGCCGGATTTGCCGAAGGCCGGGCCGAACACAAGCTGCCCGGCCAGCACGGGCTAAGCGATTGGGGCGCGGGCCTGCGCGCCGATTATCCGATCAATGACGACATCACGATTTCGGCCGGCGGCGCCTTCCGCCGCAGCAATTCCCATGCCTTGGATGTCAATCAAAGCTGGCGCGGCGGCGCGACCAGCGTCACCCATCTGAGCGCCAGCCTAACCGACGGCGATGTGGTTGCCGGGGTGGAATATGGCAGCGGCACCGCCGATGCGGTGGCGGCGCTGCCCCGCCTTGGCCTTAACGCCTATCAGGCATCGCTAGGTTATATGCTGAGTCCAAGTGTGGAACTCAGCGCCGGCTGGCAGGGCTGGAATTACGGCCGCGCCAGCGGTCTATTTTTCAACGCCGCGCCGCGCCTGAAGCTGGATGCCGAATTTGTGCATCTGAGCTTTCATACCAGCCCCTAAAATCAGATCAGGGCGCCGATGGCGGCGAGGCCCGCGAAGCCATGCAGCAATCCGGCATTTTGCGCGTCGATTCCCCCTAAGGCAAAGACGGGTATCGGCGCCTGTCTTGCGATCAGCCGCGCCCGCGCCGGCGTCAAAGCGGGCGCGTCCGGATGGCTGGCGGTGGCAAAGACCGGCGAGAGCAGCACCGCATCGGCGCCGCCGGCATTCAGCACGGCGCGCAAAGAATGCGCCGCCGCCGTGACGAACCAGTGCGGATAGCGCGCGCGCCAATGCGCCGCTTCCCTAGCGCGGCGCTGCGGCAAATGAATGCCATGCGCGCCGATCTTTGCGGCCAGTTGCGGATCATCGGCGATCAGAAGCAGCAATCCCCGCACTCGGGCAATGGCGCGCAGGGCCGCCGCCAGCGCCGCCCGGCGGCTCGCATCGCGCGAACGCAGGATGATCACCGCGCCGCGCGGCAAGGCGCGCGCGGCCGGCAGCGGATCGGGCAAGCGCTGATCGTCGGTCAGCAGCAGCAGCGCGCCGCAATTGTGCATGCGCGCCGCCCTTGCTAGTTTCGCGCGCGACAAAGACGGCCCCATGAGCATCCCAGACAATCTCGCCGCCATCTTGGCGCGCATCGCGGCGGCGCGAAAGGCCGCCATCCGCCCCGCCCCGCAAACGCGGCTGATCGCGGTCTCCAAGACCGTGGCGGAAAGCGGCATCCGCGCCGCTCTGGCTGCGGGCCAGCGCCTGTTCGGCGAAAACCGGGTGCAGGAAGCCATGGCAAAATTTCCGCCATTGAAGGGCGAATATCCGGAAGCTGAATTGCACTTGATAGGTCCGCTGCAGACCAACAAAGTCAAAGAAGCCGCCGCGCTGTTCGACACCATCCAGACCCTGGATCGTTTGAAATTGGCCCAGGCCCTGGCCGCCGAACGCGACAAAAGCGGCAAATGCCCGTCGCTGTTTGTCCAGGTCAATACCGGCGAGGAGCCGCAAAAAGCCGGCATATTGCCAAAGGACGCGCCCGCTTTGATCGCGCAGGCGCGCGAGCTGTACTTGCCGGTCACCGGCCTGATGTGCATCCCCCCGCTGGAAGACGACGCCGCGCCGCATTTCGCGTTTCTCGCTAAGCTGGCGGCGGATAATGGGCTGACTCAACTGAGCATGGGAATGAGTTCGGATTTCGAACTGGCCATCCGCTTCGGCGCCACCCATGTCAGGGTTGGCACGGCGATTTTCGGGGCACGGGAATCACACTAAGTCAGCGGTGCGACAGATCACCCTCACCCTGAGCTTGACGAAGGGTGCGAAACAAGCACCGAGCCTGATCCGCATCCCTCGACAGGCTCGGAATGAGGAGTGCAGAATTTCACCCGATTTTGATTTTATCTCCCGCCCGCAACTGCTCCAGCGCTGCCACAAGATCGCCGCGCACCAGCGCGACACAGCCCGCCGTCGCCGCATAATCCTCCTTCGCCAGATGCAGGAAGATGGCGCTGCCCTTGCCCGCGATCACCGGATCGTCATTGAAGCCGATCACCGCCACCAGGTCGTAGAGGTGATCGTCGCGCCACATCTGTTCGGCGCTGGCGCCGTAGGGCAGCTTGACCAGGCGATTATAGTTGGGATCGTGCGGCGCGTCGCACCAGCCGTCGTCCGGCGCCGTGGCGCGCAGCGGCAGATGGACCTTCGGTTTGGCCATGCGGTCGGGACGATAGAAAATCTCGCGGATGGCGTAACTGCCTTGCGGGGTCACGCCATCGCCTTCGCCCCTCTTGGTGCCGATTCCCGCCGGACCGATGGCACAGCGCCGCGGCCCCGCGCCCCAATCCAGCATTGGCCCCGCTTCGCCCTGCGTCACCCGCAAATCCATGGCTCTTCTTAGGACACCGGCCGGCGGGTGCGCAAAATCGCTGACGCCGGCGCGGCAAATCGGGCTAACCTTGACGGCCAAAGCACGCGAAAAGGTTCCATGGCCAGCGCCAAGCGCATTCTTCTGGTGGATAGCAACGCGGTGCTGCGCGCCTCGCTGGCGGAGCAATTATCCGCCGAGGGCGCCTATGAGATCACCACCGCCGGCAGCCTGGCCGAGGCCCGCGTCGCGGCCGGGCCCTTCGCCTTGGCGGTGATCGATCAAAATCTGCCCGATGGCAGCGGCGAGGCCCTGGCGGCGGAGCTGCGCGCCGTGGCACCGGCCTGTCTGCTGTTGGTGGAGGAGGGGGCGGCGCCTGCCAATTCCCCTGCCGAGCGCATGAGTAAACCCTTCCGCTTCGCAGGTTTGCTGGCTCGGATCGAGGCCCTGGTCGGCCGCCATGGCGGCGGCGGGGCCGCCGTCGGGCCCTATCAGTTCCGCCCCAGCGCCAAGCTTTTGACGCAAGGAACCAAGCGCAAGATCCGGCTGACCGAAAAGGAAACCAATATCCTCAAATTCCTGCTGGAGGCCGCCGGCACCGTTCCGCGCCAGACCCTCCTCCACGAGGTCTGGGGCTATAACCCCGCCGTCACCACCCACACCCTGGAAACCCATATTTATCGGCTTCGCCGGAAAATCGAGGAAAACCCAGGCGAAGCCAAAATCCTGGTCACCGAGGAGGGCGGCTATCGCTTGGCCGGCGCTCCTGCAAATGTTTAACAGCCGTTAACCCTTCGCGCCTAAGACAGCCGCATGGGAAAGCACCCAGCCAAATCCGCGCCTCACAAGGCAAAGCGCAAAGGCGTGGCCCCGCAGGACGAAGCGCCCATTTTTAAATTGGGCGCATCCGCGCCCGGGCCGGCCAAACGGGGGCGGATCTGGCCCTATACCCTGGTGATGCTGCTGGCCTGGGGGGTGATTTTCGGCGCCATCTTTGTTGCGCATGTCATGGCCGGCCTGCCGGATGTGGGCAATCTGATGGCCACGGCCCCCACCCGAGACGTCAGTATTCTGGACGATCGCGGGCGGCTGATCGCGCGGCGCGGCCTCACCCGCGGCATGGCAGTGGAGGCCGGCGCCTTGCCGGCTTTTATCCCGAACGCTTTCATTGCCATCGAGGACCGCCGCTTCCGCGACCATTTCGGTCTTGATCTGATCGGCGTGGCACGGGCGGAAGTTCAGAACCTGATCGCGGGGCACGTGGTGCAGGGCGGCAGCACATTGACCCAGCAATTGGCGAAGAACCTGTTCCTGGATTCCGACCGCACTTTCCACCGCAAAATGCAGGAAGCGATTCTGGCGATCGAGCTGGAGTCGCATTATTCCAAGGACCAGATACTCACCCTGTATCTGAACCGGGTTTATTTCGGCGCCGGCGTGTTCGGCATCGAGGCGGCGTCGCAGAAATTCTTCGGCAAACATGCGCGCGAGCTTGGCCTGACCGAAGCCGCGATGCTGGCGGGCAGCGTCAAGGCGCCGACGCGCTATAACCCCTTGGTCGATCCCGATGCCTCACAGGCCCGCGCCCAAGTGGTGCTGCGCGCCATGCAGGATGCCGGCTTCATCGATTCCCACAGCCGCGCGCTGGCCCAGGCCACCAGCCCCCGCATCCTGCGCAGCAGCGGCACGCCGGATTCCGGTTATTTCGCCGATTGGGTGCTGAGCCAGCTCGATCGCTATGCCGGCGGCAGCAATGAGCCGATGGTGGTGGAAACCAGTTTCGATCTTCAAACCCAGGCCATGGCCGAACGCGCGGTCGGTCAGGCTTTGGATCAGGACGGCCAAAAGCTGCATGCCGGCCAGGCCGCCTTGGTGGCGATGACGCCGGATGGCGCGGTGCGGGCCATGGTGGGCGGACGCTCTTATTCCCAGTCCAGCTTCAATCGCGCCAGTGATGCGGTGCGCCAGCCCGGCAGCGCCTTCAAGCCCTTTGTTTACCTGGCCGCTTTTGAACATGGCCACACCCCCGACGACATCATGCATGACGGGCCGGTGGACATTCATGGCTGGAAGCCATCCGATTTCGAAGGCGATTATCAAGGCGATATCAGCCTGACCAAAGCCTTCGCCCTGTCTTCCAATTCGGTGGCCGCACAATTGACCGCCGAGATCGGACCCAAGGACGTCGCCCAGACGGCGCGGCGGCTGGGCATCGCCTCACCGCTGGCGGAAGTCGCTTCGCTCGCCTTGGGCACGTCGGGCGTCACGCCTTTGGAGCTGACCGGCGCTTATGCACCTTTTGCCAATGGCGGGATCGGCGTGAAGCCTTTTGCGATTCTGTCGATCCGAACCAAAGCGGGGAAATTGCTTTATAAGCGGCGGGCGATCGACGCCGGCGCGGTGATGTCGCCGGCCGATAATGCGGCCATGACCAAAGTGATGGTCGAGACCGTCACCACCGGCACCGGCAAGGCGGCGCGGCTCCAGGAACGGCCCAGCGCCGGTAAGACCGGCACCACCCAGGATTTCCACGATGCCTGGTTTGTCGGCTTCACTGCCGATCTGGTCTGCGGCGTCTGGATGGGCAATGACAATTCGGCGCCCATGAAGAAAGCCACCGGCGGCGGCCTGCCGGCGCGCATCTTCCACAATTTCATGGAAAGCGCCGAACAGAATCTTCCGCCCCGGCCGCTGATCGGCAGCATAGCGGTGGCCGAGGCCGATGCACCCGATGCGCCGCCGGGCCAGACAGCCGCGGCAGAGCCGAAAAAACCCGGCAGTTTTGAAGAATTGCTGGACAGTCTGTTCGGCGGAACTTGATCTAGTTATACCGCAACAGGTTCTTGCCGTGATCGCGCAGCCAGTTGCGGGCGCGTTTGTGATCGCTGCTCAGGCTTTGCACATGCGCCCAGAATTTGGGGCCATGATTCATTTCCTTCAGATGCGCCACTTCATGCGCCACCACATAGTCGCGCACGAATTCCGGCGCGAAAATCAGGCGCCAGGAAAAAGACAGGGAGCGGGCCGAAGAACAGGAGCCCCAGCGGCTGGCGGTATCGCGCACCATGACCCGCGACGGTCGCACCCCCAGCTCAGCGCCATATTCCAGGGCGCGCGCTTCCAGGGCTTTTTTCGCTTCCCGTTTGAAATAATCCACCAGGCGCCGGCGCGCATGTTCGAGCTTGCCGGAGACTAAGATTCGCTCGCCCTCGCGCCATACCGGCGCCGGTCCTTTGGTGGCGCTATGGGCGATGCGGTGGGTGGTGCCCAAAAAGGGGACCGCGGCGCCGGGGGCGAGTTCGACCGGCGGCGGCACCTTGCCGCGCTGCCGGGCAATCCAGCCGGTTTCGCCGCGCGCGAAGGCCAGGGCCGATTCCACACTGCTGCGCAGGGGTGCGGTCAGCGTCACCTCGCCCGACACCGGGTTGACCCGCATCACCATGCGCCGGGCCCGGGGATGAAAGCGCACCCGCACGGCCACGGCTTCGCCATCGATGGCGAGCAAGGCGTGCTTCTCTCGCTTTTCTTGCGGCTTGCGTTTAGGCTTGGGACCCAACAGGAATTCAAGCATGCCGGAACGGCCTCGTTTTCATCTCGCTTTTCCCGTGCGCGATCTTGCCGAAGCCCGCGCTTTTTACGGCGACCTGCTCGGCTGTCCGGAAGGACGATCGAGCGAGGAATGGGTGGACTTCGATTTTTACGGCCATCAGATCGTCGCGCATTTAAGCCCGAACGAGGCCGGACATAAAGCGCATAATGATGTCGACGGCGATCAGGTTCCAGTGCGTCACTTTGGAGCGATCTTGTCGATGCCGGAATGGAAAAATCTGGCGGCGAAATTGCAAGAACACAATATTGCCTTCATCATCGAGCCCGATATCCGTTTTCAAGGCCTGCCGGGCGAACAGGCGACTTTTTTCTTCCTCGATCCCAGCGGCAATGCGCTGGAGTTCAAAGCGTTCGGCGATGAATCACGCATCTTTGCCCGCTGAGCGGATTCTTCTGCTCGCCGGATTGGCCTCGCTGGCTTTGATCGTCGGCGCGCTGGGCTTTCAATATATCGGCCATCTGCCGCCTTGCGAGATGTGCCATTGGCAGCGCTGGCCCCATATCGCCGCCGCCATTGTCGGGGTCGGCGGCGCCGTGCTGATGCGCCGGCATGCCCGCGACCTGGCCTGGATGGTGGTGATCCTCATCCTGATTTCCGGCCTGATCGGCGCGTATCAGACCGGCATGCAATGGCATTTGCTGCCGGGCCCGAGTGCTTGCACGGCGCCTCGCTATGTGATGGGCAGTCATGCCCCGGCCCCGGTAGTGCGCTGCGATGTGCCGACGTGGTTCTTTTTGGGCCTGGCGCTGCCGGCCTGGAACGCCATCCTTTCCTTCGCGATCGCCGGCGTCGCGGCGTTTTCCCTGACGAGGCGCGGATGAGCCGCAAGCCCAAGCCTGCCTCGCCCGGCGGTGCGCCGGCGCCGGATATCGAAGCGATGATCCGGGTCGATCATGCCGGGGAATATGGCGCGGTGCGCATATATGAAGGTCAGCTGGCGGTGCTGGGACGGGGGCGCAGCGGCGATACCATTCGCCATATGGCGGAGCAGGAACAACGCCATCTGAAAGCCTTTGACAGGCTGGTCAATCAGCGCCGGGTACGGCCCACCGCGTTGGAGCCGGTTTGGCGGGTGGCCGGCTTCGCGCTGGGCGCGGCCACCGCGCTGATGGGCGAGAAAGCCGCCTTTGCCTGTACCGCCGCGGTGGAAGAGGCCATCGACGACCATTACGCCGCCCAGATCGCAGCCTTGGGCGAGCAAGACCCGGACCTGAAAAAAACGGTGCAGGATTTCCGTGCCGACGAAGCCGCCCATCGCCAGACCGCGCTGGACAACGGCGCCGAGCAGGCGCCGGGTTACAAGCTTCTGAGCGAGACGATCAAAGCCGGTTGCCGAGTGGCGATAAAATTGTCGGAGAAGATATAAGCTTCCGTCGCCGTGCAGTTCCTACCCAATCGATATGGTTGAAGATTCGCCTTACTCGTTCTGCTGAACCCTATTTGTTTGTAAGTTCTTCCACACTTTGGTGGGCAGGATTAACAGCAGAGTGATTCCAAATGCCAATATCGTCAAAGCGACTGCTGCCGAGAGGAGCGCGCCAACCAAGACCAAGGCGCCGGTCTTGAGTTCCAAGGTCGATGAAACCACGGCACCCAATGAAGCCCCCGGCCATCCGAAAATGATGAAGGCCCATGGCCAGACAAATATTCCGGTCCCCACCCCTGTGATTGCCGCTGCTAAAAATGTGTACCGCCAATCGAAGTCGGAAAATCTGCGAAAAAATAGGAACAGAGCGCCTACATATACAGAGATCAACACGATCTCTTCCCAGGGAATCCAAGAACCCATTTGCGCCGTGCTTGTATGAAGAAGTGTTGGTTGTCGCCCATGCAACAGAACGTGGCCCTGATTGTTGCCTTAGGCAACAGGGCGAATGTCCAGGGCGGGCTTCATATTTTTGTGCGGGAAGGGCGAAGGGCCTATTACGGCTCCAGCTCGCTATCCCAGTACAGATAATCCGCCCAGCTCTCATGCAGATAATTGGGCGGGAATTTGCGGCCATGCTCGCGCAATTCCGTGACGGTCGGCTGATGCGGGCGCTGGCGCGGGTGCATGCCGGCCTGTTTGGGAAGTCTTCCGCCTTTGTGCAGATTGCAGGGGCTGCAGGCCGTGACCACGTTCTCCCAGGTGGTGCGGCCGCCGCGCGAACGCGGCACCACATGGTCGAAAGTCAGCTCGCGCGGATCGCCGCAATATTGGCATTCAAAGCGGTCGCGCAGAAACACATTGAAGCGCGTGAAGGCGGGATGACGGGCGGGGCGGATATAGGTCTTGAGCGAGACCACCGAAGGCAGGCGCATTTCCAGCCGCGCCGACCGCACCACCCGGTCATATTGCTCCAGGATATTCACCCGCTCCAGGAACACCGCCTTGATGGTGTCCTGCCAGGACCAGAGCGACAGGGGGTAATAGCTGAGCGGCCGATAATCGGCGTTCAGCACAAGCGCCGGACAATTGCTGGCACTACGCACCGGATTGAGCACGAACCATCCCCTTTCCGGTACCGATTTTATAGGCGATTCTCGGGCTCTGCCAAGGGCTTGAAGATGACAGCGGGGCGACAGATCAGCGCCGCAGCGCACAGCTCACCGCGCCTCTTGGCACCAAAAAGCCGCCAAAAGCCTGAGCCAGAAATTCTCCCGCCATCTGGAGCCCCACCGGATCGATGCCATGGCCGACAGCCGGCGCCAGATGCCATTGCACCGGCGCCCCTGCCAAACCCAGCTCCGCCGCGGCCGCGAACATGGCGCCAACCGGAATGACGGTATCGGCGCTGCCATGGGCCAGAAAGATCGGCGGAGGGCTGCCGGCTTGGACGGGTGCCGCGAGCAGCCCGGAAAAGCCGACCACCGCGGCCGGCTTTGCGGCGCGGGTGAGGCCCACTTGCAGCGAGAGCATGGTGCCCTGGCTGAACCCCACCAGCGCCAGCCGGTCGGCCGTCAGGCCAAGCCGCGCGAGCTCCTGATCCAGGAAAGCATCCAATGACGGTCCCGCCGCCGTCACGCCCTGGGTCAATTCCTGAGGATCCATACGGCTGAGGCCGAACCATTGAAAGCCGTTGGGCGCGCCGGGCACGCGGTCGGGCGCGTTGGGCGCCACGAATTCGGTGGTGGGCAGCAGCCCCTGCCAATGACCGGCCAGCGAGATCAGATCATTGCCGTCGGCGCCATAGCCATGCACCAGCACCACCAGATTTGTGGCGGGACCGCGGGCGGCGGCCAGGCGGGGACCGCTGAGAGAACGCAAAGCCATGGCGCGGGAAAATCGTTAGAGTGGCGCGGTGACTGTTACACGCTTCGCGCCATCGCCAACAGGCTTGCTGCATTTGGGCCATGCCTTCGCCGCTTTGACCGCGGCGGCGGCGGGCAGCGAATTTCACTTACGCATCGAGGATCTGGATCAATCGCGGGCGCGCGAAGAATTTGTCGCCGCGATTTTTGAGGATCTGGCCTGGCTCGGCTTGTCCTGGAAGCAGCCGGTGCTGCGGCAGTCGGAGCGCTTTGATGCCTATCGTGCCGCGCTGGGTAGTCTGGCGGCGGAGGGCCTGACTTATCCCTGTTTTTGCAGCCGCAAAGAGATCGCCGAGGAAATCGCGGGCGCGGTCGCAGCTCCACACTTTGTCGGATTGTCGGCTCCGCCGACGGGGCCCGATGGCCCGCTCTATCCCGGGACCTGCCGTGCTTTGCCGGCAGACGAACGCGCGGCGCGGATCGGCGGCGGTGAGAGCTATGCTTTGCGGCTGGATGCCGTCCGGGCGGCGCAGCGGGCCGGACCGTTATCCTTTGTCGAACAGGGCGTAAGTTTTGCCGTCGATCCGCTATTGTTCGGCGATGTGGTGCTGGCACGCAAAGACATGCCGGCGTCCTATCATCTCGCGGTGGTGGTGGATGATGCCTTCGAGGGTATTACGCTGGTGACCAGGGGCGAGGACCTTCTGCCGGCAACCCATGTGCAGCGACTGTTGCAGGCCCTGCTGGCGCTGCCCGCGCCCTCCTATGCCCATCACCGGCTGATCCTGGACGAACAGGGGCGCAAATTCTCCAAGCGCGACCGCGCCGTCACCTTGCGCGCCTTGCGCGAAGCAGGCGCGGCGCCGTCCGACATCCGCGCCCGCCTGGGCTTTTAGCCATCTGGGCTTTTAACCAGACGGGCTTTGGCAGGTTTGGCCTCTATGCTAGGAAACCCCATGACCGCCCTGGACCGCCTGTTCGCCACCATCATCGCCCGCCGCGACGCGGGCGATGCCGCCAATTCCTATACGGCCAAGCTGCTGGCCGACGGCGTCGCCAAATGCGCCAAGAAATTTGGTGAGGAAGCGGTGGAGACCGCGCTGGCCGCGGTATCGGGCGACAAGGACGCGCTGGCCGGCGAATCCGCCGATGCGCTCTATCATCTGGCGGTGTTGTGGGCGGCGGCCGGTATCACCCCCGCCGAGGTGTATGCCAAGCTTGCGGCCCGCGAGGGCCAATCGGGCCTGGCGGAAAAAGCCGCGCGGAAAAGCTAACCCTCGCCGGCGTTTTCTTCGGTCAGGCTCTTGACCAGATCCAGCACCCGCTTGCGCACCTTGGGATCCTTGATCTTCATGAAGGCCAGGCTGAGCTGCAGTCCTTCCCCGCTGGAAACAAATTCCATCACCGGCGGCGCGCCTTCCGAGTCGGTAAATCCCGGCTTGTCGGTTCCGGGGACGCTGACGCCTTCATAGAAGAAATCGATCGGCACACCCAGAATGCGGGAGACCTCGAACAGCCGGCCGGCGCCGATACGATTGACGCCCTTCTCGTATTTCTGGACTTGCTGGAAGGTCAGGCCCAGCAGATCGCCAAGCCGCTCCTGGCTCATGCCAATCAGCATGCGCCTTATTCGAACCCGATTGCCGACTTGCGCATCGATGGGATTGGCTTGTTTTTTTGGCACTTTACGCAACCGATCAATTTACGGGGCGGAACTTAGCCGCAATGCTCCGACAACTGAAACAAATAAATCCGCGTGCGTCATTTTCTTCCGAGAATCCAAGCGCCTACCGAACCCGCCAGCAACAGCAGCGCAAATCCGAGATCGGCAAAACGCGCATAGGTTGATGGCGGCAGCGCGGTCGGCAACTTCGCGTCGAGTTTGCCCATTTCGTTCAGGCCCAATCGCGCCGTAACCCGCCCATAGGCATCGATAACCGCGGAAATCCCGGTATTCGCTGCACGCGCAACGGGTATCGCCTCTTCGATGGCGCGAACGCGTGCAATCAGAAGATGTTGGCGCGGTCCGGCCCAAGGCCCGAACCAGGAATCGTCGGTAACGTTGATGAACCAGCCGGGCCGGTTTCGATGATCCGTCACCGCGCCGGGGAAGATCACTTCATAGCAAATCAGCGGCGACATCGGCGGCGCCCCGGCCACAGTATACACATGCGGACCGTCGCCGCGCGAAAAACTGGCCAGGCCATGCGTAAGCTTGGCGATTCCCAATGTGCGCAAAAGTTGCGCGAAGGGAACATATTCCCCGAAAGGCACGAGGTGAAATTTGTCGTATATCGCGTTCACGCGCCCACCCGGACCAAATGCGATCAGGCTGTTATACACGGCCTCGCCGGTTTGATCGTCCAGCCGTTCCGCCCCAGTGAACAGGCTTCGCTTTGCGCCGGTTAACCGTGCGATTTGATCGAGCGCCGTGGGCGAGCGCTGCAACAGGAAATCGGGCGCCGCTTCCGGCCAGATGATGTGGGTAGGATTGCCGGGCTTTTCGCTGAGCGCCATCAGCCGCTGCCAATGGGACAGGACCAGGGCGGGCCGGTATTTGTCGCGCTGCGGAATATCGGGCTGAACCAGGCGCAGCGAGACACCCGGCACATATTGGGTGGGAGCGGCAAGCCGCCACGTCCCCCAGCCCCACAGCCCCACAAACAGCAACGTCATCAGCACCGGGGCGCCGGCCTGGCGCCACGACAGCTTCCCCGGCGCCGCCAATGCGGCCAAGGAAGCCCCCAGCAGGATGGTCAGGAAACTGAGGCCATAGGCGCCGATGACACTGGCCGATTGCAGCACGGCCAAAGACGCCCCCCAGCCATAGGCGGGCAGATTCCAGGGAAAGCCGGTGAGGATATGGCCGCGCAGCCATTCGCCGGCCGCATAGAACACGGAAAAAACCAGAAACCGGGCCGGCCCCTCCCGCCAGAAATACAGCGCCAAGCCGCAAGACAGCGCAGGGAAAAGCGCCAGGCCCGCGCTCAGGAACAACACCGCGAAGGGCATCTGCCAGAGATGAGCGGCGGGATCGACCAGGAAGGCATAGCCCACCCAGTGCAAGCCGACCAGGAATTGCCCGAAGCCGAACAGGAAGCCACAAAAGGCCCCGGCGCGAAGGGGATAGGCGCTTTCCCGGGCCCCATCCAGCAGCAGCAGCAAAAGCGCGAACCCCAAAAGCAACGCGGGAAAACATTCCACCGGGGCGAAAGCCAGCGCCGAGATCGCGCCGCTCGCGAAAGCCAGCAAGCCGCGCCGGGCTGGAGAGAGGCCCCTGGCCCAGGCGCCAAAACGGGCAAGGACATTCATGCCGGCGTGCCTTGCGGGCGAATGCGCAACCGGCGCACCCGGCGCGGATCGGCCTCCAGCACCTCGAATTCGAACCCGGCGGGATGGGCGACGATTTCGCCGCGCTGCGGCACCCGGCCCAGCAGCGCCACCACCAGCCCGCCCAGGGAATCCACATCCTCGGCGGTTTCCTCGGTCATCAGGTCGATGCCGGTTTCGTGCTTGAAATCTTCCAGATCGTAGCGGGCATCGGCGATATAGGCGTCGCCGTCGCGGCGCAGGCCGGCATCCTCTTCGTCATGCTCGTCGGCGATATCGCCCACGATCTCTTCGATAATGTCCTCGATCGAGACCAGTCCGTCGGTGCCGCCATATTCGTCGATCACCAGCGCCAAATGGGTGTGCGAGGATTGCATCTTCAGCAGAAGATCGAGGGCCCGCATCGAAGGCGGCACGAACAGGACGGGGCGGGTGAGCCGGGCGATCGCCGACTTGGGCAGCCGCCAGACGCCGCCCGGCAGCGCTTCCATCAAGCCCAGCACATCCTTGACATGTACGAGGCCGGTTGGATCATCCAAGGTCTCGCGATAGACCGGCAGGCGCGAATGTTTGGCGTCGCGGAACAGCGCCACCAATTCGCTGAGCGGCATGGTTTCGTCGACGCCGATGATCTCGGCGCGCGGCACCATTACGTCCAGCACTTTCAATTCCCCGAAAGCCAGGAGATTGGACAGCATCACCCGCTCCGGCCCCGACAGCGCCGGAGACTGGCGTTCGCTTTCCTCGATCACCTCTTCCAGACTCTCGCGCATAGCGGCGCTGGAGGCATCCTCGCCACGCAGCATTTGCAGCAGCCGCTTGAACAGCGAGGGTTGGTCCGGCGCCTCGCTCACGCATTCCTCTCATAAGGATCGGCGATGCCCAGCCGCGCCAGGATCTTCACTTCCAGGCTTTCCATTTTCTTGGCATCGCGGCTCAGTTCATGATCGTAACCGGCCAGATGCAGCACGCCATGCACCACCAGATGGGCGGCATGATCGCCGAAGCGCTTTCCCGCCGCCTTGGCTTCGCGGGCGGTGACGCCATAGGCGATGGCGATGTCGCCCAGATAGCCGTCCTTGTTTTCCGCGGCGGGAAAGGACAGCACATTGGTCGGCTTGTCCTTGGCGCGGAAATTGCGGTTCAAAGCGCGCAATCTGGCATCGTTGCTGAGCAGCACGGTGAGGCCAGTTTGCCCTTTAAAGCCCTCCTGCGCCAGCGCTTCGCCGGCGGCGCGCTTCAGCCGGGCGGTGAGCCCGCGGGGCTTTTTCCAACGCGCGTCCTCGACCAGGAAAATGACATCCCCCCCGCTCATCGGCCGTTTTTGCTATAGGCGGCAACGATGCGGCTGACGAGCGCGTGGCGCACCACGTCTTTTTCGGAAAAGCGGGCGACGCCAACCCCTTCGGTGCCTTCCAGGATGGAAAGCGCCTCATTGAGCCCTTCCGCCCGCCCCCCCGGCAGATCGCTTTGCGAGGTATCGCCGGTCACCACCATCTGGGAGTCTTCCCCCAGCCGGGTCAGGAACATCTTCATCTGGGCCGAGGTGGTGTTCTGCGCCTCGTCCAGGATGACAAAGGCGCGGGTCAGGGTACGGCCGCGCATAAAGGCCAAGGGCGCCACTTCGATCACGCCCTGCTCCATAAGCCGGGTGGTCTGTTCGCCCAGGACATCGAACAGCGCGTCGTAAAGCGGCCGCAGATAGGGATCGATCTTCTCTTTCAAGTCGCCGGGCAGAAAGCCCAGGCGCTCGCCGGCTTCCAGGGCGGGGCGCGACAGAATCAGCCGCTCCACCCGCCGCTCGAACAGCATATGGGCGGCAAAGGCGGCGGCCAGATAGGTCTTGCCGGTGCCGGCAGGTCCCACGCCGAAGACAAGCGGCTCTTTGCGCATCAGATCCAGATAAGCGCTTTGCGCCGGGCTGCGCGGACGGGTGAGCCGGCCCGAAGCGGTACGGATGGCGCCTTCGGTCGCGGTGCGGGCGGAATCGGTAAAACGGATTTCGGCGTCGACTTCGGCCAAAGTGATGCTTTCCCCCGCCTCCAGGCGGGCATAGAGCGCGCGCAGGATGGCGCTGGCCCGGGCGCGTGCCTCGCCTTCGACCGCCACAAGATTGCCGCGCTGGGCGATGCGCACGTTCAAGGCCTGTTCCAGACGGGCGAAATTCTTCTGATGCGCGCCCCCCAAAGCGGCCAGCAATTTGTTTTCGGCGAATTCCAGGGTGAGCTGTTCGCGCAAGGCCGCATGGTGCTTTTTGGCGCGGCTCAAGCGGGCAGGCTTTCCAGCAAGGCGCCCTTAAGGCTGTTGGCGGTCCGCGCCTGGATGCGGACATTGTGGATTTGCCCGATCAGGCCGGCACCGCCTTCGGCATGAACCGGATGCAGATAAGGCGAGCGGCCGATGACCTGATGTTTGCCGCGCCCGGATTTTTCGAACAGCACCGGCAGCACCTTGCCGATGGCCCGTTCATTGGCGGCGTCCTGCTGCGACAGCAAAAGTTTTTGCAGCGCCTGCAGCCGCTGGTCTTTGACAGCTTCCCCGATCTGCTTTTTTGCGGCCGCGGCGGGCGTGCCCGGACGGGGGCTGTATTTGAAGGAAAAGCACTGGGCGAATTCGACCCGGCGGACCAGATCCATGGTGGCTTCGAAATCGGCGTCGCTTTCGCCCGGAAAGCCGACAATGAAATCCGACGAGAAGGCCAGGTCGGGCCGCGCCGCCCGCAGCCGATCGATCAGGCGCAGATAATCATCGGCTGTGTGCTGACGATTCATCGCCGCCAGCACGCTGTCCGATCCCGACTGCACCGGCAGATGCAGAAAGGGCATCAGCTTTTCGATATCGCCATGGGCGGCGATCAGGTCATCGCCCATGTCGCGCGGATGGCTGGTGGTATAGCGGATGCGCCAGATGGACGGAATTTCCGCGATTGTCCCGATCAGGCGCGCCAGGCTCCAATCGCGTCCATGCTCGTCGGTGCCGCGATAGGCATTCACATTCTGGCCCAGCAGCACCAGCTCGCGCGCGCCCCGGGCGCCAAGGGCGCGGGCTTCGGCGAGAATAGATTCCGGGCTGCGCGATTGCTCCGCGCCGCGCGTGTAGGGCACCACGCAGAAAGTGCAGAATTTGTCGCAACCTTCCTGGACCGTCAGGAAGGCGCTGACGCCGGTGTCGCTGACCGCTTGCGGCAGAGCGTCGAATTTTTCCAGGGCGGGGAAATCGGTTTCCAGCACATGGCCGCCGGCGCGGGCGTGGCGGGCGATCATTTCGGGCAGGCGGTGATAGGATTGCGGCCCCACCACCAGATCGACCGCCTTGGCGCGGGCGACGATCTCAGCACCTTCGGCCTGGGCGACGCAGCCGGCCACCGCCACCAGCATATCGGGCTTGCCTCGCTTGGCTTTGGCGATGCGGCCCAGCTCGGAATAGACCTTCTCCACCGCCTTTTCCCTTATGTGACAGGTGTTGAGGATCACCATATCGGCGCCCTCGGCGGTCTCGGTGGCGCCATAGCCCAAGGGCGCCAGCAAATCCGCCATTCGGGCGGAATCATAGGCGTTCATCTGGCAGCCATAGGTCTTGATGAACAGCTTCTTGGTCATGGGGCGCTGGTTATCGGGTTCGGGCGGAGGGAATTCAAGCTTAAGCCAGCCCCGCCAGCGCGGCGGCCTGGCCCTGGCGGATAACCCGTTCGGCTTTGCGGGCCAGTTCCTTGCGGTCCATGGCGTCCAGGCTCAGCGGTTCGTGGAATTGCACCACCACATCCAGGGGTCCCGCTTTGAGGGCCTCCCACAGATGCGGCACCAGTTCCATGGCGCCATACCAGGCATAAAACGGCCGCCCCTCGCGCCCCATCGGAATGCCATGGCTGCCGAAATAGGCGGTGGAGACCGGCTGGACGCGCACATGATGGCCATCGGCCAAGACGGTTTCGGCTGCGCTGAGCAGCGCGCTTTTGAATGGCAGGACGATATTACCGTCGCTGGAGGTGCCTTCCGGAAACAGCACCAGGATGTCGCCTTTGGCCAGCCGGGCGGCGATGGCGTCGCGGCTTTCGCCGGTCTGGCTGCGGCGGCTGCGTTCGACAAAGACGGTGCGCTGCAGCCGCGCCAGGGTTCCAAAAAAGGGCCAGGTGCCGACTTCCGATTTGGCGACAAAGCTGAGCGGCGCCAGGGCGGAAAAGATCACGATATCCAGCCAGCCGGTGTGATTGGCCAGCAGCAGCACGGACTGGCGCGGCAGCGGCCCCAGACTTCGAATATGAATGCCGAACAGCTTGGCGACGAAGCGGTGATAGCGATGGGGAAAGCTGCGCGCGTAACCCAGGCCCAGCGTGACGCCCAGCCATTGAAAGGGGATCAGGATAAGGGTGACGAGCAGAAAGATGGTCAGGATCGCCGCGGCGCGGAGCGTGGGCATCAGAGCGGTTCCACGAAAAGTGTTCAGCGGTTTTCCGAGCGGCGCCGGAGGCGCCAATTGTCAAATTGGGCGCGTCCGCGCCCGGAACCGCGACAAAACAAAAACACAGAGCGCCTTTGCGTTTCAAAGAAACGCGAAAACGCTCTAGGGTTTGGCGAGCTTTTTGCCCTTCGGCACGCCGTATAATTCGAGCCGATGATCGACCAGTTCGAAGCCCAGTTCTTCGGCCACCCGGCGCTGGAGCTTTTCGATATCCTCGTTGCGGAATTCGATGACGCTTCCGGTCTGCACGTCGATCAGGTGATCGTGATGGGATTCGGGGGTTTCTTCATAACGGGCGCGGCCGTCGCGGAAATCATGCCGCTCCAAGATGCCGGCATCCTCGAACAGCTTGACGGTGCGATAGACCGTGGCGATGGAGATATGCGGATCGATGGCGGCGGCGCGGCGATAGAGTTCCTCGGCGTCGGGATGGTCGCCGGCGCCCGACAGCACCCGGGCGATCACCCGGCGCTGCTCGGTCATGCGAAGACCCTTGTCGACGCAGAGCTTTTCGATCCGCGTCACGTCCATCCCCGTGGGCGCCTGTTGTGGCATGAAATTAGGCCAAGTCCCTGTGTTCCAGCGGCAATTGCCGTTTGAGAATAAGCGCGTCCCGGCCGTTATAATAGCCCTTGCGCTGCCCCGCCCGGACAAAGCCCTGGCCGGAATAAAGCGCCAGGGCCGACGGATTGTCGATGCCGACTTCCAGAAACATATGCAGGGCTCCCAAACTTTGCGCATGGCGTGCTGCCGCCCGCAGCAAAAGGCGCCCGCGTCCCTGCCCGCGCGCCGCCGGCGACACCGCCAGGGTCAGAACCTCGGCTTCATCCCCGGCGACACGGGCCAGGATGAATCCGTCTTGCAAATGAATCGCAAAAGTTCCGGGGCCGGCCAGCAGATCGGCCAATGCGGGGGCGGACCAAGGATCGGCAAAGGCGCTCCGATGAAGCGTCGCCAGCGCTTGGAGATCGTCCGCTGCGGAATCGAACAGTTTGGGTGTCATGCCGAGACAGGAAGCTTGGCGTCGGGCGCACGCAAATAGAGCGGCGCGGGCGCACCATCGGGCGCGGGGCGGGTCAGTGCCAGTTTCGCCACCCATAAAGCATCGGGTTGGCGCAGGGGCGAGAGCACGAATTCCTCGCCCAAAGCGGTCGACGCCGCCGGCGCGCCGGTGCCGGCCAGAACACAAGGTCCGAAGCTTTGGATTTTCGCGAGGCCTTCTGCAAAAGACATCACCGCCGCTTCGAAAACGGTTTCTCCATTTTCCCATAACAGCAGATAGGCTTCGCCGCGTTTGGCATCATGGATGGCGGCCGCGCGCGGTGCCTGTGTGGCGGCGCAGATCGCTTCCAGGGTGGTGACGCCGATCAAGGGAATTTGCAGCGCCAGGCGCAGGCCGCGCATAAAGGCCAGTCCCACACGCTGGCCGGTAAAAGTGCCGGGTCCGGTGGTGACGGCCAACCGGTCCAGCGACCCGAAACTGATGCCGGTCATGGCCCGCGCCACCATCGGCGCCAGGGCCTCGGCATGACCGCGCGCCATCTCTTCAAGGTGATGGGCGAGAATTTTTTCGCCGTCCAGCACCGCGACCGAACAAGCGCCCAGCGCGGTATCGACGGCGAGCAGTCTCATCAGAGGATCTTGCAGGCTTCGTCGAAATCCAGCCGCGCCGCGCGGGGCCGCAAGCCCTCGCGGTCGCCATAGCCCAGATTGCAAAGGAAATAGGACTTGATCGATGTGCCGGCAAAGAATTCCCGGTCCACGCCTTCGGAATCGAAACCCGACATCGGGCCACAGTCCAGCCCCAGCGCCCGCGCCGCGATCATGAAATAACCGCCTTCCAGGCCCGTGCTGCGCATCGCCATCAGGCGGGCGCGGCCCGGATCAGCCGCCATTTTCGCCGCCATGGTGGTGGCGCGCGGCGCCAGCTTGGGCTGATACCGCGCGAAATCCGGATCATACCCAATGATGGCAGTGACGGGCGCCGTCATGGTCTGAACCCGATTGCCTTCATCCAGCAATGGCTCCAGCCGCGCCTTGGCTTCCTTGGACTGCACAAAACAAAACCGCGCCGGCGAGATGTTGGTTTCGGTCGGGCCCAGCCGCGCCAGATCATAAATCGCCATCAGCAGTGCCGGCGCGATCGGACGGTCTTGCCATTTGCGCAAGGTGCGCGCGTCACGGAAAATCGTTTCCAGCGCCGCATCGGCAACGGCATGCGCCGGTTCGGAGAGATAAGGCTCGGCCAGGTGGGATGGCGAGACCGGCATCAAACCGCTTCGACCGCGGTCACTTCGGGCACGTAATGACGCAGCATATTCTCGATGCCGTTCTTCAAGGTCATGGTCGAAGAGGGGCAGCCGGCGCAGGAGCCCTGCAGATGCAGCGAAACAATGCCGGTATCGCCATCGAAGCCTTTGAAGATGATGTCGCCGCCATCCTGGGCAACGGCGGGCCGCACCCGGGTTTCGATCAATTCCTTGATCTGTTCGATCACTTCGGGATCGCCCTCGCCATAGGACGCCTCGTCCACTTCCTGGGCATCGCCCACGATCAAAGGGGCGCCGGAGGTGAAATGCTCCATGATCGTGCCCAGGATCGCCGGCTTCAAATGCCGCCAGTCGCCGTCGCGCTTGGTGACGGAAATGAAATCGCTGCCGAAAAACACCCGCGAGACATCCGGCGTCTCGAACAGCGCCTTGGCCAAAGGCGAGCGGGCGGCGCTGTCGGCGCTGGGAAAATCGGCGACGGCCCCCTCGCCCATCACCTCGCGGCCGGGCAGGAATTTGAGGGTGGCGGGATTGGGGGTGGCTTCGGTCTGGATGAACATGGCTTGTGGGTCTTTCGGCGATCTCGCCATCTTACATGGCGCCGGGGGCCAGGCCTATCAAGACCTTTAACCACCTGAAACTCTTACTCAAAAATCGCTGGCTATGCCTTTGCGCTCCCAATCGCCGTAGCGGGTGGGCTCCGGGCCCTTGGGACCGTTCCTTTCCGGGGGCAGATTCAGCGGCACTTCCTGGGCGCGGCGGGCGTCAGCTTCCGCATTGGCGCGGGTCGCGGCGGCGGCAATGCGGGCGGCGATCTCGGCCGCAGATGAATTTTTATTGTGCTTCTTCATTGACTTAGCCCTGGGGGCGGCTTGACCTGGCGGGCCGCGAGCATACATCACAGGAGCGTTTTGGGAATGCTGTCATGAACACCTTCAAGACCTTGATGTTGATGAGCCTGATGACCGGGCTCTTCCTGGTGGTGGGCGGTCTGATCGGCGGCAGCGGCGGCATGATGATCGCCTTCCTGTTCGCCGCCGGCACCAATCTGCTGGCCTATTGGAACTCGGACAAGATGCTGCTGTCGATGTATGGCGCGCGCCAGGTCGACGAAAGCAGCGCGCCGGGGCTGACCCATATTGTGGCGCGGCTGTCGCGCCAGGCCGGGTTGCCGATGCCCAAAGTCTATATTTCGGAAAATCCCCAGCCCAATGCCTTCGCCACGGGGCGCAGTCCCGAGCATGCCGCGCTTTGTGTCACCAGCGGGCTTTTGGCCAAAGTGACCGATGAAGAACTGGCCGGGGTGATCGGCCATGAGCTGGGGCATGTGAAAAACCGCGACACCCTGACCATGACCATCACCGCGGTGATGGCGGGCGCCATCGGCATGCTGGCCAATTTCGCGTTCTTCATGGGCGGGCGGCGCAATCCGCTGGGCCTGATTGGTGTGCTGCTGGTGACCGTATTGGCGCCCGTTGCCGCCATGCTGGTGCAGGCGGCGGTCAGCCGCTCCCGCGAATTCGAAGCCGACCGTGCCGGGGCCGAGCTCACGGGCCGGCCGCTTTGGTTGGCCAATGCGCTGTCGGTGATCGACAGTTCTGCACAGCGGACCCTCAACCAGCCTGCCGACGCCAATCCGGCGACCGCGCATATGTTCATCGTCAATCCGCTGCATGGCGGGATGAGCGGCTTGTTCGCCACTCATCCCTCGACGGCGGAGCGCATTGCCCGGCTGCAGGCCATGGCAGGTGTGCCAGCAGCGCCCGCGCGGGGGCCGTGGGGGTGAAACGCGGTCCGCCGAAGGCGGACGAAATGGTCCAGTGGACCATTTCGAGCGTTGAACGCCGCGAGCACGAGCGAGCGGCCGGAGAGCTGCCTATACACGCGCTTTCCCTCTCTCTCGCAAATGCCTAAACACTCACCATGACGGACACTGGACTCCCTGCCCGCAAGGCAGCACTTGCCATCCTGACCGCGGTGCTGCGTCAGCGACGGCCACTGGATGCCTTGCTGGATCCGCTGAAAGGCCTTGCGCCGCGCGATGCGGGTTTTGCCCGCGCCTTGGCGAGCGAGAGCCTGCGCCATTTCGGCGAGCTCGACGCAGTGATCCGCCAATGCGTGCCCAAACCCTTGGCACCGCACAAATCCGGCGCGGCGACGGAGATTCTCATTCTGGGGGCCTGCGAGCTTTTGATCCTTGGCGTGCCGGCCCATGCCGCGGTGGATGCGGCGAACAGGCTGGCGGCGGCGGACAACAAGGCGGTGCATTTCAAGGCCTTGATCAATGCGGTGCTGCGGCGGGTATCGCGCGAGGGCGAGGGTTTGCGCGCCGGGCTGGATGCGGCGCGGCTCAACACCCCCGATTGGCTGTGGCAGCGTTGGACGGCGCAATATGGCGAAGAGACCGCGCGGCGGATTGCGCAGGCCAATCAGCGCCAGGCGCCGGTGGACATTACGATCAAGGCCGGTGCCGCGAGTCCCGACAGCACCGCGCTGTTCGGCGAGGCGCGGCGGCTGACCACGGAGGACGCCATCGAGGAGCTGCCCGGCTTCGCAAGCGGGGACTGGTGGGTACAGGATGCGGCCGCGAGCCTGCCGGCGCTGTTGCTGGGAGAGGTGCGCGGCAAGACGGTGATCGATCTTTGTGCCGCACCGGGCGGCAAGACCATGCAATTGGCATCGCGCGGCGCGACGGTGATCGCGGTCGAGCGCGACGCCGGCCGCCTGGCTCGCGTCGCCGACAATCTGGCGCGCACCAAGCTGACCGCCGAACTGGTGGCGGGCGATGCGCGCGATGTCAGCCGGACCGCACCGCTGGTTCTGATCGATGCACCCTGCACGGCCACCGGCACCGTCCGCCGCCATCCCGATCTGCCCTGGATCAAGGGTGCCGCCGATGTGAATGCTTGCGCGCTGGGCGCATATGAAATCCTGGAAAGCGGCGCGGCGATGGTCGAGCCCGGCGGTACGCTGGTCTTCGCGGTGTGCTCCCTGGAACGCGAAGAAGGTGAGGAGCAGATCGAATATTTCTTACAGGCCCATCCGGAATTCACCCGCGCATCTATCACTGCCGATGAGGTGTTCGGCCATGACGAATGGGTCACGCCCGAAGGCGATTTGCGCACGCTACCGTTTCAGATCGAGGGCGGGATGGACGGATTCTATGCGGCACGGTTGGTTCGAAACGCTTAAACTCAGTGTCATGGCCCACCTGGTGTGGGCCATCCAGGTGAACCGCGTAAAATTCCATCAGGAGAGGTTGTGACACACCTGGATGGCCCGCATTCGCGGGCATGACAATGAAAATGATTTTGGCGAGAGGACAATTTTGTCCGCCTCAGCGGCCGTCTTTCAGCGGTCGGTTTGCTGTCGCAAGGCGGTAGCGGTGGTGTTTATCCCTGATTATAATGTTGAGGGGAAAAGACATGCGACATGCGCCTAAAAGATTTGGTTTGCTCCAACGGCTCGCCTTGTCCGTTGCGCTGCTTTTTCCAATGTTGCTTCCGGCCGCCGCTCAAGATGCGAGCTGCATGAGCCCAGGCAGGGTGGTGAAGCCTGTTTTACAAACACATACGATAATTCCTTATCCGACCGCCTCGCAGTGGGCGGAGGAGCAGGGGTTTACTATCGTCGCAGTCGATATCGCAATGGACGGTATGCCCGTGACTATCACGGTTAAACAGTCCAGCGGGGCAACGCGGCTCGACGAAGCTGCGGTGGAATATATTAAGGCACACTGGCAGTGGGAACCGCCAATGCAGGATTGCAAGCCAGCAACGGCACAGGTGCTGATTCGGGTAGGGTGGGCTTTGGGCTTTCCGCCGAGGACGAAGTTGGGCCTGACCATGCCTGTCTCGGCCTATCCCCCCGGCGCAATACAGGCGTTCGAGAGCGGTGACACTTATCTTACCGTGACTATTGATGATGCGGGTTCGATCACCGACGGAAAAATCGCTTACAGCAGTGGCTTTCCTGATCTTGACAGCAAGGCGCTGGAAGTTCTGAAAGCATCCGCCGGCGTCATGAAAGGCAAAGCGACGGGATCGCAGAATTTGCTGGTGCGCTGGCTGTTACCACCCGGGACATTGCCGCCCGATTTTGAGGACTTGCGGCTGCAGGCTGAACGGCTACGTTGATCAGCTATCGGCCGGGATATGCTTGGGTAGGTTTGGCTCACCCATGCTGGCAGAGAAAAAAGTAGGGCGGATAGGCTGGCAGAGCGCGCGGTGAGGAGTGATTACAACCGTCCCAACGCATAAGCGATGGCCAGATAGATTTTCCCTGTATCAGCCGACAGCATGGTGGAGGCGAGAAGCCCGCCGCCATCGCCTTCACGGGCTCGGCTGAGCAAGGATTCGAATTCCGCCAGATACATCTCCGCCGCGTCGTGAAAACGGTCGTCGTCCCGGTACAGGGTGGTGATACGGTTGATGGCAGTGTCGTCGATCACCAGGGCGAGCTTGCGGGCGAACACGCTGCGGTCGCCGGCCAGATAACGCTTCCAATCGTCATTGCCGGGTGCGGCGTCGGCGCTGATCGCTTCCAGATCCACCGCCATGTCGGCCAGCGCCATTTCCAGCGCGCCCAGGGCGGCGGCGCTGCCGGCGGCCAGGGGCTGGGCCTGTTCCTGGGTTTCGACCGCCGCCAGAAGCGTTTTCATTTCCCAGGTCTTGCCGCTGCTTTCGCTGCGCGGATCGCCGCGCAAGTCGGTGGTGCGCTTGGGCCGCTGAGTCAGCTTGCGCGCGAGGCCCTTCAGCCCTTCCGGCTCCGCCGGCTGTTCCGGCGCCGCTGCGGCGGCGGGGGTGGGCGCGCGGCCCTGGGCGGCGCGTTGATGGATGGTGGAAATGGTGCGCGCCGACAGGTCCAGCATCTGGTCGGTTTCGTGCTGCACCATATGGCGGATGCGCTGCGCCTCGCCCTGCGCCACCGTGGGCAGGCGGGTCAGATGATGCTCCACTTCCTCGATCGCCTTGGCGAGGGTGGTGCGGATCTGGTTGGCTTCGGCGCTCATCTCGCCAGCGGCGCGCAGCAGGCGTTCGCATTCGGCCATCGCTTCGCCAACCAAAGCGCGGGCGTCATGCTTGGCCTGGGCCGCGCTTTCGCCGATCAGGGTCTGTGCGCCCGAGCCGGCATCGCGCAAGGTGGCGATCAGGGTGTTGAGCACGGAGCTGGCGGCGTCGGAGGATTCCTTCAGCCGCTCCGCCTCGCGCGAGAAGGCGGTGGTGAGCTGGCTGGCGCGGCTGGCGGCATTGGCCATGATCAATTCCAGATGTCGTTCGGCATCGCCGGTGACCAATTCAAAGCGCTTGGCCTCGCCGCCCAAGGCTCCGATCGCCTGTTCCATCCCGGCGCGCTGTTGCGACAAGGCGCTTTCGAACAAGGCGCTGTCTTCTTTCAGCCGGCTCAGCAGATCGCCCATCGCGACGCGGTGTTTTTCCTGCCGCGCCAAAACAAATTCGGCCCGCGCCAAAGCCGCGTCGGAAACGGTTTCGATTTTCTTGGCTTGCTGGTCGAGCTTGACCGCGGCGTCATGCGGCGCCTCGGAAGCCGCGTTGGCGGCGGCGCGGAAGCTGGCCGCCTGCACGTCCAGCGATTGCGCCGCCATCTTGAGCGAACCTTCGGCGGTCTCGATGGTGGCTTTGAGCTGCGCGGCGCGGCCCGCCACGGCCTCGGCGGCACGGGAAGCGGAATCCGAAAGCTGATCGCTGAGATTTTCCACCCGCTGGGTTTCTTGGCCCAGCCGCGCGGCAATGGCTTCGCCGCGCACTTCGACCCTCGCCCCGGCTTCGTCCAAAGCGGCGACCTGATTTTCCAGCGAAGTCTCCAGCGCCCTGAGGCGCCCGAAGGCGCCGTCCAAGCCGGCATTGAGCGCGTCCAATTCCCGCCGCACCGCCCGGCCGAGCCGGGCCGCCGTGCGCGCGACGCTTTCATCGGCGGCGAACAACCGCTCGGCCGAGGCAATCATCGCTTCCGACGTCCGCCCCAGGCTGCTGGCGCGGGCCAGCATCACCGCCATGGCCATGAACAGCAGCGGCGGCAGGACCACGGCGGCGCTGAACAAAGCGATCTGCTGCACGTCCAGGGTGAGAAGCGCCTGGGGGCCAAACCGGCCCAAAAGATAAGCGCCCCAGACCCCGATCCAGAAGGCGCTGACCAAAGTGGCAACGACGGTCACGACGATGCCGAACCGCGAACGGGCGGGGGGGATAAATTGCGGCTCGGATCTGAGGCCGGGCTCGGTCTCATTGGCCGGCTGCAGCAGCACCGGGGTATTGCGGTCGAAAATCGTCGCCATTGGCTAAAGACCCTTTGGCGCGAGGATAATTTAATTCTGTTTTTGGCGCAAAGCGTAAGCCTCGGAATAATCGTTAAGATTCGCGATTAACCGGGTTTTAGCGGCGCGGCCTCATGATCGCCGGTGGGGCTTGCTTTTGCGGAACTTTCGTTTGTCCAACGCGCCGATCGATATGGACCATCTGGCCCGCTACACCGGCGGGGAGAGGGCGCTCAACGCCGAAATCCTGCGGCTGTTCGACGGCCAGGTCACCGAAATGGTGGCGCAATTGACCGCGCTTTTGTCCCAGCGCGACGCCAAGCGCTGGCGGGAAATCACCCATACCATCAAGGGCGCCGCCCGCGGGGTGGGCGCTTTCGGCATGGGCGAGGCGGCCGCCGCCGCCGAGCCGGTCGATCCGGCCAATGGCGAAAAAGCCCGGGCCGCGATCCAAACCCTGCAAGGCGAGGCCGATACGGTGCGCGCCTTCATCCAGAACTACCTGGCGGCCTGAACCGAGCTTTGGGTTCGCCCCCGCCCTTGTCCGCATTCAGCGTGAGACTATAAGTCCGGCCCTGCCGACGGGCCCTTGTTGCGGCCGCATAGGTTTTTACATATAACCTCGGTTGTTTCCCATAGATTACACGAACGAAAGTGTATAATACCATGTCCGCTGCCGCCATCGAGACCGACATCGTCATCATCGGAGCGGGCCCCATCGGCCTGTTCGCGGTGTTCGAGCTGGGTCTGCTCGATCTGAAATGCCATCTGGTCGATATTCTCGACCGGCCGGGCGGCCAGTGCACCGAGCTTTATCCGGAAAAGCCGATCTACGACATTCCGGGCCTGCCCATCGTCACCGGCCAGGAGCTGACCAACCGCTTGCTGGAACAGGTCAAGCCTTTCGATCCGCAATTTCATTTCGGGGAGATGGCGACGGCGCTGGAAAAACTTCCCGACGGCCGCTGGAAGCTCACCACCGATGCGGGCACCGAACTGATCGCCTTCGCGGTGGTGATTGCGGCCGGCGCCGGCAGCTTTGTGCCCAAGCGTCCGCCCGTCCCCGGCATCGAGCACTTCGAGAATGCCGGCGACGGCGTCGGCGTGCATTACGCCGTGCGCAAGATGGAGACCTTTCGGGGCAAAAACATCCTGATCGCCGGCGGCGGCGACAGCGCGCTGGATTGGACGATCAATCTGGCGCCGCTGGCCAAGTCGCTCACCCTGGTGCATCACCGCGACGGCTTCCGCGCCGCGGCGCACAGCGTCAACCAGATGCGCGAGCTGGAGAAGGAAGGCAAAGTCAAATTCCATGTCGCCAGCGTCAAGGCGCTGCATGGCGAGCCGGGCACGCTGAAAGGCGTCACCCTGTCGGGCGCCGACAAGAACGAATGGCACCATGAAACCGATGCCTTCCTGCCGTTCTTCGGGCTGACCATCAAGCTGGGCCCAATCGCGGAATTCGGACTGAACCTGCACGAGAATTTGATCCCGGTGGATACGGCGCGGTTCGAAAGCTCGACGCCGGGCATCTTCGCCATCGGCGACATCAACACCTATACCGGCAAGCTGAAATTGATATTGTCCGGCTTCCATGAGGCGGCGCTGATGGCCCAGGCCGCGTTCCACATCTGCAAGCCGAACGAGAAGCTGCGCTTCCAGTACACGACCTCTTCGTCCAACCTGCAAAAGAAATTGGGTGTCTCGTGAAGATCCACGCCGTCGACCGCCAGGGCAAGGAATACACGCTGGAAGGCCGCGAGGGCTGGAGCGTGATGGAAATCCTGCGCGACGGCGGCCTGGACATCGCGGCGGAATGCGGCGGGGCCTGCGCCTGCGCCACCTGCCATGTCTATGTGAATGACGGCTGGTTCGAGAAGCTGCCGGCGCCGTCGGAAGCGGAAATCGACATGCTGGACATGGCGCTGGCGGTCGAGCCCAATTCGCGCCTGTCGTGCCAGATCGTCTGCAGCGACGCGACGGACGGCATCAAGGTCACTGTCGCGCCCGAATAAAGCGCGGGCGAAAGGCGCGGCCGTCAGTAGCCGCCCAGCTCTTTCTTCATTTCAAAGACAATCGAGCTGCGCTCTCCGCGATAGGACTGGCCCGCGTCCATTTTGTAGAGGCCGCGCAGATAGGTGGCGTCGATATCGGTCAGCGCCGCCGGCTTCATCTCGGCGGCGCAGCCGGAAGCCATGAGATTGTTGATGGTCGGCACATCCTGGCATGTGTCATAGGACTGGCCCTGCGACAGCGCCAGCATGGCGATATAGTCCGCCAAAGGCCCGATCTGCTGGCCCGCGATCTTTTGCGTATCCACCAGGATGATCGCCGTGCTCAGTTCGCTCTTCAGCCCATCTCCCAGGCGAGAACCGCTCACATGCGCACCCTCACCGGGCAGAATTCCGCTGGCCGAGCCCGCGACATACCCTGAACTCATCACGCCATAACCATGCTCCCAGCTTGGCAGGTCGCCGGAGATGAAGCCGTAGAAGTCCTCGGTCGCGGTGCTGTACCAGGCCTGAACCGGAAGGGTCATCGTGGCAATCTTTTGACGCTGCGAAATATAGTGAGCCCCGAGCAATCCCGGACGCTTGGTGCTCATGAAATCCAGAAAGGTCTGTGGCTGGTCCGTCGCTATAACCAGGATGTTGGGCCGGCAGGTTTCCCCTTTGTCCAGTGGCGCACC
>JAICHV010000011.1 GCA_025924715.1 Alphaproteobacteria bacterium
GCGCCCAGCAAAGCGCCACCGAGGAAGCCGCGCATGACGAAATCCGCGGCTCGGTCGAATTGCATCACCAGGAGGGCAGCGTCGAACGCGAGCACCGCGACATGATCGGCGGCATTCTGGACCTGCGCGAACTGCAGGTCGGCGATGTCATGAAACATCGCACCAATATGGTCAGCGTCGATGCCGATCTGCCGCCCCGCGCTTTGGTCGATGCCCTGATGGAAACCCATCATACCCGCGTGCCTTTGTGGCGGGGCGAACCCGAAAACATCGTGGGGGTGATTTCCACCAAGCTCTTGGCCCAGGCCCTGGTCGAGCATCGCGGCGATCTTTCCAGCGTCGACATCGCGGCCATCGCCGCCGAGCCCTGGTTCGTGCCCGACACCACCAGTCTGGAGGAACAGCTTCAGGCCTTCCGCGACCGGCGCACGCATTTCGCCCTGGTGGTGGATGAATATGGCGCATTGCAAGGCCTGGTCACGCTGGAAGACATCCTGACCGAGATCTTCGGCGACATCCCGGACGAACATGCGCGCCACAGCAGGCCCGATGTGCGCAAGCGTCCCGACGGCTCTTACCTGATCGACGGGACCGTGCCGGTGCGCGATCTGAACCGGGAATTGGAGTGGAACCTGCCCGACGACAGCGCCACCACCATCGCCGGACTGGTGATCCAGGAATCGCGCACCATTCCCGAACCGGGCCAGCGCTTTGCGTTTTTCGGCTATAAATTCGAGGTGCTGCGGCGGCAGAAGAACCAGATCACCGCCCTGAAAGTGACGCCGCCGAAAGCGCTTCAGAAGGGCTCAGCGCCTTGACGCTGAGGGCATGCAGTCCTGTCTCGAATTCCTCGGCCAGCGCGGCATAGACCAGCCGCTGGCGTTCGACGCGCGAGACCCCGGCAAAACCGGCGGCAACGATAGTGACCTCGAAATGGGTTTGCCCCTCGGGCCGGGCGCCGGCGTGACCATGGTGGCGTGCGCTTTGGTCCTCGACGCGCAAATCCTGGGGCGCGAAGATTCGTGCCAGTGTGGAATGTATGCGTTCGGCCCGCGTCATCATCGCCAGTTCGCGCGGGGTGGATTTCAATGTCAAGCAATACGTTTTCTTGTTTTTTACCCGCACCCCCCCATAATCGCGGAAATGGCAAACCGTCCCCGTTTCAAATCGGACATTCGGATCAAGCCGGATGCGCCCGCCAAATCGTCCAAGCCCAAGGCGCATGCCTGCGCCGTGGCCGGCTGTGAGGGCTCGGGCGATTGCCGCGTGCCCAAATCGCGCGAGAACCTGACCGATTATGTCTGGCTCTGCACCCGTCACGCCCGCGCCCATAACGAGGCCTGGGATTTCTTCAAAGGCATGGACGACGGCGATATCGAGAAGTTCCGGGAAGAAGCCATGCTGGGCCATCGCCCGACCTGGCCGATGGGCAAGCGCGCCGCCCGGATGCGCACCGGCCAAGGCCCGCTGCAATTTCAGGACGGCTATGCGGTTTTGGGTGAGGATGACGACAGCGGCCAAGTCCGCCGCCCGGAACGGCAATTAACACGGCTGCAGGTGATCGCGATGGACACGCTGCAGCTGGCCCATAACGCCACCTTGATCGAGATCAAGGCGCGGTATAAGGAACTGGTGAAGCGGTTCCATCCTGACGCGAATGGCGGCGATCGCAGCGCCGAGGAGCGCCTGAAACAGGTCATAAAAGCCTATGGCGTGCTTCGCGCCTCCGGCCTCACCTAAATCAGCTCCCCGCCTTCCTCGTCAGGGCGAACCATCGTTCGGATTTTGCATTCATGACCACGCACCAAGCTCCCCTGGACCCCGCGTCCATGCCCGATACCACCGTCGATGCGGCGGCGGTGTTCGGCATCCAGACCAAGATGAAGGTCCCCGCCTTCAGCCGCGCCACCGAACAGGTGCCCGATCTCGACGAAGCCTATCGCTTCGACCGCGAGACCACGCTGGCGATCCTGGCGGGCTTTGCCTTCAACCGCCGGGTGATGATCCAGGGCTATCACGGCACCGGCAAATCCACCCATATCGAACAGGTGGCTGCAAGGCTCAACTGGCCCTGCATCCGCATCAATCTCGACAGCCATGTCAGCCGTATCGATTTGATCGGCAAGGATGCCATCGTGCTGAAAGATGGCCAGCAGGTCACCGAATTCCGCGAAGGCCTTCTGCCCTGGGCGCTGCAGCGTCCGGTGGCCCTGGTATTCGACGAATATGACGCCGGGCGTCCCGATGTGATGTTCGTGATTCAGCGGGTGCTGGAAGCGCAAGGACGCCTGACGCTGCTGGACCAGAACAAGGTAATCCGGCCGCATCCGGCCTTCCGGCTGTTCTCCACCACCAACACCATCGGGCTGGGCGACACCACCGGGCTCTATCATGGTACCCAGCAGATCAACCAGGGTCAGATGGACCGCTGGAACATCGTCACCACCCTGAATTATCTCAGCCATGACGCCGAGGTCGAGATCGTGCTGGCCAAGGTGCCGGCCTATGCCGACGCAGCCGGGCGCAAGACCATCGCCTGCATGGTGCGGGTGGCGGATATGACCCGCAACGCCTTCATCAACGGCGATATCTCCACGGTGATGAGCCCGCGCACGGTGATGACCTGGGCGCAGAATGCCGAGATCTTCGGCGATGTCGGCTTTGCCTTCCGCGTCACCTTCCTCAACAAATGCGACGAGCTGGAACGCGCCAGTGTGGCCGAATTCTATCAGCGCGCCTTTGGGGAAGAATTGCCGGAAAGCGCCGCCAAGGTGCTCGTGGCGTGAACGGGCGGCACGTTCGGGGACTGATTTTCTCCGCTTTTGTGCTCCTTTCGGTGCCAGTGCCAGTATCAGCCGCATTCGCTGCGGATATGCGGGGGAATTACTGGAAAGACTGGAATGGAGCCGTGAAGCTTCAGTGCCCGTCTCATCATCTGGAATTGCTGGGTGATATCTATGATGAACTGATCGATAAATTTTCCAAGACGCTCCCTCGCTCTATAGACGAGAAGGCAATTTCGATTGCCGATTATTCGCGGCGATGTGCCGATGAAACAGCGGGCTTTAGTTGCGAGATGGCTGTCTATGTCGACGCCTATAAGAAACTGGGTTTGCTAAAAAAGTTTACGCAATTCAGCTGCCGCCAGTACAAATGCCTTGAAGCCGCCTACTGCGTTGATCCCCGGACCGGCAAATTCCGATGAAACCTGAAAACCCCTCCGAGCCTTTCAAGCGTGCCGTCTCCGTCGCGGTGCGCAGCCTCGCGGGCGAGCCGGAGCTGGAAGTCAATTTCTCCTCCGAGCCGCCTTCGCTGAAAGGCCTGAAGGCCCGCCTGCCCACGCCCACCCGCACCCTGCCCGCCCATGAAGTGGCGCTGGTGCGCGGCGTCGGCGATGCCTATGCCCTGCGCAAGGCCTATCACGACGAAAAAGTGAACGCCCAATTCCGCCCCGCCACCGCCGATGCCGGCGCGATTTTCGAGGCGGCGGAATCGGCGCGGGTCGAAGCCATCGGCTCTATCGCCATGGCCGGGGTGCGCAAGAATCTGGCGGCCGGACTGGAACAGCGCCTGACCCAGCGCGGTCTGGCCAAGGCGCGCACCCGCGAGGAAGCGCCGATCGCCGACGTCATGGGCCTGATGGTGCGCGAGCGGCTGACCGGCGAGAAACCGCCGGCCAATGTCGCGGCCGCGGTCGATCTGTGGCGTCCCTTTATCGAAGAGCGCGCCGGCAAGGACCTGGCGCGGCTGGAGGGCGCCTTGCGCGACCAGAAGGCCTTCGCCCGCCTGACCCGCACCATCCTGAAAGACCTGGCGCTGGGCGATGATGCCGACGGCTCTTCCGATGACGAGTCCGAAGGCGAGGACAACGAAAGCCAGGAGGGCGGCGAGGAAGAAGACGACAGCCGCGCCCAAAGCGAGAGCGAGGCCAGCGAAACCAGCGAGGACAAAAGCGAGGACGGCGAAGACAGCGATGTCGAAACCAGTCCCGAACAATCCGACGACCTCTCCGACGCCGAAGAACCCGACGAAGGCATGAAGCCCAACCGGTCCGAGGCGCCGTTCTCGCATCAGGACGAATGGGGCTACAAGGTCTATACCGCCCAGTTCGACGAGGAAATCCACGCCCCCGATCTTTGCGATGCCGAAGAGTTGACCCGGCTGCGCTCGTTCCTGGACCAGCAATTGGCCTCGATGCAGGGCGTGGTGTCGCGGCTGGCCAACAAGCTGCAGCGGCTGCTCTTGGCGCAGCAAAACCGGCATTGGGAATTCGATCTGGAAGAAGGCATGCTCGACACCTCGCGCCTGCCCCGCATCATCATCGATCCGATGTATCCGCTGTCCTTCAAGCGCGAGAAAGACACCAATTTCCGCGACACGGTGGTGACCCTCCTGCTGGACAATTCCGGCTCGATGCGTGGCCGTCCCATCATGGTGGCGGCGATGTGTGCCGATATCCTGGGCCGTACCCTGGAGCGCTGCGCCGTCAAGACGGAAATCCTGGGCTTCACCACCCGGGCCTGGAAAGGCGGCCAGTCACGCGAGAAATGGCTGGGCGAAGGCAAGCCCGCCAATCCCGGCCGGCTCAACGATCTGCGCCATATCGTCTACAAATCCGCCGACGAGCCCTGGCGGCGGGCGAAAAAGAATCTCGGCCTGATGATGCGCGAGGGGCTGCTGAAAGAGAATATCGACGGCGAGGCCCTGATGTGGGCCCATAACCGCATCATGGCGCGGCCCGAACAGCGCAAAATCTTGATGGTGATTTCCGACGGCGCGCCGGTGGACGATTCAACCTTGTCGGTCAATGCCGGCAGTTATCTGGAGCGCCATCTGCGCCGGGTGATCGACGACATCGAAAACAAATCGCCGGTCGAGCTCACCGCCATCGGCATCGGCCATGACGTGACGCGCTATTACGCCCGGGCCGTCACCATCGTCGATGCCGAGCAATTGGGCGGTGCGATGACGACCCAGCTCATCTCGCTGTTCGAGGAAGACGCGGCGCACGAACGCCATGCCCGCCGCAGGGCCTGATACCCGTAAACCGGCGGCGGACCCTTAGGCGGCTTTGGCGGATTTCTTGGCGATGGCGCGCTTGAGGCGCAGCGCCTTGGGCGACAGCACGGTATCGCGGGATTTCAGCAGGAAGGGATCCAACCCGCCATTGCGGTCGACCGAGCGCAGCGCGTTCATCGAGATCTTGAGGGTATAGGAATTGCCCAAAATCTCGCTGACCAACGAAATATGCTGCAGGTTTGGGCGGTAGATCCGCTTGGTCTTGTTGTTGGCATGGCTGACATTGTTGCCAACCAGGGTGCCTTTACCGGTCAATTCGCAGCGGCGGGACATGGGATTCTCTCAAGAAAGGCAAAAGTGCCGGAAAGAGCGGGTTCATACGGGAGGAGCCCTGGCCGGTCAAGCCATTTGCCCCCACCCCGGTCAGAACATTATAACCAGTCCGGACTTAGGGTTAGGGGCGTTTTGGAGTGGAATTATGAACAAAAACCCGTTTTTGGCCGCCGCCGCCCTGTTGCTGGCCGGCCCAGCCCTGGCCGCCGGCGGCGCCGGGGCTGACCTGCCCGCCGCCCCCGCCTCCCAGCTCGAGGCCGCCCTGACCCTTTATGCGGGCGGAATCACCATGGGGAAAATGGACCTGGACGCCAGCCTGCGGGGCAGCGAATACAACGCCACCGCCAACCTGCAGACCTCCGGCATCGTCAACGCCTTCTGGCAGGCGGAAATCCAGGCGACCTCGACCGGCAAGGTGGGCCCCAAGGGCCTCTCCCCTGCGCTCTACGATTCCTTCGATATCGGCAAAGGCGGCAAGAAACAGGAAGTTTCGCTCACTTACGAAAACGGCAATGCGCCGCGCCTGTTTGCCGATCCGGTCTATGAGACCCGCGGCTATGACGTGAAGCCGGAAGAACAGAAAGGCAGCGTCGATCCTTTGAGCGCGGTGATGCTGATCCTGACCGGCGTGGGCGCCGATGCGGGCAATCCTTGCGCCCTGGTGGCGCCGGTATTCGATGGCCGCAGGCGCTACAACATCGAAATGACCAAGGTCCGCGACATCGATATCAAGATGGACAACGGGCTTTATGCCGGCAAAGGCCTGCTCTGCCGGGTCAAATACAACCAGCTGGCGGGCTGGAAGCCCAATGTGATCAAGAAGAACGAGCAGTTCCCCCTGATCAATGCCTGGGTCGCCACTTTCCCCAGCGCCGTGGCGGGGCGCTCTTATGTGGTGCCGCTGAAGGTCTGGACCGATACCAGCTTCGGTACGATTGCGGCCGTCGCCACCAGCCTGAAAATCGATGGCCAGCGCCCGGCCAAGGGGTAAACCATCCGGATACGGAAGATCGAGTCGCCACCGGGCAGGCAGACTCCATGCCTGGAGTCATCCACAAGATGTGGTGGTTAACCAATCTTGACAAACAGCTAAATGTATGAGAACAAACGCAGATAAACGAATGGTTAGTGATTCGGACTATGTTCGTTCCCGGTCCGTTTGCTTTGTTTACCCGTCATCCACAGCAGCGAGTTCCAAGCCTTTGGCCGGCAAGGCTTTATTCGGCGCCGCGGCACCCCATATCGTTTGTTGATGCACCCCCAGCACAGCCCAGCGAAGGTGACGGCCATTCTCGGCCCCACCAATACGGGCAAGACCTTCTTCGCCATCGAACGCATGCTGGCTCACAAGTCCGGCATGATCGGCTTGCCGCTGCGGCTTCTGGCGCGCGAGGTCTATGACAAGATCGTCCGGCTGAAAGGCGCGAACGAAGTCGCGCTGATCACCGGCGAGGAAAAGATCGTCCCCAAAGCGGCGCGCTTCTTTGTCTGCACCGTGGAAGCGATGCCGCTGGAAATTCCCGTCGCCTGCCTGGTGGTGGACGAGATCCAGCTTTGCGCCGATCCCGAACGCGGCCATGTTTTCACCGACCGCTTGCTGCATGCCCGGGGCCAGGAGGAAACTCTGTTCCTGGGCAGCGACACCATGCGCGGCGCCATCCAGCGCTTCATTCCGAAAACCTGGTTCACCGTCCGCCCGCGCTTTTCCGATCTCGCCTATACCGGGCCCAAGAAACTGACCCGCCTGCCCCGCCGCTCCGCCGTGGTGGGATTTTCGGCCGAAGATGTCTATGGCATCGCCGAGATCGTGCGCCGCCAGCGCGGCGGCGCCGCGGTGGTGCTGGGCGCCCTCAGTCCGCGCACCCGCAACGCGCAGGTGGCGCTCTATCAATCCGGCGATGTCGATTTCCTGGTCGCCACCGATGCCATCGGCATGGGCATCAACATGGATGTCGACCATGTCGCTTTCGCGGGACATGAGAAATTCGACGGGCGCGGGTTTCGTGCGCTGCGGGCCGACGAGACCGGCCAGATCGCCGGGCGCGCCGGACGCTATATGAATGACGGCACCTTCGGCGTCACCGGCGAATGCGAGCCCTTCGACAATGAACTGGTGGGCCGCATCGAAAGCCACCGTTATGATCCGGTGAAGGTGCTGCAATGGCGCAATGCCACGCTGGATTTTGAATCCCTGCCGCGGCTGCTTGACAGTTTGGATGCGCCGCCGCCGGAACGCGGGCTGGCGCGGGCCCGGCCCGCCAGCGATGCGATCGCCCTCACCCATCTGGCGCGCGAAGCCGATATTCAGGCGCTGGCGACTTCACGCGATGCGGTGCGGCGCTTGTGGGAAGTCTGCCAGCTCCCCGATTTCCGCAAGCTGTCATCCGACGAACATGCCCGCATGATCCGCACCATCTATCTCTACCTGATGGCGGGCCATATTCCGGACGACTGGATGGGGCGCCAGATCGCGCGGCTGGATATCGCCGAGGGCGATGTCGCCACCCTGTCCGGGCGCCTCGCCCAGATCCGCACCTTCACCTATGCCGCGCACCGCGCCCATTGGACGCGCGACACCGCCCATTGGCAGGGCGAAACCCGCGCCGTCGAAGACCGGCTTTCCGACGCGCTGCATGAGCGGCTCACCCAGCGCTTCATCGACCGGCGCACTTCGGTGCTCATGAAGCATTTGCGCGAAGAGGAAATCGCCGATGTGCGGCTGGACGAGTCCGGCGGCGTCGCCATCGGCGGGGAATTGATCGGCCGGCTGGACGGCTTTCATTTCACGCCCGACCCGCGCGGCACCGGCGACAGCAATGGCCTGATCCATGGCCGCACCTTGCGCACCGCCGCGATGCGCGGGCTGGAAAGCGAGTTTCTTTCGCGTGCCGAACGCCTGTCGCGTGCGCAGGACGCCGAGATCACCCTCAGCGAGCATGGCAAGCTGTGGTGGGACGGCGCCATTGTCGCCCGGCTGACCGCCGGCGCCGCGCCGCTGTCGCCGCGGCTGGAGCTGATCGCCGACGAATGGCTCAAAGGCGCGGCACGCCAATCGGTGCAGACGCGCCTGGATGCCTGGCTGGAAGTGCGCATTGCCGCCAGGCTCGAGCCCCTGCTCGCATTGGCGCGCGCGGCCCAGGCCAAGGTCGGAAGCGCCGCGGCACTGTCGCCGGCCGCTCGCGGCGTGGCGCATCAATTGGCGGAGAATTTCGGGTCGCTCAACCGCACCGCCCTCGATCTTCCCGATAAGTTGGGGCCGGTGATCCGCAGCCTGCGTCCCTTCGGGCTCTGGTTTGGCCGCCGCCATGTCTATCTGCCGCGATTGCTGAGGCCCGATGCCGCTTCACTGTTGGCACTGCTGTGGGGCGTGTGGACCAAGCAAAGCCAATTGCCCGGGCCGCCGGCGCCAGGTCTCACCTCCTTCGCGCGCGGTGCCGAGCCGGAAGAATTCCTGGGCGCCGCCGGCTTCGCCCTGATCGCCGGCCGCGCCATCCGCTACGACATGCTGGAGCGGCTGGAGGACGAGTTGGAGAAAGCGGTGGCCGGCGGCACGGGCGCCGAGGCTTCGCTGCCCCGGCTGGTGTCGCTACTGGGCACCGGCAATGACGAAGGCAAAGCTGTGCTGGCGGCGCTGGGCTGGCGCAGCGTGGCGGTGACGGGTGCGCCGGCGGTCTGGCGCAAGGCGCGCGAAAAGCGCCGCAAGCCGCGCCCTGAAGCGAGGCGTCGGGATTCCCCCTTTGCCGCGCTGCTGGGCGCCAAATGAACGAGTTGATGCGTGACGGGGGCGGCAAACCCGGCGACCGGATCGACAAATGGCTGTTCCATGCCCGCTTCTTCCGCACCCGGGCCCTGGCCCAGGCGGCGGCAAGCGCCGGGCGGCTGCGGCTGAACGGCAATCGGGTGGAAAAGCCGGCTCAGACCGTCCGGCCGGGCGATATCCTGACCCTGCCCTGGGGCCGGGAGGTTTTGGCGCTTCGAATCAAGGCTTTGGCGCAGCGGCGCGGCCCCGCGTCACAAGCGCAGGCGCTCTACGAAATCGTCGCGGATTAGACGCTTGCGTTGAGCGCCCACCAGTCTTATGGACCCTGGCGCCCTGGCCATAACCGCCATCACGGATGGCAATTATGGCCAGGTTATTGATTGTCGCGCGATCTGCGGAAAACCGGCCCATCTTCAGTAAGAAGTGGCCACTTTTCCGGATCGCGCTTATGGAGCCGTCCCGCCTATGACCTATGTCGTCACCGAAGCCTGCATCAAGTGCAAGTTCATGGACTGCGTCGAGGTTTGCCCGGTGGACTGCTTCTACGAAGGCGAAAACATGCTGGTGATCCACCCGGACGAATGCATCGATTGCGGGGTTTGCGAGCCGGAATGCCCACCCGAGGCGATCAAGCCCGATACCGAGTCGGGGCTGGAGAAATGGCTGTCGGTGAATGCCGAATATGCCAAGACTTGGCCCAATATCTCGCAAAAGGGCGATGCCCCGGCCGATGCCAAGGAATGGGAAGGGGTGCCCGACAAGTTCGACAAATTCTTCTCCCCCACGCCGGGCTCGGGTTCCTGACGGCGCGGCGGCCGCGCCTGACTGCAGGCTGTGGGAGGGCGCCCGCGCAACCGGCCAACCGGTTGAATTTGTGACATATTATTGCTGCTCTGCAATAAACATCGCAATTTCAATGTCTTGGCCGCGATTGTGCTTCTAATTCCGCGATTTTTATGATAGGGTTTCTGACGATCTGGCCATCAACTCAATCCAGCGCGTCGACACCCTCGCCGCGTCACGGCCATATTGACTTGCAATAATCTGTCGGATGGCTCCCCCAGCCCTCCCAGCTATGGAAACAGGAATGACCGCCCCCAAGACCCTTGCGACCAAGCCCGCCGCCGCCCCCGCACCCGTCAAAAAGGTGCCCGCCAATTCCAACAAGAAGCATGAGTTCAAAACCAACGACCATGTGGTCTACCCCACCCATGGCGTCGGGAAGGTCTCGGGCATCGAGGAAAAGGAAGTCGCCGGCCTCAGGCTCGAACTTTTCATCATCGACTTCGAAAAAGACAAGATGACCCTGCGGGTGCCGACCATGAAGGCCAAGGCCGTGGGCATGCGCAAATTGTCGTCCCCCGAAGTGGTGGCCGGCGCCCTCAACACCTTGAAGGGCCGCGCCCGCATCAAGCGCACCATGTGGTCGCGCCGGGCCCAGGAGTACGAAGCGAAGATCGATTCCGGCGACCTGGTTTCGATCGCCGAAGTGGTGCGCGACCTGCACCGCGCCGGCGGCCAGCCGGAGCAGTCCTATTCCGAGCGTCAGCTCTATGAAAAGGCCCTGGCCCGCATGGCCCGTGAAGTCGCGGCCGTCGAACGCACCGACGAACAAACCGCGGTCAAGCGCGTCGAAGGCATGCTGACCAAGAAAGCAGCTTAATGCAGGATCTCGGGCTATTCGCGCTTCGCGCGGCCCTCGCCCTGCACGTTTAAAACCAGAAAAAGAAGGCCCGGTGGAAACATCGGGCCTTTTTATTTGATGGCTCTGATCTTCCCGTCCTTGACCTCCCAGGTCTTGCCATTCGCTGTTCCAATGTCGATGGGAAGATGATGCTCCAAGCTGAGAAATACAGCCGTTTCCACCGGAATGTCTGACACGATCTGGGTGGCAAACAGCGCCGCCAGTTTGCCCTGGGGAGGATCTTTCTTGTTCATTATCAAACAGGTTCGGGACAATGCGTCTCTCCGAAGAACTGTTTTGCCGTCTGCGGAAATCGTCAGCCGCAAATGGCCTCCCACCATGACCAGGGCAGGATTTGTCGTTGACGCCAACGCCCAGGCCAACCACCCCTCACTTTCAGGGTCTTTCAATACCACCGTGTTGTAGTTGTCGCCGCAGCGCTGCGTCACACTTTTGATCGCCAAGGTTCGAGCAGAAAATTGGGCATTTTCGGTATCCGACAAATGCCGGTCTTGCGGCACGTCGATAACCGGCTTTTCGTGGGCGTAGTCGCTGCCAGGCGCGTAGCGAATGTCATACGCCGTTTCGGGGCCATCTGCTCCCTCGCGGATAAAACGGATCAAAGTGCCGGCCGCATCCTTTTCGACGATCCAGCCACGGACCTTTTCCTGAACCAGCTGTGCTTGCGGATGCAACGCAAGAAGCGCGTCCGTCCCGTGCCAGGCCGCCTGGTCTTGGTCGTATATGTCGTGGCCGAGTTTTTCGAGCGTGGCGATATCAAATTGGCGGATTTCAGGCTCGGCCGGCTGAGCCGCGGCGGGCAAAACCAGGGCCGCCAACACGCCCACACAGAAAGGAGAAACGCGCATGAAATCCCCCCGCAAATATGTATCACCGCAAGCATATGCTGCGATCCGGCGTCACTCCAAGTGTAGCTTTGGTGAAGGCGGATGCCGTTTTCAATCAGAACGGGGGACCGTTAATTCAACACTTCGATCTGGGCCGGATTGGATAGCGCGATATCGGGATGGCCGTCGCGCATCTGCACGATGCCGCGCAGGCGAATCCGCTTGCCCACCAAATCGTCCAGCGGAGGATCGAAATCGCGGAAGGGGTGCAGGTCTTCCTGGGCTACCGTGACAGTGAATCCCCGCCCTCCCTCGAAATCCAGGACCATGCGGCCGTCGCGCCGACCCACATTGCTTACCCGCCCTTCGACAATGGTGAAGCGGCCCATGTCACCGGCCAATCCTTCCGGCCGGCGCGGCGCAGAGGCGGACTCTGCCCATAATCCGGACCTGTTCTGCCGCGCGGCTTCTTCGCTTTCGTAAAAGTCCGGCGCGCATTCGTTGCGGTCGGGGGAAATCTGCACCTGGGCCAAACCGGCTTTGAGCAATTCCATCTGCAGCCATAGCGTGGCTTCGCCCGAGGCGGCGAAAGCCTGCACCCGGATGCGGCCATAGCGGTCCTGCTTGGGGGCCACCGCGGTCAGCGTCAGCGGCCCGTTCAAAGCCAGGCGGCGCAACTGCGCCAGCGCCTGGTCGGCGAGAGCGCCGTCCTGCGGCAGGCGAATGCCCTCCAGCAGCGCGGCGTGGCCATCACCCAGGATCAGGTCGCCGTTCTTGTCCACCCGGACGATATGGGCCGCGGCGATCTCCACAGTCCCGGCGCAGTCGGGAATGATCAAAGCCCCCGAGGCTGGACTTGTCGCGGTCAAAAAGCCGGCAGTGATCAGGACCCAGAGGGCGCGCATGCCCCATCTTGCACGAAGTCCCGGTGATTTCATGTCCTCCGAAACGCGGCCATGACAGGCCCCGCAAACCTCCCTAGATTGCCGTCATGGACAGCCTGACAGCCAAAATCGCCCCCGCTGACACCGCCGGCATCGATGCCGCGGCACGGCTATTGCGCGCCGGCAGCCTGGTCGCCTTCCCCACCGAGACGGTCTATGGCCTGGGGGCCAATGCGTTGGATGGTTCGGCGGTGGCGGCGATCTTTGCCGCCAAGGGCCGGCCCCGTTTCAATCCCCTGATCGTGCATGTGAGCGATTTGGCGCAGGCGCAGCGGCATGGCGACTTTCCCGCCGCCGCCCTGCGTCTGGCCGATCGGTTCTGGCCCGGCGCGTTGACCTTGGTGGTGCCGCGCCGCCAGGACACGCCTCTGTCCCTGTTGGTCAGCGCGGGGCTCGACACCGTGGCCTTGCGGGCGCCGTCGCATCGGATAGCCCAGGCGCTGCTGGAGCGGGCGGGGCTTCCCCTCGCCGCCCCCAGCGCCAACCGCTCCGGCGCGGTCAGCGCCACCACCGCGGCGCATGTCGCCGAAGGCTTGGGCGAGCGGGTCGATCTGGTGCTGGACGGCGGCGCAACCCCGCTGGGGTTGGAATCCACCGTGGTGGGATTTGACGCGGAGACGCCGGTGCTGCTGCGGCCCGGCGCGATTGCGCGCGACGAGATTGAAGCGTTGGTCGGTGCGCTGGCCGCGCCGGGGGCCGGGATCCAGTCGCCAGGGCAATTGGAAAGCCATTACGCGCCGGCGGCGCGGCTGCGGCTTGACGCGGGAATGGCGCGGCCCGGCGAAGCGCTGCTGGGCTTCGGCGCGGTCTCGGGCGCGACACTCAATCTCAGCGCCGCCGGAGATTTGAAAGAGGCCGCCGCCAATCTTTTCGCCATGCTGCGCGCGCTCGACAAACAGGCGGGCGCCATCGCGGTATCGCCTATCCCGCAAACGGGACTGGGCGAAGCGATCAATGACCGGCTGCAACGCGCCGCGGCCCCGAGACCATGAGTGTCTATACAAGACTGAAACAGGTGGTGGGCGAAAAGGGCTTCAGCGAAGACCCGGCCGACATCGCGCCTTATTTGAAAGAGTGGCGCGGCAAATATGAAGGCCACACCCCGCTCCTATTGAAGCCGGCTAGTACCGACCAGGTCAGCGCCATCCTGACCATCTGCCATGAGACCGGCACGGCGCTGGTGCCGCAGGGCGGCAATACCGGCTTGGTGGGCGGACAATTGCCGCTGCGGGGCGAGGTGCTGCTGAGCCTGACGCGGATGAACAAGATTCGCGGTATTGATACCGCCGGCATGACGCTGACGGCGGAGGCCGGGGTGACGCTGGCGGGCGCCCAACAAGCCGCCGCCGATGTTCAGCTGCTCTTCCCCTTGACCCTTGCCTCCGAAGGCAGTTGCACCATCGGCGGCAATATCTCGACCAATGCCGGCGGCAATCATGTGCTGCGCTATGGCATGATGCGGGCGCTGGTGCTGGGGCTGGAAGTGGTGCTCGCGGACGGGCGGGTGCTGCCCATGCTGAAAAGCCTGATCAAGGACAATAGCGGCTACGACCTGAAGCAGATATTCGTCGGCGCCGAAGGCACGCTGGGGGTGATCACCGCCGCCAGCCTGAAACTTTTCCCACGGCCGGCGCAGACCGTGGTCGCGTTTGCCGCCATCCCGGACCCGCAAGCGGCGGTGATGCTGCTGTCGTTGCTGCAGGGCGAGACGGGGGGAATGCTGTCGGCCTATGAATTGATCCCGCGCTTTGGAATGGATCTGGTGCTCAAACATATTCCCGGCACCCGCGACCCGCTGGCGGTACCCTCGCCCTGGTATGTGCTGATCGAAGTCGCCGGCGGCGCCCAGAACCTGGATGTCCTCACAGCGGCGGCGTTGGAAGAGGCGATGGGTCAAGGCTTGATCACCGACGGCCTGGTGGCGCAGAACCAGGCGCAGGTGCGCGAGTTGTGGCGCATCCGAGAAACGATCTCGGAAGGGCAGAAACGCGAAGGCGCCTCGATCAAGCACGATATTTCGGTGCCGGTGACCGCGATTCCCGCCTTTGTGGAAAAAGCCACGGCGGCGGTGCTGGCGGCGTTTCCCGGTGCCCGCCCCTGCAGCTTCGGCCATGCCGGCGACGGCAATCTGCATTTCAATTTCAATGCGCCGGTGGGGCGCGACGCGGAATTCCTCGCCCAGTGGGATGAAATCCAACTCGTCGTCCATGATATCGTCAAGGAATTCGCCGGCTCGATCAGCGCCGAACACGGCATCGGCACCATGAAGCGCGATCTGCTGCCCCGCTACAAAAGTCACGAAGAACTGGACGCGATGCGGATGCTGAAGCAGGCCTTCGATCCCAAGAACATTCTCAATCCCGGCAAACTGGTGCCGACGGTGAAGCGGCTTTAGCTTTCCCGTTCCATCCGTATCAACCGGTCCTGGTCCTTGCGTCCACGCAGGAAGATCGCGCGGGCATCGGGCCGCTCCCAATAAATCTCCAAGACATTGCCGTCGGGATCGCAGAAATAAATGCTTTCCTGGCTTTCATGATCGACCGCCGCCAGGACGCGCACCTTGCGGTCGGTGAGTTCGAAATAGGCCTGCCGCAATTCGCCGGCACTGGCGACCGGAAAAGCGACATGCGCGATGCCGAGCGACGGCTTCAAATCCGCCAACGATTGTGGGACCACCGGCGGCGGCAAGCCCCCCATCGGCACCAGATCGATGACATGCGAGCCTTCGCCGAGGGTCAGGAACAACCCGCCATGCTCGGGATCGTCTTCCAGGACTTCGAACCCCAGCACGCCGGTATAGAAGTCCTTGGAACGGGCCAAATCATGCACGGCGATCAGGACATGGCCTATTCCCGTCAAGCGCATGATGACGACCCCCGTTGCCGACATCCGACATTAAATGCCAATCCGCAAGGCGTGAAGGGACTAGGCCGCTTTGGGCAGCTCCGGCTCGACCTCGGCGGGGGCCGCGGCCAGGATCGCTTTTTTGTTCGACATCGCGCTGATGCTGGCGGTGGCGAAGGTGGCGGCATAGGGAAGGCTTTGCACGCCCAGCATCACCATCCACAAGCTCACCGCCGGATCAAGGAAGCCGCGGTCGAAGCCCATCGAGGCCATCGCCGCCAGCAGCAGCGCCAGCAGCACCGTTTCCTGCCACACCACCCGCAGCACTTGGCTAAAACGGGCCGGATCGGCGCATTTGGGCGTGCGCAGGAAAGGTTTGCCCGAAATGAACAGCCCCGCCCACATCGCCTTGCCCACCGTATGGGTCAGGGCAAGACCCGCGACCGCCGCCATCGCCGCGCCCTTGAAGCCGGAGCGCACCTTGGGCGGATAAAGCACCAGAGTCTTGAGCATCTTGGTGGCGAACAGCGCCATCGCCGCCGCCGACAGCGCCGGCATCGGCACATCGATGGCGCCGGGCGCCGCCCACATCAACACGGTCCACACCAGCGCGGTCAGTGTCACCACCATGCCCAGGCCGTCGGAAATCCAGGGCAGCCAGCCGGAAAGGAATTGATAGCGCTGGTTCCAGGTCAGCTCTGACCTGCCGAGAAAAATCTCCTTGGCGTGCCGCTTCATGATCTGCATGGCGCCATAGACCCAGCGATAGCGCTGCGACATGAAGGCTTCCAAAGTGTCGGGCTCCAGCCCCGATCCCATGCTTTGGGGAATATAGGCGGCGTGATAGCCGGCCTCGAAAATGCGCAGGCCCAGCTCGGTATCTTCGGTGATGCACCATTCCGACCAGCCGCCGACCTCATGCAGCGCCTTTTTGGAGACGATGGTCATGGTGCCGTGCTGGATGATGGCATTGTGTTCGTTGCGCTCGACCATGCCGATATGGAAGAAGCCGCGATATTCCTGATAGGCCATCGCCTTGAAGATGTTCTCGCGGTGATCGCGGTAATCCTGCGGCCCCTGCACGATGGCGATATCGGGCGCGGCGAAATAAGGCATGCAGCGGCGCAGCCAGAACGGCGCCACCTGATAATCGCTGTCGATCACCGCGACATGCGTGGCAGCGGAATCGGTCAGCGCCAAAGCGCGGTTGAGGGCACCGGCCTTGAAACCGGCGATCCTGTCGAAATGGAAAAAGCGGAAACGCTCGCCAAGCTGGGCGCAATGCGCTTCCACCGGCCGCCACACCGCCGGATCGGACGTGTTGTTGTCCAGCACGATGACTTCGAAATTGTCGTAGTCCAGCCGCGCCAGGGCATCCAGGGTCTCGATCACCATGGCCGGCGGCTCGTTATAAACCGGCACATGGATCGAGACGCGGGCCGAGCGCGCCGGTATAGCGGCATGCATGACCCGCCGGTCCACCCGCCACAGGCTGGAGGCCAGCTCGATCCCTTCGGTCAGGATGATGGCGCAGGCCAGCAGCACCAAAGGCGACATCGCGATCATGGCGGCGATATCGGTGGGGTCGATATATTCCAGCGCCGTGGCGTCGATCAGCGCCAGCAGCCCCGTCGAGACCAGCGCGATCAAGCCGCCCATCACCAGATAGCCGGTCTGGCGCACCCGCGGCATGCGGCCCAGCACCAGCAGGCCCAGCGCCAGGGTCAGCGCGGCGGCCAGAAGGGCATAGATGCGCCATTGCGGGAAAGACCGCAGCAAGCCGGTGAAGGCGAATTTGGGATGGCCGGTAGCGTCGAACAGCCCCCAATAGGCTTCGACGCCGCCGCCCGCCGCGGTGCTTTTCCACGGCGAGTCGTACGCCTCCATGATGTAATAATCATAACCCTTTTCCATCGCCCGCTGGACGAAAGCCCTGAGGAAATAGGCCTCGTTCGCGGTGGTCGCTTCGGCCCGGCCACGGGTGCGCCCTTCCGAAGGCCAGCCGACTTCGCCGATGATGATCGGCTTGCCCGGGAACGTGCTCTTCATCGTGGCAAAAGCGCTGTCGACGAAATGGATACCGTAGGAGACGTGGCTGTTCTCCCAATAGGGGAGCAAATGCACGAAGATCACATCGACATGTTCGGCGATCTGGGGATTGAGCAGCCAGGTGGTCCAAGGCTCCGCCGTCGTCACCTTGATCCGCGCCGGCAGTGCGTTGCGCACCCGCAGAATATAGGCGTTCAACTGTTCGGCCGAGACCAGACCGAACAACTGGGTTTCATTGCCGACGATCACCCGGTCGATGGTCCGCCGGTTCGCCAGCGCGGTCTTGATGCCCAATTCGATCTGCTGTTCGTTCTTTTCCAGATCGGGCGACAGCCAGATTCCCAGCGACACGGTCATGCCGTAATGGCGGGCGATCTCCGGCACCTTGTCCATGCCGCCGTCCACCGTATAGGTGCGGATATGGCCGGTGATTGTGGAAAGCTGGCGCAGATCGCGGTCGATCTGCTCCGGCGTCACCGCCAGCATGGATGACACGGAAAAGACGTGGCTGGGATTATAGGCGATGCCCCGCACCTGCCCGTCCCAATCGGGCGCCATCACCGTGTAGTCGCGGCTGGCCCAGAACAGGCCCGTCGCGCTCAGCACCATCACCAGGGCGACAGCGATGCGCAAGCGGCCGCCGCGCGTGCGCGACGTCCACATTCCATGCATGAAGTGCGCGAAGCGTGTCACCGTCGAAAAGCCTTATGGCTGCTGATCAGCGTCCTTGTCCGTGGGATCGGGACGATAGTCCGGGTCGCCACGCTTGGGCGCCGGCTTGGTCGAGATCAGGCGCAGATCGAAGACCAATGTCTGGTTCGGGGGAATGCTGCCATCGGGGGCACCGCGATTGCCATAGCCCAGTATGGCGGGGATCACGAGCTGCCAATGATCGCCTTCACGCATCAGCTGCAACGCCTGGCTCCAGCCGGGAATGAGGTCGGCGACCGGGAAAGTGGCGGGAAGGCCCGGTGAAGTGCCGTCGAACACTTTGCCGTTGATCAAACTGCCGGTGTAATAGACCACCACCGTGTCTGTGGCGCCTGGCCGCTTGCCGAAGCCGTTCTGGATGATGCGATATTGAAGGCCACTCCCGTTGGAGAGGACATGCACCCCGGGCTTCTTGGCATTGGCGGCCAGAAAGGCCTGGTTGGCTTGCGCGCTCAAGGCATCGTCGGCCGCCATGGCCGGGAGAGCCGCGAACGTCATCAAGGACGCGGCCAGCGCCCACACAAAAGCCAAACGCGTCATTCTTAAAACCTCCGTAACCCCGCGGGCCCGCGCAAATTACCGCGCCGGCCGGGCATGCTCCTAGCCCCTTGGGAGAGGAAACCCAAGGTTTTTGGCGAATTTAAGGGGTGAGGCCGAAAAAGGGAAAGCTCCAGTGGAGCTTTCCTCGGCCGAACGCCGAGCCCGCGTCAGCGGGCGATGGCCGGAGGAGGCCGAAAAAGGGAAAGCTCCAGTGAGCCTTCCCCGGCCGAACGCCGAGTCCGCGAAGGCGGGCGAAGGCCGGACAGCGTTAATTCAGAAGACCTTGATGACCAGATTGACCAGCACCGCCGCCCCGAACAGCAGCACCATCAGGCCGGTCACCCGGTTGATCATCTGCATGGCGGCATCGTCGATCCGGGCATGGAACAGGCCGATGACCGTGGTCAGGACCAGCCACCAGGCAGTCGAGCCCAAGACCACGCCGGCGACCACGAGGCTGGCGTCAACATAGGACCCCGCCCCACCCGCCAAGCCCCCAAGGCCCGTGAACATCAGGGTAAAAGCCAGCAAAGTGGCGGGATTTGTCACGGTCAGGGCGAAAGTGGAGGCGAACGCCCGGGCCAGGGAGGTGCCGCCGCGGTCGGTTTTGTCGTCGCAGTCCACCCGCGGCAAAACCGGGGCCATCAGGATGCGGAAGCCGAAATAGACCAGCAGGGCGCCGCCGATCAGTTCGATGATGGTGGTGTAGCTTTTGATCAACTGCGCCACCCAGGTCAGGCCCAGCCCCATCACCGCGGCGAAGATGCCGTCGCCCAGGGCTGCGCCCAGGCCGGAAACGAAGCCATTGAGCGGGCCATAAGCGAAGGTGCGTCGCACGCAGATCAGATTGACTGGACCGATCGGGACGGCAGCAATCAGCCCCATCACCACGCCGGAAAAGATCAGGATCAGATAATTCATCTTGGCTCTTTGGCGGCGAGTGGCGCCCATTTTTAAATTGGGCGCGTCCGCGCCCGGGCGGCAGGCGACCCGAATTTGCCGGTTGGGTCAAGTCGGGGGAACAAGTCCGGCGGTGTTGTTAGGACGGTTCTAAAGTTTCGACAAAGCGCAGCGGCTGGCCCGTGGAGGCTTTGGTCAAAGCGAAATCGCGCATCACCACTTGCCCGCGCAGAAGCGTCGCCACCGCCCAGCCTTTGGTCTTCATGCCGTCAAAGGGAGTCCAGCCGCAGCGCGAGGCGATCCAGCTGTTCTGAATCGTGCGCGTAAGGCTCATATCGACAATGGTGAAATCGGCGTCATAGCCGAGCGCGATGCGTCCCTTGCCGGCGATGCCGAAAATGCGTTGCGGCCCGGAGGCGGTGAGATCGACAAAACGCTCCAGGGTGAGATTGCCCTTGTTCACATGGTCGAGGAGAAGCGTGACCAAGGTCTGCACCCCTGGCATGCCTGAGGGCGTGTCGGGATAGGTCTTGTCTTTTTCTTCTCTTGTATGGGGCGCGTGGTCGGAGCCGATCACATCGATCACGCCCTGGCGCACCGCATCCCATAGCGCCAGGCGATGGCGCTCATCGCGGATGGGCGGATTCATCTGGGCATAGGCGCCCAGCCGCTCATAACATTCCGGCGCGCTGAGCGTGAGATGTTGCGGGGTGGTCTCGGCGGTGGCGTAATCTTTCGCGGCAGCCAGCAGCGGAATTTCCTCCGCGGTGGTGACATGCAGCACATGCAGCCGACGCCTGGCTTGTTTCGCCAGGGCCAGCACACGCTCGGTGGATGCGCGCGCCGCTTCGACGTCGCGCCACACCGGATGGGTCTGCGGCCTGCCGCGTTCGGCCAAATGCTTGCGGGTGATCAGCCGGTCTTCATCTTCCGAATGCACCGCGACGCGGCGGCGGCCCGCTTTGAGCGCGGCAAGAATGTCCTCGGGTTTGTTGAGCAGCAGCGTGCCGGTGGAGGAGCCGAGAAAGGCCTTGATGCCGCAAACGCCGGGAAGGCGCTCCAACTCCGCCAACGCGCCGATATTGGCCGGGGTGGCGCCGGCGTAGAAGGCATAATCGCAATGCATGCGGCCGCGCGCGCGGGCCAGCTTGTCGGCGATGGCGGCGCGGCTGGTGGTGGGCGGCGCGGTGTTGGGCATCTCGAACACGGCGGTGACCCCGCCCAGGATCGCGGCGCGGCTGCCGGTTTCCAGATCTTCCTTGTGCTCATTGCCCGGCTCGCGGAAATGCACCTGGCTGTCGACGGCGCCCGGCAGGACATGCAGGCCCTTGGCTTCGAAAATCTCCGCCGCCTTGGCACCCGCCAGGCTGCCGATGGCGGCAATGCGGCCACCGACAACCCCGATATCCGCAGGGGCAATGCCATTGGGTGTGGCCGCGGTGCCGCCGCGGATCAACAGGTCGAAATGCATGCGCGTTACAATTGCCCTCTCTCCCTTCGCCGGAGGCCCGGCTATGGGAAGAAGCGGGTTAACCTCTCATCGCCACCTTGGCAAGTTTGACGCCAGGTATTACTTCGGGGTCCATGGAACCCGCCCATCTTCACGACCGCGCCATCATCGCCCTGGCGGGCGCCGAGGCGAGGTCTTTCCTGCAGGGCCTCATCACCAACGATATCGATCGGCTTGCACCCGGCGCCGCGCTTTATGCCGCGCTGCTGACGCCGCAGGGCAAGATCGTCTGCGATTTTCTGATCAGCGAAGGCGATGGCGCGCTGCTGCTGGACTGCGCCGCCGAGGCGGCCGGGGCTTTGCTGAAAAAGCTCCGGCTCTATCGGTTGCGCAGCAAGATCGAGATCGAACTTCGTCCCCAGCTTGGCGTCTATGTCGGCCTCCATGCCAAGCCGGCCGTCAGCTTTCCCGATCCCAGGCTGGCGGAATTGGGGCCCCGCGCGGTCGCCGCCGTCGCCGAAATGCCGGCGGGCCTTGCCGGCCCCGGCGCCTATCATGCGCAGCGGCTGGCGCTGGGCGTGCCCGAAGGGAGCGATTTCGGCAGCGATAAGATTTTCGCGCTGGATGCGGGGCTCGATGAGCTCCATGCCGTGGCGTTCGACAAGGGCTGTTATGTCGGCCAGGAATTGACTGCGCGGATGAAGCATCGCGGCACGGCGCGCAAAAGGCTGCTGCCGGTAGAAGCACAGGCAGCGCTGGTGGCGGGCGCGGAAATCACGGACGGCACGCAGGTATTGGGCGAGATTGTTTCCGGCTATGGCGACAAGGGATTTGCGCTTGTCAGGCTGGACCGTCTGGAAACCGCCAAAGGCACGCTGAAAGCCGCGGGCCTGCCCATCATCTTGCGCAAACCCGATTGGCTTGACGCATGAGCGGCAAAACCCGCTGCCATTGGCCGGGCGAAGACCCGCTTTATTGCGCCTATCACGACACCGAATGGGGCGTGCCGGAATATGACCCGCGCGCGCTCTACGAAAAGCTGGTGCTGGACGGCTTTCAGGCGGGCCTCTCCTGGATCACCATCCTGCGCAAGCGGGAAAATTTCCGCAAAGCCTTTCACGGTTTCGATCCGCACAAGATCGCGCGTTATGGGAATCGCGACATTGAAAGGTTGCTGGGCAATGACGGCATCATCCGCAGCCGCGCCAAAATCGAAGCGGCGATTCGCGGCGCCCGGCTATGGTTGGAGATTGAGGAAAAAGAACCGGGCGGCTTTACCGAGCTGATCTGGAAACATGTGGACGGCAAGCCGCGCATCAACCGCTTCAAATCCAAGAGCCAGGTTCCCGCCAAGACCGCGATGAGCGAAGGCCTGGCCCGGGAGCTCAAACAGCGCGGCTTCAATTTCTGCGGCCCGGTGATCGTCTATGCCTTTGCCCAGGCTATCGGCATGGTCAATGACCATGTCATCGCCTGCTTCCGGCATGGCGAATGTGCCCGCCTGGCCGGTTCGCAAAAGCAATCTTGAAGCCGGCAAGCCGCTTCTCTAGGGTTCCGTCATGTCCAGCATCAAGAAAGACGTCATCGCCGCCATCGGAAACACCCCGCTGATCCGGCTCAATCGCGCTTCCGAAGAAACGGGGTGCGAAATTCTCGGCAAGGCGGAGTTCCTCAATCCCGGCCAGTCGGTCAAGGACCGCGCCGCCCTTTTCATCATCCAGGATGCGCTCGCCCGCGGCACACTGCGGCCGGGCGGAACCATCGTCGAGGGTACCGCCGGCAATACCGGTATTGGCCTCGCCGTGGTGGCGAATGCGCTGGGCTTCAAGACGGTGATCGTGATCCCCGATACCCAGAGCCAGGAAAAGAAAGATGCCTTGCGCCTCTTGGGCGCGGAGTTGATCGAAGTGCCGGCGGTGCCTTATCGCGACCCCAACAATTATGTGCGCCTGTCGGGGCGGCTGGCCGAACAATTGGCCAAAAGCGAGCCCAATGGCGCGATCTGGGCCAATCAGTTCGACAACACCGCCAACCGCCAGGCTCATATCGTCGGCACCGCGCCCGAAATCTGGGAGCAGACCGGGGGCAAGATCGACGGCTTTGTTTGTTCGGTGGGCACCGGCGGCACCTTGGCCGGGGTCGCCATCGGCCTGAAAAAATTCAATCCCAAGATCCGCATCGCCGCCGCCGATCCCTTGGGCGCGGCGATCTATAGCTGGATCAAGACCGGCGAACTGACCATGCATGGCTCGTCGATCACCGAAGGCATCGGCCAAAGCCGGGTCACCGGCAATCTCGAAGGCGCCCCGATCGACGATGCCTATGAAATTTCCGATGAAGAAGCCCTGCCTTTGATCTTCGACCTTTTGCAGCATGAGGGGCTGTGCCTGGGCGGCTCGACCGGCGTCAATGTGGCGGGCGCGATCCGCATGGCCAAGGATCTGGGGCCCGGCCATACCATCGTCACCATCCTGGCCGATTACGGCAATCGGTATCAGGGCAAGCTGTTCAATCCCGACTTCCTGCGCTCGAAGAATTTGCCGCTGCCGCCCTGGCTGGCAGAGCCGGCGCCGCCCATCGCGGTGCCTTATCAATGACCGCGCTGGTTTCCACGCAGTGGCTGGCGGCGCATCTGAATGCGGTGCGGGTGGTGGACGCCTCCTGGTACATGCCCGAAGACAAGCGCGACCCCGCGCGGGAATTCGAAGCGGAGCATATTCCCGGCGCGGTGTTCTTCGATATCGACGCCATCAGCGACAAAGCCACCGACCTGCCCCATATGATGCCCAGGCCCGAACAATTCGCGCGCCAGTTGGGGGCTTTGGGGATTGCCGATGGCGACAAGGTGGTTGTCTATGACGGCGCGGGCGTGTTTTCCGCGCCCCGCGCCTGGTGGATGCTGGAAGCAATGGGCCACAAGGACGTCGCCGTTCTGGATGGCGGATTGCCCAAGTGGAAGCGCGAGGGGCGGCCCTTGGAACAAGGACCGGCAAAACCGCTGCCGGCGCATTTTACCGCCAGGCCCGATCCCGCTTTGATACGCGACTTCGCGCAAGTCAAAGCGGCTTTGGGCAACACGCAGATCCTGGACGCTCGCTCCGCCAGCCGCTTCAGCGGCGCGGAAGCCGAACCGCGGCCGGGCCTGAAATCCGGCCACATGCCGGGCGCCGTGAATGTGCCCTGGCGCAGTCTGCTGGCACCCGACAATACCTTGAAAGACGATCACGCCTTGCAGAAATTGCTCGCCGAAAAAGGCGTCGATCTGCGCGCGCCGATCATCACCACTTGCGGCTCCGGCATCAGCGCCGCGATCGTCGCCCTGGCGCTGGAGAAAATAGGGGCACGCAATCTGGCGCTCTATGACGGGTCCTGGGCGGAATGGGGCGGGCGCGAAGACGCGTCTGTCGAGGCCGGATGAGCCCAACGGGAACGCCGCGCCGCATTCCCATGACCGTCACCTTCCTGGAAATGGCGGCAAAGCCCAGCGTGCTGCCGCCGCCCCAGCCGCGCGGCAAGATCGCCTTCCTGAGGGCGGAAAATCCGCCGATTCATTTTTATCGCTATCTCTATGACACCATCGGCGAAAAATATTTCTGGGTCGACCGCAAGAAGCTGACCCCGGAAAAACTGGCCGAGATCATCCATGCCCCCACCACTCTGCTTTATGTTCTGTACACGGAAGGAAGCCCGGCCGGGTTGGCCGAGCTCGATCTGCGGGCCAACGGCACCGCCAATATCGCCTATTTCGGGCTGATGCCCGAGGCGATGGGGCGCCATCTGGGGTTCTTCTTCCTCTACCACACCTGCATCAGCGCCTGGCTGAATCCGATTTCCAAGCTCCTGGTCAACACCTGCACCCTGGACCACCCCCGCGCCCTGCCCCTGTACCAGCGCATGGGCTTCACGCCCTTTTCGCGCGAAGAACGCTATGTGGAATTGCCCTGAAAGGGGATTGAAGGCAAAGTCCGCAGGCCACCCTCACCCGGGCCGATGATGACCACCCTGGATACCGCAGCAGCACCCGCCTCGCGCCGCGATCTGTTCGGTCATCCCCGCGGCCTCACTTTCCTATTCGGCTCGGAAATGTGGGAGCGGTTTTCCTATTACGGCATGCGCGTGCTGCTGCCGCTTTATTGCCTTCAATATCTTTTGCTTCCGGGCCATTACGGCACCGTGGTGGGCGGCGCGACGATGCGCCATGTGTTGGAAAGCGTCTATGGCGGTTTCACCACGCCGCAACAATTCCAGTCGGCCATTTATGGCGCCTATACCTCTCTGGTCTATTTCACGCCGTTGGTCGGCGGTTATCTCGCCGACCGGTGGTTCGGGCGCCGCTACACTGTGGTTGCGGGCGGCATTCTGATGGCGATCGGCCATTTCCTGATGGCCTTTGAGAATTATTTCTATTTTGCCCTGTTGTTCATCATTCTGGGCAATGGCGGCTTCAAGCCCAATATTTCGACCCAAGTGGGCGGGCTCTACAAGCCGGGCGATCACCGGATCGATCGGGCCTATTCCATTTTTTATGTCGGCATCAATGTCGGCGCCTTTATCGGCCAGAACATCTGCGGCGCCTTTGGCGAAGCGAAACTGTGGTCTTATGGCTTCGGCGCGGCGGGCGTGGGCATGTTGATCGGCACCGTCGTCTATCTCTTCGCGCTTCGCGTGCTGCCCGACGACCGGCCCCGGCTGGTGGCGGCTGGCAAAAGGCCCCCCTTCACCCGCGAAGACTGGCGTGCCTTCCTGATCCTCTGGCTGCTCTTCGTGCCCGGCTGCATTTTCTGGGCGACCTACGAGCAATCCGGCAACACCGTCGAAGTGTGGAGCGTCGATCATCTGAACCGGTTGGTAACGCTGGGGCCGCTCAGCTTCACCCTGACGGTGGGCTTTATCCAGTCGATCAACGGCATCTTCATCGTCCTCTTCACGCCGCTGGTGATCACGTTTTGGAAAAAGCAGGAAGCGGCGGGGCGTGAACCCAGCGCCGTGATCAAGATGGCGCTGGGCTTCGTCATCCTCTCGCTCTCCTATTTCATTCTGGCGGCATCACAGTGGATGGCCGGCACCGGCCAGGTGGCCTGGACCTGGTCGATCCTGTTCTGGGCCGTCTACACTCTGGGCGAGCTTTATTTTTCGCCCGTCGGATTGTCGCTCTATTCCAAAGCGGCGCCGCCCCAGGTCGCAGCCCTGATGATGGCGGTGTTCCTGGCCACATCCTTTCCGGGCAATTTCCTGGCCGGATGGCTGGGCAAGTTCTACAGCACCATGAGCAACACCAACTTCTTCCTCTTTATCGCCGCCCTCGCCCTGGCGCCGGCGCCGATCATCTGGGCCTTCGACCGTCCGCTGCGGGCGATCATGAAAAGCCATGAAGACAAGCGGCAAGCCCCGCAATTATGACCGGACAAAAGGACAAACCCGACACCATCGCGGTTGCGGCCGGACGGATGAGCGAGGCGCATTTTGGGGCGGTCAACACCCCGGTCTATCGCGCCTCCACCATTCTCTATCCCGATCTGGCGACGCTGAAGGCCAATGCCCAGCCCTACACCTATGGCCGGCGCGGCACCCCCAGTTCGCGCAGCTTTGAAGAGGCGATCTGCGCCCTGGAGGGCGGGGCGCGCACCATGGTGGTGCCGTCAGGGCTCAATGCCTGCGCCGTGGCGATCATGGCGGTTTGCGGCGCGGGCGATCATCTGCTGGTCACCGACACGGTCTATGAACCGACGCGCAAATTCTGTGACAGCGTACTGGCGCGCTTTGGGGTGGAAACCGAATATTACGCGCCGGACCAAGACATCGCCCCCCTGCTGCGGCCCAATACCAAAGCGGTGTTCTGCGAAAGTCCCGGCTCCCTGACCTTCGAGGTCCAGGACATTCCCGCCATTGCCGCGGCTGCGCATGCCAAAGGCGTCTCGGTGCTGCTCGACAACACCTGGGCGACGCCGCTGCTGTTTGCCGCCATAGCCCATGGCGTCGATCTGTCGATCCAGGCGGTGACCAAATATATCGGCGGCCATGCCGATGTGATGCTGGGCACCATCACCGCCAATGACAGCCATGCGGCGCGCCTGGTCCATTGCCATGGCCATATGGGGCTGTTCGCCGGCGGCGACGACACTTGGCTGGCGCTGCGGGGCTTGCGCACCCTGCCGACGCGGCTGAAGCGCCATCAGCAGACCGCGCTGGCTTTGATCGCCTGGCTGCAGGCCCGCCCCGAAGTCAGCCGCATACTTTATCCCGCCCTGCCCTCCGATCCCGGCCATGCCTTGTGGAAGCGCGATTTCACGGGGGCCAATGGCTTGTTCGGCGTGGTGTTCAAACCCGTGCCCGAGCGCGCTCTGGCCGCCATGGTGGACGGCTTTTCCCATTTCGGGATCGGCTATTCCTGGGGCGGATTTGAAAGTCTGGTGCTGCCGGCCCATATCAAGCGGACCAAGACGGCTTTCGCGGCGGAAGGACCCCTCCTTCGCTTTCATGCCGGGCTGGAAGACGTCGCCGACCTGATCGCCGATCTGGAACGCGGCTTTCAACGTTTGAAGGACCATTCGTGACCGATATTCTTTCCCGCGCCGCTTTCCTGTCGGCGATCAAATTCGACGACAAGGGCCTGGTGCCGGCGATCGCCCAAAGCCATGCCACGGGCCAGATCCTGATGATGGCCTGGATGACCCGCGAGACCCTGGAAGCCACCCTGCACACAGGCGAGGTGACCTATTGGTCGCGCTCGCGCCAGCAAGTCTGGCGCAAGGGCGAAACCAGCGGCCATCACCAGCATCTGGTCGAGGCCTGGGTCGATTGCGACGGCGATGTGGTGCTTTTGAAGGTGGATCAACTGGGTCCGGCCTGCCACACCGGGGCGCCAAGCTGTTTCTTCCGCCAGTTGGGCTGAACGGAACCGCATAATCCGCGCTATACAGGGGACATGACCGAACTCAAGGCGCCCCCCGCCGACACCCTGACGCCGAAATTCATGACCGCCGTGATCACGGCCGTGGTGGTGATGGGTCTTTATTTCGGCCGGCCGGTGCTGATGCCGCTGGCTTTGGCGGTGCTGATGTCTTTCGCCCTGGGGCCGCTGGTGGGGCTGCTGCGGCGGGCGCATTTGGGGCATCTGCCGGCGGTGCTGCTCAGCCTTTTGGTGGCCTTGGTGCTGCTCACCGGGATCGGCATTTTCGTCGGCGCGCAGTTCGCCGGCCTGGCCCGCGACATTCCCTCTTATCAGAACAACATCGCCCATAAGATCGAATCGGTGCGCGGTTCGGCCACCGGCAACGCCACTTTTGCCCGTCTCAACCACACCATCGAGGCGCTTGCCGACCAGATCACCGGCACCCGTCCCAACACCCCCGGCACCGCCGGCGTCCCGGCCGAGGAAAAGCCGGTGCCGGTCGAAATCCGCGCCAGCAGCGTCGCCCCCTGGCAGATGGCGCAGGACATCCTGGGCCCGCTGCTGGAGCCATTGGGCCTGATCGCCCTGGTGCTGATATTTGTCGGCTTTATTTTGTTGCAGAAGGACGATCTGCGCGACCGCTTTGTCCGCCTGGCGGGATCGCGCGACATGCAGCGCACCGCCGTGGCGCTGGACGAAGCCGCGGCGCGGCTGTCGCGCTATCTGTTCCTGCAGACCCTGATCAATAGCGGTTTCGGCCTCACCATGGGACTTGGGCTGTGGCTGATCGGCATCCCCAATTCCGGCTTATGGGGGCTGATCGGCATGTTGTTCCGCTTCGTCCCTTATGTGGGCGTGCCCATCGCCTTTCTGTTTCCTGCCGTGCTGGCAGTGGCGGTCGATCCGGGCTGGTCGATGCTGCTTTGGACCATGGCGCTGTATGGCGGCGTCGAATTCGTGGTCGGCCAGGTGATCGAGCCTTTCGTCTATGGCCGCTCGATGGGGCTTTCGGCGGTGGCCGTGGTTGTCGCCTTGGTGTTCTGGACCTGGCTATGGGGCCCGGTCGGATTGCTGCTGTCGACGCCCCTGACCATGTGTTTCGTGGTGCTTGGCCGCCATGTCCAGGGCCTCAAATTCCTGGATGTGATGCTGGGCGATTCCCCGGCCCTGGCGATCGAGGAGAGCCTTTATTTGCGCATGCTGGGGGAGGATCCCGACGACGCCACCGAGGACGCCGAGGAATTCCTGCGCAACAACGCGCTGTCGGTCTATTACGACGAGGTCGCAGCGCGCGCCCTGATGCTGGCCCAGGCCGATGTCAATCGCGGCGTGCTGGACGGTATGCGCCAGGCGCGCATCCGCGACGCCATCAAGGGCCTGATCGAAAATCTCGCCGACCGCAAGGATGAGGACGCCGCCAGCGCATTTTCGGAATTGCCGGCCGCCTGGCACCAGATTCCGGTGCTCTGCGTTGCCGGCCGCGGGCCGCTGGACGAAGCCGCGGCGCTGCTGCTGGTCGACATGCTGCACAAATATGGCGTGGCGGCGCGGGTGGTGAACTCGGAGCAGATTTCCGCGGCGCAGATCGACAGCCTCGATGCCCAGGGGGTGCGGGTCGCCTGCCTCTCCTATCTGGAGCCGGGGACTTACAAGAATGCCCGCTATCAGGTGCGGCGCCTGCGCAAGCGCATGCCCGGCGTGCCGGTGATGGCGATCTTCTGGGGCCTGGGCAACGACCATTCGCGCTATCTCGACAGTGTCGAGGCGACCGAATGCGATGTGGTGACCACCGGCCTGAAAGAGACCATCCACCACATCCTGGCTTTTGCCCGGCGCGCGGGGCGGCCCGAAGCGGCGCGCCCGGTCGGCCAGGTGGCGGCCCCATGAGCGCCGGCGATTACGGCATGCTGCTCACCACCATGCCCAACGCCGATGCGGCGCGGTCACTGGCGCGCAGCCTGGTCGAGGAACAGCTTGCCGCTTGTGTGCAGCTGGCCGGAATCGAAAGTTTCTATTCCTGGGAAGGAAAGATCAACAACGAGCCCGAAACCCTGCTCTTGATCAAGACCCGCAGCGCCCTGTTCGACGCCGCCATCGCCCGCATCAAGACGCTGCATCCCTATAGCGTGCCGGAAATCGTCGCCACGCCGTTTGCGGCGGGATCCAAGGATTATTTCGCCTGGATCGCGCAAAACACCGGCACATAAAGGGCGGAGCCGTTCTAGCTGGCGATCCGCTCGCACCAGAATTGTTTGAGAAAATCCAGCGCCGGATCGACGATCTGCTCGACGGCGAAACTGCGATGAAAGCTCAGCCCCGCCTGATATTGCGACGACCATGCCACCCGCGCTTCGTGGATAAGATGGCTGGCGATGTCGATGAAATAGAAATTGCCCGGCAGCATGCTGTTGCGGGAAAAAGCGATTCGGGCCCCGGTGGCGCTGAGATCGCGGATGCTGCAGGCCAAGAGCCCGCGGCCTTGGTCGTAAACCGCATAGCCCGGTGACAGCACGCGCCGGCGTTTGTTCGGGCGGCGCTCGGCCTGCGCCTCGATGTGATATCCGGCCCGCTCGATAAAATCGTCCATGCCGCCCCCCGGCCTTTCGCAAAGCCTAGGCCTATGGCGGTTAAGGAAGCCTGATTTGATGCCCGCGTTTTTCGGGTATCGGGGCAATCCTGTGGGCAAGAAATGGGCGCTCCCAATCGCACTTCGGCGCGGGATTTCATGACGAATTTGTCATAGGGGGGCGACACCTGTTCATCCTGGGTTTAACTTGGGCCAATCACATTGGTGACGACGGATTTGGCGGGAGATGCCATGTCGCTGGAAGGATCGATTGCCGTAAACCGCTTCGGGCTGGGCGGACGCCCGGGGGAATTGGAGCAAGCCAGCCGCGACCCCAAGGCCTGGTTGACCGCCCAGATCGCCCCGGCTGAACAGCCACGCAAACCGGGCGGGACAGCGTTTCCCAATGGCGCCGAGCTGGTGCGTGACCTGGTTGCCTATCGCCGGCAGCGCCAGCAGATGAAGAAGGCGCAGGACGCAGACTTGAAAGCCTTCGTCCAGCAGCAGCGCCAGGTGTTGATCGACGAAATGTCCGCGCGCTTCGATCTGGGCTTCAAAAGCCAGCGCCCCTTTGCCGAACGGCTGGTCTGGTTCTGGTCCAATCATTTCACGATTTCGACCCAGAATGCCGGCACGGCCAGTCTTGCGGGCGCCTATGAGCGCGAGGCCATCCGGCCTTTCATTGCCGGAAAATTCGAGGACATGCTGCTGGCCGTGGCCACTCATCCGGCCATGCTGATCTATCTCAACAACGCGCAATCCATCGGCCCCGACTCGCCCGCCGGCGAGTTGGCCAAACGCGGTCTGAATGAGAATTTCGGCCGCGAATTGATGGAGCTGTATTCGCTTGGGGTGGATGGCGGCTACACCCAGGCGGACGTCATCGCCTTGGCCAAGCTTTTGACCGGCTGGAGCATCGACACCGGCCAAGCGGCGGGGCGGCGGGGACGGCTCATGCCGGCAGTTTTCACCAGGGACGATCTGCCGAACGATGCGGGCGTGTCCGGCGGCTTTCGCTATTTTCCCAACCGGCATGAGCCGGGCCCCTTTGCTTTGCGCGGCAAGACCTATCCCGATGGTTTTGCCGGGGGCCGCGCCGCCATTCACGATCTTGCCCATGATCCCGCCACGGCGCATTTCATCGCCCAAAAATTCGCGGTGCATTTCATCGCAGATAAACCACCCGCCGCTTCCGTGGCGCGGCTGGAAAAAACCTTTCGCGATACAGGCGGCGACCTGAAGGCGCTGGCCGTGGCGGTGGTTGAGGATCCCGCCGCCTGGGCGCCGGGGCCAGGCAAGATGCGAGCGCCGGTGGAATTTGTCACCGCCTCCTACCGTTTGCTTGATTTGCCCCAAACCGAAAATGCCCAGCGCCAGACTTTGGCGGCGATGCAGGCTTGCCGCCTGATGGGCCAATTTCCCATGGCGGCGCCTTCGCCAAAGGGCTGGTCCGATCAGTCCCAGGACTGGTCGGGCGCCGATGCCGTGCTGTCGCGCATCGCCTTCGCCCGGCAACTGGCGTCGCGCCTGCCCCAGGCATTTTCCATGCCCCAAATCACGCAATTGGCGAAAGGCGCGCTGGGCCCGCGCCTTTCCGCCGCCACCGGCGCCGCCATGACTCATGCCGGCAACCCAAGTGAAGCGCTGGCCCTTCTGGTTGCCAGTCCCGAATTTCAACGCAGGTGATCGCCATGGATAGGATTGCTGCCTCGCGCCGTTCGCTGCTCAAAGGATTGAGCGCTACCGCCGGGTTATGTCTATGGGATGCGCCCCTGCACGCGGCTTTCGCAGCGATGCCGGGCGACCGGCGGTTGGTGGTGGTGATTTTGCGCGGCGCCGTCGATGGCCTGGCCGCCGTCCCCCCGCATGGCGACAAGGATTATGCCGCGACGCGCGGCGTGCTGGCCCTGAGCACGGACGGCACGGCGCCCCTGCACGACTTGGACGGCATGTTCGGCCTGCATCCGGCCCTGGCGAATATGAAATCCCTGTACGACGCCAAGGAATTGATCGCATTCCAGAACATCTGTTCGCCCTATCGCAATCGTTCGCATTTCGAGGGCCAGAATGTGCTGGAGACGGGCGGCGCCCGGCCCCATGTGATCAGCGATGGATGGCTTAACCGCGCCTTGGCACCGATGGGTCTTGCGGATGGCGCTCATGCCCTGGCCGTGGCGCAAACGCCGCCTTTGCTGCTCACCGGACCCGCGCGCGCCACCAGTTGGATGCCGGCCTCACTGCCGACGCCCGACGCGGCGTTTTTGGCGCAGGTCAAATTGTTATATGCGGGCGATCCCTCGCTCTCCCACGCGCTGGACGACGCGCTGTCGCTACAAAGTGCTGCCATGGTGGCCTCGGACGATCCTTCCGACAAGAAAATGGGACCCGGCAATGCCGCCAATCTGACGCCTTTGTTTGCCGGTGCCGGACGGCTGTTGGCATCGGCGGGCGGGCCACGGGTGGCCGTGCTCGATATCAGCGGCTGGGATACGCATATCAATGAAGGCGCGGCCGCGGGGGCGCTGGCGCGGCGATTGGCGGCCCTCGATGGCGGGCTGGACGCGATGAAAGCCGCGTTGGGTCCGGTGTGGGGCAAGACCGCGATCGTCATGGCGACGGAGTTCGGCCGCACGGTGCGGCCCAATGGCAATGGCGGCACCGATCACGGCACCGGCGGCGCAAGTTTCCTCCTAGGCGGCGCTGTGGCGGGCGGCCATGTCCGCGCCGAATGGACCGGCCTTTCAACTGCGGCGCTGCAGGACGGGCGCGATCAGCCGCCGCGAACGGATCTGCGCAGCCTGTTCAAAGGCATCTTGGCCGAACATATGGGCGTGCCGGCATCTGCCTTGAACGGCGCAGTCTTTCCCGACAGCGCCAACGCGCCGGCAATGACGGGGCTTATCCGGGCTTAAGACCGCGGGGGTATTTCCTGCTTCGTGGGTAATGGCGACCCCGGTTGGATTCGAACCAACGACCACCGGCTTAGAAGGCAGGTGCTCTATCCAGCTGAGCTACGGAGTCTTGCGCCTATTCTAGGACAAAATCGGCGGGAAATTGATACCACCCTCCCCTTGAGAGGTCCGAAGGACGGGCGCGCGGCCAAGCGCGCCCAGTGGGGTCGCAAAATCGTGCGTAGCGCGATTTTCGGGGAGGGTGGAAGGTGGAGCGCCCCCCTTTAATGCGACCAGGGTTGCTTGCGGTCGAAGCGGAAATTGTCGGAATAGGATTTTGGTCTGGGCTTGGGGGCGTGGGGCTCGAACACCTGATAGGCGATGTCATGCGCCTTCGCATAGGCCACCGCTTCCTCGCAACTGTCGAATTCCAGCACCACTTGCTGGCGCATGTCGTCGGAACTGGTCCAGCCCATCAGCGGGTCGATATGGCGGGGGCGTTCGGGTTCATATTCCAGCAGCCATTGCTTGGTGCGGGCCCTGCCCGATTGCATGGCGTTCTTGGCCGGTTTGAAAATACGCGCGCGCATCAACTTGTCCTTTTTGCCCGGCTGGTCGGAGCGGTGTGATTCGAACACACGACCCTCTGCTCCCAAAGCAGATGCGCTACCAGGCTGCGCTACGCTCCGATTTGCTCGGCCATCGGCCAAGAAAAGCCAGGTCGTCCTTGCCGTTACGGGGGGCTAAATGGCCGGTTTGACCAGGACCCGTCAAGCCACAAGAGGGTCGCAGACAGGCCTTGCCCGAAAGGCGGGCAAAATCACGGCTGGAGCGTTAGTGTTTTCCGGAACCAGATCGAGGAACCGAGGGTGCCATGGCAAGGGTTTTGATCACCGGTTCGTCCGATGGCCTGGGCCTGCTCGCCGGCCGGCAGCTGGCCGCGCAAGGTCACAAGGTTGTCCTTCATGCCCGCAGCGAGGCGCGGGCGCAGGCGGCGCGGGGCAAGCTTGCCGATTGCGAAGCGGTCGTCATCGGCGACGTCGCCACCTTGGCGGCGATGCGCTCGGTTGCCGATCAGGCCAATGCGCTGGGGCGCTTCGACGCCGTGATCCACAATGTGGCGATCGGTTACACCGAAAGCGGGCGGCATGAGACGGAAGACGGCATGACGCAGATTTTCGCCGTCAACGTCGCCGCGCCTTACGTCTTGACCGCCTGTATCGATCGCCCGGCGCGGCTGATCTATCTGAGCTCGGGCATGCACCGGCAAGGAAATCCCGATCTCGACGACGCCCAGTGGAAAAAGCGCCGCTGGAACGCATCGCAAGCTTACGCCGACACCAAATTGCACGACACCATCCTGGCGATGGCGCTGGCCCGCCGCTGGCCTGAGGTACTGGTCAATGCGGTCGATCCCGGCTGGGTGCCGACAAAGATGGGCGGGCGCGGCGCCCCGGACGATCTGGACCAGGGCGCCGAGACCCAGGCCTGGCTGGCGGTGAGCGAGGAGCCCGCGGCGCGGGTAAGCGGGGGTTATTTCCACCACCGGCGGCGCGCCAAGATGGCGCCGGCGGCTGAGGACGAAGCGGTGCAGGACCGGCTGCTGGCTTATCTGGCGCAGCTTTGCGGCATCGCCATCTGAGCAAAGTTTCAGGGAGGGGAAAAACGCCCGGCGAACATCACCGGCCATTGCTTGCCGGTGAGATAGAATTGCTTATGCGCCCCATCCCAGGCGATGCCGTTGAGGACGAAATTGGCATCGGCGCCGATGGCGGCACGGTCCGCCGGCGTCAGGCGGCCCCATAAATCCGTCAGCTGGGCCCGCGCCTCGACACAGCCGCTGACCGGATCGATCCGCACCACATCGGGGGTCTCGAAAATATTGGCGTAGATTTTGCCATCCACCCATTCCAGCTCATTGATCATCGGCAGTGGATCGGCGCCCTGGCGCACCGCCACGGTATGGAGGGTGGCGAAATTCTTGGGATCGGCGAAGGTCAAACGGTTGCTGCCGTCGCTATAGACCAAAGTATTGGCCCCCGGAATATGCGTCAGGCCCCAGCCTTCGTCGTCATTGCGCATGCTGCGCAGCAACTCGCCCTTCAGGTCGTAAACGAAGACCACATGATCCTTCCAGCTCAACTGGTAGATCTGGTCGTTCACGATGGTGAGGCCCTCGCCGAAGAATTTCTCTCCGAAATCGGCGACGGTGGTGACCTTTCCACCCGGGGCAATGCGCATCAGGCGCGAGCCGCCGAACATCGAGCCGGTGCTCTCGTAAATATCCGCCCCATGCACCTCGAAGCCTTCGGTGAAACCCAGCCGGCTCAGCCTGATGGTGCGGCCGACGGTGAATTTCATGGCTTTGGGCGCCGGGCAGTCGGCCGCCTGGACGGGCGCAGCGGCCAGGGCAAGGGCCAAGGCCAGCAAAGATGCGAAAAAGTGAGAGCGGAACATGCGCGACTATCCCATGGCGCGATGCAAAATCAATGCGCCAAACAGGCCTAGTCGTCCAACAAGGTGATCTCTGCCGCCAATTCGCCCTTGGGGCCGTCGCCGGTGCGGATCATGACCCGCTGGCCCTCGCGCAATTCGGCAATGCCGCCGCGGCGCAGGGTTTCCATATGCACGAAGATGTCGGGCGAGCCGGGGCCGCGCGAAACAAAGCCATAGCCCTTGGCGCGGTTGAACCACTTTACGGTGCCCTCGAAACTGGGACCGCGCGGTTCGGCGGTGTAGCGGGCCATGCGGCCCTCCTGGGCCGGCATCATCTGGGCGGTGGAATTGTCGACTGAGATCAGCCGGCTGGCTTGGAGGCCGCGCGGCCCCTGCACCACCTCGCAAACAACCTGGGCGCCCTCCTGCACCAGCTTGACGCCCGATTGGCGCACGCAGTTCTGATGCAGCAGGACATCCTCGCCTTGCGCCAGGGTGATGAAGCCATAGCCCTTGGTGAAATCGAACCATTTGATTTGGCCGGCGCGCGTCTCGGCCCGCTGTTCGGGCCCTCCATGCTGCCTGGGTGACGGATCCGCGTCACGCTCCATGACAAAACTATCCTTCCGAGCGGGCTTGGCCCGGGCCGCTACAGCCTGTTGCAAGGCCCGAAGCTGACATAAAGCTCGGCCGGTGTCCTGCGCGAATCCTGTAAAGAACCTGCGAAATTCTTGTAAAGACAACGGAACCGCGCGGAGATCATGGTCTGGTCAAAAATTTCACAGCGCTCTAGGAACGATCCATGGAATTCACCGGCCGATATTTTATCGCCGCGCCACCCCAGGCAGTCTGGGATGGTTTGTTCGATCCTTCGATCTTGAAAGCCTGTATTCCAGGCTGCGAGGCACTGGAGCAAACCGGCGCCAGCGATTTCGCCGCGCGGGTGGGCGTCAAGATCGGGCCGATGAAAGCCAGCTTCCAAGGCAAGGTGACACTGCGCGAGCAGGAGCCGCCGCGGCGCTGCGTCTTGGCCGGCGAAGGCCAGGGGGGCGCCGCCGGTTTTGCCCAGGGGGAAGCCACGGTATTGCTGGCGCCGGCCGAAGGGGGCACCGAGCTTCGCTACAGCGCCCGCGCCCAAGTCGGCGGCAAGCTTGCCCAGATCGGCCAACGGCTGATCGACGCCGCCGCGCGTCAGCTTGCCGACCAGTTCTTTGCCCGTTTTTCGCAGGCCGTGGCGCCGCCCAGTCTGCCGCCGAGCGCAGCGGCGCCCGGTGTCTCCAGCCGTCCCGATACCGCCAGCCCGCTAATCTGGATGACAGGCTTGGCCGCGGTGGTGATAATCCTGGGTTTGATGCTCATGGTGGTCCGATGAGGACGATTGCACTCACGGTGAACGGCAAGCCGGTAGCGGCTGAGGCCGAGGACCGCACGCTTCTGGTCTATTTCCTGCGCGAGCAGCTTGGCCTGACCGGCACCCATATCGGCTGCGACACCAGCCAATGCGGCGCTTGTGTGGTGCATGTCGATGGGGTGCCGGTCAAAAGCTGCACGCTCTTCGCCGCACAGGTGGAAGGATCGCAGGTCACCACCATCGAAGGCCTGGCCAAGAATGGCGTGCTGCATCCGGTACAGCGCGCCTTCCATGAGCATCACGGATTGCAATGCGGCTTCTGCACCCCGGGAATGATCATGACCGCGGTGGACATGATCAAGCGCCGGCCCGGCCTCACGCGCGATGCCATCCGCCAGGAGCTGGAAGGCAATATTTGCCGTTGCACCGGCTATCACACCATCGTCAGCGCCATCGAGGCGGCGGCCAAGGAGCCGCAGCCATGATCCCCTATGCCTTCACCTATCATCGCGCCAAGAGCGTGGCCGAGGCCGAACGCTTGCTGGGCGGCGAGGCGCAATTGCTGGCGGGGGGACAAAGCCTGATCCCGGCGATGAAGACGCGGCTGGCGGCGCCGCCGGCGCTGGTCGACATTTCCGGCCTGCGGGAATTGGCTTTCATCCGTAGCGAAGGCGACGATTTGGTGATCGGCGCCAATGCCACCCATTTCCAAGTCGCGAGTAACGCCGAAGTGAAGCGCCTGCTTCCCGCCCTCGCCTATCTGGCGGGGATGATCGGCGATCCGGCGGTGCGCTATCGCGGCACGCTTGGCGGCAGCCTGGCCAACAATGATCCGGCCGCCGATTATCCCGCCGCCGCGCTGGCGCTGGCGGCCAGGATCAAAACCAACCGCCGGCAGATCGATGCCGATGATTTCTTCACCGGGCTTTTCGCCACGGCGCTGGAGCCGGGCGAAATCATCCTGGAAGCGCGTTTCGCCCTGCCCCAGCGCGCCGGTTACGCGAAATTCCGCAACCCGGCCTCGCGCTATGCCCTGGCCGGGGTCTTCGTTGCGCAAGGCAAAAAAGGCGTTCGGGTGGTGGCGACCGGCGCCGGTGCCTGCGTGTTTCGTCTGTCGCAGATGGAACGGGCGCTGGAAAAGAATTTCGGTCCTGCCGCGCTGGCCAGTATCGGTGTCGATGACGGCGCGCTCAATTCCGACATCCACGCCTCGGCCGAATATCGCGCCCATCTGGTTGGCGTGATGGCCAGGCGCGCGGTGGAAAGCGCATTGGCATGACCAGCGAATTGCAACAGGCGGCGGATTGGCTTGGTGCCGGCCACAAAGTGGCGCTGGCGACGGTGCTGGCCACCTGGGGTTCGGCGCCGCGCCCGGCAGGAAGCCAGATCGCAGTGCGCGACGATGGCGCCTTTGCCGGCTCGGTCTCGGGCGGCTGCGTCGAAGGCGCCATCATCGAAGCGGCACAGGCCGCGATGCAGGACGGCAAATCGCGCCGGCTGGAATTCGGCGTCACCAACCAGACTGCCTGGGAGGTCGGATTGGCCTGTGGCGGGCGGATCGAAATCCTGGTCGAGCCGGTCACATGAAACGCGAGACCCTGGCGGCCCTGATTGCCGGCTCGGGCCGTCCGCTGGTGCGCGCCGTGGCGGCGGATGGCGAGGAGCAGGTGATCGATCCCGCATCCGATGCTTCGCCCTTGGGCGCCGCGGCGGCCGAGGCGGCCCGCACCGACAAAAGCGGCGAAGTGGAAATCGCGGGCCGCAAATATTTTCTGGAAGTTCACAATCCGCCCCTCGACCTGGCGCTGGTGGGCGCCGTGCATATCGCCCAGCCCCTGGCCGCCATGGCCGTGCTGGCCGGCTGCCGGGTGCGGGTGATCGACCCGCGCATGGCTTTCGCCAGCGCCGAACGCTTCCCCGGCATCACCCTGGTCCATGAATTTCCCGATGAGGCGCTGGCGCGAACGCCGCTCGGCCCCCGCTCGGCCCTGGTGGTCCTGGCCCATGACCCCAAGATCGACGATCTGGGCCTGGCCGCGGGCCTGCGCTCGCCGGCCTTTTATGTCGGTGCCCTGGGCTCGAAAAAATCCCATGCCGCCCGGCTGGAGCGGCTGGCTGCAGCCGGCTTGACCCCGGCAGAGCTGGCCCGCATTCACGGCCCGGTGGGGCTGGCGATCGGCGCCCGCAGCCCGGCCGAAATTGCCATTTCCATTTTGGCCCAAATCACTCAGACTTTGCGCAACTCATGACCAAGGACGACGTAAAGCCCCATATTCTTCTGGTGGAAGATGCCCGCGATATCCGCGAGCCGCTTGCCCGCTATCTGCGAGAGCATGGCTACCGGGCCACCACCGCCGCCGATGCCGCCGCGGGGCGCAAAGTGATGAAAGCTTCGGCCATCGATCTGGTGGTGCTGGACATCATGATGCCGGGCGAGGACGGGCTGTCGCTATGCCGCTCGATCCGCGAGACCTCGCAGATTCCCGTGATCCTGCTGACCGCCCGGGGCGAGGAAGTCGACCGCATCATCGGGCTCGAGATGGGCGCGGATGATTATATCGCCAAGCCCTTCAGCCCGCGCGAGCTGATCGCCCGCGTCACCGCCGTGCTCCGCCGCACCCAGGCTTTGCCGCCGCGGCAGAAGCCGCCCGGCGCCGACCGCATTCGCTTCGGCGACTGGACGCTCGATACCGGCCAGCGCGAGTTGATCGGACCGGAAGGGATCGCCCTGCCCCTTTCCAGCGGCGAGTTCCGCCTCCTCACCGCGCTTCTGGAACGGCCCAAGATCGCCCTGACCCGCAATCAATTGCTGGATTTGACCAAGGGGCGCGACGCCGATCTGTTCGACCGCTCGATCGATAACCATGTCAGCCGGCTGCGCAAGAAAATCGAGCCGGACCCCAAAAATCCGCGCTATATTAAGACCGTTTGGGGAGGCGGTTACATCTTCGCGATGGAACCCGAAGCGGCGTGAGAAACAAGACATGAAGCTCAAATTATGGCCTCGCACCCTGGTGGTCCAATTGATCGCGGTGACCGCGGCGGCCGTGGTGATTTCCAATCTTGCCGTGGCCTTCTGGTTCGAACATGGCAACGAACAACAAAATGAAATCGCCGCCAATGAACGCGTCTTGGACCGCGCTTCCGCCGTCGCCACGACCTTAAGCGCCATTCCATCGGAGTCCCGCGATGTGGTGATGCGGACCATGAGCCTGCGGCGTATCTGGCGCTTCCGCGAACTTCCGGCGCAAAGCGGCACCGAGCCGATGGACGAGGACGAAACCCGTCTGGCACAGCGTCTGGCCGCCATGCTGCCACCGGAAGCCCAGCACGGTCCGGTGAATATCCAGCTTCATGAATCGCCAAAGGATATTCCCGCCGATCTATTGCCCGAGGGCGCCGACAAGGACGCCAATGCCATCCGGCTCTCCATTCCGCTCGACAAACACAACCGCCTGTCTGTGGTTTTCCTGCGCAATCCTCCGCCCTGGCCGGTCGAAATCGTCACCGCCGCCATGGTCGCGATCCTGCTGGCCTCGCTGGCCGGCGCCTTGATGGCGCGCCGCGTGGTGCGGCCGCTGTCGGAATTGACTGCCGCCGCTTCGGTGGTGGCACGAGGCGGCAACGCCCCCCATGTCGAGGAGAAGGGCCCCGATGACGTGCGCAATGCCGCCATCGCCTTCAACAAGATGACCGGCGAAGTCACCCGCACCCTGGAAAGCCAGCGCCATCTTCTGTCGGCGGTGGGCCATGACCTGCGCACGCCCCTGACCGCCATGCGCATCAATCTGGAATTCATCGACGACGACGATTTGCGCGAGCGGCTGCTGGAGAACCTGGACGAGCTGCAAGCCCTGACCGAGCAGGTGCTGTCCAGCGCCCGCGGCACCGGCGGGGAAACCAAGCGCAATGTCGATCTGTCCGCCCTGGTGGAAAGCCTGGTCGCCGATCTGGACGATCTGGGCGAGCCGGTGAGCTGGCACCATCATGGCCCCGCCCCCGTCAGTTGCCGGCCCAATGAGATTCGCCGGGCGGTGCGCAATCTGGTCGAGAACGCCGTCGCCTATGGCGCCAAGGCGGAAGTCCAGATCAATGAGCGGGCCGACGGCTATGACGTGGTGGTGGAGGACGACGGCCCGGGCATTCCCGACACCGACCGCCAGCGGGTATTCGAGCCTTTCGTCCGGCTGGAAAGTTCCCGCAACGCGGCCACCGGCGGCACCGGGCTGGGACTGACGCTGGTCAAGGCGATCGTCGAAGGCCATGGCGGGGCGATCCTGCTGGAGAACCGCGAGAATGGCGGCCTCAGGGCCCGGCTGCATCTGCCGCGCATGGCGGCAGCCACCTGACGGGCCTAGACTGGCCCTTATGACCGCCATGCACCCCAAGATCGGCGCCGTGATCCTGGCGGCCGGCCACGCCTCGCGGTTCGGCCGCAACAAGCTGCTGGAGCCCCTGGGGGGCAAACCGATGCTGCGTCATGTTGCCGAAGCGGCCCTGGCCAGCGGGGCCGATCCGGTGGTTGTTGTCAGCGGCAACGAAGCGCAGAAAATCCGCAACCTGCTGGCGCCCCTTCCCCTCACCACTTGCGAAAATCCCGATTTCGCAATGGGTTTGAGCACATCCCTGAAGTGCGGTGTGAGGGCGTTGCCGGAGGATTGCGACGGCGTGGTGGTGTTGCTGGGGGACATGCCGGGGATAGATGCCGCCCTGATCGATGCCATGATCGCGGCTTTCGATCCCGCGCTCGGCCGGGCCATTATCGTCGCCACCCGCCAGGGCCGGCGGGGCAACCCGGTACTATGGGCGCGGCAGTTCTTTGCCCAGATTGCGAGCCTCACGGGTGACGCGGGGGCGCGGTCTCTTTTCGAACATTATGCGGGTCTAGTCTTTGAGGTGGAGGCGGGCCATGACGGTCCCGTCACCGACATCGATACGCAAGAGGCTCTCGCGGCCTATCTCGCCCGGCAGCCCCAAGCGGCGAAGCGCTAAGGCCGACACCATGAGCGACGCCCTCTACAAAAAGGACTTGCTACGGCTGGCAGCCGATGCCGCCGGGGCCGGCCGGCTGGCCCAGGCGGATGCCAGCGCCACCGCCCATAATCCCGCCTGCGGCGACCGGGTCACGGTCGATGTGGCGCTGGAGAATGGTCGCATCACTGCGCTGGCCCACCACACCCATGGCTGCGTGCTGACCCAGGCCTCGGCGGCGATCCTGGGGGCGGACGCCACCGGACTGGACCGCGCCGATATCCAGGTGCTGGTGGCGGCGGTGCGGGCGATGCTGAAAGGCGGCGAGGCCCCGATGGCGCCTTTCGACACCTATACCGTCTTCGACGGCGTGGCGGGTTATGCCGGGCGGCATCGCTGCGTGATGCTGCCGCTGGAGGCGACGCTGGAAGCGATGGACGCCCTGGAGCGCCGGCCAGCAAAAGTGTGAAACGGTTTTGCGAGTGGCGCCGGAGGCGCCCATTGCTAATTGGGCGCGTCCGCGCCCGGGTGCCGGAGGCGCCCATTGCCAAATTGGGCGCGTCCGCGCATCGGGCGCCGGAGGCGCCCATCGTTAAATGGGGCGCGTCCGCGCCCCCGGCCGCGCGACCATCAATAAACCGGACTGCCAAACCAGGCGCTTGAAGGACCCAGCGTCAGGACATCGGCGCGCAGATCCGCCGTCCCGCTGCCCAGCTCCAACGTCGTCGCGCCTTCCAAGTCCGGACTGCGCCAGGACTTTGCCGTTTCGCTGAGATTGAAGACACAGAACATCTCGCCGCGCCGGAATGCGATCAGCGCCGGCGGCGCCTCCAGCAAAGTCAGATCGCCTTGGGTCAGGGCGCGGTGCTTTTTGCGCGCTTGAAGCAAGGCGCGGACATAATTGAGCGGCGAATGGGGATCGGCCTCTTGCGCCGAAACCGCCAGGGCGGCATGGGCGGGGCCGAGCGGCAGCCAAGGCGTGCCGCTGGTGAAGCCCAGTTGCGGCCGGCTAGCGTCCCAGGGCATCGGGGTGCGGCAGCCGTCGCGCCCCTTGAACAGCGGATAATAAAGATCGCCGACCGGATCGCGCAATTGATCGCGGCGCAAATCCACTTCGGGCAGGCCCAGCTCTTCGCCCTGATACAAAAGAATGGTTCCGCGCAGCGCAAACAGCAGCGCCAGCATCACTTTGGCATTGGCCGGACCGAAGCGGCTGGCGGTGCGGATCACGTCATGATTGGAAAAGGCGATGCAGGGCCAATGGTCGGGATAGCGGGCCAAAGTCTCGAGATGCGCCTTGATCGCGCCCGCGTCCTTGGCCAGCAGCAGGGCAAAATTGTATCCGGCGTGAAGGCCCGTATTGGAGGGCAGATAACAGCCGGAGCGTTCGAACTCCTCCGAAAATTCCCCGAACACGAAGCGATCGTCGAACCCTTCCACCCGCCGTCGCACCACATCCAGCAAGGGCTTGTTCTCGGCCAGGTTTGAATCGTTCAGATGGCGCTGCATATTGGCGGCGGCCGACCATTCCTCCGGGCCGCGCGCGGCGGGCGGAATCGCCGGATTGTCGGCGAGCTTGGCGTCATGCAGAAACGCATTGGCGACGTCGAGGCGGAAACCATCGACCCCGCGCGTCAGCCAGATATCCAAAACCTTGAGCGCGGCTTCGCGCGCATCCGCCTGCGCCCAGCTCAGCTTGGGCTGCTGGCGCAGGAATTTGTGATGATAATATTGCCGCCGCGCCGGCTGATAGGACCAGGCGGGGCCGCCGAACACCGACAGCCAGTTGTTGGGCACCGTGCCGTCGTCCTTGGGGTCGGCCCAGACATACCAATCGCGTTTGGCCGCATCGCCGTCGCGGCTGGCGGCGAACCAGGCATGTTCGTCCGAAGTATGCGCCAGCACTTCGTCGAGAATAATCTTGAGGCCTTTGGCATGCGCCGCCTCGATCAGGGCTGTGAAATCCGCCAGCGTGCCGTAATCGGGATGGACGCCGTCATAATCCGAGACGTCATAGCCCCAGTCGCGGTTGGGCGAGGGATGGATCGGGGACAGCCACACGGCATCGACGCCCAGCGAGGCGATATAGCCGAGCTTTGAGATCAGCCCGGCAAAATCCCCCTGCCCGTCGCCGTTGCCGTCGCAGAAACTGCGGACATAGACCTGATAAACAACCGCGCCGCGCCACCAGGGTGCCGGCGCGTCGCTCACACTTCGGACGCCTTGCTGACGATCTTGTTCACCAAGCCGTATTTTACCGCTTCTTCCGCGCCCATCCAGAAATTGCGCTCGGTGTCTACCACCACCTTTTCATAGGGCTGGCCGGTCTCCATGGAGATTTCGCGGATCAGGCGGGCGCGCATCTTGATGATTTCTTCCGCCTCGATGGTGATATCGGAGGCCTGGCCCTGCACGCCGCCCAGGGGCTGGTGCAGCAGAAAGCGGGTGAACGGCAGGCAGAAGCGGTTTTCTTTTTTCGCGCCCAGATAGATATGGGCGCCGGCGCTGGCGACCCAACCGGTGCCGATCATCTTCACCTTGGAGCCGACGAAGCGGATCATGTCGTGAATGGTGTCGCCCGACTCCACATGGCCGCCCGGAGAATTGACGATGACGCGGATATCGCCTTCGCTTTCGGCATAGGCGAGCAATTGGGCGGTGACCCGCTCGGCCATTTTCATATTCACTTCGCCGAAGATCAGCACCGTGCGCGATTTGAACAGCGCCTTGGCGACCTCCGACATTTGCGGTTCCGGCGACTTGTTCTTGTCGTCGTCTTTTTCCTCTTTTTCTTCGTCGGCGCGGCGCAAGGCTTTACTCCGGGAAAATGGGTGATTCGAGGGCCATACTAGCGATCCGCTTCTGCGGGGCAACCCGCTCACAAGGCCTTAACGGCGGCGGTCAAAATCGGGCCGATCTCGCCATGAATCACCAAGTCGGCATAAGGGTCTTGCGGCGTTTCCTCGCGGTTCAGAATGGCAAGCCGCGCCCCCGCTTTCTTGGCCAATACGGGAAATCCGGCCGCCGGATAGACCACCAGCGAGGACCCCATCACCAGGCAGAGATCGGCAGCCAGCGCGGCCGCCTCGGCCCGCGCCATTTCCGCGTCCGGCATGGCCTGGCCGAAGGAGATGGTGGCGGTCTTGAGAATGCCGCCGCAAAATTTGCAATCGGGGGCGTCGCCTTCGCGCGCGAAATGCCGGCGGATATCGGCGATCTCGGCCCGCGCCTCGCAGGTGAGGCATTTGGCGTAACTGGTATTGCCGTGAAGTTCGATCACCCGGTCCGCGGGCACGCCCGACGCGTGATGCAGATTGTCGATATTCTGGGTGATGACATGGCTGACCACGCCGCGCTTCACCAGTTCGGCGACGGCATGATGCCCGGCATTGGGCTGCACCGCGTTCCAGGTGTCTTCCATTTCAAAGCGCCGCTGCCAGGATAGGCGCCGCGCCTGCGGGTCCGCGATGTAATCTTGAAACTGGACGGGCATCATCTTGGTCCAGATTCCGCCGGGTGAGCGGAAATCGGGAATGCCGGATTCGGTGGACATGCCGGCGCCGGTAAAGACCACGGCGCGGCGCGCCTGTCTGAGCAAAGCGGCCAGCGCCGCGACGTCTTCGTCCATCAGCGCAGTTTATAAGGCTTCACCGCCCCGCAATCCTTTTTCACCCAATCGCCCTTGAAGCTGGTGGACATGCTGGTGGGATTTCCCTCAACCGTGCCTTTGAAGCTGTAGCTGCCGGCATAATGCTCCGGCGCGCTATAGGCGATCTGCATATGGCCGGTGCCTTTCATCTTGCCGCTGCAGGTCATCTGAGCCTCGATCCCGGATGGGCCGGCCTTGATCAGCTTGGTGTCGCAGCCGCTGGCATTGGGATCTATCTGCGGCGGCTTGTCGGAGTCCACATCCGATTGGCTCATGCACATCTGGCGGGTGATCGGCGCGGGTTTGGGCATCTTCATGCCCGCCTGCTTCATCTGCGTCGCCACTTCGGGCGGCATCGCCATCGCCATATCGGTGGTCGAAGTGACGTTCCACAGTCCCGCTTTGCCGTGCCCGGCGAAGGCGGCACTCGGCGCCGACATCAGCACCGCGGCCACCAGCCAAATTGCTTTGTTCATTGTGCGCCTCCCAAGCTTGTCCAAACGGGAAACTGGCACGGGCGGGCGCGATTGGCAAAATGGACCGTTTAGGCCACGGTCTTGAGCTTGGGCATCGGATGCACCACGCCGCATTTGGCGCAGACAATTTTGGGGACGTCTGTGAAATGGACGCAGACCCGCAAATAGAACGGCTCTTGCGCATCGACCGGTAAACCGCGGTCCATCACCACGGTGCCTTCGGCCCCACAACCCATACACAACAAGGGTACCCGGACCTCCACGGACGCTCTCCGTTCACGCTCCGTAAGAACAGTCCAGCGGAACTATGGTTCCCCCGAAAGCAAGGCTTGCGGCAGAAATGTGTCGCGTGGTGGCTCGCGCAGGTTGACTCCAAAAACATTGGGGAATGGCAATGTCGGGGCTGAACTAAGCCGGCGCCGATTTGGCGCGGGCGATGCCGTCCAGGATCAGGTTGCGGGCTTCCCCGGCGTCGCCCCAGCGCACGATCTTCACCCATTTGCCGGGCTCCAGATCCTTGTAATGAGCAAAGAAATGCTCGATCTGTTTTAGCGTGATCTCGGGCAGATCGGCAGCATTGGCGATGGCGTCGAAGCGCTGGCTGATATGGCCGACGGCACGGCGATGATTTTTTCGTCCGCGCCGGCATTGTCTTCCATCAGCAGCACACCCACGGGGCGCACGCTGATCAGCGCGCCGGGCGCGATGGCGCGGGCATTGACGATCAGCACATCCACCGGATCGCCGTCGCCGGAAAGCGTGTGGGGAATGAAGCCGTAATTTCCCGGATAGCGCATGGCGGTATAGAGGAAGCGATCGACCACCAGGGTGCCGGCTTCCTTGTCCAATTCATATTTGATCGGTTCGCCGCCGATCGGGACTTCGACGATGACGTTGACGTCGTGCGGCACATTGCGGCCGACCGCGATTTTATCGATGCGCATTTGCTTCCTTGATGGCCATGGGCGCTGCCGCGCCGGATGGCGTGTCGATAAAGCACCGGCCCCCCCGGTTCAACGACAGACGGTTCAACGCCGGGAGGCGGGGCCCCGGCAGCAGACCCGGGCCTGCCCCGGCCGTGCTTTGGCCGGTGCGGGCGGGCACCCTTATTCGGCTTGCAACGCAAGGGGCTGGCGGTTATCAACCCCGCCTCCGGCGGCGCCCTTCGTCTATCGGTTAGGACTCAAGATTTTCAATCTTGCAAGAGGGGTTCGACTCCCCTAGGGCGCACCAGGATCCTCTAAGCGATTGATTTTAAATATCTATGCCCCCACCGGGGCGCTTGGGACGAAGAGCCGGCGATACTCCGCTTCCGCCATGCCGTAGCTGCCATCGGCCAGTTCTTCCAGGCCTGCGCGGGAGGTGATGATGAGGCGCCCCCGCTGGTTGTCGAGCATGCCTTGGTCATGCAGATGCTTCAGGGCTGCCGTCACGCCCGGGCGCCGCACCCCCAGCATGACGCCGAGAAACTCATGGGTGAGGGCCAGGCAATCGCCGTCCACACGGTCATGCGCCATCAACAGCCAGCGCGCCAGGCGCCTTTCGATGGACTGGCGGCCATTGGCCAGCGCCGTCGAACTGAGTTGGACCATCATGGTTTGCGCATAGTGCAGTATGGTATCCCGGAAGGACCGGCTTTCCTGAATGGCCTGCGTAAATTCCTGCGCACCCAGGCGCCAGCCCTCGCCCGCAAGCTGCATATAAGCGCTGTGCCTGGCGCATCCCTCACCGAGTGCCAAACTGAGGCCGGTCATGCCTTCACGGCCGATCAATCCAACCTCGATCTGCTGGAGGGAACGCGATCGCGCGACCACCGAAGCAAGCCCGCTGGAGGGAAAGTAAACATGCTGAATTTGCGCGCCCGCGGTTTCCAATTGTTTGCGCAGCGGCAAATCCATCGCGACCAGATCGGGCTGGATCCGCGCGAACGCATCGGAGGTCAAAGAGGCCAAAAGCTGATTGCAGGCCTGTGATTTCATATCCATGGGCACCTCGCTGATATCGGAGCGGGAGCACGGGCAGCGTTCAAAAACTACCCCGGATGTCTCTCAATCACCTTTTGCTGGCTTACGGGCGACCCAAGCTTGTACCGCGTATCCGTGTTCGAAAACAGCCGTTGTTTCGGACATTTGCCGCAAACGGCACGTGACGGTGGCGCTTTCGCGGAAAGTTATGCACGCCGGGATTGTGACCCCGCGCATATTTTCGGCTTAAAGAGGGAACTTCGCCAGCCCAAAAGCGGGGCGCGGTCACGCCCTGCCCTGCCGCGTTTTGCGAATGGTCTGTTCGACGATATCCAAGGCGGTAATGCTGTCCAGAACCTCGCCCGTTTCGTTCGCGATCTGAATGCCCAGTCCCAGCACTTTGCCGCCCGACTTCACGGTCTCGGCGACAATGTCGCGAAGGCTGGCCGCCGCTTCCTGCCTAGCGCGCTCGACGTCGCCCAAGCTGGTCCCTTCCCAATCGGGTGTGACCTCGCCGTCCACATTCACGATATGGAAGAAATAATGCGGCATGGTCGGCGAATGTAGAACGAAGTTTAGGCGGGCGCCACATGAAGCTTAGTCATTCTTCTACGGTAATTCGGGACGGTAACCATCGCTTTGGCTCTTTGCCGCACTGCGCGCTTTGTAAAAAAAAAGCAGGCGGTCTGTACCATGGGAGACCCACGCGACATTGCGGTTTACGCCGCTTGGGCGCAAAATGTATTTGGGGTTGCCATGCCGATAGATCATTTCCTGGCCAAGGCGAAACACTACCGCGATCGGGCGGATCAGATGCGCGCCCTTGCATCGGCGGATCCCGATTTCGGCACCCGCGCCTCCCTCAAAGCCCTGGCAGACAGTTACGAGCAGCTCTATCGGGAATTCATGGCGGGTGCGGTCATCGGCCAGGCGCAGCGCGACCAGACGCTGCGGGGCACGACCTCGCCGGCGCAAAAACAACATTAGCGGCAGGGCTCATTCGCTGCGCTTTCCCACCTGATCGGCCAGCCGCATCCAGTTTTGCGCCAGGCTGATATAATGCTGGCGCACCGGATCGGGCGTGTTTTCCGCCTTTTTGAGCAGTTCTTCCGCGCGGGCGCGATATTCCTCGGCCAGCTTATTATTTTCACGAATCACGGCGCCCCAACGTACAGATTTGTACCAAAACGTGGCACTTCCCAAATGGTTCCCTGGGGAACTCAAAAAAGTCGGGGCAAGGCGAAAAAATCTGGGCGCAGAAATTCCCGCCTCGGGGGCTTATTTCCGGGGCCGAGGCGCGAAGTCCACCACCGAGCCGGTGGATGGCCCCTCGCCGGACTGTAGATGCGGCGGCGTCAGGAGCCTGACGACTTCCGCCAACACGCCTTCCCACACCTTCGCCCCAGTACTATCGGACTGCCGTTTCATCTTTTCGATCTGTATCCGGCACTGTGCCGGCGCCTGCGCGCCATAAGCGGCGATCACGCCGGCCGCGGCTCTGCCGATATTCACCCCATCGTCCAACACACGCCCCCGTCTGTTTTCCGGAACGCTACCTAGGGTCTTCCCGGCGCGCCACGGTTCCATCTTGGCTTGGTAAAAACGCAAAAAGGTTGCGGTACCGAACTGCACCCTTTGGTGCCGGCAAGCCGCGCCGATCCATCGCATTAACCAGATGCTGACCGTGTTTGCGGCTCGCGCCGTCCGTCGCCGCGAAACCATCGCGCCCGCGGAACCACGCCGCCCCCTCGCGCCTTCTCAATGCAAAGCGAAGGGACGACGGGATGCGTGCAGCGAGTGAGCGGGACATTGCTTTTGCGATGATGCGGTTCTGGGGGCGCGATGCCGCCAAACGTGCATTTCATTATGCGCTGGAACATGAGGGCGGCAGCCCAGGGCAGGCGGCGCGGTGGTACCGCGTGCATGACCTGATCGGTGCAATCCGCGCGGATGAAGGTTCGGCGAAAGCGCCCGCATTTGGCGCGCGCCAGGCATTGCGCTGCGCGCCCGCCGCGACAATTTAAGAATCTAGAGCATGACCCGATTCAATGGAATGAGATCGGGTTTTGGTTGTGGAATCATTCGTAGCGCAGCGACGCCGCCGGGACTGCGCGGGCGACCAGGATTGACTGAACGGCCACGGTCAAAAGCGCGACGATGACGGCCAGAAAAGTCGCCCAGACGAAGACCAGCGGGCTCAAAACCACGTGATAGGCAAAGCCGCTCAACCAGCGATCCATGGCGTACCAGGCAACCGGCCAGGCAATAAGATTGGCCCACAACACCGGTTTGGTGAACTGCCAGAGTAAAAGACGAACGATATCGCCGCTGCCGGCGCCCATCGCCTTCCGGATGCCGATTTCCTTGGTGCGCCGTTCGGCGACGGAGAGGGACAGTCCCAGCAGTCCAAGGCAGGCGAGAAAAATGGCGATGCCGGAAAATACGCCGAAGAGCTGGGCCTGGCGCAACATGTCGAGATACAATTCCTGCATATGATCGCTCAGAAAGAAGCGGCTGATAGAAACACCCGGATTGGCCGCAGCCCACAGCCGATCAATCGCGGCCAGCGTTTCGGGGATCTGCTGGCCCTTGAGCTTAACGCTGACTAGCGCTCGATTGGCCAAAGGATTGGAAACATAGGCTATGGGTAAGATAGGCTGGTCGGAGATCGGCTTGAAGGAAAAGTCTGGAACGACTGCGACGATAGGCACCCTGATAGTTTTCACTTCCGGGCGCGGTTGGCCGGGCGCGGGGGGCGCCGCCGGCCCCAGATTCTTCGGCAGCGTCTGGCCAATGGCCGCCTGAGGCGAAGCGAAGCCAAACCGTCTGACCGCTGCTTCGTTCAGGATATAGGCCGGCGCTGCGTCGGGCCTATAGTCACCGGCGGTTGTCGCGGGCGGCAGCGATCCGGCCAAAGGCTTGATGCCGTAGAGCGCGAACATCCCCGGATCGAGGGTCATCTGATTCACGAGGATGGTTTCCCCAGTGGCGGTCCTCATCTGTGAAACCTGAAAGCCGGTGAGGAAGGTAAAGGCGGCGCAGGAAACCCCCGCCACACCCGGCAGCTTGCGCAGTTCCGCGCGGAAAGCAGGCTTGCAGCCGCCGCGCACCACCAGCATCTGGTCGATGTTACCGCGCAAGCCTTCGTGGGTGGCATAAAGATTCTGCTGATAGATGACCGTGGTCGCCACCACCAATGCGATCAGAATGGCAAATTGCAAAACGACCAGCGCGTTGCGAACCAGGCTCCCCCCGGAAGAATGCTGCAAAGCGCCTTTGAGCACACCGGCCGGCCGGAAAGACGACAACACAAAGGCCGGATAGACACCGGACAAAAGACCGAGCACCACCACGCCAGCCAGAAAGACGCCGAGCATCGCGGGATTTTGCCAGTAATCCAGCCTCGCGCCGGTCTGCAAAAAGGCGTTGGCCGAGGGCAAAATCCATTCGGTCAAAGCCACCGCCAGGCACGTGGCAAAAAACACGGTCAGGACGGATTCCCCCAGGAATTGCAGCACGAGCATACGCCGGCCTGCCCCGCACACTTTGCGCACCCCGACCTCGAGGGCGCGGCGGGCCGCTCGCGCCGTGAGCAAATTGACGAAATTGATCGAGGCAATCAGCAGGATCAGCGCGCCGACAATTCCAGCCACTGCCAGTTTGGTTTTTGCCCCAGGATGAAGACCCTCATAAAGCGGCAACTGATCCACGCCAACCAGCAGCATGGTGTATCCCACCATTTTCGTGGCGGACAGTTTGTTGATCAGCTCCGGTACCCGGCGTTCGACGGCGGCGATGGAAGCGCCCGGCTTGATCCGCACATAAGTCTTAACGGAGATGAGGAAGCCATTGGGTATGTCCGCCTCCTGCGCAAGGGGCGAAAAAGCGGCAAGGCCGGACGCGAAAATACCGCTTTGCAACGAGGTGCCGTTGCCGGGCAGATCTTCGATCACCGCCCTTACCGTCATGGCGTGGCCGTCCACCTGGATGATTTGGCCCACGGCATCGTCGCGGCCAAAATATTTTCGGGCCGCGCTGCGCGGCAAGACAATGCCGTCCGGCTGGCTAAGGGCCTTGGCCAGATCGCCTTTGAATGCCGGCAGCGGCAATACCGCGAAGACATTGGGATCGGCCCAGTAGATCACTTCATCCGCGGTGATCTCTCCCCGTTTCAGCCTTGCGAGACTTTCACCCGCGGCATTCGCCGGCGGCAACTCCAGGCGTGCGGCACCTTCGATCTCCGGCACATTCAATTGGAGAACCTTGGCGGCATTATGATTCGTCGTGTCGTCAATGGCGGCGGACCGTCCAGGTAGGCTAAGACTGGACAGCGCCATATAGGTCCGCTCATAGCCCGGAATGAAATGATCGAAGGTCAATTGGTTTCGGATCACAAGCCCCATGATCACCGCCGCGGCAATTCCGAGGGACAGGCCGACGATGGCGATGGCCGATTGCAGCCGGTTGGCGTTCAGATTTCGCAACGCCGCGACAATGAGATGGCGAAGCATGGCGGCTCCTCAAATTTTGGTTTCGCTGACGACCTGTCCGTCCAGAAGCTTGATCGTGCGGGCGGCGGCGGCGGCGTGGATCGGCGAATGGGTCACCATGACGATGGTGGTGCCGGCCCTGGAAGCGTCCTTCAGCAGACCCATCACGGCGTCGCCATTGCTGGTGTCGAGGTTGCCGGTCGGCTCATCGGCCAGGATGAGCTTGGGGTTTGAGACCAGCGCGCGCGCAATGGCGACGCGCTGTTGCTGGCCGCCGGAGAGTTGCTGCGGCCGGTGCTTGGCGCGGTGGCCGACGCCGACCCGCTCCAGCGCCTCGGCGATGCGTTTTTTCTTCGCGCTGCCGTCTTTCCGGTAAACCAGCGCCACTTCGACATTTTCCGCAACCGTGAGATCGTCGATCAGGTTGAAGCTCTGAAACACAAAACCGATATGATCGCGGCGCAGGGCGGTGAGGTTGCGTTCGGTTTGCCCCGCCACCTCTTCGCCCAGCAGCTTGTAGGACCCGCCGCTGGGCTTATCGAGCAGGCCGAGAATATTCAGCAGGGTGGATTTGCCGCAACCGGACGGCCCCATGACGGCGACGAATTCGCCCTGCGCGATGTCGAAGGAAATGTTGTCCAGCGCCCGGGTTTCGACTTCGGTGGTGCGATATTTCTTCGACACACTATTCAGTTGCAGCATGGCGGCCCCTATCTGGTGAGATCAATGCGGTCGATCTTGTCAAAAGTGGAATAGTCGGATGTGATGACGCGGTCGCCAGGCTCAAGGCCTTGCAGAACTTCGACCTGTTCGGCATTGCGCCGTCCCAGCCTGACGCGGCGGCGATGGGCGCTGCTGCCTTGCGGATCGAGTACAAAGACATAATCGCCGCCGGAAGCTTGAAGGAACGCACCGGAAGCCAGTATCAGCGCCGTGCCATCGGCACCCAGCGACAGCTTGCCGTCCACGCCGGCCCCTTGTGTCGGATTCACGGGCGCCTTGCCTTCAAACGTAAAATCTACCGTGAAGGTGCCGTTTTTGACCTGAGGATAGACGCGGGCAGCGCGCAATTTGTAGTCGGCGCCGTCGATGGTGATATCGGCGGACTGGCCGGCCTTGGTGCGGCTCAGATAATATTGGTCGATTTCCGCCGCGATCTTGAATCCGGTGGGCGGGTTGATTTCCGCCAGAGGCGCGCCGGCGACGACATTTTCGCCGATCTTGCTGACGCTGAGAGAGGTCACCTTGCCCGCGACCGGAGCCTTTTCGGTCAGCGCCTCGAGTTGGTTCTGGTTGAATTTCAGGCTTTTCAAGAGGCTGTCTTCTTCCGACTGCAGGCCTGGGAGCTGCTTCACCCGCAATTGTTCGGCCCGCCTATTGGTATCGATCTGCAGCGGTAACAGGGTGTGGTAGTAATCCAATTGGTCGTGGGCCTGCTGCACGGTTTTGGCATCCATGGCCCCGCTGGCAAGAAGCGGATCGTAACGCGCCACGAGATGCTGCAGATTTGCGATCTGATAGCGGATATTGGCGAGCTGGCTTTCGTTGTTGGCGCGGGTCGTTTCCAACTGGTTTTGCTGCTGCTGAATCTGGGCGATGCTTTGGGCGGTCTGGCTCTCATTGCGCAGGACATTGAGCTGCAAATTTTCGTTGTGGAACACGACCATCGGCTGGCCCTGGACCACCACGTCGCCGGCCTGGACCAAAATGCGTTCGACCTGCCCGCCTTCCAAGGCATCCATTTCGATCGCATCCCTGGGCACCACCGTGCCGTTCAGGGGCACGAAATCGTGGAACGTGCTTCTTTCCACCGTGGCGATGATGACATTGGCCAGCGGCACCCTCACGCTGCGCTCGCGCGTGCCCCAGAACCCCAGGGTGATGATGCCGATGGCGATGGCGATTGCGGCAATGCTCAATGCCGGCAGCACGAATGGTCGATGCCACCAGGCCGGCTCGATCGGGGTGTCCATCGAATGCATCTTGGTCTATTCTAGGGGGACGGGACTTTTCTATGAAACTAGCAAATTCAAAGGGTTGTTTGGGGCCCGGCCGCCTGGGTCGACCCAAGGTGTCCGAATACGGACGGTTGTTGGGCGCGGGGGTTTAGGGCTGGACATGGAAAAGCAAAAGCCGTCCGCGCTTTTGATTGTCGATGACGATGAAGATGTGCAGCGCGCGGCGCGGCTGGCGCTGACGCGCCATATCGAAACCATCGAAACAATATCGTCGTTGGAGGCGTTGGCGCAAAGGCTGCGGCCCGAGATTTTCGACGCTGTGCTGCTGGACATGAATTTTGCCATGGGGGAGCGCACGGGCCGCGATGGGTTGAACGGGCTGGCCCGCATCGCGGCCTGCGACCCTGCGCTATCGGTGGTGCTGATGACCTCCTATGGCGCGGTGTCGCTGGCGGTGGAGGCGCTCAAACAAGGCGGGGCGGACTTCATTTTGAAGCCATGGCGCAATGAGGCGCTGGTGGCTTCGGTGCTCGCCGCGGCGGAGCGGACAAAGCTTGGTCGCAAAAAACTTTCCATGGACGAGGTCGAGCGGGCGGCCATCGAAAAGGCACTGGCCCGGCACGACGGCAATATCGCGCAAGCGGCCGCCGCATTGGGCTTGTCCCGGCCGGCGCTTTACCGGCGCATGAGCAAGCATGGGCTCTAAACTCGTTTCAGCGCCAGGCTTTTTCACCCTGAATTTGGCGGCGCGGGCCATGGTTATCGCCCTGTTGGTGATGGGTATCCTGTTTCTGCTGGTGGCGACACATTATTATGCCACCGCTCTTGTGCTTGCCGGTCTGATGCTGGTGGCCATCGTCGACATGGCGCGCCTCCTGATGCAGCTTGATGCCTCGACCATGCGTATTTTTGAAGCGCTCGGCGCGCGGGCGCACGAAATTCCGCTGGGTGGCGCCGAGCAATTCGTGCCGGGCTTGGGCGCGGTCGGAAAAACCGTTGCGCTTCTGCAGGACGAACGGCGGGCCCATGCGCGCCAGATCGCCTATCTGCAAAGCATGATAGATACGGTGGCTTCGGCCCTTATGGTGGTTGGTGCGGACGGGCGCATTCAGCTCGCGAATCGCGCGGCGAAGCTGCTGGCGGGAGAAATGGTCGGACGGCTCGGCGATGTCTGCGGCATTGGCCCGGAGGTAGCGGGGAAACTGTTGGCATTGCAACCCGGCAGCCGCGATATTATGCGGCTTGCGAACGGACAGCAGATGCTGGCCTCGATGACGGAGTTCTCCGCGCCGGGCACCGCCAATCTGCGCCTGCTCAGTCTTCAGAGTATTGTCGGCGAATTGGACGCGGTGGAATTGAAAGCCTGGCGTGATATGACGCGCGTATTGGCGCATGAAATGATGAATTCGCTGACCCCGATTTCCTCGCTTGCCGAAAGCCTGCCCGAGCTGCTTGAAACGAAATCGGACGAGGCGTTGGTGGCGGTAGAGACCATTAGCCGCCGGACACAGGGATTGCTGCATTTCGTCGAACGCTATCGCAAGGTTGCCGACCTGCCCGAGCCGGTATTGCGGCCGCTTGGCATGGGCGAATTCGTCGAAAGCCTCGACCGATTGATGGCGCCGCTGCTGGCCCGCAAGCATGTCGCTTATGCCAGTGTCGTGACACCGTTATCGCTGACCGTTTTGGCGGATGCCGAGCTTCTGAGCCAGGCGGTGATCAATCTTCTCAAGAATGCGATGGACGCGGTGGAGGGACAAACCGCCGGCGCCATTCGTCTGACCTGTTCGCAACATGAAGGCCAAGTGTTGATTGCGGTGGCCGATACCGGCCCGGGCATTTCCCCCGAAGGGATGGACGATATTTTCGTGCCGTTCTTCACCACCAAAAAGGGTGGCGCAGGGATCGGACTGACCCTGGCGCGGCGGATCGCGCTGGCCCATGGCGGACACATCGCCGTCAACAAAAACCCCGAAGGCGGCGCAACCTTTGTCTTGGCATTGCCGGCTGTGGCGACGACGTAAACGCGCAAAGTCTATCGGCGGAATTGAAAGCCGACAGCTAGATTTCCGCGGCGGCGGCGTCCTCGATGCGCAGTTGCACCCGGATCTGGCCGTTCCATTCATCCGTTGCCAGTTTTCCCGCGGCATGAATTTTCCGCCCCCGGGCCGCCAGCAGCCCCTCGCCCAGCGGCGTGGCGGCGGCGCGAAAGGCAATGGCATCCAGCCTGGCGCCGTCGCCGCTCTGCAGCCGCACCTTGACGTGATCGCCGCCCACCACATCGGCGAACGCCACGCGCAGCTCGGCAAAGCCCAGCAGCGGCTCGCCATTGCCGGCGCCGAAGGGGCCCGCCAAAGCGATTTCGCGCACCAGATCCACGGTGGCGCCGGCGCAGGATGACACCGCATCCAGCTCCAACTCGCCCGCCGCCGCCAACGCCGCGCTGACCTCGCCCGAACTGCGGCCCGCAAAGGCGTCCTCCAGAAAGGCACGGAAGGCGCCGAGTTGATCCGCTACAAGCGAAAATCCCGCCGCCATGGCATGGCCGCCGCCGGCTTCCAGCACGCCTGCCTCGCGCGCCGCCCGCACCAGCCGGCCAATATCGATGCCCGCCAGCGAGCGCGCCGAACCGCGCCCCATGCCGCCTTCGAAGCCGGCGACAAAGGCGGGCTTGGCGAAACGCTCTTTCAAGCGACCGGCGACAATGCCCACCACGCCGGGATGCCAGCCCTCCTCGCTCACCAGCAGGAAAGGCGCGTTATCCTGAAGCGCGGCCTGGGCGGCGGCTTGCTCCAGGATCAGTTTCTCAATCTCGCGGCGCTCGCGGTTGTGAAGGTCGAGTTGGGCGGCATAATCCTGGGCCGCTTCACCGGCCGCAGCGGTCAAAAGATCGGTACCCAGCGAAGAGCGTCCCACCCGCCCCCCCGCATTGATGCGCGGTCCGAAGACAAAGCCCAGGTGATGGACGGTGAAAGGCGCGGCGCAATTGGCGACCGCTGCCAGCGCCGCCAAGCCGGGCCGCGCCAGTCTGGTCAGCTGCGCCAGGCCTTGGCGGACAAAGGCGCGATTGACACCGATCAGCGGCACCACATCGCAGACCGTGGCCAGCGCTACCAAATCCAGCGACTGGCGCAGATCGGGTTCGGCGATGCCCCGCCGGCTGTAAAATCCGTTTTCGCGAAGTGCGCGATTGAGCGCCACCAGGAACAGGAACGTCACGCCCGCGGCACACAGATAAGTCAGCCCCGATTCATCGCTCGCCTGGTTCGGATTGACATGGGCCAAGGCGTCGGGCCGGGTTTCCACCCGGTGATGATCCAGCACCACCACGTCCAGGCCGAGTTCGCGCGCGCGGGTAAAAGAGGCGCCGCCCGAGGCGCCGCAATCCACCGTCACCAGCAGGCTGGCGCCTTCCCCTTTCAGGGTTTCGATCGCCGCCGGCGAGGGGCCATAGCCCTCGCGCATGCGGTCGGGAATATAAATGCGCGGGGCCATGCCCAATTCGGTGAGGAAATTTCCCAGAAGCGCGGCGGAAACCGATCCGTCCACGTCATAATCGCCCAGCACGGCGACGGCCTCGCCCGCCTCCAGCGCCGCCGCCACGCGGGCCACGGCCAGATCCATGTCCTTGAGGATCAGCGGATCGGGCAGAAATTTGCGCAAGGAGGGATTGAGGTAATCCTGCGCCTGGTCCTGCGCGATGCCCCGCGCCGCCAGCAGCCGCGCCAGCACCGGCGACAGCGATGCCTTGTCGATCAGCGCCCGCACCGCACCGTCATCGCCGGCCCTCAGGCGCCAGCGCCGCCCGGAAAACGACCGCGCCACGCCGAAGGCAGCGGCTTCAGCCACCGCGGGCGTGCCGCGCCCGAATCCAGCGCACCGTGCCGGTGGCCGAGCGCATCACCACGCTTTCGGTGGTGAGATAATCGCCGACCCGGTGCACGCCTTTGAGCATCGAGCCGTCGGTGACGCCGGTGGCGGAGAACACCACGTCCCCGGCGACCAGATCCATCAGCCCATATTTGCGGGCGAGATCCTTGATCCCCCATTTGGCGGCGCGGGCCTTCTCGTCGTCATTGCGGAACACCAGCCGGCCTTGCATCTGGCCGCCGACACAGCGCAGCGCGGCGGCCGCCAGCACGCCCTCGGGCGCGCCGCCGATGCCGATATAGATATCCATGCGGGTGCCGGGATCGGTGCAGGCAATCACGCCGGCGACATCCCCATCGGTGATCAGCCGGACCGCCGCGCCCGATTTGCGCACTTTGGCGATCAGCGCTTCATGGCGCGGACGATCCATGATGCAGGCGGTGATCTCATGCGGCTTGCAGCCTTTGGCCTTGGCCAGGGCATTGATGTTGTCGCCCGGTTCGGCATCCAGATCGATCAGGCCTTCCGCATAGCCCGGGCCGATGGCGATCTTGTCCATGTAGGTGTCCGGCGCATTGAGCATGGTGCCGGGCTCGGCCATCGCCATCACCGCCAGCGCATTGGACATCGCCTTGGCCGTCAGCGTGGTGCCCTCCAGCGGATCGAGCGCGATATCGACGGCCAGGCCCCCCTGCCCGACTTTCTCACCGATGAACAGCATGGGAGCTTCGTCGCGCTCGCCCTCGCCGATCACCACGGTGCCTTCGATGGGAAGAGAATTGAACGCCAGCCGCATCGCCTCGACCGCGGCCTGGTCGGCGGCATGTTCGTCGCCGCGACCGATCTGGTGGCTGGCGGCAATGGCGGCGGCTTCGGTAACCCGCACCGCTTCCAGGGCGAAGGCGCGGTCCAAGGGTTTGAGCAAATCGGGGGGACGGATAAGGGTCATAGTCTCTCCTGGACGGCTATTTCTTTTGGGGATCTATCAGGCAGCTTCCATGGGAATCATGCAGGGCCGCGCGCGCACCTTGTCCGAGGCCGCGATGGCCTTCAAGGCGCGTTCCACCGCCGCGCCGGCGGTTTCATGGGTAATCATCACGATGGTCACCGACTCGCTGGGGGCCCGGCCGCGCTGGATCATGCTTTCGATGGAAACACCGGTTTGCGACAATTGGCCGGCGATCTCGGCGAGCACGCCCGGCGCGTCGAGCACCTCGAAGCGCAGATACCAGGCCGATTGCGTCGCCCCCGCTCCGGCCGCGTTCAGCTTGGCAAGGCGGGCGGCGGGTCGGCCGAACACCTGGGTGAAGGAGCCTTGGGCGATCTCCACCAGGTCGGACACCACGGCCGAGGCGGTCGGTGCCTCGCCAGCGCCGCGGCCGGAGAAGAAATAAGGACCCGCCTCGCCCGCATCCACCACCACGCCATTGGCGGCGCCGTCGACATTGGCCAGCGGCGAGCGCGCCCGCACCATGGCGGGATGGACCACTTGTTCGATCACCCAGCCTTGCCCCGCATCATGGCTGCGCCGGCTGACGCCCAAAAGCTTGATGCGGAAGCCGAACTCGGACGCGAAATGAATGTCGGCGGGGGTGATCTGCTCGATCCCCACCACTCGCATGGCACCAAGATCGGGGGCGATGCCGAAGGCCAGCGTGGAAAGCAGCGCCAATTTATGCGCCGTGTCGCCGCCCCCGACATCGAGCGTGGGATCGGCTTCGGCATAACCCTTGGCCTGGGCTTCCTTCAGCACCGCGGCAAAGGAGCGGCCCGAGGCTTCCATCTCGGTCAGGATATAATTGCAGGTGCCGTTGAGGATGCCTTTAACGGAATGGATGCCATGGCTGATCAGGCTTTCGCGCAGCGCCTTGACGATGGGAATGCCGCCGGCCACCGCGGCCTCGAATTTGAGCTGGAGATTGTTCTTCTCCGCCTTCACGGCCAGCGCCTTGCCATGCTTGGCCAGCAGGGCCTTGTTGGCAGTCACCACATGTTTGCCGCTCTCCAGCGCCGCTTCGACCAATTGGCGGGCAATCCCTTCGTCGCCGCCGATCAGTTCGACGATCACGTCGGCGTCGGTCTTGACCAGCGCCAGGGGATCGGCGGTCCAATTGGTATGGGCAAAGCCGCGCGCTTTGTTGGCGTCGCGGGCGCTGACCGCGACGATGTCGAGTTCGCGCCCCGCCCGTTCGGTCAGGTCCAACCGGCGCGCCGTCAAGGCCTTGACCACGCCGCCGCCCACGGTGCCCAGACCCGCGACGGCGATTTTGAGCGGCGATATCACTTGGCGTCGGCCAGGTCGGCCGGCGCGTTGTTGGTGCCCAGGCTGAGGAATTTCTTCACATTGCGCGCGGCCTGGCGGATGCGGTGCTCATTTTCCACCAGCGCCACCCGCACATAGCCTTCGCCATATTCGCCAAAGCCGATGCCCGGCGATACCGCAACCTTGGCATGGACCAGAAGCTGCTTGGCGAATTCCATCGAACCGGCTTCGCGGAATTTCTCCGGCAGGGGCGCCCAGGCGAACATCGAGGCTTCCGGCGGCGGAATCCGCCAGCCCGCTTTTTCCATGGAAGAGACCAGTACGTCGCGGCGCGATTTGTAGATGGCGCGGATCTCATCGACGCAGTCCTGCGGCCCGTTCAGCGCCGCCGCGGCCGCCACCTGCACCGGGGTGAAGGCGCCATAATCCAGATAGGATTTGATCCGCGTCAGCGCCCCGATCAGATGCTTGTTGCCGGCGGCAAAGCCCATGCGCCAGCCGGGCATGGCATAGGTCTTGGACAGGGATTGGAATTCGATAGCGATATCCTTGGCGCCCTCGACCTCCAGAATGGACGGCGGCGGCTTGTCGCCGAAATAGATATCGGCATAGGCCAAATCGCTCAGCACCCACATCTCATGCTTTTTGGCGAAGGCGATGACCTCTTTGTAGAAATCCAGATCGACCACTTGCGCCGTGGGATTGCCGGGATAATTCACCACCAGCGCGATCGGCTTGGGTACCGAATGGCGCGCGGCGACGGAAAGGCGCGACAGATATTCTTCCGGCGAATTGGCCGGGACATGACGGATCGCGGCGCCCGCCAGGATGAAGCCAAAGGAATGGATCGGATAGGCCGGATTGGGCACCAGCACCACGTCGCCCGGAGCCGTGATCGCCTGGGCGATATTGGCGAAGCCTTCCTTGGATCCCAGCGCGGCGATCACTTCGCTGTCGGGATCGAGGCTTACGCCGAAGCGGCGCTGGTAATAACCGGCAAAGGCCTTGCGCAGCCCCTTGATGCCGCGCGAGGCGGAATAGCGGTGAGATTTGGGGTCCTGGACGGTTTCGATCAGCTTGTCGACGATATGATGCGGCGTTGGCATGTCCGGATTGCCCATGCCGAAATCGATGATGTCCTCGCCCCGGGCCCGCGCCTGTGCCTTGAGGCGATTGACTTCCTCGAAGATATAGGGGGGCAACCGCTTGATGCGATAGAAATCGGTTTGCATGGCTGAATCCTGAAAACACCGGAGAATCGGGGATTTGCCTCCCCCGTGCAATGATTTTCCTGATGACCGGGAGCGCTTTTACCGCAGATTAGCTTTGCACAAACACTTCCGCGCGGCGGTTGCCGTCCTCGCCCTTGGGCATGGATTCGTAATAGACCGGCTGGCTGTCGCCCACGGCTTCGACCAGCACTTTGTCGGCGGGAACGCCTTGGTGAATCAGCTCCTGGGCGACGGCATTGGCCCGTGCCTGGGACTTGGCAAAAATCGTTTCCAGGTGTTTTTCGATCGGCATATTGGCGGTGCGGCTGGAGGAATGGCCTACCACCCGAATGGTGCCGGTGCCGCCGGCGGCCTTAAAGGCTTTGACCGCGCCGCGAAGCTCATTGCGCGCCGCCGCCGATAGAGCGGTGCCGTCGCCGGGGAAATAGATCACTGCCGTGGGGGTCACGCCGCCAGGGGCGACAGCCGCGCCGGGCGATGCCGGAATGGCGCCCAGATTGGCGATCACGGCGCCAGACACATCCGCTGCGCCCTGACCGCGTGGGGGCACCGCGGCGGCGGAGGCGGAAACCCCAGCCGTCGACGCGGTCTGGCGATAACGGGCGACGATCGGGGCCGGCACCCATTGGCTGATCGAGGGATCCAGCGCAGGCGCTTCGGAGGGCTTGAAGCCGAGTTCGGCGTCGGAGGGCGTGACAGCGGCCATGGCCGTGGTGCCCCGGCGAACAGGGGTATTGGCCGGAACGGCAGGCACCGCCGGCTGGGCGCCGGGCGGCAAGGCCGCTGCGGCGGCCGCAACCGGCGCCGAAGCGGTCGGCGCGGCATCTTCCGGAACGGCGGCGGTTTGCGAGGACGGCGCGCGGGGAGCAGGCGCCGCCACTGGAGCCGCCGGCGGGGGCGGCGCAGGTTCTGCGGTCGGGGGCGCATCATTTTCGGCCGCCGGCAGGGCCGCGGAGACCGGCGGCGGAGCAGCCAAGGCCAGCGCGCTTGGCGGCGGCGGGGCGCCCGGGACGGGGGCGGCTGCCTCGGTCCCGCCCCTGAGGGCCTCGGCACTGTATTGGACCTGGGCGCCGTCGGCAGCCAGGGACTGCGCCTGTTGCTGCCGTTGGGCGGGGCTGGAGGTCACCGGACGAGACGGCAAGGCCGCCAGATCGGGGGTGGTGCCGACCGAGGCATCGGAAGCCTGGGGGGTGTTGGCATCGGGGAACTGGCCGGCCGGAGCGGGCGTGCTATCGCCGCCGAGCAGGCCCGTGGGATCGAGATCGGCTATGGTCGAGCAGGCGCCCGTCGCCAGCGCGAGGCTGAAGATTACGGAGAGCTGCAGAAGCGTGCGTGTCTTGGTCATAGCGAATATCCCCACCGGTTTTCTATAGCGCGACCCCGGGGCGGTTCCAAGCTGGACCATGGCTAAATTCCGTTAAGGCTTGAACTTTTCGCTCCGGTGCGACACTTGACCTATGCGCGGGAACCATGCGCCGCCCCCAAGAGGCTTTTTTCGGATATGGCCAAAAACCCGTCCCACGCCACAGCGGCGCAGCAGCAGTCCAAGCCGGCGCCGGATCCGATCACCCCGGACAGTTTCGCCCAGATTGACGCGGAGAAATTCACCCGCAACATGCTGGATGTGGGGCTGCGGACCCAGCAATTGATCGGCGACTTCATCAAGCGCGCCGCTTCCAGCGATTCGCAGGCGCCGCTCGATCCGCTCAATGTCTCCGGCGCCTTCCTGGCGCTGGCCAAGGCGATGAGCACCGACCGGCAGACCGTGATCAACACCCAGCTCGCTCTGTGGAAGAACTGGATGGGTTTGTGGGAGACCACGGCGCTGCGAATCCTGGGCGGCGAGGCCGCGCCGGTGATCACTCCTGCCCCCGGCGACCGGCGTTTTCGGGACGCGGAATGGCAGCAGAACGAAATCTTCGATTTCATCAAACAGTCTTATCTGCTGACCGCCAGCGCCCTGCAGGGCATGGTGGCCGAAATCGAGGGTGTTCCGCAAAACGAACGCAAGCGGATCGAGTTTTACACCCGCCAATTCGCCGACGCCCTGGCGCCGACCAATTTTCCCTTCACCAATCCCGAAGTGCTGCGCGCCACGCTTCAATCCAATGGCGAGAACCTGGTCAGAGGGCTGGACAATCTGTTGGCCGATATTCAGCGCGGGCGCGGCGAACTTTCCATCCGTCAATCCGCCGACGGCTTCGTGGTCGGCAAGAATATCGCGACAGCGCCGGGCAAGGTGGTGTTCCGCAACCGGCTGATAGAGCTGCTGCAATATGAACCCACCACGCCGCAGGTGTATCAGCGGCCGCTGCTGATCTTCCCGCCCTGGATCAACAAATTCTACATCCTCGATCTTCGGCCGGAAAATTCCTTCATCCGCTGGCTGGTGGATCAGGGCTACACCGTGTTCGTGGTCTCCTGGGCCAATCCGGACGAACAACTCGCCCAGATGGATTTCGAAGATTACATGCGCGAAGGGGTGTTCGCCGCGCTGGATGGCGTGAAGGAGGCCACCGGCGTGGAAGACCCCAACTGCGTCGGCTATTGCATCGGCGGCACCCTGCTTTCCGCCAGCATGGCCTATATGGCGGCCAAGAAAGACCCGGCCTATCCGCCATCGCGGGTGCATTCCGCCACGTTCTGGGCGGCGCAGACCGATTTCAGCGAAGCCGGCGACTTGTCTGTGTTTGTCGACGAGGCTCAGCTCGAAGCCCTGGAAGAACAGATGAAATCCTCGGGCGGGGTGCTCAAGGGCTCCAAGATGGCCGGCGCCTTCAACATGCTGCGCGCCAACGATCTGATCTGGTCGTTTGTGAGCAACAATTACCTCTTGGGCAAGCAGCCCATGCCTTTCGACCTGCTCTATTGGAATTCCGATTCCACCCGCATGCCGGCATCGCTGCATTTGTCCTATTTGCGCCAATGCTACAAGGAGAACGCGCTCGCCAAGGGCAAGATGAAAATCGGCGGCGTGCGCCTGGACCTGTCCAAGGTGACGGCGCCGATCTATCTGCAATCGGCGCGCGAGGACCATATCGCCCCGGCCAATTCGGTGTTCAAGGGATCACGATTGTTCGGCGGGCCGGTGCGCTTCATCATCGCCGGCAGCGGCCATATCGCGGGCGTGATCAACCCGCCCGCGGCGAACAAATACCAATATTGGACCAATGACGCGGGCGCGGACAGCATCGAAGCCTGGCGGCGCGGCGCCACCGAACATGCCGGTTCCTGGTGGCCGGATTGGGATCGCTGGCTGGCGCCCTTGTCGGGCCCCAAAATCCCCGCGCGCAAGCCGGGCGATGGCGGCCACAAGCTGCTGGGGGATGCACCGGGTGACTATGTAAAGGTCAAAGCGCTTTAGCACCGGCGCTCTTGGGCCGGGGACGGCGTCCATGCTAGAATTCACGTCGCCTGTCCCTTTCTGCTTGGAGGACATATGCGCCGCGTTCTGATCCTGTCTGGCCTGCTGCTGGTCAGCGGCCCCGCCTTCGCCACCAGCGTGATCCTGCACAACAGCGCCGGCCATGACTGTTATCTGGAGACGCTGCGCGATCCCACGCCGCAGAACCTTCGGCGGGCGATTGCGGTATGCGATCAGGCGGTGGAAGATGCCCGCAGCGACCCGGACAGCTACAATCAAGCCGCCGCGCTGGTCAATCGCGCCGATATCCGCCTTCGCGCCGAGGATTATGCCGGCGCGATCGACGATTCCAAAAAGGCCATCGCCGTCTATCGCGATCTGTCCCAGGCCTATCTCAATCTGGGCGCCGGGATGATCGGGCTTGGGCGCTATGACGATGCGCTGCCGTCCTTGGACAAGGCCATCGATCTGAATGGCGGCGAGCCCGAACGGGCTTATTTCAACCGCGGGCTGGCCAAGGAGAATATCGGCGACATCCGCGGCGCCTATTACGATTATCGCAAGTCGATCGAGATCAATCCTCGTTTCGAGCCCGCCGCCAAGGAACTGACGCGCTTCAAGATCGTGGTCACGCCGGGCGCATGAACGAGCGCGATCCGCGCTGATTGCAACATCGCGATGTCCAGCCCGCTTCGGCTGGGCTTCGTCGAGACACTCCAGACCTGAGCCACCTAGTCAAATCTCTTCAGCTCCACCCCTGTGAAGGACGGGGGAGGGATTTGGCGGCCCATGGCGTATAAGAAGGTAGAAGTGAGAGGGTCCAATGATAGACGCCGATTTGCAAAGACTGGCTGATCGTGACCAACCGGCGCTGGGTGCGCTCCAATCCGCAATATGGCGGCGGGAAAATGAGTTTCTTGCGTCACGGAAGATGGCCCGCCGGCTTGCGGGCTGGCAGGCCGGCGTGCTGGCGCTGGGCATTTTGGGTGCGGTCGGTCTGGGCATGGCAGCAGCAGCGCCGCAGAGCGGCCCCGAAATCATGGCATCGTCGGACCTCTCCCCCGACCGTCTGATCCTGGGTGACGCCGAATGACCCCGCTGGCGCGATCATTCCTGGGCATGTTGGCGGTCACGGTGGTCGCCGCCGGGCTGGCGGGGTGGATGGGGGTAACCTATGGCTTGAATCAAAGGACGCCTGAACTGGACCAGATTCTGCATCACGAGCTGAACCTCACGGCGGAACAGGAGCAGAAGATCGCACCCATCGAAAAAGGGTTGATAGCCAATCGTCACCGGTTGCGCGACGCTATGAAACGGGTCAACCGACAACTTGCCGCCGCGCTGATCCACGATCATGCTTATGGGCCCCGGGAAAAGATTATTGTGGAGGAGTTTCACGGCGCGATGATGGAACTTCAGGAAGATACCTTGAAGCGCCTCATGACCCTCCGAGCGATCCTGGACCCTGTCCAAGCGCGTCACTTTGACGACATCATCGCCAAGAGCTTGACCGACGCCAAACCGTGATTCCCAGGCTCGAGATTCCCGCGGCAATCGTGGAACGTGCTCGGGCGGGCGACCGCGCTGCATTCGGCACGATCGTCGAAAGGACGAAAGGGACTTTGTACGCCTTCATCCGGCGCTCAGTGGGCGACGCCGATGAAGCCTACGACGTGCTGCAAAACACGTTTCTTTCCGCCTGGCTGGGTTTCGCGAAGTTCGATCCCGGCAGGCCCTTGCTACCCTGGCTTCGCACGATCGCACTGAACAAATGCCGGGATCATGGCCGCCGCGCTTTGGTAAGAAGGCTTTTCCTGCGGGCAAATGCCGGGGAGCCATCGGTGTCCGGCGCGGACGACAGTGCGCAGGACAGCCGGCTGGATAGACTCGACCGGGCCATTCCTATGCTACCTGCCGTCTATCGCGAATCCCTGCTCCTCACGGCAATCAACGGGCTCAGCCACGTCGAAGCCGCGGAAATTCTCAAGACATCGCCCAAGGCGGTGGAAATGCGGGTACGCCGCGCCCGCCAGCGGCTCGCAAAATTTCTTGGTGAAGACACAGAGGGATAGGCCGCCTTTGCGCGTATCTCAGCAAAAGCCCAGCCCACACCAACTCGTGAACAGAAAAAGCCCATGATGTCCCCCCGGCTATCCCGCCGCCTGATTCGTCACCACTTGCCGCTGGCGCTGATTTGTTTTGCGAGCACCTGGGCGTTGTGTATCACCCGTCCATATCCTGGGATCGTACCGCGATTGGCCTTTGGCAGCGCCTATCCCGCGCTGGTTCTTTTATGTCTCGCCCTGCTCTTGGGACCTTGGAAAGTGCTGCTGGGAGAAAGGGTCCAGACCTCGTTTGATTTGCGCCGCGATATAGGTATCTGGGCAGGCATAATGGGCCTATTCCACACCGGCGTCGGCCAGTTCGTGCACATGGCGGGAAAGTTTTGGCTTTATTACACTTATCCCGATTGGCAAGAGAAACATCTTCAACCCTTCAGGCACGATATTTTTGGCTTTTCCAATGATACGGGTCTGATTGCCGCCGTCATTCTGCTGGCACTCCTTGCCACCTCCAACGACGCCAGTTTGCGCTGGCTGAAGACGCCCGGCTGGAAATCTCTTCAACGCTGGAATTATGCCTGCTTTGCGCTCACCGCAGCGCATACCTTTGGATATCAGCTTGGCATTGGCGGCGGACGCGGCTGGTTTTTGGTGCTTAGTGTCTCGTCGGTCACCATCACCGTCCTTCTCCAGTGGATTGGCTGGCGAAGGCGTATAGGGGTCAAGGGCGCGTTGAGCGCGGCAGAATAGCGAAAAGGGCAAGGGGGACGCAGTGGCAAGGAAATTCCTGTTTCAAGTGCATTTGTGGTCCGGTCTGATTCTTGGGATCGTCTTTGTCGCCATCGGGCTGTCCGGTTCGATCGCGATGTTCTGGCCGGTCTTTCAGGCGCCCCCCGCCGTGCAAGTGACCGCCGCCGCGGTCCCGGCGCTGGACAAAGCTCTGGCGGCGGCGCGCGCTGCCGTGCCAGTGCCCGCGGATGCCGATACCAGCATCGTCCTGCCCGCCGCGGCGGACGAGCCTGTGCGCATTCATTTCGGCGCACCGCTTGGCTCCGGCCGGAACTTGCCGATCCCGGATATTGCGGCCGATCCCGCCAGTGGGCGCGTGCTCGCGATTTACACGCCACAGGCGCCGGCCTGGTTTCGCGCCATCGAAGGCTTTCACAGCCATCTTTCGATGCCCTATGGGCGCTTCTATGAAGGCTGGCTGGGCGTCATCATGGCGCTGCTGGGGCTGACAGGGCTCTATTTGTGGTGGCCGAAAGCCGGCCAGTGGCGATATGGCTTCATCGTCCGGCGAAAAGCGAAAGGTCTGCGCTTCCACCGCGAACTGCATGGAGCAGCCGGAATCTGGACTTTGGCGATCTACATGGTGGTGACGGTCACGGGAATCGGCATTTGCTTTCAGCCCGTCAACCGCGCCGTCATTACCTTTCTGACGGGCGAGACGGGCGCCCCGCGTTATTCCGCGCGCACCCCTGTCGTGGCGGCGCCCGCGAGCGCCGCGGCCCCTATCGGCCCGGATGCGGCGCTGGCCGCGGCGCGCAAGGTGAGCGAGCGGCCAGTAATGCAATTGCAGATGCCCGGGCGCCCGGGCAAGGCGATCAGCGCCACCTTCGGTCCCGGCAGCATGGTGCCCGTCTATGTCGATCCTTGGCGCGGCACGGTCATTCCCAATGCCGGCCCTGCGCCGAACAGGGCGGACAAGGTCCAGGGCATGATGGGACGCCTGCACGAGGCCATCGGACTTGGTTGGATTTATGCGGTGCTGGTCTTCATTTCGGGATTGGTCCCCCTGATCTTCTTTGTCACCGGCCTCATCATGTGGCTGAAAAAGCGCGAAAGCAGACTGGCGATGAACCAACCGCTTCCCGAAGCAGCGGGCGGCGCGAGGTGACATCACGCAATCTTTTGGACACGCTAATTGCGGGCGTTTCCTGCTCCTCTCAGAAGAATTCTGGACAGCATTCAGACGGACGGCACGGCGGGAAGAGTTATCGGCGGTCATGAAAACGGCAAAGCAGTATCGTGCCCGCGCCGCATTCATGCGCCGATTGGGCGAAGATTTTACCCAAGAAGACCTGCGGGTTTCCTACCTAAAATTGGCTGACGATTTTGACGACCTCGCCAGCAGAATGGAGGATGATGACGCAGAAAAGCTTAGTAAAGATGTTCCAGCCGACAACACAACCTAAATTCAACCGGCGTATCGGGAACTTCGGCGTGGAAGGTCATTTATGGACGGTTTCGCCGCGCTCCAGCATCTGGATGAAGCCGGCGATCTTCTTGGCGCGCGTCTCGGCCTTCTTCACCGCGCCGATACGATAGAGGATGGCATATCGGTTCGCCCCCTTCAGGGTGGCGAAGAAGGCAGCGGCCTTGGGACTTTTCTTCAAAGCGGCGGCCAAATCGGACGGCACCTGCGCAGCACCCGCCGACGCATAGGCACTGTCCCAACGGCCATCGGCTTTTGCCGTCTCGATCTGGATCAACCCACGCGGCGCCATGCGGCCTTCGACAAGCAGTTCGGTGGCGCGCGCGCGATTGTTTCGGGACCATTTGCTGCGCGGCTTGCGCGGCGTAAACCGGACCAGCCAGTGATGATCGTCATAGCTGTCCAGTTGACCGTCGATCCAGCCATGGCAGAGCGCCGCGTCAATCGCCTCGGCTTTGGAAAGGCTCTTGCGGGGCGCGGTCTTCTTCGCAAATTTGAGCCAAATCCCCGCCGACTTGGCGCCATTGACCTTCAGCCAGCGCTCAAAGCCGGCGCCGTCCGTGAAGGTTATGACCGGCAGCCCTTGATGCACTGTTTGCGCTTTGCCCGTCACAAAACCAGCCTTCGCCCGCCAATGTCGCATTGGATCACAAACCGGCGTTCACTCCGGGCGAGCCCATACGCTTCTTCCCGTAGCTGGGTCTATCTGATCCCGAGGCACGTTTGCAGTCGCACGGGCCGGTTTTTGGCTTAGGTCGGGCTGGGAAAGATGCGTGCCTTTTGGAAGCGCGGATTCGCCCGAAGTATCCGGACGGGCCCATATGCTCCTGCCGGTGGCGGGGTCTATCTGGTCGCGCGGCACATCTAGATTCGCGCGAACAGGTTGCCGCCGTATGTCTTCGCCTCGCTGCGCAACAGATACGGGGTTTCGGGCTCCAAGCGGTTGCCATACCGCCAATGCGATCCCGGCCAGCAACGCGCACAGGCTCAAATAATATTCAAAAGGAAATCGCGGGATATGGAATACAAACTCGGCTACCGCGCCCAAGCCAAGGACCGCCAGCGCAGTGGCGCCAAAGCGCCGTAACGCATTTCGCCGCTGCTTAAGCGCCAAGTCCGTGGCTTTCCCTGTACCGTCCAGCCGATGAGACCTTTCGGGAGACTGTATCGGTGCCCGGTAGATCAGGCGAGCAATGCCGTAACATGCCGGATGCAGCAGGATCATCCCGGCGAGCAGCAAAAAGCCCTCCATGGGCCGAATCGTGGCAGGCGTATACAGATTGGGGTGTTGCGCAGCAGCGAGGCGCAGCAGCGCCCGACTTCCATAGGACCAGGCGAGAGTGCTTGCCAGCCATCCGCAATAGGCCGCGATATATCTCGCCGGCGCCCGCATCGCGAAGGCTCCAACGGTAAGGCCTATCGCCACAATGAATCCGTAGTTTATCCCAAAGAATTGGACGTCGATCACGAGCGCGATGACGGCAAGAAGCGTGGCGCCAAGAAATTTGATATAATCCATGAACCCCTGCCCCCGCGATGCATGTGGCGCGCCTTATAACATATCCTGAAATCCGCGCGAACGGCTGGCTCAATTATCCCAGTCTGGTAGATTGGTGGTGAAAGCGGGGGTCATACCATGAGGATATCTGCGGCGGCATTGCTGATAACGGTTTCACTGATCTCCCCAACACTTGCCCAGCAGACGGGTCCCACTGCGCAATCCCTGGAAGGCGTCTGGAAAGTCACCAAGGTCGTTCAAGGGGGAGTCGTCAATACCAATCCGCAACCCGGTCTGCTGATCTTTACGCGGGGTTATTACAGCACCACAAGGGTGACGGCCCCGGACGCGCGCAAGCAATCGCCGGCACCGAAAGATCCCGCCCACCTCACGGACGCGGAAAAGATCGCGCTTTATAACGAATGGGCCGGCTACGCGGCTTCCGCCGGGACTTACGAGATCAAGGGCAACATCATCATCAACCACAATATTTTGGCGAAGATGGTCGGGGGCATGACAATCACGGAAGAAGCGCTGATATCAAACTTCGACGGCAACAGCTTTGTTGCCAGCCCCAAGCCCGGCAATCCCAGCAGCGGCCGGCAAACGACCTATACCCGTCTTCGCTAGTCCGCCATCGATTAGAAATCAGTTCGTCCGCCCCGGCTCCAGTTTTTCATTGGTGCCGCCGAGCTGGTGGTAATAGCCCGGACCCTCGGCGCCGTCCTGCCAGAAATCGCGCTTGGGATTGATCAAGTAGTTCAGGCCGTCGGCATCATGGACAAAACCCAGGCGCAACCGGCTCATATAGGCGCCGGCGTAATCGGCATCGCTGCAGCGTCCCTCCATGCAGCTCGCCGAGATATTGGTGGCGCTCAGCTTTGGCGGACGGGGCAGCGCGGCGCCTGGACAACGGATCGAGAGCGCGACGGCGCCGGTCAAAGGCTCGGCCCAGGCGATATCGGCGGCGGGAACGGCGACGATCCAGGCCATCACCCGCCCCCCATGGACCCGGTACAGCACAAAACCCGCGGCGCCGCGGCTGAGCCCGTAATGAAACAAGGTGACGCCGAAGGGTTGCGGCTGTGACGGCGCCGCGGTCGCCGCGCCGAAATTGCGTTTCAGCGAGGCCAAGATCACTTGGCGAGGATCGGCGCCATTCAGCGCGGTGGATTCATACAGGGCGTGCATGAAGCCGGATTTGGCGGCGACATGAAACATGCTGTCGTCCGGCGCATGCCCGCGCACTTCCCACAGATCGGGCGCCAGGGCATTGCACTGGCCCTGCCCCAGACCGACCAGCGCGATCGGCTTGATGGTGGGGCCGCGCAAAATCCGCTTCGACCAGGCGGCATTGGCGGCCATGCCCGGCGGCGGGAAGAATTCCTTGGCCAGAAGGCGCGGCGGCTTGACCGAAAGCTTGCGCGTCACCGGCGGCGCGGCAACGAAACCCACGCTGACCTGGCGCGGATGGATATCGCCGCTGGTCTCGTCGAACAAGGTGAGGACGACATGATCGCCGGGATGCTTGGCGGCAATCAGCTCGGAGGCCTCGCGCGCCGAATTCAGCGGGTGGCCATCGACCGCCGCCACCACTTCGCCGGGCCGCACGCCGGCCCGGTCCGCCGGGCTGTCTTCGATCACGTTCGCAATCAAGGCGCCGCGGCTGGTGAGCAAGGGCGCGCGCGCGGCCGCCGCCTTGGTCATGGCGGCGAATTGCAATCCGCTGAAACCGCGCGGCTTGGGGGCGGGCCAGACATGATAAGCAACGCCGGCCATGCAGGCGAACACGAACAGGATGGCGGCAATCCGCTTCATGCCTGTTTCTAGCACAGAAATTTAAAGTCCGGTGGTCTCCGCAAAGCCGAGCATCAGATTGAGGTTTTGCACCGCAGCACCGCCGGCGCCTTTGCCCAGATTGTCGAAGGCAGCCACCAGCCTCGCCTGCTGGTCGCCGGCGAAGACATAAATCTTCATGCGGTTGCTGCCTGCCAGAATTTCGGCATCCAGTACTTTGAGCGCGGCCGCCTCGTCCAGGCTCGCAACCTCGATCAGCGCGCGGCCCCGATAGGCATCGGCCAAAGCGCTTTGTAATTGCGCCGCGCTGGGGCGGGCCGGCAAGGCCCAGCATTGCAGCGGAATTTCCACCAGCATGCCGCGATGAAAGCGCGCCACATTGGGACTGAACAGCGGCACATGGGAAAGGCCGGAATGCTTGGTCATCTCCGGCAGATGCTTATGGGCGAGGCCCAGCGCGTAAGAACGCTGCACGGTTTCGACATAATGGGGGGAATCCGGTTTTTCGAATTCCTCGATCATGCTTTTGCCGCCGCCGGAATAACCCGACACGCCATGCACGGTGATGGGGAAATCGGGCGGCACCAATCCGGCGCGCACCAGCGGCCGGGCCAGGGCCAGAAAGCCCGTGGCCCAGCAGCCCGGATTGCTCACCCGCTTGGCGCCGGCGATGCGCGCGTCATTGCCCGGTTCCAGTTCGGCGAAGCCATAGGTCCAGCCCTCAGCCACCCGATGGGCGGTGGAGGCGTCGATCACCCTTGTGGCGGGATTGTCGATCAAGGTAACGGCCTCGCGCGCCGCCTCGTCCGGCAGGCACAGGATCACCAGATCGGCCTCATTGAGGGCGCGTTTGCGCGCGGTACTATCCTTGCGCTGCGCATCCGAAAGCCGGATCAGGCTCAGATCGGGGCGGCCCGCCAGGCGCTCGCGGATCTCCAGCCCGGTGGTTCCCGCGGCCCCGTCTATGAAAATCTTGGCGATCATGTGGCCGTCTTACCCGAAAACCGGGGCCGATAGCTCACAAATGGGCTATGTGCAATATGCATGACTCCCGTATAGAGTGTGGGGCGTGAGGGCTATCAATCGCAAGGAATAATTTATGAAAAGCACGACCATCTTCGTTGCCGGCATTCTCCTGGCCGCATCAGCCGGCCTGGCTTTGGCGCAACCTGCTGGCGGCGCGGGCGCCGGCCGCGGCGGATTTGCCGCTTGTCAGGAGGATATGGCGAAATATTGCGCCGACAAAACCGGACCCGATCGCCGGCAATGCATGCAGGACAATATGAGCAAATTGTCGGAAGGCTGCAAAACAGCGCTTCAGTCCTTCCAGGGCCGTGGCCCCGCTCCGGCCCAGGCCCCCGCGGGCGGCCGGTAATCCTTACCCAGGAATGCGAAAAGGCGGGGCCTCGGCCCCGCCTTTTTTGTTGCCCGCTGCCATCTCGCCTTCCGGCGTCATCCGCGATACTAGAACCAGGGGGTTTTCGATACAGGGCAAATGAAAATCGGCCTTTTCACCGACAATGTACCCGCCACCGTAGGCGGGGGGTTCGTGTTGCGCGACGACATCGCGCGCGCCGCCACCGCCCTTGCCGGCCCGCACCGTTTCGAGATTGTGGTGGTGCCCCCGCCCGATGAACCGCCCCCGCCACCGCCACCGCCACCCAAAACAGGCTTCCGGCGCAATTGGGACCGGTTGCTGCGCGGACCCGAGCCTGCCCCACCGCCGCCACCGCCGGGACGTTCCGCGCTGGAACGGTTTGCCGACGAAGTCGCTCGGCGCCAGTTCGACCTTGTCTGGTACAACAATTTCAATCCGCTCTATATCGGCGTTCCCTACATCATCAATATTTTCGACCTGCAGCATCGTGTGCAGCCCTTCTTTCCCGAAGTCAGCAACAAGGGCCAGTTCGAACATCGCGAAGAGTCCTATACCCATGCCACCCAGCGCGCCGCGATGGTGACGGTGGGGTCTGAGGAGGCCAAGGCGCAAGTCTGCCATTTCTATGGCGTGGCCGCGGAGAATATTCATGTGCTGCCATTTCCCACGCCGCAAAAAGCCATCGACATCGCCACCGGGCGGCTGGCGGTGGCGCCGACAGGGGACGTGCGCGCCAAATACGCGATTGTGGGAGATTTCCTGTTTTATCCGGCGCAGTTCTGGTCGCACAAGAACCACGTCAATCTTCTGCTGGCGCTGAAACAGTTGCATGACCAGGGCCGCAAGCTGTCGCTGGTGCTGACCGGCGCCGATCACGGCAATCGTTCGCATGTGGAAGCGGTCGCCGCGAAACTTGGCCTGAGCACTTTCGTCCATTTCTGCGGCTTTGTTCCGTATGAAGACATTCTGGGTTTTTACCGCCAGTCGCGTGCCCTCGCCTATGTGAGCTTTTTCGGACCCGAAAACTTGCCCCCCTTGGAAGCGATGGCGCTGGAATGTCCCCTGATCCTGTCGGACATTCCCGGCGTGCGGACCCTTCATGGCGACGGTCCGGTCTATGTACAACCCGACGATCCGGCCTCGATCGCACAAGGCATCAGCTTTGTGCTCGATCATCCCGAAGAAATCGCGCGGCGCGCCAAGGCCAGCCGGGACATTGCGCTAGCCAATAACACCCAGGCTTATCTCGCGTCGTTCCAGGCGCTGCTGGACGCCTTCGAACGCAAGCGCCGCTGCTGGCCCTGAACGACCGGGCGGGCCGCCAAAAGCAAAACAGCGGCCTGATTTTCATCAGACCGCTGTCCTGTTGCAGATTTCGAAACGCGGGTTAGCGCTTGGAGAACTGGAACGAGCGACGCGCCTTGGGGCGGCCGTATTTCTTGCGCTCGACCGCGCGCGGATCCCGGGTGAGGAAGCCGCCCGGCTTGAGCACGGGACGCAGGCTGGGCTCGTAATTCACCAGGGCGCGGGAAATGCCGTGACGCACGGCGCCGGCCTGGCCGGAAAGCCCGCCGCCCTTCACCGTCACCACCACGTCGAACTGACCGTCGCGGCTGGCGGCGATCAGCGGCTGGCGCAGGATCATGCGCAGAACCGGGCGGGCGAAATAGGTCTTCTCATCGCGGCCATTGACCGTGATCTTGCCCGAACCCGGCTTGATCCAGACGCGCGCAACCGATTCCTTGCGGCGGCCGGTGGCATAGGCGCGGCCCTTGGCGTCGCGGCGCTTGTCGACGCTTTCCGCTTCCGCCGGTTGATTGGTCTTGGCCTTGATCAGGGTGGATTTGAGTTCACCGAACTTGTTGTCGTCCGCCATGGTCAGGCTGCCTTCGTTTTATATTGGGTGTTCTTGGGGTTCATCGCGGCGACATCCAGGGTCTGGGGCTGCTGCGCCTCATGGGGATGCTCGGCGCCGGGATAGACGCGCAAGTTCGACATCTGGCGGCGGCCCAAGGGACCGCGCGGCACCATGCGCTCCACCGCCTTTTCGACGATGCGCTCGGGGAATTTGCCGGCCAGGATGGCGCCGGCGCTGCGTTCCTTGATCCCGCCGATATAGCCGGTGTGATGGTAATAGATCTTCTTCTTCAGCTTGGCGCCGGTCAGAACGATCTTGGCGGCATTGATGACAATGACATTGTCGCCGCAATCCATATGGGGGGTGTAAGTGGGCTTGTGCTTGCCGCGCAGCCGCATGGCGATGATCGAGGCGAGCCGACCGACCACCAGGCCTTCGGCGTCGATCAGGATCCATTTCTTCTCGATCTCGGAGGCCTTGGCCGAGTAGGTTTTCATGAGCGTTCTCTTTGTTGGACGGGGGCGTATACGGATTTGGGCTGACGGGGTCAACAGAAATGTCGGAATTCCGGGCATTTGCGATGCGCGGTATTATGATACCGTATGGAATGGGCGGTAAAGGTGTAATTGCCATGCGCCCGCACTAGATTTGCCCGATGAACGCACCCGATCCCCTGCTTTTGACCACCCAGACCGGGGCGGTCTTGCGGCTGACCTTGAACCGGCCATCGGCGCGCAATGCGCTTTCCATCGCCCTCACCGCCGCCCTGGCGCGGGCCTTGGAGGCTGCCGCCGCGGATGCATCCGTGCGGGTGGTGATCATTGGCGCCCAGGGGCCCGGTTTTTGCGCCGGCCATGATTTGCGCGAGATGACGGAGTTGCGCCGGGACGGCGATGGCGGGGCCGCGGCTTATCAAAGCCTGTTCACCGCCTGCTCGAAGATGATGCAGCAGATCGTCACCCTGCCCAAGCCGGTGATCGCACAAGTTCAGGGCGTCGCCACCGCGGCGGGATGCCAGATGGTGGCAAGCTGCGATCTGGCGATTGCCGCCGATACCGCCCGCTTCGCCACGCCCGGGGTGAATATCGGTCTGTTCTGCTCCACGCCCATGGTGGCGCTGTCGCGCAATGTGGGGCGCAAGGCGGCGATGGAGATGCTGCTCACCGGCGAGATGGTGAGCGCTGCGGAGGCGGTGCGCATCGGCCTGATCAATCGCGCCGTGGCACCCGAACAGTTGGAAGCCGAGGCCATGGCCCTGGCGCAGAAAATCGCCGCCAAGCCCCGCGCCACGATCCGCACGGGCAAACAAGCCTTTTACCGCCAGCTCGAGATGCCGCTGGGTGAAGCTTATGATTATGTCACCCGGGTGATGATCGACAACATGCTGGAGCCGGAAGCCAAGGAAGGCATCGGGGCGTTTTTGGAGAAGCGGGAGCCGAAATGGCCCCAATGAATTATCCCGACACCTTGATCAAATCCATTCTGCGCAGCGTCAAGACCATCGCCATGGTAGGGGCCAGCGGCAATGAGATCCGCCCCTCTTATTTCGCGATGATGTATCTTTTGAACAAGGGCTACAAAATCATTCCGGTCAATCCGGGCCTGGCCGGCAAAACTATTCTGGGCCAGACGGTTTATGCGTCGTTGAAAGATGTTCCGGCGCCGGTCGACATGGTCGATATTTTCCGCGAAGCCAAATATGCGCCGCAAATCGCCCGCGAGGCGGTGGCAGAAAAAGACCGGTTGGGCGTGAAATATCTCTGGATGCAGCTGGGCGTGGTCAGCGACGAAGCCCGCGCCATCGCCGAGGGCGCGGGCCTCACCGTGATCATGGACCGCTGCCCCAAGATCGAACATGGCCGCTTTTCCGGCGAGCTGGGCTGGATGGGGATCAACCGCAAAGTCATCGACAACCGCAAGCCCTTGCTGTTCGGCAAAGGCGGAAGTTTGAAGCGGCTCTAAGATGTCCCTCGACAACGCCGCGCTGACGATCTTCGGCTCCTCGCTGTCGGGCAATTGCCTGAAAGTGAAATGGGTCGCCGAGCGCCTGGGTCTTCCCTTCGATTGGGTCGAGATCGATGTCATGAAGAAGGAAACCCGATCGGCGGAATTCCTCGCCCTCAATCCCGCGGGCCAGGTGCCGGTGGTGCGCTTCGCCGATGGGCGCCTGCTGGCGCAGTCCAATGCCATCGTGCTTTATCTGGCCGAAGGCTCCAATCTGATTCCGGAGGGCTTCGACCGCGCCTTGATGCTGCAATGGCTGTTCTGGGAGCAGTACAGCCATGAAACCGCTATCGCCGTGCTGCGCTTCCGCAAGACCTATCTGAAACTTCCGCCCGACCAGATCGACCCCAGCCTGGAGCCGCGCAGCCGCAAGGCGCTGGATGTGATGAACGACCATCTCAGCACGCGCGGCTATTTCGTCGCCGGGCGGCTGACCCTGGCCGATATCGCCCTGGTCGGTTACACCCGCTGGTCGCATGAGGCGGGCCTGGACCTCAAGGAATGGCCGCGCGTGCAAGCCTGGGTCGCGCGCATCGAAAGTGATTTGAACATTGGGCGCGCGTAAGAGGAGACAGGCCATGGCCGAATATGGATTTTCCACCCTGAGCGTCCATGCCGGGGCGCAGCCCGATCCCGCCACCGGAGCGCGGGCGACGCCGATCTATCAGACCACCGCTTTTGTGTTCGAAGACGCCGACCATGCCGCGGCCCTGTTCAATCTGCAGGTCTTCGGCAACATCTATTCGCGCATCATGAATCCGACCAATGCGGTGCTGGAGGAACGGGTGGCGGCGTTGGAAGGCGGCCGGGCGGGCCTGTCCTGCGGCAGCGGCCATGCCGCGCAATTGCTGGCGCTGCACACTTTGATGAGCCCGGGCGACAATATCGTGGCGGCGCGTCAGCTTTATGGCGGCTCGATCAACCAGTTCAGCCAGGGCTTCGCCAAATTCGGCTGGCAGGTGCATTGGGCCGATGCGCGCGAGTCCGGCAGCTTCAAAGGCGCGATCGACGACCGCACGCGGGCGGTGTTCGTCGAAAGCATCGCCAATCCGGGCGGCATCATCACCGATATCGAGGCCGTGGCGAAGATCGCCCATGCCGCCGGCGTGCCGCTGATCGTCGACAACACTTTGGCGACGCCCTATCTGATCCGCCCGATCGAATGGGGCGCCGATATCGTGCTGCATTCGGCGACCAAATTTTTGGGTGGCCATGGCAATTCCATAGCAGGTGTGATCGTCGACAGCGGCAAATTCGATTGGGGCAGCGGAAAATTTCCTACGTTGTCGGAACCCTGCCCCTCCTATCACGGGATGAAATTGTGGGAGACCTTTGGCGACATGGCCTATGCCATTGCCTGCCGCGTGCTGGGGCTTCGCGATCTGGGACCCTCGCTCTCGCCGATGAACGCCTTTCTGGTGCAGACCGGAATCGAAACCTTGCCGCTGCGGGTGCAGAGGCATAGCGACAATGCCCTGGCGGTGGCGCGCTGGCTCAAGGCCAATCCCAAAATCTCCTGGGTCAATTATGCCGGGCTGGAAGACAATGCGTTTTACGGCCTGCACAAGAAATATTGCCCCAAAGGCGCCGGCAGCGTGTTCACCTTCGGACTCAAAGGCGGCTATGAGGCGGGCGTGAAACTGGTCAATGGGGTGAAGCTGTTCAGCCATCTCGCCAATATCGGCGACACCCGCAGCCTCATCATCCATCCCGCCTCCACCACCCATCGCCAATTGTCGGACGAGGATCGCATCAAGGCCGGCGCCGGGCCGGACGTGGTGCGGCTGTCGGTCGGCATCGAGGATGTGGCGGATATTATCGCGGATCTGGAGCAGGCATTGGCGTAAGCGGAGGAACGATGCTTAAGCACTGGCGACCCGCCAGCTCAGGATTGTTAGCGCTAGCTATCTTGTCACCATGCTTGTCCATGGCGGCGCCTGCTGCCACGCAGAAACCTGCTGCGGTCTCCGTCGAAGTATGGACCGAACCCAATGGCACCATGCAATATCGGTATGATGGGAAGAAGGTCGATGCCAAGGAATTTGATCGCTTGTGCGACGACGGGATAAAGAAAAAAGCAAAATTCCGCCTGGAGCAACATTTTCCGGCAGGAGATCAGGTCAAGGCCATCCTGCTCGAAGCGCGTTGTACGGGCGCGTATCATATCGGTTTTACGGGGATCGACCAGTACCCGGTACCGCCAGCCGCAGCTCATAGGCATGCCACACCGCCGCGCAAAGCAGCGTCGCCGCGGTGACCTGGTGCAGCGCAGCCAGGGTTTCGGGGGCCTGCATCAACAAGGTGGTGATCCCCAGCGCGATCTGGAATCCGGTGATGCCCAGCACCAGATCGGCCGTGATCCGGGCCCATTCGCCGGCGCGCCGCGACATGGCCCACAGCCAAAGCGCGAAGCCGGCGACCAGATAGGCGCCGATGCGGTGATCGAACTGGGCAAGCCCGTCATTCTCAAAGAAATTGATCCACCAGGGCTGATGGAAGAAAACCCCTTCCGGCAACAGCCGCCCATTCATGTCGGGCCAGGTGTTATAGACCAGCCCGGCATGCAGCCCGGCCACCAACGCGCCCAGCAACATCTGGACATACACCAAGGTGGCGAAAACGAAGCCGCGCTTGGCCGGGCGCGGTGCGGCGGAGAATGGGCGCAGATATTCCAGCGCGATCCACAGAATCGCCACCAGAAGCAGCAATGCGGTGCCCAGATGGATCGCCAAACGATATTGGCTGACCGAAACCCGGACCTCGAGCCCGCTCTGCACCATCCACCAGCCGATCAGGCCTTGCAGGGCGCCCAGCAGAAACAGCACGACAAAGCGCGGCCATTGCGCGCGGCGGATCGTGCCTTTCCAGGCGAACCAGACAAAGGGAACCGCGAAGGCAACGCCCAAAAACCGCCCCAGGAAGCGGTGCGTCCATTCCCACCAGAAAATGCCTTTGAACCCTTCCAGGGTCATGCCGGCGTTCTCAACCCGAAATTGTGGGATCAGCCGGTATTTGGCGAAAGCGTCTGCCCATTGCGCATCGTTCAAGGGCGGGATCGCGCCCATCACGAGATCCCATTGGGTGATGGACAGGCCCGAACCGGTCAGCCGCGTCAGCCCGCCAATGGTGATCATCGCCATGATGATGGCGGCGATGGCCAGCAGCCAGACGCCGACGGCGCCGGAGGCGCCCATAATTAAATTGGGCGCGTCCGCGCCCGGGGCGTGCGGCTTGTTTTTTCCGGCCGGGGCTTTCATGCGCGTTCTCTAGCCTCCGCCGGCCCCCCTCGTCTATGGTTGGGCCCCTTCTTCTTTGATGAGCAAATGACCCGTCGCCGCAAGACCCTGATCGCTGCCATTGTCATCGTGTTTTTCTGGCTCCCCGCCTATGCCCTGTTCGTCACCGGCCTGGCGCGGCATGTCCTGCCGGGAGCGCCCTGGTATGTGAACCTGTTGTTCTATGCCCTCACCGGCACCTTCTGGATCGTGCCGATCGGCTTGTCGCTACCCTGGATGTACCGCGAGCCATGATCGACAATGTGGAACGGCAGCGTTTCGAAGCCAGCGAGAACGGCCATCTGGTGTTCGCCGATTACCGGCTGCGCGGCAATGTCCATCTCCTCACCCATGTCGAGGCCGATCCGGCGCTGCGCGGCACCGGGGCGGCGGCGCGGCTGATGGAGGCGATCGTCGCCCATGCCCGGGCCCATGGCCTCAAATTGCAGCCGCGCTGTTCCTATGCGGTGGCCTGGTTTCGCCGCCACCCCGAGGCGGGCGATTTGCTGGGTTAATTGCCCTCGGACTGCGACACAGACCAGGATTTCCGCGGCATTATTTTGGTTTTGGCCGGTTGCCTCCAAGGGGTCCGCCTGACATATTCCGCGCCCCTGAGGCCGCCCCGGCGGCGGTCCTCGAATATCTGGAATCGGAGCGTGGCGCAGCCTGGTTAGCGCACCAGTCTGGGGGACTGGGGGTCGTGGGTTCAAATCCCGCCGCTCCGACCATTAACCTCATATTTTCAAGAGATAATTGCAGCCAGCTCTTTTGCGCCCTGCCCTACCATAAGAGATCTCTTGCGAGTTCGAGAGACACGGCGGCGGAGACAGCCAACGGTAGACTGCCATTGCACCTTGCCAATGCTTTGTTTTAGGCGCCTCCTCACCCGTCGCCAGCCGATTATTGGGGCGCTGGCGCTTGAGAGACATCAGGGACACTTTCTGAACGGTGCCCGCACTCCCGCTCATTTGGCAACGGAGGCGCACATGTCGCATTCAAAACTTATTACGGATTCCGAAGACGATATTCAACGCCGCGCTCAAGGCATGATTGGCGCGTTCGAGCGACGGGCGGCCGAGGAATGCCAAGTCCGCATTCAAAAAATGGCAAAAAAGGGCGATGCCGCCGGGTTGTCTGTCTGGACCCGCATATTGCTCGCCGTCCGCAGGGCCCAAGGGCATGCGGCTTCGCCGGTGCAAAAATTCGCTGACGATTACTCACAGGGTGCGGAACCGGCCCACGCCCACGCATTTCCGGTAACGAGCGAAAATCGGGCCGGGCTACAAAGTCGAGATTAATGCCCTGGCGCGGTCCAGGGCGCTATCTGAAACTGCGGCCGGCTTGGTTCGATCACAACCGGGATCGACCCCGTCTTCCGTCCGCGCTTCCCAGTTCGCGTATATCTCCCCTTTTCATTCCCCGGCTTCGCATGTGCTCGTCCGCCAATGCAATTCCGAGGGAAGCACGGCGTTCCGGACCGACAAATTCCTGAACCGCAGCGACAGCCGACTCCGCGTCTGCCAGGGCCACCACGTAATTTCGGTTCTTGTTAGGCGCGTTCGGCGAAACGACACGTATGACCCAGCCCCGCAATTGATCGCGCACCGCTAATTCCTCATCATCGGCCAACCAGATGTTATCGTCTGGATGTTCGTAAGCTTAGTCGCAGCAAATCCAAGCCGCAAGCTGATCGAATTTTGGCTTCGCCACACAGACAAAAAGTCCGCCCATCGCGTGGGACAACGGCGGGCAGATATAGGCCCGTGCGCACAGTTCCGCGGCCGGATATTTCGGACACGTTTTTTCAATCTAATTGCGCGAAGCTTTGCACGGTGCCGGAGCGCTGGGGTTTTGCTCCGCTACCATTTATAGCTGACGCGTATTTATAGCAGACGCCTATCTATACATGGGCGATAACTGCCCGCCGTCGCCCCACGCGACGGCGGGCTTTTTGTTGGAGCGGGGCTTAGGGGTGCAGGTAAGAGCTTGAAATTCGGCGGCACGTGGGCCTGTCGCCGTATTCTGCTTAGGTCTATACTATCCCAGCGATGGCGGGATGGGCCGTCCGTCCAAGGCGTCATTGGCGCGGCGCAAGGAGCTGCCGCTTAGGGGAGGATCGTTCGATGTCCTTTGCATTGTTTCGTGCCGCGACCGCGGCTGCTTTTTTCGCCACGTCCCTGCTCGCCCTGGTGGCGGCTCCGGCGCCCGCCTTGGCGTTGACGGGATGTGTGCCCAATTGCCCGGATGCGGACGCCGCCAACCGCCACAATTCGGTCGATCCCACCGATCCGACCAAATGGGGTAACAACAAGAACGCCGCCGGCCCCGCCGTCACGGCTTATTTGCAGAGCGCGCAACGGTATGTCGATGCCAAGAAATTCGATCTGGCGCTGGCCGCCGCCCAAAAAGCGCTGAGTGTCTCGGCCAACGACTATGAAAAGCTCAAGTCCGACCAATTTCTTGTTATGGTCAACATAGGCCTGAACGACACCGCCGCCGCAACCACCGCCGCCGAGGCCGCTGCGGACCTTCCATCTATTCCCGAGAAGGAGCAGGCCGACATCTACACCAATGCCACCATCCTGGCCGGTGCCGCCGGGCATTATGACAAGGCGGCGAAATATGCGAGGGCGATGCAGGCCCTGAAACTGGACGACGACCGGAGCCAACGCATCATCACCCAGGCCCTGCTGAACCAAGCGAAGGCGGCCAAGCCCTAAGCGGTCTAACTGGGCACGCCGTCGAAATCTGTCCAGCACATGCGCTCGAAATCGAACAGCTTGCAGGCGCGGTAGATGCGCCGATAGGCACCCGGCGTCAGGGTATAGGCGACCAGCGGCACGCCGGTGGCCGCCAGCTCCGCCTGCGCATCCAGCAAGGCATAGACCGGCATGGTGGTCTGCTCGTGATGGGCGGTGTGCGCCATCACTTTGGTATAGAGCGGAATGAGGTTGGGCATGCGCACATAAGCGGTGTCGACCACATTGCCTTTGAAGCGCCGCCATTTGGTTTCGTCGTCGAACCAGATGATTTCAGGATGGGTGTGGTTGAGATAGATGGTGAAGCCCATCAGGTAGTTCCAAACCGCAAAGGGGATCGCCCAGCCCACCGCCAGCACTTGCCATAACGGCCGCGCCGGGGCCCAGACGTGACCCGCCAGCGCGATGACGCTGAGCGTGATCGCGAAGCCGGTCACGGCGAACAGGCTGTCGGGCAAATGGTGCTTCCACTGTCCGCGCACTTCCGGCGCCAGCGGCAGCAGCACGCGGTGGATCCAATATTCGCCATAATAATAAATCGCCGGTCCGAAGGGGCCGCGATAGACCCGCTCCAGCCAGCGCCGCGGTGCGGACGCGGCGTCATATTGCGCCTTGCTCATCGGCGCCCAGACATTGTCGATGCCTTTCAAATTGGTGCGGGCGTGATGGCCGTGATTGTGGATGGCCCGCCACAGGCTGACGGCATGGACGCAAGGAATGAAGGCAAAGCGCGCCAGCCAGCGATTGGCTTTTCTCCTCTTGACCAGCGCGCCATGGGCGGCGTCATGGCCCAGAATGAACAACAGCGCGATCAACACGCCATTGGCGACGGCGAAGGCGATATTGAAGCCGGCCGCAATCGGCGCCAGGGCGCCGGCCAGGGTGACGAGATAGGCGGCGCCATGGCCGGCGAACAGCGCCACACCCGCGTGAGTGGAGCGCCGGTCCCGCGGCGCGGCGTTGCCGGCATGTTCGATTTGCGGCGCGCGGACGTCCTGCCGCAGCGCCGGCCGCGTGGAAAGCGCCGCCATGAAAGCCCCCGAGCTTGCAGGCTTCAGGATCGGCCATAATCGCTAAGAAAGCTTTGTCGAAATAGGCGAGCGGACGGTGGTCGTGGTTAACGAACCGCTTCGAACCGGCACCAGCGATCCAGGTTGGGATCATACAGCTTGCAGTCGCGCGCCATGCGCCAGTGATACATCGGCGTCCAGACTTCGATCACCGGCTCGCGGCTAGCTGTGGCGATGACCTGTTTCTCGGCGCTTTTGAGGGCATAGAGGGGGATCGCCGGATTCACATGATGCGCCAGATGCTGCATCACCCGATGGAAGAACCAGTCCAGCGCTTCGGGAAACACCAGATGCACGGTGCCGTCGAGTTTCTGCTGATGGGTGGAAAAGCGCCCGGTCGGCATCAGCCAGCGCACCTTGGTGCCGGTGTGCTGCACGATGGTGACGAAGGAAATAAAGACGTTCCACACCGCGAAGGGGATGACGACGCCGAGCAGCGCCCCATTCCACAACGCCGCGCCGAAGCTGACGCCGCCCTGCGCATAAGAAAGCGCGCCCAAGCCGGCCACGCAAAGCGCCAGCCAGGCATAGACCAGCGCCAGATCCAGCCAGTCCGAGGCGCGCATGCCGTGTTTCTTTTCCAGGAAAGGCAGGAACATGTCGGGCAGCCAGATATCGACCATGTAGAAGAAAAACTGGCCGCCCAGGCTGCGCATGAAGCGATAATAGAGCCGGCGGCCGCGCGAGGCGGCGAGATATTGCTGCGGCGTCATCGGCGAATAGGCGTTATCGACGCCGATCTGCGCGGTGTAGCAATGATGGATGCGGTTGTGATGATGCTCCCAGCGGCCGAAGGGATGCAGCGCCGGCAGGAAGGCGGCCGTGCCGATGGCGCGGTTGAGCCAGCGCAGACGCGTGAAGCTGCGATGGACGGCGTCATGGCCGATGATGGCGAGATTGGCGATGAAGACCCCGGCCAATACGGCCAGCGTGATCTTGACCGCAAGGCCGGCCGCCAGCACGGCCCCGAAGACGCAGGCGGCATAGATGCCAAAGCCCACCGTGAAAATCAGAAGCGGCAGGGCCAGCCGCCGCTTGGCGACGGTCGGGGCCGCGCGCTCGGCGGGCGCGTCGAATTCGCGATGGGCTAGAGCAGTGCGCAAGACAGGTAGATCCCGCCGGAAATGGTTAACATATTGTTAACACATTGTTGTCCGCCGGGCAATGCGCGCCGGATCCGTTCAACTGGGGAGCTCGCGTGTGGTTCGGTATAATATCAGCCGACCTGTCGCGTATGGAGGAGGGGCGATGCGCGCTTTGGGATTCTTTTCTCTGGGTTTTGCGACGGCAGTGCTTTTGTGTGTCGCCGCCGCCTTCGGCGTAAGGTCGTGGCTTACTTCGCGCTACCGTGCGGACCAGGCGTTGTGGCGGCGGATTCCCGTTGGCTTCGTGGTTCAGGACGACCTTGGCATTCCCGCGCTGGTGAAGCAGGGCGAATACAGCCATGTGAGCGCCGAGGTAAACGCAAGGAATTTCCCGCTTCTGCGCACCGATTCCCACATGGCGAACATGGGACTCTTCACGCCGAAACAGAACACCGACACCAAGACGGTTCTGGCGAGCATTGCGGCGCGCAAGGAGGGGCAGCCGCGCCCGGCGAATTTGGACGAATGTCTTCAGTACGGCGCCTACATCGCCGCGCTCAAGAGCCGCCATCTCTTCTCATCCGACCGGATCGTGATTTGCCTGGGTCAGTCCGCGGCCCTGGACGGCGTCTGCGTCGTGCCGCAGATTTGGAGCGTGGATTACGGCCTGTGGAACCTGGGCACCACCAGGTGCGACGGCGCGGGTTCGGAGGACGCGGAATTTCTGGTGGTTTACACCAAACCGTCCGCCCTGCCCGGGCGCAGGTAAGCAGGCAGGCACCGCCCCGCTATTGTTCCATCCGCCAGGGCGAGCGGTCATCCCAGCTTTTCAGCGCCGCTTCCGCCCAGGCACTGTCCTTGTCCTTGTGACAATTGTTGCAGGCATTGGGAATCTTCATCGCATCCGTCTCCGCCGGGGAAACGAAGCGGAAGGTGTGGGTCGAGACGAAGGGCCCACCCGGAAGTTGGGGGAGGATCTGCGGCATGTGGCAGGCCACGCATTCGCTGCCGGCGCTGCCCGCCGCGTGATGGGTATGGGCTTCGATGCTGGCCGTATGCGGTCCATTCACGCTGTTGGGGCCGTGGCAACTGAGGCAGAGCTCATTATTTTTGATCGGCTTCCTCAACAATGCGTCATTGCTGGTGCCGTGGACGTCATGACA
>JAICHV010000012.1 GCA_025924715.1 Alphaproteobacteria bacterium
CGAGATAACCGCTGAAAGCATCTAAGCGGGAAACTCACCTCAAAACCAGGTTTCGCTTGAGAGCCGGGGAAGACTACCCCGTCGATAGGCCAGGTGTGTAAGCGCGGCAACGCGTTGAGCTTACTGGTACTAATCGCTCGATTGGCTTGATCGCAAGCAGCACCGTTCCATGTCTGGAAACAAAGCCAGGCATAGACACAATTCCTAAAATTAATCGGTCTCCCAAGTGTCGTATTGTCGTGCTACCCGCGCGTTCCTTCGCGCGTCTCGTTTTCTGCCCTTCGCCGACCTGGTGGTCATAGCGAAGGAATTCTACCCGATCCCATTCCGAACTCGGCCGTCAAAGCCTTCTGCGTCCATGGTACTGCGGCTCAAGCCGCGGGAGAGTAGAACGCTGCCAGGTCTGCCAAGGGCAGAAAACGAAGCATTGATTGCCTTGCGCGCATCCGCGCGCGGGGAAAACCCGCCCCACAATTCAAAAAGCCCCGGTCACGAAAGTGACCGGGGCTTTTGTTTTTCTATCGGTCGCTTGATGGCAGCACCGGCAGCGGGATCTCCGCGCCGCAAGGCTCAGATGTTATTCGCGCGCCAGGCGCTCGGTGGTGTCTTTGGCGATGAAGCCGCTGATCGCATAGACATGGCCGCCAAAGCTTTGCGAGCCCATGTCCCAGACCCGCACCTGGCTCCAGTCATTCTTCTTGCTCACGTCCAGCACCGGCGTGGAGTGATCGATCTCGCCGTGATTCTGCCAATTGGCCTGGTCGACGCGGATCTCCCGCGCCGAGACGATCTGGGTGACCACCGCCACATGGCCTTTGGTCAGCCGCTTGGAAGCGGTGAACACCATCACGGTTTCTTCCGCCGGCCGCCTCATGCGGGCATACAGATTCTTGGCCCGCGCCCACCAGAATTTCGCGTCGCCGAACAAGGCCAGGCCCGACCGGGCCCGGGCATATTCGACGCAGAACAATTTCTTGAGCGGCGTTTCCACCGCCGGCGTGGGCAATTCCGCCACGGCCGCACTGGGCAGTTGGGGCATCGCCAAGGCGGGCACGATCGCGGCATGGGCGCTGAACAAGCGCTGGCGGGTGCCGATGCCGGATTCCTCCGGCAGCATCACGACGGGTGCGGCGTCCTGATTGGCCGTCGTCGCCGGCGACTTTGGTGTTTGCGCCGGTGTTGCCAGACCCAGATAGCCAAGCGCGGCGCCGAACATATCGGCGTGTGCCGAAAGCGGCGCCAGGGTCAGGCCCAGCACAAGCAGCTTGAATGTCAGACGTCGAAGGTCAGGCACGATCGCATCCCGGCGTTGCTGTTCACGAGGCGCCGGCGTCGCCGCCGGTAAGCATTGTCGGACATGCGGTGTCTGGTTCCCCCCAGCCACGTTAGGCCCGTACCGACTAAAGCAAGCTTACCAAGCCCCTCCAAGACGTTAGATTGCAACGGAACTGTGACAATACCGCCACCAAAAAACCCAGCATTTGAGCGGATTTTTACCCTTATTGCTGCAATGCAACATACCATGGGGTGGCGGCCTGCCCGGCCGGCAGACCGCATTAGCTGCACCGCAGCAAATCACCCCCCCAGACGGGCCTGGGGGCCCATCAACAAAAACGCCCGGCGGCAGGGCCACCGGGCGTTCTTGCCAATTCTTTGGCAGGTCTCGTTATTTCGCCGAAACGATCGCCAGCGATTTTTCGACATGCTGGTCGGGCGAGAGTTTGTCGGCGTTGGACGACATCACCGCAATGATCTTGTGATCCTTGCCGATCACATAAGTCACCCGTTCGATAAAGCCATGGCCGATCTCGACCCCGCGCACGTCCTTGGCGCCCTCACGCGGCGGCGTGGTGGAGAGGTTATAGGACTTGGCAACCGTGAGGCTTTCGTCCGAGGCAATTGGGAATTTGCCGGCACAGAATTGCGGATCGGCGGCAAATTGGTTCAGCCGGGTCATATTGTCGGCCGACACGCCGATGATATTGGCGCCCGCGGCGGCGAATTTGTCGGCGTTTTCCGCGAAAGTGTGGGCTTCCAGATCGCAGCCGCCGGTATAGGCGGACGGATAAAAATACACCACGGTCGGACCCTTTTTCAGGGAATCGGCCAGGGAGAACGTGAACTCCTTGCCGCCCAGGCTGGCCTTGGCAGTGAAGTCGGGGGCGGTGTCGCCGACCTTGAGGGCGGCAAAGGCCGGCGCCGCGCAGAAGGCGGTCAGCGCGAGGCCAAGGATCAATTTCTTCATAAGGTATCTCCTGGGAGGGGGTAATTCTGCGGCGATCCTAGCACAGGCCGGTGCAGCGGGGCAGGGGCGAAAACGCCGTAAATGATGGCCAAAAAGGGCCGCCTCAGTCCTTCGCCCGTTCCACATAAGACCCGTCCTCGGTCTGAACGACGATGCGGGTGCCGGCGACGATATGGGTCGGAACCATGGTGCGCACGCCATTGGACAGAAGTGCGGGCTTGAACGAGCCGGACGCGGTCTGGCCCTTCATCACCGGTTCGGTTTCCACCACCTCGAAGGTGGCGCGCTGGGGGATTTCGATCGAGATCGGCCGCCCCTCAAAGCTTTGCAGCTGCACCTGCATGTTCTCGGTCAGGTAGGGGGCGCGGTCGCCGATCACGTCCAACCCGACGGAAACCTGGTCGAAGGTTTCGGGCTGCATGAAGACGTAATGATCCCCGTCCTGATACAGGTAATTGTAATTGCCCTGGTCGATAAAGGCTTTCTCGATACTGTCGGTGGTGCGCAGCCGTTCCACGGTCTTCACGCCATCGCTGATGCGGCGCATTTCCAGATGGGTGACGGGCGTGCCCTTGCCCGGATGAATGTTCTCGGCGGTCAGGACGAGATAGAGCTTGCCGTCCTTTTCGATGACATTGCCTTTGCGCACAGAGCTGGCGATAACCGAAACCACTGGAACCTCGCGGGAATTTGCCCGCGGCCTATAGCAAAGGGCGGAGGATCGTACAAATGCCGTGGTGGGAGCCCCACAGTCATGCCGACCGGGCCCCGCTTTTGCGCCTGAAAAACCGCATAAAAGTGGCTTTGCGGGCCTGGTTCGAGGAAGGCGGATTTACCGAGGTCGAATGCGGCGTGCTGGCCGCCTCGCCCGGAAATGAAGCGCATCTGCATGCTTTTGAAACCCGGCTGATCGGGGCCGATGGGGCGCAGCGGACGCTTTACCTGCACACATCGCCGGAATTCGCCGCCAAGAAATTGCTGGCCGCCGGCGAAGAGCGGATCTTCGAATTTGCCCGCGTCTTTCGCAATCGCGAGCGTACCCGCCTGCACGCGCCCGAATTCACCATGCTGGAATGGTATCGCGCCGGCGCCGGCTATGATGTCGTGATGGACGATACCATTGCCGTGCTGCGCCGCGCGGCCCAGACCGCCGGCTGCACAAAGCTGCGCCACCGCGACGCGATATGCGATCCCTTCGCGCCAGCCGACCGCCTCAGCGTTGCCGATGCCTTCCGCATCCATGCCGGCATTGAAATTCTCGATACCCTGGCGCCGGATGGAGGCGCCGATCGCGATACGTTCGCCACGCGGGCGCGGCGGGGCGGTTTCGTCATTGCCGATCACGACAAGTGGCCGGACATATTCTCCAAAGTGCTGGCGGCGCGAATTGAGCCGCAGCTTGGCCTGGAACGCCTCACGCTCTTGACCGATTACCCCCGCATCGAGGCGGCGCTGGCGCGGCCCAAGCCGGATGACGGACGGCTGTCCGAGCGCTTCGAGCTTTATGCCTGCGGGGTGGAACTGGCCAACGGCTTTGGCGAATTGACCGATCCGGTGGAGCAGCGCTCCAGATTTACGGCCGAAATGGACGAGAAGGAACGGATTTACGGCCAGCGCTATCCGCTGGATGAAGACTTCCTGGCCGCCCTGGCGCAAATGCCCCAGGCCAGCGGTGTGGCATTGGGCTTCGAGCGGCTGGTGATGCTGATCGCCGGCGCGCCGACGATAAATGACGTTCTGTGGACTCCGCTGGAATAGGGGCTTTACGGTAAAATGACTGGTCAAAAATCGGGCGGCACGGCATTTTTCGCTTCGATGACCGTCGCTCCCGCCCCGCCGCAAACCGCCGCCGTTCATGCCACGGCCTTTGTGGTGCTGTTTGCGATCAGTTTTTGCCATCTGCTCAACGACATGATGCAGGCGCTGCTGTCGGCGATCTATCCAACCCTGAAGGCGCAACTGCATTTGAATTACGCTCAGATCGGATTTGTGACTTTGTCCTGCCAGGCCACCGCCTCACTGCTGCAGCCGGCGGTGGGCCTGATCGCCGACAAGCGGCCTATGCCCTGGTCGCTGCCCATCGGCATGATCGCAACCCTGCTGGGCCTGGTCGCCCTCTCACTGGCCAGTTCCTATGGCATGTTGATTTTTGCCGCCATGCTGATCGGCTCCGGCTCGGCGGTGTTCCATCCCGAATCCAGCCGGGTGGCGCGGATGGCATCGGGCGGGCGCCATGGCTTGGCCCAGGCGCTGTTCCAGGTCGGCGGCAACACCGGCCAGGCCTTGGGCCCCCTGACTGCCGCCATCATCGTCGCGCTCTACGGCCAGCACAGCATCGCCTGGTATGCCGCGCTGGCGCTGATCGGCTTTGTGGTGCTGTGGAATGTGGGACGCTGGTACAAGCATCACGGCCTGGCGCGGATGGATGCCCACCGCGCGCCGCATCACGCCGCTTTGCCGCGCAAGAAGATCTGGCAGGCGCTGACGATTTTGCTGCTGCTGATCTTTTCCAAATATTTTTATCTGACCAGCATCAGCTCCTACTACACCTTCTATCTGATCCATGCCTTTGGTCTTTCCGTGCGCCAGGCCCAGGTGCATTTGTTCATTTTCCTGGCGGCGGTGGCGGCGGGTACTTTGGCGGGCGGCTGGCTGGGCGATCATTTCGGCCGCAAATATGTGATCTGGCTGTCGATCCTGGGGGCGCTGCCGTTCACCCTGCTGCTGCCCCATGCCGATCTGTTCTGGACCACGGTGCTCAGTATGTTGATCGGCTTCATCATGGCTTCGGCTTTTCCCGCCATTGTGGTCTATGCCCAGGAATTGCTGCCGGGCAATGTCGGGATGATCGCCGGCCTGTTCTTCGGCTATTCCTTCGGCATCGCCGGATTGGGCGCGGCGGCGCTGGGGGTACTGGCGGACCATACCGATATTGTCTTCGTCTATAAAGTCTGCGCGGTGCTGCCGGCGATCGGGCTTATGGCATTTTTCCTGCCGAATTTGTCGAATCGAAAACGCGCATGAGCTTGGAAGATGTCGCGCGCAAATATGCGGTTTCGGTTTCGCCGACCCTGCTTCAGCTGATCGATCCCGCCGATCCGGCCGATCCCATCGCCCGCCAATTCCTGCCCAGCCTGGAGGAATTGCGCACCCTGCCGGAGGAACGTGCCGATCCGATCGGCGATGCCGCGCATTCGCCGGTACCAGGGATCGTGCATCGGCACCCCGATCGCGTGCTGCTCAAGGCGGTATCGGCCTGTCCGGTTTATTGCCGCTTCTGCTTCCGGCGCGAAAGCATCGGGCCGGGAAAAGAAAATGCGATCACCCCGGACGACATGGCACGGGCGCTGGATTACGTCGCCGCCCATTCCAAAATTTGGGAAGTGATCCTGACCGGCGGCGATCCCTTTATCCTTTCGCCCCGGCGGGCGGGCGAGATCACCCGGCGCTTGGCCGCGATTGCGCATGTCAAAGTGGTGCGCTGGCACACCCGCGTGCCCATGGTGGACCCGGCGCGGGTGAGCGACGAAATGGCCGCGGCCTTGATCGCGCCGGGGGTGACGAGCTGGGTGGCGATCCACGCCAATCACGCCCGCGAATTTTCAGCGGAGGCCCGCGCGGCAATTGCCCGGCTGCGCGAAGCCAATATTCCTTTGGTCAGCCAGAGCGTGTTGCTGCGGGGCGTGAACGATAGTGCCCTCGCTTTGGCCGGCCTGATGCGCGCCTTCGTCGAAAACGGCATCAAGCCTTATTACCTCCACCATCCCGACCTGGCGCCGGGCACATCGCATTTTCGCGTGTCCATCGAGCATGGCTTGGCCCTGATAGGAGCGCTGCGGGCGCAGCTATCGGGCCTGGCGCAGCCGCTTTATGTTCTCGATATCCCGGGCGGTTACGGCAAGGTGCCGCTGGACTCGCAAAATCTGGAAAAAACCGCCGACGGGTTTCGCATCCGCGATCTGAGCGGCGCCTGGCACCGCTATCCGCCGATTGCCTAGAATGAAGCCGCGGCAGGGGTATTCAGAACCGCCTTGCCTACGAAATCGATGCCGATGCCGTTTTCGTAACAGCGTGCGACGCGGCCCGCCGTCTGGGCGATCAGCACCATTTCCCCGATGGGCAGGCGCATCTCGGTCTTCAGGGCCACGCCATTGAGCGAGATGTCGATGATCTCGCAGGACACGATCTGGCCATTGGCCCGGGTAAACTGAATGCCTTGGGTTCGGCGCTCATGCCGGCGCAGCATCGCCCCTTCCATGCCTTTGTCGCGCAAAGTGGCAAGCTGCTCGGCGGTGCGTTCGCGCTTGGCGGCGCTGCAGACGAATGTCAGTTCGAGTGCATTGCCCTTGCTGCCGGCGACCATGCCTTCGAACCGGCCAAGCCCGTTCACATAAAGCACCACCGCAACCCCCGAGGCCGGCACCAGGGCGCATTCCAGCGAGGCGGCCTGGGGGGACAGCGCGGTGATCTTGCATTCCGCCTCGCGCTGGTCGCCCGGCACGAATAGGCGTCCCGGCAAATCCACCTGTACGGTTTCGGCCGGAACTTTGGTCTCGAGTCTGATATTTGCCATCCGCTTTGTCTCATCTTCGGCGCCGGCAAAGGAACCGGGGCCTATGATTCTCGCCCATAAGCGAGTCAACAGCACGCGCCTCTACACCGCGTTTCGGAAAGGGTGCGGGATTAAGAAAAATTGTCGGGATTTCCATTACGGGAATCCAACCAGATAGCGGTCATGCTGCGACGGCAAAAAGAGCGGTAACAGGGCCGGGAGACAATGAGGCGAGCAGCCCGACTGCGCGACGCTTCCGAGCCGGCGGTGGATAGCGGCGTCAAAAGTTCCATGGTCGCCCCGATTCCGCTTGATCTGATGTCTCTGATTGCGCCCTATCGGGAGCACCGGCGGCTGGTCTTCAGGCTCGAGAGGCTTCCGCAATTGGCGAGGCTCTCGGCCGGCCAGAACAATGGCGACAATAGCTGGTCGCTGGCGCTGCACGATCTGGATGGGCTTCTGTATTTTCCGCCCGACCGGTTTTTCAAGGAACACGTCCTTGGCGTTCGCGTGATCGCCCAAGGCGATTCCGACGCCTCAACGGTCGCCATGCTGGAATTGCGCATTACGCCTGACGGAGCGGATGCGGCTCGTCCCGCGCCGGATTCGCGCCGCGCCATGATGGAAGAAGTGCAAGCGCTCAAAGCCCTGCTTGCCGCCCGCGATACCGAACTGGCCGAGGTGAAGGCATCCGCTGAGGAATCGGATAGCCGCTGGCAGCAAAAACTGGAACAGAGCCTGAAAGAGGCTGAGGCCGCCGGCAAAGGCCAAGAGGCTTTGCGCGTGGCGGCGGCCAAGGCGGCGCTTGCCGCTGAACACGAGCGCGCCTTGGCGCAGCTCAAGCAGCGCATTCAGACCGAGGCGGAACAGTCCCGCGCCGGCGATATCGGGGTCATGCGTAAGTTGCAGCAGGATCTGGCGAGCGCCAAGGCCTTGGCGGCGGAAGGCGAGGCGGCACAGGCACAGTTGCGGGCCCAGCTTGCCGATCTGCGGCGAAGCACAGAGGCCGAAATCGCGGCCGCCAAAAAAGCCGCCGCATCCGAGGCCGCGCAATGGCTGAAGACGGCGAATGCCGCGCGCGGCGAAGCCGCCGCGGCGCTGGCCAATATGACCGCGCGATGCCAGGCTGCCGAGGCCGCGCTGGCCACCGCGCGCGGTGCGGCGGCACCGGCGCCCGATGACAGCGCGCTGCGCAATCAGCTTGAGGAGTTGCGCCAGCAATCATCGGCGCAAATTTCCGCCGCGCAGGAGGCGGCTCTTGCAGCACAAAAGACCGCCGAGGCACGGCTGACAGAACTTGCCGCGCGCTGCCAGGCGGCGGAGGCCGCCTTGGCTGCCGCTCGTGCGGCGGCGCAAGCGCCGCGCGCTGACGGCGAACTGGCGCAGCTTCGTCAGCAGCTCGAAAATCAGCGCCAGGATTCGGCCGCATCCGTGGCCGCGGCTATCCGCGCGGCCGCTGCCGAGGCGGCGGCCAATCTCAAAGCGGCGGAAGCGGCGTGGAAGGCGCGCGAGGCTCAGTCGCTGGCCGAGATGACGGCGCGCTTGCAGACGGCGGAAACCGCGCTGGCTTCCGCCCGCGCCGCGCCGTCCAAGGAAAGCGACGGCTTTATCCAGGGATTGCAGCGCGAAATCGAAACCCTGCGCAGGACTCTGGTCGACAGGGAAGTGGAGTTGACGCGCACCAATGCGGCGCTGGAACAGGCGCGGCGCGGCGAAAGCGACGCTCCGGGCCGCGACTGGCAGCCGCTTTCCAACAAGCCGATCCGGGCCGAAGTGGAAGAGCCGCCGCCGAGCGGCCATCTGGTGCGCGATGTCGGAATCATTTTCGCGGTGGTGATCGGAGCGGTCCTGCTCTGGCCCCGGCTGCAGGCGCTGATACCGGATGATATTTTCGGGGGTCAAAGTGAGCAGGTCGAACTGCAAACCCCGCCTGTCGCCAAACCCCCGCCGCCCAAGCCGACGGCGGTCGCGACCCGGTCGGTGAACCTGCGCGCCGCACCCCAGGGCAGCGCGGCCATCCTGGCCAGCCTCAATAAAGGTGCCGAAGTCGTGCTGCTGGGACGCAGCGGCAACTGGGAGCATGTCGAGATCCAAAGCTCGGCCGGTCAAATGCTGGAAGGTTGGGTCTACGCCTCTTATCTGCTGCCGGACCCGCCTGCCGCGACTGCAAGCAAGCCGGATACGCCATAAGCTTGTTCGTTGGCGTACGCTGCTGGGCGGCTGATCCGGTCCCAAGGAACCGTCTCTCGCCAATCTCGGTTCGCATAGCTGCGTCACAAGAGCTGGACAGCCCATGCACGAACCGAAAATCAAATGGCAAGCCGCGCCTTCCGAAAAAAATCTGGCGGCGGCACGGTCTTATCTCAACCTGTTGTTCACCGACCCCCAAGTGGCGCAATTGCTGCGAAGCTTGAAAAGGGTTCCCGTGCGGCGGTTCGAGGCCAAGGACCTGCTGCGCGCAAGCCAAACCCATCTTCTGAAGAAGAAAAACAAAAAAGTGCGCGATACCTTGAAGGACATCAAAAAGGGCCATGCGATTTCGCCCGTGTTGCTGGTTCGCGGCAACGGCACGACGGGGGTGACGCTGACGATCGCCGATGGCCAGCACCGGATTTGTGCCAGCTGGCACTGGGACGAAGATTGTCCCATCGCCGCCTGCCTCGCGCCCTTGCCGCGGTCCGCTGCCCCGTCCAAGCGGCGGTCATGAAGGCGCCATCATGCGCAAGAACCCTCTTCCCCTGGCCGCAGGGTCCAAACCACGCTAGGTACGAAATCGCACCACCAAGCGGGTATGGCACCTTCCGGCTGGAGCGGGTGTTTACCTTGAAAGCGCGCCTGGGGTGTGTGGAGGGAGTTCTTGCTGATTTCGGCGCGTATAACGTCTGTGGTTCTGATTTGCATGGCGGCGGGCGCCGCCTGGGCGGCGGATCCCCAACCCTACAATGTGGAACTCATCGGCGCCGAGCTCGGTGACACCCGCCCGGTCCTGCGGGCTAGTTCCGAACTGATCTCCTTGCGCGACACCGCCCCGGTGGCGCCGTTCGGCCTGATCGAACGGGCGCGGGCCGATATCCCGCGTCTGCAAGAGGTTCTGGACAGCTTTGGCTATTATCAGAACCAGGTGGCGGTTCAGATCAACGGGCTGGTGCCTGCCGATCCCGGGCTGCCGCCGCTGCTGGACAAGCTTGGTCCGGGCCAAAAGGCGCAGGTCGAAATTCATATCGACAAGGGGCCGCTCTATCACCTCGGAACCATTGTGGTGAAGGGCGATTTGCCGGCCAAGGACCGCGCCGCGCTGAAGCTGGATAGCGGCGCGCCGGCGGTGGCGAGCGATGTTCTCGCAGCCCAAGCGCGGCTTCTGGCGGCGCTGCAAGAGGACAGCTATGCCATGGCCAGCGTTGGCGGCCCCGATGCCGTGGCCGACGACAATGCGCATCAGGTGGATGTCACCTTCACGGTGGTGACGGGTCCCAAGGCGAGTATCGGCGCGATCTCGCTCGAAGGGCTGCAGCAGATGGATGCGGATGTCGCCCGCAGCGCCCTGCGCCTGGCACCGGGCGATCCATACAAGCCCAGCACGATCGATGCAGCGCGCCGCCACCTGCTGGACCTGGGCGTGTTTTCCGGCGTAACCGTCCTGCCGGCCAAGACGGTGGGCGCGCAAGACACGGTGCCGCTGGTCTTCCAAGTCCAGGAAAGGCCACGCCACGCGGTGACCCTGGGGGCGCGCTATTCCACCGATTTGGGCATTGCGCTGTCGGCGAGCTGGTCCGACCGCAACCTCCTCGGCGGTGCGGAACAGCTCAATCTGCGCGCCGAAGGCACCGGCCTTGGCAGCGCCAGTGCCGGGCTCGGCTATCATCTCTCCGTCCAATTCATCAAACCTGTCTTCCCCAGCCCCGATCAATCCCTGGAAACCAATCTGGACGCGGTGAAGGAGAGCTTGGCGGCCTATGATCAGACCGCGCAAACCGCAGGCGTCGTTCTGCGCCAGAGATTTTCGCCGCTCTGGAGCGGCAGCGCCGGGCTTAGCGTGCTCCATGATATGGTGACCCAGGAAGGCAGCACCCGCCTTTACGAGATTCTGGCCCTGCCGGTGACGGCCCAATATGACAGCACCGGCCTTGAAGATCCGCTTGCCGAGCCCCGGCACGGCGCGCGGCTTTCGCTGGCGGCCACCCCGACGCAATCTTTTGGCGCTTCATCCTTGAGCTTCCTGGTGCTGCAATCCTCAGGCACGACCTATTTCGATCTCAGCGGTGACGGAGGTTCGGTTGTCGCTTTGCGGGCGCTGGCGGGCACCATTTTCGGCGGCAGCACCTTTGATCTCGCGCCCGATCAACGCCTTTATGCCGGCGGCAGCGCGACCGTGCGCGGTTATGCCTATCAATCCCTCGGGCCGCAATTTTCCGATCGCAAACCCACCGGCGCGAAATCGGTGGACGCGGCCACGATCGAATTGCGCCAGCGGTTGTTCGGCGATTGGGGTGCGGCGGCTTTTGTCGATGCCGGTCAGGCCACGGCGCGCGGCGCGCCCTTTAGCGGCGCCGTGCGGGTCGGTGCGGGCGTCGGCGCGCGCTATTATACCTCCATCGGCGTGATCCGCGGGGATATTGCCGTTCCCTTGAACCGCATGCCGGGGGGCGATGCGTTTGAAATCTATATCGGGCTGGGGCAGGCATTCTGATGGCGCTGTCTGTAACCATCCGTCGCGTCTTGCTGGGCCTCGGGGTTTTCTGCGCCCTGGTGATGCTGGGCGTGGCCACGCTGCTATGGACCGCCCCCGGCTACAGCGCCGTCGAATGGCTGGTCGGCCGTGTCGCCGGCGGATCGCTGACCATCGAAGGATTGGGGGGCCGCCTTCCCGGTCATCCCACCATGCGCAAAGTGGAGTTTCGGGACAAGAAGGGCATATGGCTGCGGCTCGATAACGTGACCTTGAGCTGGTCGGCCTGGGATCTGCTGTTTTCCCATATTTCCGTCGAGGCGATTTCGGCGTCGCAAGTTGAGTGGTTGCGGCGACCGCTGCCGTCCGAAACCACCTCCACCACCACACCGCGCATCGACATCGCGGCCGCCCATCTGCCGCAGATCGACATTGCGCCGGCCGTGATGGGGCAAGCGGCGCGCCTGGCCGCCCAGGGTGCGCTGCATTACCGCTCACGCCATGACGTGACGGCGGACCTTTCGGTGGTGCGCGCGGGCAGTGCGGATCGCTACCGCCTTCAAGGCGGCATTCAGGGTGACGTCGCCATCGGCAGCGCCGTGATTGCCGAAAGCGGCAGCGGCTTGTTGGGGCGCCTTCTGGGCCTGCCGGGTCTGGGTGCGATCAGGCTTGAGGCGCGCGCGGGTGGAGACGCCGCCGCCAACCGGCTTTCCCTTCTTCTCACTGCCGGCGCGCTGCGCTTTCAAGGTGGCGGGACGATTTCCCTGGCCGACCGGCGCGCCGATCTGGACTTCGCCGGCGGATCGCCGGCCATGGCGCTGAACGATATGTTGGGCTGGAAGAGTCTTGCCGTTGAGGGCCAACTGCATGGCAAATTCGACCGGCCTCAGCTCCAGGCAAAATTCGTGGTGGAGGATTTTCATGCGGGCGATGCGGCGGCGGCGCGGATTGAAGCCGATGCCCATGGCGCCGAAGGCCGCGTGGAAGCGACCGCCGTGGCAAGCGGGCTGCGGCTGCCGGGGCGTGTCGGCGCGACTTTCGCGGCCAGCCCGGCGCGGTTGCGGCTGAATGCCGATCTCACCAAACCCGCTCGGCCCGTCAGTTTCTCGCTGGTCCATCCGATGGTCGCGATGGAAGGCAGAGCCAGTTTTGGCGCCGCACCCGATGCCAACGCGCATCTGACCATTCCCGATCTGGCGCCATTTGCCGCCATCTTCGGCGCCGATCTTGGCGGTAAGGCGCAGTTCGACGCCAGCGCGCGGGGCGCATCACCGCTCTCGGTCCAGATGCGCGGCCGGCTGCAAACCCAAGGCAGCGCCATTTTGGCCCGGATGCTGGGAAGCGATGCCCAGCTTGCGATGTCGGGGCAGATCGCGGGGCAAGACATCGACGCCATTCATGTGAACTTGAACGCGGCGGGCGCCAGGGGCGATGTGTCGGGCAGTCTGCGCAAGGGGCGGATGAATTTGCGCTTTGCCGTGGGGCTTCCCGATCTGGCGCGGTTGAATGCCATGCTGCGAGGCCGCGCGGACGCGGCCGGGACTTTGAGCGGCATCGGCGACAAAGCACTATGGGATATCGGCGGCAGTGTTTCCGCCGCCACCACCGGATTTAAGCCGCAGCCCGTCGCCCTGCATTTGCGCATGACCGGACTCAATCCCAGCGCCGCGCAGGCGAGCGCCGATGGCCATTTCAATGGGGCTCCGCTTGCGCTGCATCTGACCATGCAGCCACAGAACGGCCAGCGGCGTGTGGATTTGAGCGCCGGCTGGCGCACGGCAAAGCTGCAGGCGCATCTGTTGCTGGACGGCAGGCCGGTCAGCGGCGAGCTTCACCTGGACGAAGGCGATTTGCGCGATGTCGGCGCCTTTGCCGGGCCGCTGGGCGGCAGCGTTCACCTGACAGTGATCCTCAAACCATCCGGTCAAGGCCAAACCGCCCAGATCGACGGCACGATGGCGAATATCGCTGCTCAAGGCGTGACCGCAGAAGCTTTGGCCGTCAAAGGCATCATCGAAAATCCCTTTGATGCGCCGCAAGCGGATCTAAGCCTTCACGCTTCGCGCTTCGCCGCCTATGGCGTCTCGGGCGAGGGAACGGCCAGTTTGCGCGGCCCTGCCGCGGCGATGGCTTTGGCGATGGACGCGAAAATCTCGGGGCCGGGCTGTGCCACCGGGACTATGGCGGTATCGGCGTTGGGCAATCTTCCCGCCGCGCAGCTTCGCTTCACCAAAGCGCGCCTGGATTGGTGCGGCGCCGCGGCCACGTTGACGCGCCCTGCCAACCTGGATTTGGCGAAAGGTGTGGCGATAGAAGGACTGGCTTTGACGGCGCTGGGCGGCACCATCACCGTGGATGGCCAGGTGATGCCGAATTTGGCGCTGCGGGCCGCGGCCGAAGGGCTCTCCGCCGAAGCCTTGTCGCGGTTCATGCCGCAAGTCTCCGCCGCCGGCACGATCGGCCTGCATGCCACTCTGTCAGGCACCGTCGGCCGTCCCCAAGGCGAGGTGACTTTCACGGGGAGGGATTTGCGGCCGCGGATTTATTCTTTCCAGGGCGGCACCGCGGTCAATCTGGACGGCCGGGCCGAGCTTCAGGGCGAAGTGGCGTCGCTGGATGCGACCGCGCGGGCGGGGACGGCGGGCGCGCTGCGGCTATCGGGCACCGTGCCACTGGCGCCGAACGGAAGCATCAAGCTGCATCTGGAAGGCAGCTCCGATCTGCAACTCCTCAATCCCTTCCTCGCCCCGCAAGGGCGCCAAGCCAAAGGGCGCCTGACGCTGAACACCGATGCCGGCGGTCCTCTCACCCGTCCGCTACTCAGCGGCTTCGCCACGCTCAGCGATGGCGAGATCAATGATTATGCCCGAGGCGTGCACCTGACCGCCATCACCGCGCGGCTCGAGGGCGCCGGCGCCGCGCTGCGATTGACCAGCCTCACGGCCACCGCCGGAAGCGGACGGATCACGGGACACGGGAGCATCGATATCGGCGCCGCGCAAATGCCGGTGGATACGGATTTCACCTTCGACAATGCCCGGCCCGTGGCCAGCAACGAGATCGACGCGGCAATCTCGGGCCGCGCCAAGCTGGCGGGCGCGCTGTTCGGAAAGCTCACTCTGTCCGGCGACATTGCCATTCCCAGGGCCAATATCAATTTGCCCGATTCCTTTCCGCCGGAGGTGGCAAGTCTTCATGTCCGCCGCCGCGGCGTGCCGGCCCCGGTCAGCACGCCCTCCGCCACGCCGCTTGCCCTGGATATCGCGTTGCGCAGCACCGGACCGATCCTGTTGCGCGGTCACGGCATCGACGCGCGACTCGGCGGCGATCTGCATATCGGCGGCACCAGCAATGTGCCGGTGGTGTCGGGCGGTTTTCAGGTGCAGCACGGGACCTTCAGTATCGCGGGTCAAAGCCTGGAATTCACCAGCGGCAGGATCGGCTTCGATGGCGAGGGCCTCAGCGGGCGGATCGATCCCAGTCTGGATCTTGTGGCGTCGGAGACCGCCGGCGGCATCACCGCGACCGTCACGGTCACCGGCTATGCCTCCAGGCCCAGAATCGTGCTGAGCAGCACGCCGGATTTGCCGCAAGACGAGATTCTCGCCCATCTGCTGTTCCAGCAAAGCGCCGCGCATTTGACGCCCTTCCAGATGGCCCAGGCCGCGCAGACCCTGGCCTCGATGAGCGGCGTGGAAGGCGATTTCAATCCGGTCTCGTCCTTGCGCAGCAGCTTGGGATTGGACCGCTTTGCCATCGGCAGCGATGCCGGTGGCGCGACCACCGTCGAAACCGGCAAATATATTTCGCACAATATGTATATCGGCGGCCGGCAAAGCTCAGGCGGGCAGACCCAGGTTCAAGTGCGTATCGACCTGGCCAAGAATCTCACTGCCGAAGCCATCGTCAACGCCGGAACGCCCGCCACCGCCACCCAAGGCACGGCCGGGCGCGACAACGGCAGCAGTATCGGATTGTCCTATCAATTCGAATATTGATGCGCATCACACCGCATAGCGCGGCTTGCGCGGCGGGGAGCGCAGCCGCATCAGGTTGCGATAAGGACGGGCGACATCCCGCAAGGCTTGGCTCCAGCCCAATTGACGGCGCGGCAAGGCGGCCAGCCGGGCGTAAACCTGTTCAAACTGCCGCGCCATGCGGCCGGCGGTAAAATTTTCTTCCACTCGCAGCCGCGCCGCCGCCCCCATGCGCGCGCGCAGCTCTCGGTCGGCGATCAGCTTTGCCAGGGCACCGGAAAACGCGCCGACGTCATCGGGTGCCGTCAGCAGGCCGGTCTCTTCATCAACCACCACTTCGGGGATTCCGCCCACCCGCGTCGATATCGCGGGCAAACCGAAATAGCCGGCTTCCGCCAAGGCCAGGCCAAAAGCATCTCCCCGCGAGGCCAAGGCGAAGAGGTCGGCGCAGTTGTAGACATCCACGATATTCTCGACAAAGCCCAGAATATGGACCCGGCCGGTGATGCCTAGTTCTGCCGCGAGCTTGCGCAAGGCCTGTTCCTCCGGTCCGCCCCCGGCAATGACCAGATGCGGCAAGACCGGCATCGGCGGCAAAGCGTGGAAAGCGCGCATCAGGACATCATGGCCCTTGCGCAATATCAGCGATCCGCTGGTGGCGATCACCATGGCTTCGGCCGGGATGTTCAGGCTGGTCCGCAAATCCTGGCGCGGCTCGGCCAAACGGCCGAAATCGATGCCGTTATAGATGACGCAAGTGCGCTGTGGCGCCACGCCATCTTCCAACGGTCCTTCAATGACCTGGCGCGAGACCCCGACGATCAGGGTGGCGGCATGCAGCAGCAGGGCATAGCGGCTTCGCCGCAGGTAATCGATATGCAGATGGGTCAAAACCGGAATGCGCTCGGCGATGCCGGCGGGCGCCAGCCACTGCGTGGGCGCCAGGCTGTTGGAATGCAGCACTTGGACCTGATGTTGGCGGCAAAGGGCACGGCATTTTTTGATCAGCCCCAAAAAGTGGCCCAGATCGGGCTTGGGCGCGTTGTAGTCGAACATGAAGCGGAATTCGTCGCGATAGGTCGGATATCCCGCCTCCCGGGCCGCCTGCGCCATTTGGGCGCCATTGCACCAGACCACCGGCCGGACTTTGTCTTTGTCCAAGGCGGCCAGCAGATCGAGGAGAAGAATCTCGCTGCCGCGGATCCACTCTTCCCCGAAATGGGTGAATAATATCGAGATCGGCTTTGCCATCCATGGCTCCGTATTGCCAGGCATTGTTGCAGCGGGACGCATTCTCGGCAACCGGCGCGCCGGAACGCTCGCCACAAAGCTGCGGGTTTTGCTACAAGATGGGGCGGCGAACGCGAAGCCATCGCGGTATCGCACAGGGGTTGGGGAAAAGCATGCAGGGCGGCTGGGGGGACGGATATATCGCGGTCGATTGGGGCACCAGCAATCGCCGGGCCTATCGGGTCGATGCCGGCGGCGCCATGCTGCAAGAGATGCAAGACGACCGGGGGGTCACCAAACTGGCGCCGGGGACCTATCCCGACGAGATCGCGGATTTGCGGCGCCGCCTCGGCCCTTTGCCGCTGGTGCTGGCGGGAATGGTCGGCTCGAACCGGGGCTGGCACCAGGCGCCTTACATTCCCTGCCCGGCGGGGGCGGCAGACCTTTGCGCCGGCGTGCTTTGGCCGCAAGAGGATGTGGCGCTCCTGCCCGGCGTGAGTTTTGCGCAAAAGGGGAATTTCGACGTCATGCGGGGGGAGGAGTTGCAGCTTCTGGGCGCCGCCGCCGCAGGGTTTCTGCCGGCCGATGTGCTGGTTTGCCATCCCGGAACCCACACCAAATGGGCCCATTGCACCGATGGCCGGATCGACAATTTTCAAACCAGCATGACCGGCGAGCTGTTTGCGCTGCTGTGCCATCACAGCATTCTTGCCGACCGTCTGCAGGGAGCGGTGGCGGTGGGAGAGGATTTCGACGCCGGCGTCGCCTATGCGCTGAAGGCCAATCCCCTGGACGCGTTGTTCGGCATCCGCGCGCGATATTTGCTGAAAGGGCCGCCGCGCAATGACGCTGCTTATGTGAGCGGCCTGCTGATCGGCAGCGATATTCGCCGCGGTCTCGATCAGGCGCTGCCGGTGGCGGTGATGGGTGGGCCGGCGCTGACCGAACTCTATGCCAGAGCCTTCGCCCTTGCCGGGCAGACCGTGGCGTGCATCGATGGGGCCAAGGCTTTCTTGGCGGGTGTCCGCTTGGTGGTGGAGCGGTTGTGACCGGTTTGGCGCATTTTGAATCCTGCTTCGAAGAGTGCCCGCTGGTCGCGATCCTGCGGGGTCTGAAGCCTGAGGAAGCCGTGGCGGTGGGCGACGCGCTATACGCGGCCGGTATCCGGCTGATGGAAGTGCCGCTCAATTCCCCCGATCCGCTGGACAGCATCGCCCGCCTCGCGCGCCATTTCGGCACCCGCGCCATGGTGGGGGCAGGCACTGTCCTGCAATCGGGCGATGTCGCGCGGGTGCGCGATGCCGGCGGCCGCATGATCATTTCGCCCAATAGCAATCCGCAAGTGATCCGCACGGCGGTGCAGATGGATTTGATTTCCTGCCCCGGTTATTTCACCCCCAGCGAAGCCTTCGCGGCGCTGGAGGCCGGCGCCCATCTGCTGAAATTATTTCCTGCCGAAGCGGCAAGCCCGGCCATGCTGCGGGCCCAGCGCGCGGTCTTGCCACGGCAGATCAAGCTGGTGGTGGTGGGCGGCGTCACGCCTGCCGGTATGGCGCCTTATATAGCGGCGGGCGCGGATGGTTTCGGCCTCGGCTCCGGCCTCTACCGGCCGGGCGATTCCCCGGACCAAGTCCGTGCGCATGCGGACAGTTTCGTGCAGGCGCTTCGCTCCCTCTAACCCTGCGTCGCAATCGCCCCACCTTCGCGTTCTCCTGTCGGCGCGCGTTTCCCGTGACGGTGCGGGTTCCGGCGCGGAACATTTCCCAGCCAATCCGGTTCTTGTGAGCTGGAGGTGTCGATGAACGCAATCGGTGAACTGTCACGATCGCTATGGATGGAAGCGGGTTTTCCGCGCGGCCGCGCCCTGGCGGGAAATTTGGAGGTGGATGTGGCGGTGGTGGGGGCGGGAATTGCCGGCCTGTCCACCGCCTATGAGTTTGCCCGATTGGGTCGGCGGGTCGCGGTGTTCGACGCCGGCACGATTGCCGGCGGCATGACGGCGCGCACCAGCGCCCATCTGTCCTATGAATCCGATGACTATTATCAAGAGCTGATACGCCTGCGCGGCGAGGACGAGGCGCGGCAATATTTCCAGAGTCAGAAAGCGGCGGTGGACCGGATCGAGCAGATCGCGCTGCGCAAGGGAATCGATTGCGATTTCGCGCGCGTCGACGGTTATTTGTTCGCGAGCGGCGCATCCGACAACGGCTTGATCGAGAAAGAACGCGAGGCGGCGATGCGGGCGGGCTTTGCCGATGTCACCTTGCTGGAGAGTTTGCCCGGGCGGGCGACCGGCAAAGCGCTGCGCTTTCCAAATCAGGCGCGCTTTCACCCGCTCAAATATCTGTCGGGCCTGGCAACCGCCTTGGCGCGCGGCGGTGTCGCGCTCTATGAGCAGACCCGCATCGTTTCTTTCCGGGAAAAAGATGGACAGGTCACGCTTCAAAGCGCGGGCGGTCAAACCATTCGCGCCGGCGTTGCCGTGGCCGCCACCAATTCGCCGGTGAACGACTTTGTGGCGATCCACACCAAACAGGCGCCCTATCGCACTTATGTGTTTGCCGCGCCGGTCGCCAAGGGCACGGTGCCCGATTGCCTGTTCTGGGATACGCAGGATCCTTATCATTATGTCCGCCTGCAGCCGCGCCAGGAGGACGACTTGTTGATTGTCGGCGGTGAGGATCACAAATCGGGCGTGGTGGCGGATGGCGAGCTGCGTATTGCCGCGCTGCGGGACTGGGCGGAAGAGCTCTTCGGACCCCTGGGCGAAACCGAATTTGCCTGGTCCGGCCAAGTCTATGAGCCGGTCGACGCCGTGCCCTTCGCCGGGCGCAATCCGGGCAATGACAACATCTATGTCATCACCGGCGATTCCGGCGAGGGTCTGACCACGGGCGTCGCCGGCGCCATAATCGTCGCGGCCCTGGCGCAACAGGGCCAATGCCCATGGGCGCCGGTCTATGATCCGGGCCGAAAAACGGTGAAGGCGCTGGGTGAATTCATCAAGGAGAATGCCGGCGTCGCCAAGGACATGGCTCAGCATCTCACCGGCGGCGAAGTCGCCAGCCTGGCGGATATCGCGCCGGGACAGGGCGCGCTGCTGCGTCTGCACGGCGAAAAAGTCGCCGCCTATCGCGACGACGACGGCCGCCTGCACATCGTATCGGCCAGTTGCAGCCATGCCGGCTGCGTGGTCCATTTCAATCCGTTCGAGCGTTGTTGGGATTGTCCCTGCCACGGCTCGCAGTTCGGAACCGACGGGCAGGTGCTGGCCGGCCCGGCGCTAAAGCCGCTGGCGTCCCGTCAAGCCTGACACGAAAATCCGCTCGCCGCGTGATGCCCGCCCTTGCCGCCCATGCGAAAGCCCGCGCCTGGTAAAAAAAAAGTTCCGAAAAAACCAACACAAGAAAAATCGGCTGGCGTCTTTGCCTTTGTTAAGGCGGCCGATCGCGGATGGATCATACTGCCCGCGTTGGGACTGGAGTAATGTGCGGATTTGCACAGCGGATGGCGAAAGCCGCCGCGGCATCCGGCGAGGGGGATTGCGTGATCACATTTGAAATTCGCTTGAAAGAAGAGCGGCCGGCGGCCTCGCTATTGTTCGTTACCGCACGGTCGAGCGATGTCGAGGCGGTCGAACAGGCGCGCCGGCTGTTGGAGCGCCATCCCGAATATGACACCGCGGAAATCTGGAACGGCATGAAAATGATCCGCCAGATTTAACGCCTCTCAACAAAGATTGGCGACGGAACCGCTGCGCTTCGTTAAATCCGTAAAGTGTCACTTACCCATCTTGCCGGTGCCTCTGCACCGGGGCTTTTTTTGGTCAGGGCGTGCGCGCCAGGCGGCGCATGACGCCAAGATAAGTGGGGTCAAAACCCGCTTCCTGACGCAGGCCCTCCCAGTCATAGACGATGACGCGGTGATCCTTCAGGTCCAGCAGGCCCTCCCGGCGCAGTTCCTGCACCACCCGATTGACATGCACACTGGAAACGCCGGTCGCCTCGGCAAGATGGGTCTGGGTGACGGGGAACGCAAACTCGAAGCTGCCCTGCGGCTCGGCCAGGTTTCGCTGCGCCATTTCGCAGAGAAGATGCGCCAGTCTTTGTTTGGCCGGGCGCAGGCCCACATTCACGATCCATTCCGCGGCGATATTGGCGTCGCTGACGATTTCGCGCCACAGGGCTTGCGCAATGCCGGGGAAGTGGGTGAACAACTCGCGCAGATCGCTGCGGGAGACCCGTAGAACGCGGCAATTGCTGATCGCGTGAAGCGTGGTCACGGCGCGCTGCACCATCAAGGATTGCAGATCGGGCATGTCGCCGGGAATGTAGAAAGCGGTGATCTGACGGCCGCCATCGGCTGTATGTCCGGTGCGGGCGATCAATCCTTCCATCACCACACAGCAGGAAGCGACTTCGGCGCCGCGATGTACCAGATCGCCATGGGCCCCCGCGCGGGCCTGGCTCCAGCCCAGTGCAAGGATGGCGTCCTGTTCTTTGTCGGTGAGATGGGTATGCGACAAAAGCCTGTCGAGCAGAATGCGAGCGCTGGCGGATGCCTGCATGAGATCTATGCCCGAAGGACACAAGGAGTCTTGAATTTTAACAGGACGTGCGCGGATCACAACGTGCGCAGGGCGCGCCAAAACGGTGTGCCGACCATTGTACAATTCCGACATATGAACATGGCGCCTGCCAAACCTGTCGCTTGCCGGTTTGGTGCTCTTCTCGTTCCGTCGCAAAGCGCGCGCGAGGGCGATAATGCCTTGCCGCCATGATCACGATTCGGCAAGGCCGCTTGCGCGCAGCCGCGCCAATCAGCATGCCGGCCATCCCGTTTGCGTTGGGACGCGTCCCATTTCGCCGGTAACGGTATTTGTTGCGACGCAGCATAAGCAGGCTGTGCACCGCGCCGGGTGCCAAAGCCAGGGCGGAAAAGCGCCTCCGGCTGGCCCTTTACCGCAAAAAGGAGGCCGGCCGGATTGACGCTGCGCTGGCGCCCTGTCAAAAGCTGTGTTAACAATCTAGTTAATTCATTGCGCGGCACCAGACCGACACCGGGGGACGAGGGATTTTCACGCCAGGTTCACGCCAAAGCTTCGCCAGTCCATCCGCCATCGCGGATCGCGCGACCACGACATGCAGTGAAAGATATCAACCATCGGTCCGCAGGGCCGAAATCGAAAGAAGGGGAACGACATGAAATTCTCTGGCGGAAATAGCAGCAGGAAGTCGCGGCTCTATGGCAGCACTGCCATCGCTGCTCTGGCGCTGATCCCGCTGGCGGCTTCCGCGCAGCCGACCAGCCAGGCGACGGAGACCGTCACCGTAACCGGCACCATCATTCGCGGCGCAGGCCCGACCGGTTCGAATTTGATCACCTTCGATCGCAGCCAGATCGAAGCGACCGGCGCCACGACCGTCAGCCAAGTGCTGGCTGACATTCCCGGCCTCAACAATTTCGGCAGCGCCGGGCAGGGCGCGCAGAACTCCGCCGATCCCGGAGGCGCCTCGTCCCCCACCATTCACAGCCTGGGCAGCTCTGCCTCCAACGGCACGCTGGTCCTGGTCGACAACCACCGGCTGCCTTATACCGGCATTCAGCACAACACCATCGATCCCAGCGCCGTTCCCGTCATCGCCCTGCAACGCGTCGAAGTGCTGCCGGACGGCGCCTCCTCGACCTATGGCTCGGACGCGGTTGCCGGCGTCTTGAACTTCATCACCCGCAAGAATTTCACGGGTGTGGAGTTCAGCGCCCAATACGGCATGGCCGATCATTACGAGAGCTTCAGCGCCGGCGCGCTGTTCGGCCATGACTGGGGAACCGGCTCGGCCATGCTGGCTTATGAATATGTCTCCAAGTCGCAATTCTCCAATGGCTGGCGCTCCTTTCAGACCGCGCGTCAGGACATTCGTCTGGGTGCGATGTCCGATCCTTGCTCTTTCGCGGCCTCGCTTTGCACCAACGGCACGCCCAACGCTTTTGCCGCGAACACCGCCACGGCCACGAACTTTCTGGCCACCACGCCTGACAACACCCATGGCACGACCGGGCCGTACGGCGTCGCCGTTCCGGCCTCGCCCTCGCGCGGCAGCAATTTCCAGAACTTCAGCTGCCCGACCGCCACGATCAGCGCGACCAGCGGCTCGGCCAGCTTCCTCTATCCCTATAACAGCAATGTCTCCATCACCAATGCCGGCGTGAATCCCTCCAACGGCGTCTGCGACGAAAACAGCTATGGTTCCTGGCTGCCTTCGGAAACCCGCAACACCATCTTCATGTCGTTCAAGCAGCAGATCGGCGACAGCATCGCGCTGACCGCGGATTTCGATTATTCGACGCGTTTCGAAAGCCAGATAAACCCCAAGGGCACGACCGGCAGTCCGGTGACAGTGTTCGGTCCCACCTCGGGCAAGGGCACGCCGACGGCCTTTTCGCCGACCACCGGCCTTCCCACCGCCACCCTGACCACGGGCGGGCAGATCAATCCGTTCTACACCGTCGGCAGCACCGGTCTTTCCACGTCTGCCACCCGCATCAATTATGATTTCACGCCGCTTCTGATCGGGGCCGGGCTGCCGGCGACGCTGGAAAAGACGGGCGACACAGTGGCCTTCGCCGATCTCGGCCTGACCTGGGATATGGGGAATGATTGGGAGCTCGATCTGGGCGGCACCTTCGGCGTCGATTATGATTTCGACCGCTCCACCCACTCGCTCTGTATGGCCTGCGCCTATTTGGCCCTGAACGGGACCACCAATTTCCAGGGCAACCCGAACATATCGGTGGCCACCAGCGCCATCGCCGATCCGTCCGGTCTGAACACCATCCTGGCGGAAAGCCGTTCGCTCACCACCGCCAATGCGCTTGACGTATGGGACCCGCCGGGCGCCACCAACAAGACCTCGGCGACGGTGTTGCAGCAATTGAACAGCGGCTTTTCCAACACCACCGCCACGCAAGGCATCCAGGACTTCAACATCATCCTCCATGGCGCGCCCTTCGCGATGCCGGCCGGTGCGGTGAAATTCGCGCTTGGCGGCGAGTTCATGCATACGACCGATCAGCAATTGCAGAACACCGCCAGCTCGGCGCTGGGACCGCAGTCGGTCGCCTCGCCGACCGTCAATCTTTTCTATGGCCGCACCGTCTGGTCGGGCTTCATGGAAATTCTGGTCCCCCTGGTCAGCCCGGAAATGAACGTGCCGCTGGTCCAGAAACTGGATCTGGACGTTTCCGGCCGCGTCGACCAGTACACCACCTATGGCGGCACCAAGAATCCCAAGGTCGGTTTCACCTGGGATATCACCGATGGCCTGCGCGGCCGCGGCAGCTTCGGCACCTCTTTCACCGTGCCGGCTTTCGCCTCGGGTGGCCAGTCCAAGACCGGCATCACCTCGCAATCGGCGACCAGCACCGGCGGTACGCCGAGTCTGGCGATTCCCTTCAACGACAAGAGCTATAATGGCGGCGCGGGCGTGGCGGGCACCTGGGTCGGCAGTGCAACCACCTGCGCCCAAGCGGGCTCGACCCCGGTCGACGCAAACAATCAGGCCCAAGCGGCGCCCTATACCAACGCCGTGGCCTGTCTGGTCAATTCCAACAACAATCCCGGCATCCAATACGCCGCCGGCGGCAAGCCGGGTCTGAGGCCCGAGATCGGCATGACCTATTCGGCCGGGTTTGATTTCGATCTGGGCAAATTCATGCCCTTGTTCGAAGGCCTGACCGGCGAGGTGACCTATTACCAGGCCAAATATGCCGGCCTGGTCACCTCCATTGGTTTGGCCACAGCCCAGCCGGGGCTGACCTATTTCGCCCCGGTGGGCGGCTGGACCCAGTCCAGTCCCTTCATCACCAATGTGTTGTCGACGGGTTATCCGCTCACCAGCACCTTGCCCAGCACGATCTGGACTTTCTTCGACGGACGGCAGACCAACGCCTATACGCTGTGGCAGAACGGTTTGGACTACGGCATCCATTATGTGTTCAGCACCGACTGGGGCACCTTCCATGCCGGCATCAATGGCAACGAAATCCTGCGCTTCACGCAGCGCAATGAAGGGCCCAACAATCCGCTGATCGACATCAAGAACGGCAAGGCCGGCAGCTCGGGCCGTTTTGCCGGCCAGGAAATGACCTGGCGGGCGACCGCGGGCTGGAATCAAGGGCCCTATCAGGTGCAAGTGTCGTTCAACTTCCAGAGCCCGTATTTCGCTTCGGTGACGGCATTCCCCTACAACCGGGTCACCTCTTTCGATCCCGGGCCGCAAGCCGGCGTCAACCCCGGCAATCTGCAGAAAATCGAACCGCTGAAAACCTTCGACCTGACGGCGGGTTATGTGATCCCGGGCGGCTGGTACCAGCCTCTGGAAGGCACCCAGCTCACGCTCAGCGTCACGAATCTGTTCGACACCGATCCGCCGTTCCAGGACAATGCCAATGGTTTTGGACCCGGCAGCCAGCTCGGCCGGCTCGTCACCATCAGCTTGAAGAAGAGCTTCTGACGAGCGTTATTTTGAGCGGAATGGTCCTGCGATCACCTAAGATGATCGCAGGACCTCGTCTTTTTGAGATCATGAGAGCGCAGCCATGAAATCCACCGCCACATCGATCTCTTTGCGGAAGATCTGTCTTCTGGGCGCGGCGGCGCTGAGCTTGCGCGGCGGCGAGCCGGCACAGGCGCAAGGCGGCGCGGATGCTCTGGCGTCCAAGGAATGGCCCGCTTACGGCCATGACGCCGGCGGCATGCGCTATTCCCCCCTGGCGCAAATCACCCGCGCCAATGTCTCGCGCCTGGCTGTCGCCTGGACCTATCATATGAAGAAGCCGGGCGATGGCGCCGATAGCGGCTTCGGCGGCGGTGGCCGCGGAGCGGGTGGTCCGCCGGGCGATCAAGTGGCGGCGCAGGCGGCCGAGGAAGGTGTGGCGCCGGCCCCTGCTCGCGGCCGCGGCGGCCGGGCGCCATCGGCATTCGCCATCGCCGAGGTCACGCCCTTGGTAATCCATGGCGTCATGTACATCACCACGCCTTATGGGCGGGTCACGGCACTGGATCCCACCACCGGCACTGAAATCTGGTCTTACAAATTGCCCAGCGGGCAACCCGCTACGCGCGGCGTTTCTTATTTTCCCGGCGACAAAACCGTCTCACCGTTGATCGTGGTCGCCACCTCGGACGGCAAGCTGTTCACCCTGGACGCCAAATCCGGCGCGCTTAACCCGCGGTTCGGTGTCAATGGCGTGGTCGATCTCAACACACCCGACATCACCCACAATCTGCCGCGCGCCAGCGACGGCCAATCCTCGCCGCCGGCGATCTACAAGAACTTGATTATTCTGGGCGGCCGCACCACCGAAAGTGGCGGCCCCGGGCCGGCCGGCGATGTGCGCGCTTTCGACATCCATGACGGCAGACTGGCATGGACCTTTCATTCCATCCCCCAGCCGGGCGAACCCAATTTCGGCACCTGGGCAGGGGAAAGCGGCAAAATGCGCTCGGGCGTCAATGTCTGGGGGCTGATCACCGTGGATGCCAAGCGCGGCATCGCCTATCTGCCCTTCGGCGCCCCGTCGGGCGACGCCTTTGGCGGCGACCGGCTGGGCGATGATCTTTATGGCTCCAGCATCGTCGCGGTCGATGCCGCAAGCGGAAAATATCTGTGGCATTTCCAGCTTGTGCATCACGACATCTGGGACTTCGACCTGGAAGCGCCGCCTTTGCTGATGGATGTGAAACGGGGCGGCAAAGTGATTCCCGCCGTCGCCGTGGTGGAAAAGAATTCTCTGCTCTATCTGCTCGACCGGGTGACCGGAAAGCCGATTTATGGCGTCGAGGAGCGGCCCGTGCCGGCCAGCCAAGTGCCCGGGGAGATCACCTCTCCGACCCAGCCCTTCCCGGTCAAGCCCGCGGCGCTGGCGCGGCAGAGCATGACGATGGCCGACATCGCGACGGTGACGCCGGAACTGGAGGCGGCCTGCCGCAAATTGGTCGCCGACAATCACATCGAGATGGGCGGACCGTTCCTGCCGATGAGCTACAATCACGTGCGGGTGAATTTCCCCAGTTCGATCGGCGGCACCAATTGGGCGGGCGGCTCGTTCAATCCCAAGCTGGGCTATTTCTTCCTCAATGTCAGCGATCTGGGGCAGTTGCAGGGCTACAAGGACCCCGCCAGCGGTCCGGTCGGCGACATCGTCGGCACCAACCAGTTCACCGGCCGCTCCGGGCCCTATGTCAATCTGCAGCCCAGCGGCCGCTTCAAGGACAATGCCTCGAACATGCCCTGCAACCAGCCGCCCTGGGGCGAGATGGTGGCGGTGAACGTCAATACCGGCGAGATCGCCTGGAAAGTGCCGCTGGGAATTACCGAAACCCTGCCGGCGGAAAAACAGAATACCGGGCGGCCTGGGATCGGTGGTTCGATCGCCACCGCCGGCGATCTGGTCTTTATCGGCGCCACCGATGACAACCGTTTTCGCGCCCTGGACGCGCGCAGCGGCAAGGAATTGTGGAGCGCCAAGATGGACGCCGCCGCGGCCACGGTGCCCAGCACCTATCAGGGCAGGGATGGCCGGCAATATGTGGTGGTGACGGCGACGGGAAACAGCTTCGCGGCGGAGCCGGCCACCTCGGACGCGATCACCGCCTTCGCTTTGCCGAAATAGGTCTTGCGCCTCAATATTGCTGAACGAAGGTTTGGGACACCAGCTCCAGAACTCTTTGCAGCAGGCCGCGGGAGCGCCATTGTTTCAGGTCGATGGCTTTGGCGCGGCTGAGATCGGCGGCGAAAACCGCATCCAGCGATTGGGCGAAACCGGGGTCGGAGATTCCCAGCACGACCTCGTCATTGATCTTGCGGCTGCGGTTGTCGAGATTGGCCGACCCGATCACCGCCCATAGGCCATCTTCCAGTAGCAGTTTGGTATGGGTGAAGGTCGGCTGGTATTCATAAATATGGACGCCGGCTTCCATCAGCTCCTGATAGATCCGCTGCCCGGCCCAGCGCACCGATTTTTCATCGGTCTTCTCATTGGGCACCAGGATGGTCACCGCGACGCCAGCCCGGGCCTTGTCCATCAGCACTTTGCGGATCGACGCATCGGGCAGGAAATAGGGCGTCTCGATCTTGATCTCGCGCGTGGCGCCCAGTAGCGACCATAGGAAAAACGTCTCGGCCTCGAACAGATCGGGCGAGGGCGAGCTGGATAAGGTCACAAAAGTCGTATTGCCGCTGGGCGCGGCCGAAGGGAAGAATCGCTCGCCGGCCAGGATTTCGCCGGTGGTCGCGCCCCAGATTTCCGCGAAACTGCCTTGCAGGTGCGCCGCCATGCTGCCGCGCACTCGGAACATGAGGTCATGCCACTCATCCGGATTGCGGGCATCACCCCTCCACACGTCGTCCACCGCCCATCCGCCGGTATAGGCGATAGTACCGTCGATGATGATCGCCCGCCGGTGATTGCGTTTGGGTGCGCGCGAAATCGTCCAGGGTAGCGGGATCAGGGAATGAAACACCGTCACCTGACCGCCTAGGGATTTCAAGGTGTCGAATTTTCCCGATGGCGCCTTGAGGCCTCCATAGGCGTCATACATCACCCGCACTGGCACGCCGGCGCGCTGCTTTTGCTCCAAATGCGCCAGGACCTGGTTGCTGAGCGCGCCGTCGCGCCAAATATAAACCATGAAGTCGATGGAGCGCTGCGCATTGTCGATATCGGCGAGGAGGGATTTGAGAAAAGCATCGCCATTGACCAGGATTTTCACGGGCGGCCCATGATCGATGGGAAGCGCCATGGAATCGGAAAGAGCCGCCATGAACTGCGCGCCGCCCGCCGGCGGCACGCGGTCGCTAGGTCGATAGAGCGATGGCCCTTTTCCCAGGGGCAGAAACAGCAGGACTAGGGCGCCGATAAGGCTGAAAAACCCGATAGTGAAGCAGGCCAGCTCCCACCAAGTATAATGGCCCAAGGCTTTTGTGAGCGCCGCCCATGGGCGCCAGCCATGCTGTGAGTGCCGCGGGGGCCGAGTGCGTTTGGCAGGCATCGCATGTCCAGATGGCCGGCAGCGCGGATGGATGCGCGCAACAAGGCACCGGCTTGAGGTCTTTTGCCGGCAACGCCAAACGGGACGGGAAAGTTCCTCGGGGCCGGTTTACGGGGCCGGCGCCATGCCCAGGCAGTGTTGGATCTTGCCCATCAGGCGGGGCATATCCACCGGCTTGGTGTCGTAATCCGCGCAGCCCAGCCGGACGCTGATATCGCGGTCAGTGGCCATGGCATGGGCGGTCAGGGCGATGATCGGGATCCCGGCGGTCTTGGGATTGCTTTTGATCAGGCGGGTCGCTTCCCACCCATCCATTTCGCCCAGGGCGATATCCATCAGGATCAGATCGGGCATTTCGCTCTCCGCCATCGCCACGCCTTGCGGGCCATCGACGGCGAAGCACATGGCGAAACCCTGGCGCTGCAGCCGGCGGCCGAGCATGTCGCGGTTCATTTCATTGTCTTCAACCAGCAGAATTTTTTTCATCATGGGCCCCTTGATCTCACGAGCTAAGCATGGCGCCGTCCCGAAGGGGGAACAGGCGTGGAAGATATTTGCGCAGCGCCAGCGCCATGCGGCTGCCGGCGGCGCGGCTGGTGCCACTCAGCGGCCCGTCGCTTTGCGCGAACTGCGATGACAAAGCGGGGCCTGCGAAATTCGAAGGAAGGCGCATGGAGAGGCGCAGATCCTGGTCGGCTTCGCCCGCGATCCAGAATTCGCCGCCCATCAGCCGGCACAATTTTTCCGCCAGGGCCACGCCCAGACTGCTGTCATGGGTGCTGTCCAACCCGGCCGATCCGGCACGAAAATCGCTGACGATATGGGCCGCATGCGCGGGAATGGCGGTGCCGTCCAGGGCCCTGACCGTGATCTCGATGGCGCCGCCGCGCACGGCACCGGCCAGCCGGACCTCGCCGTCGCGCACCAGATGGGAGGACGCCCCAACCAATTTTGCCACGACTTGCTGAAACTTCCGCTTGTCGATGACGATGGTTTGATCTTCGCCCAGCAGCGCGCAGGTGAAGCGGTTGGCGTTTTCCGCCGCCAGGGCTGTGCAAGCCGCGGTGATTTGGTCGATTAACGCACCAAGACTGGCTTGCTCCGGAAAGATCTCCATCTTGCGGGCGTCGATCTTGGAGTGATCCAACACGTCGTTGATCAGGCTCAGAAGGTGCTTGCCGGTTTGCAGGATCTTGCCGATATCGGCGCTCTCCCGGCCGGCGGCGACCATGTCCTCGATCAGCATTTCGCTATAGCCGATGACCGCGTTGATCGGCGTGCGCAATTCGTGGCTCATCTTGGCCAGATAGTCCGCCTTGGCTTCGATGGCCTTGATCGCCTTGACCTTGCGTTCGCGCAGTTCGCGCGCCGTGGCGACATGGGCGAGAACTTCATCCTCCAGCCGCCGGCGCAAGGCGGGCAGATTGGCGACATAGGCCGCCGCGATCGACACCGCCAGGGCGCCGCATAGGCCGAAGACAAGACCCGTGCTGGGCACCACCGGAAAATTCACATGGCTGAGGAAAAACGAGCCGCGCACCAGGAAATAGATCGCGGCAAAGCCAGCCCCCAGCCAAGCCGGGGCGAGAAGGGCGCGCAAAATCCCGATCGATTGTTTCGCAGCCATAAACAGATTTCTCGCCAGTCCTTCCGAACGGTGCGATTTTATCGCTCCGCGCGTTAAAAGATGGTTGGTGCCGGAACTTGGGGCGGTGTTTGGCCGGGTTTGGTTAATGAATTGAGGGCCGATCAAGCGGCGGCGACCCTGGCGTTTTCCATCAGCTTATTGGCGCGGTCGTCGGTGATGTCGGCTGGTAAACGAACGGTAAACCGCGAGCCCTTGCCCTGCTCGCTGGCGACCGTGATCGTCCCGCCCATGGCCTGGCAAAAGTCGCGGCAGATATTCAAGCCCAGGCCGGTACCGCCATAGGTGCCGGAGGTCGAGGCCTCCGCCTGGTGGAAATTGCCGAACATTTTCCCCAGCGCGTCGCTGGCGATGCCGATGCCGGTGTCGCTCACCTCGATTTTGACCCAATCGATGCGGCCGTCATTTTCGCGCACTACCGACAGCCCGATTTTCCCCCGGCTGGTGAACTTGCCGGCATTGCTGAGCAGGTTCAGCACAATCTGGCGCAGGCGCATCTGGTCGGAAATCATCAGCCCGGCGCCATGGGGAATTTCCACCGCCAGTTCATTGCCATTGGCGACGACCAAGTGCCGGGCCGTCGCCACGATATTGTCGAAGAACCGGGTCAGTTCGAACGTATCCACCGACAATTCGGTTTTCGAGGCTTCGATCTTGGAGATGTCCATCACATCCGTCATCAGGCTCAGCAGGTGTTTGCTGGCCAGATTGATGCGGCTCATATCGGCGATCTGCTGCTGGTCATAGCCTTGCTGGGCATCTTCCAGCGCCATCTCGCTATAGCCGATGACCGCGTTCAGCGGTGTGCGCAGGCGGTGGGTCATGTTGACCAGGAAAAGCGATTTGCGGCTGTTGGCCTCCTCGGCGGCGTCCGTGGCCCGCCGCATGCGGGCAATCCGGCCACGCTGGCGGGCGGCTTCGCGGCTCACGTCCTCCAGGGCCGTGGCGGCACCGGTGCAGTACAGGGCCAGCAAGGCGATGAACGCCGCGGCGGCGAACAGGCAGACCACCCCCATATTCGACAACATCTCGGGGCTTGGCGCCTGCCGGATCGGTGCGGTGAGGCGGCCCAAAACGGCAAATAACGCGAGGGTGCCGATCGCGGCAGCGCCCAGCCGCCGCGGCCGGTGCCGCAGGCAAAATGCGCCCGCCGCCACCGCCAGGACCAGCCAAGGCAGAAAGGGAGAATTCAGCCCGCCATAGCAAAGCGTCGCCACGATTCCCACCAGAACGGCGTTGGCGAGTATGGGCAGGGTGAGCCGTTCCAGGCGGGCGCCCCGTTTGAGCGCCACAAGCAGCAGCCAAAAACCATGCACGCTGCTTGCGACAATCCAGAGCGGGGCGCGGTTCAAGGGAAGCGCGATGGCGATATACAGCAGCGCGGCATCGGCCAAGAGCGGCCCGGACAGCAGGCCGAAAGCCAGCATGCGGGTTTTCCAATGCGTCGCGGCGTCGGACGTGCCTCTGTCCGGGACCAGCCAGTCGAGGCCGCGATGGAGAGCTTTGCTGATCATCGAGGCGTCTTCCAAGAGCAGAGAGGGGCGCCGGAAAGGGTAGCGCCGAAGCGGTAAACTTTCCGTGTGGTCGTTATCATCCGATAGGCCTTCTCGAAATCATCATTCGTCAATATTCCTGCGCTCGGGCAGCGGTTTGCGGGTCAATCCCGTCTGACCGGTCAATCCCGCCTAACCCTGGGCGGCTGGTAGAAAATCGTGTCCTGGGAAAGCCGTCGCTCGGTGCCCGCGAAATCCCGGCTTCCCGCGCGGCGCCGGTCCGGCCCGACAAAGCTCTTGCCCGTGACAAAGCTGCGGGTGTTCAGCAAAATACGTCCGAACCGCTTTTGCACGCTTTCCGGGCTCATCGGCGGACACATGATGTCGTCGGCTCCCGCATCCCGAAGCATCTGAATGTCCTTGAGGGTCACCGCCGAGTGCACCACCACCAGGGGAATCGTGGGATCGCGCCCGAACACGTCGCGGCGCACCGCCAGGGTGAATTCCACCGGGTTCATTGCCTCGGCTTCGTTGGTGCACAGAACCAGCTCGAAGCCCTGCTCGCGCAGCAGCGTCAGGGCTTCATCGGTGCGCGACACGCGGGTAAAGGCGGGGGCCCCCAAGCTGGACAGCAAGCATCGCAAGAACTCGTGGGAGTTCGGTTTCCAGCCGACGATGAGTACGCGAGCTTCTTTCAGACTGCGCATGCATCAATCCAGGGCCGGGCGCGGGCGGCAATTCGCGCAAGGCCCGAGGGGCGTCATTGCGATGCCGCCAAAGCCAGGGGCTGACGCCTGGAAAGGCGAACCGTCACCGCGGTGCCGCGCCCCGGCTCGCTGATGAGATCGAAGCTGCCGCCCTGCATTTCCACCAGCCGTTTGGTCAGCGGCAAGCCCAGGCCCGTGCCCTCATATTTGCGCGCCAATCCGCTATCGACCTGGCCGAAAGGCGTCATCGCCAGGCCGATCTTGTCCTTGGGAATCCCGATTCCGGTGTCGACGATCTTGAACTCCACGAAGCCGTCCTCGGCCGCGATGGCAAAGAGCTGAACCTTTCCGCCCGGTTCGGTGAATTTGATGGCATTGCCCAGAAGATTGAGCAGAATCTGCTGCAGGCGGACGGCATCGCCGCGGAAAGGCGGCAGGGGAGCCGGCGTGTGGACCTCGAACGTGACGTCGGCCTTGGCCGCGATTTCGCGCATCAGCGCGCTGGAGAAGGCGATGATTTGCGCCAGATCGACGTCTTCCTCGCGCAGGGTCAGGCTGTTGGATTCGGCCTTGGACAGATCGAGGATGTCGTTGATCACATGCAGTAGATGGCTGCCGCTGTCGCGGATGATCTTGGCATATTCGGAGTATCGAGGCGCTAAGGGCCCATACAACCGGTCGGCCATGACGGTGGAAAAGCCGATGATGGCGTTCAGCGGCGTACGCAGCTCATGGCTCATATTGGCGAAGAACTGGCTTTTGGCGCGATTGGCGGCCTCTGCGCCTTCCTTGGCGACGGCGAGGACCTCATGGCTGCGCCGCAATTCCTCGGCCGCCTGGAATGAGCGCAGCATATAGCGCACCCGATGTTTGAGCACGCCCCAGGTGAGCGGTTTGCAGATAAAATCCGTGGCGCCCGCGCTATAGGCTTTTTCGATCGAGACAAGATCGTCCAGCCCGGTCGCCTGCAAGATCGGCACGAATTGACTGGAAGGGTTGGCGCGCAAGGCCTGGCAAAGCGCGAAGCCGTCCATGCGCGGCATCAGCACATCGGTGACAATCAGATCGGGAACCTGACGGCTGCAGATCTCGCAAGCCTCGACGCCGTCCACCGCTTCCAGCACCGTGAAACCATCGCCTTCCAGCTCGGCGCGCATCAACATGCGCACGATGTCGTCGTCGTCGACGATCAGGATGGTGGCCATTCAGGTCTCTCCCGCCCGCTTGCCGAGCTCTTCGACCAGAATGTTCAAATGTTTGATGGTGTCGGCCAGATCGGCCTCCAGCGCCTTCAGCATGGGCTCCACGCCCCCCAAGCCGTTCTCGCGCGCCTCTTTTTCCAGCGCGGCGCAGCGCGCGGCCAGATCACGGGCGCCTACCGCGCCGGCGCCGGATTTGAAATTATGGGCAGTACGCCAAAGCGCGTCCGGCAGACCGGCCCGATAATTCTCCCACAGGGTGGCCATATGGCGCGCCGCCAGGCCGGCAAAACGGTCATAGAGCCGCTGCAGAAAGGGGAACCCTGCCTTGCCTTGCGACTCGAGCACTGCGTTCATCGTCGCGCGGTCGATCACCGCATTGTCGCTTGGGGGCGCCGGCGGCGCGGCCACGGTGCCGCTGTCGGGCGCACTGGGCCCGGCGCTTTGCAGATCGCCGATCCAGCGATGCAGGGTATCGCGCAGTTTGGCCTTGCTGAACGGTTTTGCGATCAGATCGTCCATGCCGGCGGCAAGACATTGCTGACGCACGTCGTCCAGCGCATGCGAGGTGAGGGCCACGATCGGAATGCGCCTGTATGGTGCCCCCTGGCTTTGCGCCGCTTCGAAATTGCGCGCCAGTTTTGTGGCCTCCAGACCGCCCATCTCCGGCATTTCGCAGTCCATGAAGACCAGATCGAATTTTTCCCGGGCGAGAAGACTGGCGGCGACCGCGCCGTTTGGCGCGCCCACCACGCTGCAGCCCATGGTCTCAAGAATACGGGTGGCGATATCCAGATTGACCGGATTGTCCTCTGCGACCAGAAGCCGGGCACGGAAATGGGATGTGCTCTGCGGCATCACCCTCTCCCGAGGCGGTTGCGGCGCGCTGCCCCGCTCGCCGCGAAAATCCGCAACGTCACAAGACACGCCTTCGGCGTCAATGCGCATGCAGGCATCGCAAGCATCGGTAATTGCCCAATTCCGTGGGCAATTATGCCATGTCGGGAATTAACACTTCGTCAGTAAGCAGCGCGGGACGGCCTGTGCTCAGGCCTCGCCCGACGGCCTCACGCGGCCTTGGGTGGGCGCTGCAGCGCCGGCGAGGTTTGGGAGACAGGATTCACATAAGGGACGTCGATGGTGAAGGTGGAACCTTCGCCAACCTGCGAATCGACCGAGATGCTGCCGCCCATCAAGGCGCAGAATCGCTGGGTGAGGGCCAAGCCCAGGCCGGTGCCGCCGAACTTCTGCGTCGTATCGGCTTCGGCTTGGCTGAAGCTTTGGAAAATGCGGCTGAGGCTTTCCTTGCTCATGCCGATGCCGGTGTCGTTGACCTCGATGACCAACCGGTCCGCGCCATTGGCGGTTTTTTTGGAGACCCTCAGCCGGATCGTGCCATGGGTGGTGAATTTGGCGGCATTGCTGAGGAGGTTCAGGATGCATTGGCGCAATTTCAGCGGATCGGTCTCGATGGTGCCCAGGTCGCTGGGCATCTGGATGATCAACTGGTTGTGCTTTTTGGCGATCAGAGGACCTGCCGTCGCCGCCACGTCCCGGATGATCTGGGAAACTTCGACCTTTTGCAAAGCCGCATCCTGCTTGTCGGATTCGATGCTGGTCAGATCCAGCACGCCCGTTACCAGATCCAGCAAATGCCGCCCGGCGGCATTGATCCGGTCCAGGTCCGCGGCGCGTTCATTGCTTGCCGAACCGGCCGCCAACTCGTCCCGCAGCATCTCGCTATAGCCGATAACGGCATTCAGCGGGGTGCGCAGTTCGTGGCTCATTTTGGCCAGGAAGATCGATTTTTGGCGGCTGCTCAATTCCGCCTGCCGCATCGCCTCGGCCAGTGCCTCCATTTGGGCGCGGTGTTCGCGCGTTGCCTTTTCCAGGACACCGCTATCGCGCATCACGGTCTCATAATACAGCGACAACAGGGTGGTGTAGGTGATGGCCGCGAGGATCGAAATCAAGTTGACATAGGTGAGGCTTTCCATCGACAGCAGCCTGGGGAAATCCCCATGCACAAGGCGGGCGACCACAAACACGACCAGCTGGATCGAAACGCCCACCAGAACCATCACCGCATGCTCCGCGAGGTAGAAAAAGCCCAGCAGAAGCGCAATCAGGAACCATGGCAGAAAGGGTGAAGAGATGCCGCCGTAAAAGAACGAGCCGAACAGACTGAGGAAAACCAGGGACTGCACCGAGATCATCGCCGGCTGGGTGAGGTTGCGCAGAAGCTTAACGAGCAGCGGAACCGCCCAGAAAAAGGCGACGCTGATCTCGATGACCCAGAACTGCCAGGTGATGTCGCCGGACGCGCTCCACAGGAACAGAACGACGGAATGGCCCATGGCGGGGCCCAGAAGATGCAACAGGACGAAAGTGCGGACCTTCATGAGGTTCGCCTGGTCCCGCGTCAAATTCTCCGGAATGAAATAGTCTATTGCTTTCATGGCCAGTTGACGCATCGCGGACCCTCCCGGTCATCCGTTGCTTATACTGGTAACAGCCAATTTTCCGTTAAATCGCAATTTGTTCTTGTTCAGCCATTCTTAATTCATCTTTGCCAAACTGCTCCCGCACAATTGGGTAATTCCATGCACGCCGACGCCATGACTCATGAGCCGGAACAAGGCGTCGTTTCGAAGCGCAAATTCGACCTGAATGCGCTGCTGGATTATTTCATTCCGGTCGATATTCAAGTTCAGCCCGACGCCCACCGCCGCGCCCGCATGTTCATGCTCAGCCATGCGTTCGGGCCATTTCTGGGCAACGTCATCCCGCTTTATCTGCATTTCATCCTGAAGATCGAAATGGACTACAGGTTTTGGACATTTTTCGTGTCCATCACCATTTTCTGGCTTTATCCGGTGGTGTTGCGGCTGACCAAGCAATATCAGCTGCTGGCATTCCTATCGATCCAGAACCTGGCCTTCTGCATCCTGTGGTCCTGTTATTCCTATGGCGGCGTCTATTCGCCGTTCCTGTCCTGGACCCTGATCATACCGCTGCTGTCGTTTTTCTACCTGCCGGCGACCGGGCTGATCCGCAATGTCATTCTTGCCCAGATCCTGCTTAGTGTTGGCATCTTCGCCGGCCTGGTCGTCAGCGGCTATGCTTTTCCCGCGGTGGATCTGCGGGATTTCGAATTTATCGGCATCATATCGACCCTCAGCGCGTCGTGTTATGTGGTGATGATGGCGCTTTACTTCGCCAATGTCTTCCGCGAGCAGCGCACCTTCGAACGCGAATTGGGCGGGTTGGTGGCGACCGCCGACCACATGATCAACCTGACCGCCGCGGCGCAGCAGGCCTCGATGGCCAAGGCGGATTTCGTCGCTTCGATGAGCCACGAACTGCGTACGCCTCTCAATGCCGTGATCGGTTACAGCCAGATATTGCTGGAAGATGCAGACGAAAAAGGCGATGAGGCTTTCGGCGCCGACGTCAAGCGCATCCATGACGCAGGCGCGCATTTGCTGCGTCTGATCGACGACATTCTGGATTTTTCCAAGCTCGAGGCCGGGCGGATGGTACTGCATCCCAGCACGGGCTCGCTGCAGGAATGCGTGGCGGAAATTTCCACCGAATTGGCCCAAAGCGCTGTCGGCGAGGCCTATTCGATCGACTGCCGGCTGGGCAAAGCCGGCGACCCGCTTGAACTGGACTGGCACACGATCAAAAAGGCGGTTCAGCACCTGGTTTATGGTGTCGCCACCGAGGGCGGGCGGGGCGTCATCCGCATCCACGCCGTGGTGAACGACCAAAACATCGCCATCCAGCTCACCGACCCGAAAATCCGGGATTCCAAGGCGAGCGCGGAGCGGTTGTTCGACGTATTTTCCGACGACTCCGACTCCTCCGCCACCAAATATGGTGGTGTCGGTATTGCCTTTGCCCTCAGCCTCAAATTTGCGCAACTGCTCGGCGGCGACATCGCCGTCGACTCCGATTATCAAGGCCGGCGCAATTTCGTGATGACGATACCCGTCGCCAAAAACGTCTGTGCCGATCTGGCCGCTGCTTAGGCTTTCAAAAAAAAGTTCCAAAAAAGCGCGTGCCGGTCTCGATTGCATAGAATTTTACGAATTATCTGAATTAAACTCTATTCTCTGTCCTTTAAGGTCGGTCCCAACAAAAATACTGTGGGGCTGAAATGGGTAATGAGAACGAGCTGGACGGCGCGTTGGCCGGCAGCATGAAGGACTACCGGACCATTCCGGGCAACGATCTTCTCGCGCGCGTCGATGCATTTTACGACTGGCAGCAATTGCGCCGCAGGGCCGGGCTTTGGCCGCTCGGCCGTTCGACCGAGACCGGTCCGCATAGCCGCTGCCAGGCGCGCACCGACGAGGGCGGCCTGTTTGAAGGCGTCAATTTCGCCTCGCAGGATTATCTCAGCCTTTCGCATCATCCCGCCGTTCTCGAGGTCGCGGTCCAGACCATGAAGGACTTCGGCGTCCACAGCGCGGGCTCGCCCGCGCTGGTCGGCAACACGTCTTTGTCCCTGGCGCTGGAAAAGAAGATCGCCACGTTCCTGCAAATGGACCATGTGGCGCTGTTTCCGACCGGCTGGGCCGCGGGTTTCGGCGTCATCAAGGGCCTGGTGCGTCCGGGCGACCATATCGTCATGGACACGCTGTCCCACGCCTGTCTGCAGGAAGGGGCCCAGGCCGCGACCAAGAACATCCATTATTTCCGTCACAACAGCCTGGAGATGGCGCGCGAAAAGCTGGCCGCGATCCGCGCCCAGGATACCGAAAACGGCATTTTGGTGATCACCGAAAGCCTGTTTTCCATGGATTCCGACACGCCGGACATCAAGGCGCTGCAGGACCTGGCCCATGAATACAAGGCCGTCCTGGTGGTCGACGTCGCCCATGATCTGGGAAATCTGGGCGAAGACGGACGCGGTCATATCGGCATGCAAAACATGATCGGCAAAGTCGATCTGGTCATGGGAAGCTTCTCCAAGACCTTCGCCTCCAATGGCGGCTTCGTCGCCAGCGGCAAGCGCGCGGTACGCGAATATTTGCGCTACTATGCCTCTCCCAACACCTTCTCCAATGCCATGTCGCCGGCCGCGGCGGCGATTATCGGCAAATGCTTTGACATCGTGCAGTCGCAGGAGGGCGCCCGCCTTCGCCGCAAGCTGATGAGCAACATCGTGGCGCTGCGCGAGCTACTGCATAGCTGCAATTTCGAGACCTTCGGCGATCCTTCCGCCATTGTCTGCGTCAAGATGGGCCAGGAGAGCCTCGCCCGTTTGGTGAGCCGCCGCCTGCCGGCCAATGGCTTGCTGGCCAATCTGGTGGAATTCCCGGCGGTGCCCAAGGGACGGGCGCGTTTCCGCCTTCAGGTGATGGCGAACCACACCACCCATGACATCATCGAGGCCGTCCACCGGCTGACCGCGGCGACCGCCACGGCGCAGGAAGAGGACGAAGCCTTGCGGGCGGGCACCATCACCCTGGCGGAGCTCAAAGCGGCGCCGCTGATGGTGAGTGCGCCCCGCACCGCGCCTGCCAGCCTGCGCACCCCGGCAGCCGGTCCTGATAACAAGGCCATTGCGGGAAAGATAAAGAAGATAGCCTGAAAATTTACCGGATATTTACGCTGCCAACCTAGAGTCGCCTCTGTCCGTTTTGATCGGGGGCAGGGGACTTTACGGCGGCGATCCGGCAATTGCCCTGGGGCAATGCTCCGGGCCGCAAGAGAGTCTTCCAAGTCCGCGAAATTGTCAGCGCTGAAGTGGAGCTCTTCGTGAGAAAATTGTCGGTCGTCCTGTCTACCCTTGGCTTGTTCGCCCTCTGCGCTCCGGCGCTTGCCCAGGACGCATCGCCCTGGTTTTTGCGCGCCGGCGTGGCGGATCTCATGCTCGCCGACGGCTATACCGTCAGTGTGGGCGGCGGGCCCATTTCGGGTGCCAAATTGCATTACGGCCCCATCTACACCCCGATGGCCGAAATCGGATATTCCTTTGCGCCGGATTGGTCGGCCGTGGCGACGCTGGGCTTCCCCCCCGCCATCAGCGCCTCCGGCGCCGGTTCGCTCGCGCCCTATGGCAAGCTGGAATCCACCACCTTCGGCCCCAGCGCCTACACCATCCAGTATCAGCCCATTCACACCGGGATTGTTCGCCCCTATATCGGCGCCGGCCTCAGCTACATGATCATTTTCCGCATGCATGATGCGGTGGTCCAAAATGCCCATTTGAGCAACAACCTCGCCCCGGCTTTCGAAGTCGGCTCGGAATTCGCCCTGGATCCGCAATACGGCGTGTTTTTGGAGGCCAAAAAGGCCTTCCTGCACTCCAAAACGACCGGCACCGTGGGCGGCTATCCGCTGCTGGGCACCGCCGCTCTCGTTCCCTGGGTGTTCTCCGGGGGCATGACGTTTCACTTCTGAGAAGGCCATGTCGCCGTCTGACAGGCTGTTTTGGGGCCGGGCCGACCGCAAATATGACCGGCCCCGGTCTGGTTCTTCCCCCGTCGCGATAGACGCGGCGGTTCGCCCTTTGTATGAAAACGTTCATTTGTTAACTATAACCAGCTAGCGTTTGAGCACTGTGCCGAATTTTGTGAGGGGATTCATGGGACGCAGCGAGCGGCGGTTGTTCATGCTCGGCCTGGCAGCCTTCTCGTTTGCTCCTGCGAACGTGCATGCCTCTGCCTTCAAGGTCCGGGAAAACAGCGCAGAATCGCTGGCGACCGCCTATGCGGGCAACGCCTCGCGCGCCGACGACGTGGCCACGGTCTTCAACAATCCCGCGGGGATGAACTACCTGCCCGGCACCCAATGGGAAGTCGGCGCTACTGTCGTGGCGCCTTCCGTGCATTTCGCCGGCAATGCGACGCTGCAGGGCAAGGCGATTTCCCAGGGCCCCGACACAAATGCCGGGCAAGTCGCGCTCGTCCCCCATGCTTATGGCGTGTTCGATCTCAGCGACAGGCTCAAGGCCGGCATCGCCGTCACCGCCCCATTCGGCAATGCCCTGGACTATGCCAATGATTGGCCCGGCCGTTATGTGAATTTGAAGACCGCGGCGATCTCCGTCGATCTCAATCCCAACCTGTCTTACCGCATCACCGATCACATCTCGATCGGCGGCGGCGTCTCGCTGCAATATATGAAGTTGAAGCTGTCGACCGCCCTGGCGCAGTTCGCGATTTTCGGTCCCGGTACGCCCGACGGGGTCTATATGCTCAATGTCGACAATTTCGCGGTCGGCTACAATTTTGGAATCCTGGCCGAGCCGTTCGAGGGAACGCGCATCGGCATCACGTATCGCTCCGGCATTTCCCACCCCCTGAAGGGCAAGCTCAGTTTCAGCGCAGCGACGCTTCCGGGTCTGGGCCTGGTCGGCGCGCCGGCCAGCGCCAAGATCGATGTTCCCGCCAATATCGGCGGCAGCATCACCCAGCAGCTTTTCCCCGATCTCAGCCTTTCGGCGGAAATCCAGTTGTCGCAATGGCACACCTTCAAGGAAGTGTCGGTGAACGCGCCTCCCAATCCGCAATTCCTGTTCCCCGAAGGCTACCGGGATAGCTGGATGTTCAGCGTCGGGGGCGTATATCGCTGGAATGATGATTGGTCTCTGCTTGCCGGTACCGGCTTCGATGAGTCGCCCGTGACCGATGCCTATCGCGACACCGGCGTCCCGGATGCCGGTCGTATCATGGTCGGACTTGGCGTCAGCACCAAGCTGTCCGGCGGCTACACGCTCAATGTCGGTTATTCGCATTATTTCTCGGCCGAGCACGCCAGCATGGATTCCAGCATCAATGCGCTGGATCCCATCAGCGGGATTGTGCTGCATGGCCGCTACACCAACAGCATCGATTATCTGGGCGTCTCGCTGCGCGCCTCGGTCGAATAAGTTCATCGCGTGCTCTGCGCAAAAGCGATTCGCGGCCGTTCATGTTATTTGACGGCGTCGCGCGCTTTAACCTTCCTTAATCCGCCGCCCCGATCTTGAGTCCACGCGAAAGTTCCTTCTACATCTGGGGGCTTGCTCCGTGTACTGCGCGCCTGCGTTGACTCTTAACGTGACAACGTAGACTTTAAGCTTTCATTAACCTGTTGGCCGGAGCCGGGGGGGCCGGAAATCCGCACGGGCGCGCGCCGGGCAGGTGCGCAAGGGGGCGGTTCATGCTGGCATACGAGGAACTCAAGGGGGCGAGCGGCAAAGAGGTCTGGTTTCGGCCGCCCCGTTACGACGCACGCGTGCTGTTTCCCCAATCGCCTCCCAAGGTTCGGCTGCGCTCGGCCGTGCACAAGCTTCAGGACATCAGCCTGGGCGGCGTCGCCGTCCTGTGCAGCCAATCAGCGGACGACATTCCCGATATCGGCGATGTCCTGCCGCTCACCATCCAGCAGATGGGATTTTCGATCTTCGAAAGCGAGGCGCGGGTCTTGCGGCGCGAGGATACGGTTTTTGGATCCAAACTCGCCTTCAACTTCGTCGACAGCTTCATTGAGTTCGAAAAGCTTCTCAGCCGCAACACCCAGGCGCATATCTCGGCGCGGGCGGAAAATCCCGCCCATGATCAATTGGTGTCCCGCGAATACCGGCTGTTCTGCGCCGACGTGCTGGGAACCTTGCGCTCCTATAAGCGGGTGATCGAGGACAATGTTTCCTTGGCCCAGATGGCCAACTGCAATTTTGATTTCAACGGCTGTTATGACAGTTGCGAGGCAAAACTGCTGCAGCAATGGCGGCCGATCTGGCGCACCGGCAATGACCTGATCCGCTCCATCCGGGCCGACCGCGATGTGCTGCAGGCCACCAAGCAGTTTTCCGAACTGGTGCTGACGCCCGAATTCAGCGCCGGCGAGATCTGGAATCGCAGTTATACCAAGCCGATGGGCTATCCCGGCGATTTCGAGATCATGAACCAGGTCTATTCCTGGCAGCCCCGGGGATCGAACGCCTATTCCATGCTGCTGCACCGGGTGGGCCTGGAAGTGGCGGAATGCATCAAGACCCGCATGGAGGTGGTCCGCAAACATATCGTGACCGCGATGGGGACCAAGATCGCCGAACGCCCGACCCGCATCATGAGCCTGGGCAGCGGTCCGGCGCGCGAGATCGAACTGGCGCTGGCCGGTGCGCGCACCTTTGACGGGCGGGTCGAATTCACCCTGATCGATCAGGAGACCGCGGCGCTGCGTTACGCCTTCGAGAAAACCTATCCCTCGATCATGCGCATGCAGGGGCGCGCGCGCCTGCAATGCGTCAATACCTCCTTCACCGATATCCTGCGGGGCTTTAACGCGCTGGACGATATGCCGCCGCAGGACCTGATCTATTCGGTCGGCCTGCTCGATTATCTGACCGACCGCCGCGCCGCCATGCTGGTGCACCGGCTGTACAATGCCTTGGCCCCCGGCGGTTTGCTGATCATCGGCAATATGAACGAAACGCCGCTCAGCAATTTGTGGCCGATGGAGTGCATCGTCGACTGGTCGCTTTATTACCGCGACCAGGACGAGATGCTGAATTGGGCGGCGCCGCTGCGCCCGGCCCAGGCCTGGACCGAGACCGAGCCCACCGAACGGGTCCGGCTGCTGTTCATCCGCAAACCTTAAAGGCCGCGGCCCAAAACTGGCTCGAAATGGGTCAAGGTTCCGTGGGTCCGGGCAAGGCGGCCGGACCTGCAACCCTGAGTTAACCCGGGCTTGCCGCTTCGTTAACCGGTCCTGGTTTAGTCTCTCAGCGCAGTCCTCCCGGATGACGTCCGAGGGGGCGCTCGAGACATGCGATGAACCCTGTTCCGAAGGCCGCCTTCGAATTTCGTGAAGACCCCGCCGCTCTCAAACGCGCGGCGATGCCTCAGCCTGTGGATGAGCAAAGCTTCGAGCTGCAAGGCCTGTGGCTGAAATTCGTCGATCCCGCCGTGGAGGAAACCTTCACCCGGGAGACCTTCGTGCGATCCCTGGTCTTCATTCGCGCCTATCTTCTGGCCGGCACCGGGCTTTATATCGCTTTCGGTTTTCTGGATGCGCTGGTCGGCGGCAGCGCCACGCATATCTTGATGGCGATCCGCTACGGCGTCGTCTGCCCGATCCTGCTGGCGATATTCGGCCTGACCTATTTCCCGATCTTCCAGCGGTTCGGGCAACCGGTGCTATGTGCCGCAATGCTGGCCTCGGGCATGGGCGTGGTGGCGATGACCGCGATCATGCCGGCGCCCTATAACAGCCAATATTATGCCGGCATCATCATGGTGGTGATGTATTGCGGCAGCCTGATCCGCCTCAAATACCGATATAGCGTGATGATCTCGGTATTCCTAGTTGCCAGCTACCAGGTCACCGCCATTCTGCTCGATCCCATCCCGGAAAGCGCCCTGGTCAGCAACGACTTCTTTCTGGTCATGGCGAACCTGGTCGCCCTGTTCTCCGGCTATATCCAGGAACTCTATATCCGCCGCACCTATGCCAGCCGCAAGATCATCGAGCTGAAGAACGATTTCACCTCCATCCTGCTGCGCGAGGCCAACCAGGCGAACCGGGCCAAGAGCGAATTTCTGGGCAATATGGGGCATGAACTGCGCACCCCGCTCAACGCCATTATCGGTTTTTCCGATATCATCCGTCATGGTCTCAAAGGTCCGCTCAACAACAGCTTCTATGAAGAATATATCGTCGATATCAACAATAGCGGCATGAAGCTTCTGGCGATCGTCAATGACGTACTCGATTATACGAGAGCCGAATCCGGCAAGCTCGATCTGGCACGCGATATTTTCGACCTCGGCGACCTCTTCAACGACTGCGTCGAAAACTACCGCAGCATGGCCGAGCAGAAAGGCGCCACCATCGCCCTGTCCCAATCCCATCCGGTGACCATCGTCGCGGACCGAAGGCTATTCTCGCAGGTGATTCTCAAATTGCTGTCGAACGCGGTCAAATTCTCCCGTTCCAAGGGCGAGGTGCGGATTTCCTATTGCGACCACGGCGCGAGCGGTCTGACGATCGAAATCGCCGATGACGGCATCGGCATCGACGCCAAGGATATCGACAGGGTGCTTAATCCCTTTGAGCAGGTGGAAAGCGCTTATGCGCGGAGCAATGGCGGCGCCGGTCTGGGTCTGTCCTTCGCCAAAAAGCTCACGGAATTGCATGACGGTTCGCTCAGTCTGGCGAGCGCGCTGGGGCAGGGCACCTGCATCACCTTGCGACTGCCGGCTTCGCGCGTCGTGCGGGACGCGGCCGCGCCGGTGGCCGCCGCGGGCTGACCACGTGATCACGAGTTTTTTCATTCAAAGGCAAACTGACCTATGGCGGATCCGGCCTATCACAATTTGCGTGTCCTGATTGTCGACGACAACGCGACCATGCGTGACCTGCTGCGGCGCCTGCTCGCCTCCCTGGGCGTGCGCGATATCGTGCAAGCGGCGGACGGTAATGGCGGCCTGGAATCGCTGCGCTTAAGCAAATTCGACGTCATCCTGTCGGATCTGGAGATGGCGCCGATGGACGGGATCGAATTCACCCGCCAAGTGCGCACGTCGCCCACCAGTCCCAATCCCTATGTTCCGATCGTCATGATCACGGGTCATACTGAAATGAACCGCGTTCACGCCGCTCGCGACGCCGGCATCAACGAATTCGTGGTCAAACCGATCACGCTGAAAAATCTCTCCGCGCGACTGATCGAAATCGTCGAGCGGCCGCGTCCCTTTGTGCGCTCGGGCGATTATGTCGGCCCCGACCGGCGCCGCAAAAAGCGCGCCGGACCCGGGCCGACCAGGCGCAAGGACGACTAGATCACGCGCGGGGGCGGCCGCGATAGGTCCAGATATGGGCGGGAGGGAAATTCTTCCACACCATCTGGCCGCTCACGGCAATGTTGCCGGCGGGCGGGATGATCGGCGGGCGGAAACTGAAGGTCAGCTGGACAAAGATTTTCGCCCCCGCGGCGGCGAGCGCCTGTGACAGCAAAGCCTGCCGCATCGCTTGCGGGAAATTGAGCATGGGCAAGCCGCTGACCACCGCGCAGATCGGCTCCTTGACGATGGCGCGGAATTGAAAAGCGTCGTCGCAGCGCACCCGCACGCCGGGGCAATGGCGGCGCACCGCCTGGGCCAGGATCGGTTCATATTCTATGGCCAGGATCCGCTCCGGCGCGAAGCCGCGATCGATCAGCGCCTGGGTGATCGCGCCCGTCCCCGGGCCCAGCTCGAGCAGCGTACCGGACCACCCGGGGTCGACCTCTGCGGCAATCGCCCGGGCAAGGGTGGCGCTGGAGGGCGTGGGCGAGGAAACGGCGCGCGGATTCTTGAGCAGCCCACCCAGAAAGACCAGATAATCGCTTGCCGGGTTTTTCCCACTTCGAATTTGCGCTGTCTCGGTCATCAAATCCCCCAAAGCGACAGGCAGACTTGGCCGGCCCGGCGTGCTGCACCGTCCCTCAACGCACCATGGCGCGGTTCGATCCCCTCGGCGCGGCGCCCTGGCCCGGCGGCAAATTTTGTCCCGAAGAAAACGGGAACAAAGCTGCATCGTCTGCGCGTTAGCAGGGGGTGAGGACCCATGCGAAGGACAACCCCAAAGAGGCAGCGCGGCAGGCCGGGCTGCGCTATGTCAGCGACGATCGCGTCGCGGGGATTACCCGCCATGGTCCGCGGGGGCGGTTTTATTACCGCACGCCCACAGGGGCCCGCTTGCGCGACAAAGCCGCGCTTAAGCGCATCCGCCAAATGGCCATCCCGCCGGCCTGGAGCCATGTCTGGATCGCGCCTTTCGCCGATGCCCATCTTATTGCCACCGGCCGCGATGCCAAGGGGCGCAAACAATACCGCTATCATCCCGCTTTCGCCGCGCTGCGCGATGCGGCGAAATTCCAGAGCCTGGCGCAGTTTGCCCGCAATCTTCCGGCGCTGCGCCGGCGCCTGAATGCCGATCTGCGCCGGCCCGGGCTGCCGCGCGAAAAAGTGCTGGCCGGCATCGTCACCTTGCTCGAGGAAAGCCTGATCCGCATCGGCAATGAGGAATATGCCCGCGCCAATCGCAGTTTCGGACTGACCACCTTGCGCAACCGCCATGTGCGGGTGCGCGGCGACGAAATCAAATTCCTCTTCACCGGCAAAAGCGGCAAGCAATGGGACGTGGCGCTGCGCGATTCTCGAGTGGCGCGCATGGTGCGCAAATGCCAGGACCTGCCCGGCCAGCATCTGTTCGAATATCGCGGCCCCGATGGCGGCATACACGCGGTCAGCTCCACCGACGTCAATGCCTATTTGCGCGCCATCAGCGGCCAGGACATCACCGCCAAGGATTTCCGCACCTGGGCCGGCACGGTGGAGGCGGCGCGCGCTTTTGCCGGGCTGAAGGGACGCGCCGGAAAAAAGGCGGTGCGCGACGTCATCGCCGGCGTGGCGGCCCAACTGGGCAATACGGTTTCGGTCTGCCGCAAATGCTACATCCATCCCGCCGTGATCGCGGCCTATGAATCGGGCGCCCTGAAAGTGCGCTCCGGAGCGCGGCGCGGCAGCGGCCTGGACCGGGTGGAACGCAGCGTCTTGGCGCTGCTGCGCAAGGCGGCCCGCGCCCCGGCTAAGCGGGCGCGCTGAGCCGCTGCGATGTCAGGCTGCGCAAGGTGATCGAATAGCGCAATTGCGCCACCGGCGCGATGCTGTGCTCCCAAAGCGTGCGGGCGGGACCGCTGAGCAGATAGATCGAGCGCGGCGCCAGGCTTTGCGTGTGGCGCTTCCAACGCTCGCCATGCCGGCGGCGAAACCGCAACGGACAGGGCGACAGCAGCGAGATCCCGGCCACCTCGCCGAAGTCGCGCTTGTCGCGGTGCCATCCGATCCCCGCACCCGGAGCATATTCGGTGATCAGCGCCTGGACGAAAAAATCTGCCGGCCGCCCGGCAAAAGCCGCTGCCCGGACTTGCAAGGGACCCAGCAAGGCGGGCAGCGGCTCGGCGGCGTCCAGGCGATGGCCGGCATAGTCATAACGCCAGCCGAATGAGACCACCCTCCGGTTGCCGGTGAAGCCATGAAATTCAAAAGGGCGCAAGGCCAGGCTGCTTATCCAGCCGACCAGGGCCCGTTCTTCCGCTTCACCGAGAAAATCGGGGGCATAAGAAAACCCTTCGGGGCCGGTGTCGAACAGCAGCTCGCTCATGACGCTGTCAACCTTTGAACCCGCGGCTTGAGCCAGGAGCGGAACAGGCACGCATTGTGGCCCGTTATATCTCGCGATGGTCCTGATCCAAATCCTTTTGCCTTTGACCGACAATCAGGGGCGCCCTTTTGAGGGCCATGTCCTCACCGATCTTCAACAGGAATTGACCCGGCGCTTTGGCGGCTTCACGGCCTTCACCCGCGCGCCCGCCGAAGGCGTCTGGGCGCATGACGGCCGCAAGACGCGGGACGACATTGTGGTGGTGGAAATCATGGCCCAAACGCTGGATGCGGATTGGTGGCGGCAATTGCGCGCTCGGCTGGAGAATGACCTGCGCCAGGAAAACATCGTCATCCGCTCTCATCCTGTGCACGTGCTGTAAGCGGCGCGCGCAACCGGCTTAGAGGCAAAAACCCGCGACGACGGTGACGGTCCACAAGGTCAATATGCCGAGAATCCCGACAAGCCATGTCCGCGGCGAAAGCTCCGGCGTCATCGGTTGTTGGTTGCTATCGATGTCGAGAAAATTCATCGGCCGAACCCCCATTCGGTTTTGGCCTTCAGCCCGAACAAGGTTCTCAGAAAAACTTTAATCGCGGCTTACCGCATCTGCGTGCCATTGCGTACGCGGGCGATGCAGCGTCAACTCACGAGGTGTGGGGGCCCGATTCCGCCAGCCGGCTCTTGACCAGCGGCATCTCCATTTCCTGCACCGCATGAAGCACGCTTTCCCAGACGGCGACCGCCTGCGGGTCGTTGCGCCGGCGGTATTTGTCGACCTCGAAATGGCATTCCTCGACGGCTTGCCGGCCATAGGCTCTGATCATGCCTTCGGCCGATCTTTTGACGTTCTCGTTCACCAAAATACCCCTGCCTTAAGGGCTTATATTGGTGGGCAGGCCGGCGCCTGCCTAGCGAAAATTCGGTGCGCTTTGTTACTGAACAGGAGCGGCCGCCAGAACGATTAAGTCGCAGCGGCGTTTCACAAATATGAAAAATAATTCGGCCGGCGCGGGAAGGAGAGGGGACGCGGAGGGCGCCCTGGGAGCGGTATACGAATTCCGCTTCCTGACCGACGGCCGCCTTTGGGCCGTTCATACCGTCTCCCTGGAGAACGACACCGAAGCTTGCGAAAGAGCGCGGGCCTACCTGGCGGCCGTGGAGGGCTGCAACTGTGTGGTGGTGCGCAACGGGGTGCGGTTCATGCGCAAAATCACCCGCTGGGAGGGGGATGGCAGTGCCGCCCCGCGCCCCGCGCTGATGTAGGTCCGTTTTTGTACGAGATCGTACAATCCCCGCGAAATCCCGCCCGCTACGTCCGGCAACCGGAACCGCCCCCGACTTGGCGCCTTTTTCCATTGACCCATTCCAACCGCGAGACACCGATGGCCAAAAAGAAAAAAACTGCGACTTCGAAGAAAAAATCAGCCCCGAAGAAGAGGAACGCGACCGAGGGCGCCGCCATAGCGCTGCTCAAGGCCGACCACCGCAAGGTGGAAAAGCTGTTCCGGCAATTCGAGAAATTGGAAGAGACCGAGGAAAAAGCCGATCTGGTGCGCCAGATCTGCCTGGAGCTCATCGTCCATACCAAGCTGGAGGAGGAAATCTTTTATCCCGCCTGCCGCGAGGCCGACGTCGAAGACGATCTGCTGGACGAAGCCCAAGTCGAACATGACGGGGCCAAGGTTCTGATCGGCGATCTGCTCCAGGGCTCGGCCGAGGACGAGTTTTACGACGCCAAGGTCACGACCCTTTCGGAATATATCAAGCATCATGTGGGCGAGGAGGAACAGCCGGGCAAGGGCATCTTCGCCAAAGCCAAAAAAGCCGGGCTTGAGCTGGATGAATTGGGCCGGCAGATCAAAACCCGCAAGGCCGAATTGCTGGAGAAACCCGAGGCACTGTTGGCCACCCCGCCGCAGCCGGTATCGATTCAACTATCGTCCGGCAAAAGGCGGCAGAGCGGGAGCGTCTCCGAGATCGGCAATGGAAGCGACGCGGCACGGCATGGCTAGACGATGACGGCTGTCCCGATGGGCGCCCAGGCGGCGGAGGAACGGAGCGGCCCCTGCATCGATGCCGACCTGATCGACCGCGCTGAGAGCGCGATGGCGGTGCTAAAGCGCCGGCGGCGCAGCGTGGTGACCGCCGAATCCTGTACCGCCGGCTTGGTTTGCGCGGTGCTTTCCCATGTCGAAGATGCCAGCAAATTCCTACAGGGGAGCTTCGTCACCTATACCAAGGCGAACAAAAGCCAGGCTTTGTCCGTCGATCCGGCGTTGCTGGCGCGCCAGGGCAGCGTCAATGAGGCGGTCGCGCGCCAATTGGTGGCAGGCGCGCTGGCGCATTCCCCCGCCGACATCGCCTTGGCGGTGAGCGGCGTGCTGGGACCATCCCCCGACGAAGACGGCAATCCGGTGGGCCTGGTGTATTTCGGCTGCGGATTGCGGGGCACAGAGCCGCGTATCCTGCGCCGCGATTACGGCAAACGTCCGCCGGACCTGTTGCGCCGCTATGCGGTCATGGACGCCCTGGCGCTGCTGGAAGAGGAAGCCGGCGCCTGACGGCGGTCAGAAGCTTTCATAATCGAAGCCATGACAGGCGCAGACCCGCCGGGCCAGTTTGTGGAATTGCGGATTGTGATGGCCGCGCGCCGTACCGGTCTCGTCCTGATAGAGATGGATCATCTCATGGGCCATGGTGGCCATGAGCAATTCGGTGCTGCGCACCAGGCCGGCCGAGATTGCGATCTCGCTGAAGCCATTGGCGCCGATCGCCTTGCGATGACGGCCACGGAAATGCCCGAAGCGATCCCGCGCGCCCAACACCCGAAAGCTGATGGCATCGCCCTCCGGAAGATCCCAGCCGCGGAAGGGGGGCGTCAGGCGTAAATATTCATAGGCGCTTTCCAATATCTGCGGGGTCAGGACAAGTCCGGCCATGGCGGCCCAATCGCTCCCTTGGTCTGCTACGGTACGAAACTCAGGATTTCTTCGATTTCCTGGATTTCTTGGACTTTCTGGACTTCTTCTTGCGACCCTTTTTCTTGGCAGGGACTTTTTTGCCTTTCTTGCGGGCTTCGGAAAGGCCGATGGCGATGGCCTGTTTGCGGCTTTTCACTTTTCCGCCTTTGCCGCCCTTACCCCGCTTCAGGGTGCCTTTTTTCTTGCGCTTCATCGCCCGCTCGACGTCTTTGCCGGCGCTTTTCGAATATTTTCTGGCCATGTCTGGGACCCTTCTGCTTCGCCCCTATCAACGGGCGGTGATGGGGTCCGTTCCGGTCCGCGCCAACGGCCGGCGCAAAAGTCGCGCCCGCCCGCAACCCCTTGCCGTCAAGGGATGTTTCCGCACCGATAGGGTCCCGTCATCCTTCCTTCATGCGAAAAGGTCCTGCATGGCAAAAGCCTCCCAGCTCAAGCCCGGTAAAGTAGCGCCGATGGAAGCCAAACTGGTGTCCGAATTGCCGCGCGGTCCAGGCTGGCAATACGAACCCAAATGGGACGGCTTTCGCTGCCTGGTGTTCAAGAGTGACGGCTCCATCGCGCTTCAGGCCAAATCCGGCAAACCGCTCACCCGCTATTTTCCCGAAATGGTGGAGAGTTTCGCCGCGTTGAAAGCCACGCAATTCGTATTGGACGGAGAGCTGGTCATTCCGGTCGGCAAAGCGCTGTCCTTCGAGGCTCTGCAAATGCGGCTGCATCCGGCGCAAAGCCGTATCCAGAAATTGTCGCAGCAGACGCCGGCGCTGTTCATGGCTTTCGATCTGCTGCGCGACGGTGCCGAACTTCTCTCCCGTCCCTTGAAAGAGCGGCGGGCGAGATTGGAATCGCTTTTCGTTCGTCTCGGCCCAAATGCCAGGCTTCGCCTCTCTCCCGTCAGCCATAAATTCGCCCAGGCGCAAAGCTGGCTGAGGCGGGCAGGCGGCGCGCTGGATGGCGTGATCGCCAAGCCGCTGGAGGCACCTTACCTGCCCGGCGCGCGCGCCATGCTGAAAGTCAAATGCCGGCGCACCGCCGATTGCGTGGTGGGGGGATTTCGTTATGCCACCGGCAGCAAAGAAGTCGGATCGATGTTGCTTGGGTTGTACAATGCGGCCGGCAAGCTGGATCATGTCGGATTTATCTCCGGCATCCGCGACGACGACCGCCCGGCTCTGACCAAAACACTGGAAAAGCTGCGGGGCGGGACCGGCTTTACCGGCGATGCGCCGGGCGGCCCCTCGCGCTGGTCAACCGAACGCAGCGCGCAATGGGTGCCGCTGAAACCGAATCTGGTGGTGGAAGTGCAATATGACCAGGTGACCGGCGGGCGCTTTCGCCATGGCACAAGCTTTCTGCGCTGGCGCCCCGACAAGGCGCCGCGGCAATGCACGGCCGATCAATTGGTCCGCGAAGCGCGGCCGTCGCGGCTGATGCAAAAATTGCTGGCCTGACGGAGCGGGTCAATCGCCGGCGCGGTCACGCAGGTCTTCCAGTTTTTTGCGCTGGCCGGCCCAGCGGGCTTTTTCCGCTTTTTCGCGTTGGTCCAATTTCTCGCGCTCGGCCTCGATCCGCGCCAGCGCCTCTTGGTGCTGCTGCGCGGCATGCTCCAATCGCGACAGCGCCTTATCGCGGGCGCGTTGACGTTTGTCCGCTTCGCGCCGGCGTTCTTCTTCCTCTTTTTTCCTTTCGCGGTCGCGCCGTGCCTTGGCCTTGGCGAAGGAAATAATGGCGGCGCGATCCTTGGTCGTATCGGCCTGCGGCTTCTGAGCCGGGGCTTTGCGGGGCTTTACCGGCGCGCGTTTGGGTTTTCGATAGGCGGCAGGCAAAGGAAAATCCTTGGGCAGCTGCGCATTCTCGGCAAAGGGGCCGCTGGTGCCGACCGCCCGGCGCAGCACGGTGCCGGGCTTCGCATTGGTCGCGGCGGTGATTTGGGGATCGTCGGTCTCCCAAGCCACGCCGCGATGAAAGGCATTGTGCGTCATGCCCCAGGCATCGAGCGCGGCTTTCATCGACGGCGCCGCCACCGCCAGTTCGAAAAATCCCAGATGGGTGACAAAGGTCTTGAGCTTGCGGGCCATTCGCGCCTCCTGAATTAATCAGAACCGCCGGCTGAGAAAGATAGAGTCTTTGAGACCGAAGCGGCGGGGAAAATCCACCGCTTTGGTGATGCCGATGCGCGGGCCGACCAGAATTTCGCTCTTCTGCGTTTCGCCCCGCAGCGAAAAAGGCGGCCGCGACAGCGATGCGCCGTCCAGCGCCCCGGTGATCCCCAGCGCCTGGCAAAGACGCCCCGGCCCGGCGCACAACAGCCGCAGGTCGTCGGTGCCGCGCCGGCGCTGCATCAAGCCGATGCCATGCTCCGGCACCAGGGCGCGGATCAGGACGGCGCTGCCGATCAGGCAAACGAAGTTCAGGCACCAGTGAATGCCGTAAGAGCGATAGACATAGGCATGCCCCGCCGGTCCGAACATCGAGGCATTGCGGGCGCTGCGCCGCATGCCATAAGCATGCGAAGCCGGGTCGTCGCCATGATAGCTTTCGGTTTCGACGATTCCGCCGCCCACACCGGCGACGCGCAAATCCACGCCTATCAATTCGCGCGCCACCAGATCGGCATCGCGGTCGAAGAATGCGCGGGTGATCCTGGTCATCCCTATCTCGCCCGGCGAAAAAAGCTTTCCAGCACGGGACGCTGGCCGGCGACGATCTTGGCCTGGGCCTCTTCGGCGCCGAACCATGCCCCCCGGTCGGCTTCGACAAAGCTCTGCAGCCGGCCGGATTTGGGCGGCCAGACCATCTGAAATTGGTTGCTTTTCAGCGCGGCGGGATCGCAGTCGCCTTGCGCGGCCCAGACATGCAGGTCCTTGCCCCGGTTCTGGCGAAAAATGCCCAGCTCTTCGAAGGGCCCCTGCGCGGTAAATCCGGTCTCCTCGGTGAATTCGCGCCGCGCGGCGGCAAGCGGATCTTCGCCCGGACCGATCAGCCCTTTGGGGATCGACCAGGCGCCCAAATCCTGTTTCGCCCAGATCGGCCCGCCCATATGGATCAGGAAGACCTCAGGTCCGCGATAGAGCAGCAAACCGGCGCTTTGGATCGGCATCTGTGGACAATAGACCCAAATGATCCAAAAGTTCCTCCTGCGCGTTTTCCTCGCAAGCTTTTCTCGGGTTTGCCATGCGTATCGCCACCTACAATGTCAACGGCATCAATGGCCGGCTTTCGGTCCTGCTGCGCTGGTTGGGCCGGGAAAAGCCCGACATTGCGTGCCTGCAGGAGCTGCGGGCGCCGCAGGAGAAATTCCCCCTGCGCGAGCTCGAGGCCCTGGGCTATCACGCGCTCTGGCATGGGCAGAAAAGCTGGAACGGCGTCGCCATCCTGTCGCGCCAAGCCCCGCCCATCGAAAGGCGGCGCGCCTTGCCCGGCGATCCGGACGATCTGCATAGCCGCTATCTGGAAGCGCAGGTGGACGACATGGTCATCGGCTGCATCTATCTGCCCAACGGCAATCCCGCACCCGGACCCAAATTCGATTACAAGCTGGCCTGGTTCAAGCGCCTGAACGCCCATGCCGCCAAGCTGCTGAAAACGGAAAAAGACGTCGTGCTCTGCGGCGATTATAATGCCGTGCCCACCGAACTCGACGCCTATAAGCCCGAGCGCTGGGTGGGGGATGCGGTGTTTTTCCCCCAGACCCGCGAACTTTATCGCCGCCTGGTCTTGCAAGGCTGGACCGATGCGCTGCGCCAGATGCACCCGGGCGAGGCGGTCTATACCTATTGGGATTATTTCCGAAACGCCTTCCGGCGCAATGCGGGAATCCGCATGGATCACCTGCTGCTCAGTCCCACGCTGGCGCCGCGCCTGGTCGCGGCCGGGGTCGACCGCGAGGTTCGAAGCTGGGAGAAGACCAGCGATCACGCCCCGGTGTGGATCGAACTGAAGGACGCCCGCGCCAAGCCGAGAGCCAAGCGGCGGGCCTGACCGGCTATTTCGCCAGCGCGTTTTCCAGCTGGATCTTGCTCATCTTGGAGCGGTTGGGGATGCCTTCCGCCTTGGCTTTTTTGTAGAGCTGGGCCTTGGTCTTGTCGCTGGAATTGCGGATCCGGCTTCGCGCCGCCCGCTTGCCGGCGGCGGTGCGTTTGGTGGCGTTCTTGCCGCCCTGGGCGCGGCTGCTTTCGCGCCGTCCTTCCGCGCCGATATGCGCCTTGCCTTCGCGCTCCTGCTGCCCGGTGCGGCCCTTGGCTTCCTTGCGTTCGGTCTTGTCCCGATTGCTGCGGTTTTTGCGCTTGCTGTCATATTTGGAGGCGCCGGCCTCGTGCAGGGCGATGGCGATGGCCTGTTTGCGGCTTTTTACCTTGCCCCCTCTGCCGCCGCGCCCGCTCTTCAATTCGCCATGCTTGAATTCATGCATCACGCGGCCTTCCGTCCGGCGCTGACGCGCAGAAGATTTTGCCATGCGTTCCTCCATGGTTTGACGGCAAGTTTGTTCGCAACGCGCCATGGCGCGGCACGTTCCCGCTCCGCCCGCACCGGCCCAGGGAAAATCCCGGGCGCTGGCGCGTTGTCTGCCCATGGCCCGAAGCGACGAACCGCATTCCCTCAAAGAGCTAAACCGCCGGCTCGCCGCCATGGCGCCCATGGTGACCGGCGGCACGCGCGCCGTGCCGGGTGAAGGACCCGCCCATGCCAAAATCATGCTGGTGGGTGAACAGCCGGGCGACCAGGAAGATATGCAGGGCCGCCCCTTTGTGGGTCCGGCGGGAAAGCTGCTGGACCGGGCGCTGGCGGAAGCCGGCATCGACCGGTCCAAGGTCTATGTCACCAATGCGGTGAAGCATTTCAAATTCGAGCAGCGCGGCAAGCGCCGGCTCCATTCCAAGCCCAATGCGGGAGAGGTCAAGCATTACCGCTGGTGGCTGCAAAAGGAGCTGGAACTGGTGCGCCCCAAGGTGGTTGTGGCGATGGGGGCAACGGCGGTGCTGGCGCTGGCCGGCAAGCCCCTTCCCATCGCCCGCAACCGCGGCGCCGGCGAATTGGGCGGCCGGCCCGCGGTGATCACCATGCATCCTTCTTATCTTCTGCGCCTGCGGGACGACGACGACCGGCACAAGGCCTTCGCCGATTTGGTGGCCGATCTAAGGACCGCCAAAGCCATGGCTGCCGCGCCGATGAAGCAAAAGATCAAGCGGCCTAAAGTCGGTGCCGGTGGGGGAATAAAATACGCTACCGGACTGAAGCTCTAGCCCCGCAGGCTCAAAATCCCGTCGGCGACATATTGCACGGCCAATGCCGCCAGCAAGACGCCGAGCAGGCGGGCAAACACCGCCTGGCCGCTTTTGCCCAGCAAGCGCTCCAGCCAGGCCGCACTGCGAAACACCAAAAAAGCCCCAAAAATCATCACCGCGATCACACCGATCAACAGCACCAGGCCCAAGGGATTGCCGATCATCCGCCCCGACAACAGCAGAACTGCCGTGATCGCACCCGGCCCGGCGATAAGCGGAATGCCTAACGGGAAGGCGGCGATACCACTGGCGCGTTCCATCTCCGCGGCATCGTCGGTTTTGCGTTTCTGGCGGCGGTCGAACACCATTTCGAATGCGATCGCGAACAGCAGCAATCCGCCGGCAATGCGAAATGCCGCCAGCGAGATGCCCAGCTGCGCCAGCAGCCAGCCGCCGATCAGCGCGGTGCCGGCCAGGACGCCGAAGGCCACCAAAGAGGCTTCCGCCCCGATGCGGCGTCTGAGGCTCTGGTCCATGCCGGCAGTGAGTCCGATGAAGATCGGGCCCAGACCGATGGGATCGATCACCACGAAGAGCGTGACAAAAGCGCCGATCAGAAATTGCAGCACGCCGAATGCTCCCAAAACCCCGATCCTAGCATGAAGCGCAATTGCGCAAACCGCCCAAGGGCAAGCTTTGCCGCTGTTCCAGGCCACGCCGGAACCCTATAAGGGCCCATGGGGTTTTTGATCGGCAAATCCATCGGACTGCTGGTTGTCGCCATCCTGGTGGCGATCGTGGCGCGGCGTCTGCGCCTGCCCTATACGGTGGGCCTGGTGGCCGCGGGCATGGCGTTGGCGCTGTCTCGTATCGATATGGGGATTTCCCTCACCCATGACATCATCTTCGATGTCATTCTGCCGCCGCTGTTGTTCGAAGCGGCGCTGAACCTGCGATGGAAGGATCTCAGCGCCGAGGCCGTTCCGATCCTGGTGCTGAGCATTGCCGGCGTGGCGATTTCGGCCACCGTCACTTATTTTGGAATGCATGGTCTCTTGGGCTGGCCGGTGGCGCCGGCGCTGATCTTCGCGGTGTTGATCGCCGCGACCGATCCTGTGGCGGTGATCGCCCTCTTCAAGGATCTGGGAATCACCGGACGGATACGGCTGCTGGTTGAAAGCGAAAGCCTATTCAATGACGGTATTGCCGCGGTTCTGTTCGCCCTGGCGCTGAGCTGGATTACCGGCGGGGAAAGCGGCGGCATGGCGCCATGGCAAATGCTGCTGTCGATTTCCGCCGGGGGCATCACTGTCGGTGTCCTGGTGGGTCTGGCCGCGCTTTTGGTGGCGGGGCGCACCAATGATCGTGTGACCGAGGCCGCGGTGACGGTGGTGGTCTCTTATGGCGGCTTTCTGCTGGCGGAGAATCTGCATTTTTCGGGTGTGCTGGCGACGGTGGCCAGCGGGCTCGTGATCGGGGCCGGCGGGTTCAAGCTTGGCGGGCGGCATATCGGGCTATCCCAAAACGGCCAAGCTTTCGCATTGGAGCTATGGGAATTTTTGGCGTTCCTGGCCAATTCGGTGGTTTTCCTGCTGATCGGCATCAGCGCGTCGCAAATCGATTTCGACGCGCTGGGCTATCTGCCGCTGCTTGCCACCATCGCCATTGTACTGGTGTCGCGCGCGGCCAGCGTCTATCCGATCAGCGCGTGTTTTAAGGGTTCGCGCTGGCGGATCGGCGCGGGTGAGCAGCATGTGTTGTTCTGGGCGGGCTTGCGCGGTGCCTTGGGGCTGGCCCTGGTGCTGTCCTTGCCGCGGTCTATGCCGATGCGGGCAACGGTGGTGATCGCCACGTTCGGCGTGGTGACGTTTTGCGTGGTGGTCCAGGGTCTGACAATGCCGTTGCTACTGCGGCATCTGCGCCTGCCCGGCAGGTTCATAAGCCGGTGACGCGTTATCGCAATTTGCCGCTTGGCTTATTTCGTGCAGGATGCGGCGTCGAAGGTTAGGGCCGGGGAGTTGTCGTGAACAATGTTCTTGTAACCGGGGGCGCCGGTTATATCGGCTCGCATGCCTGCAAAGCCTTGGCGCGCGCCGGATATAGGCCCGTCAGCTATGACAATCTTGCCTATGGCCATGAATGGGCGGTGAAATGGGGACCGCTGGAAAAAGGCGACATTCTCGACGCGGCGCGGCTTGGCGAAGTCCTGGCGGCTTACAAACCCAGCGCGGTGATCCATTTCGCCGCTTTTATCGATGTCGGGGAGTCGGTCCGTGATCCGGCCAAATATTATCGCAACAATCTCGCCGGCACGCTGGGTTTGCTGGATGCCATGCGCCGGCACGGTGTCGAAAAAATCGTCTTCTCCAGCACCTGCGCCACTTATGGAATACCGGACATCGTTCCCATCGCGGAAAGCGCCCCGCAGCACCCGATCAATCCCTATGGCGCCTCCAAATGGATGATCGAGCGTGTTTTGGCGGACTATGGCCATGCCTATGGCCTCAGAAGCGTGGCACTGCGCTATTTCAACGCCGCGGGCGCGGATCCGGATGGCGAATTGGGCGAGGACCATGATCCGGAAACCCATCTGATACCCCTGGTGCTGGACGTCGCAAAGGGCGCAAGGCCTAACGTGACTATCTTCGGAGAGGATTACGCGACCCAAGACGGCACCTGTGTGCGCGATTACGTCCATGTCAGCGACTTGGCGGATGCCCATATTTTGGCGATGCAGGGATTGGAGGGGCATGAGCTGCGCAGCGCTTACAATCTGGGGACCGGAGAAGGTCACTCGGTCGCGCAAGTGATCGCCTGCGCCGAGCGGGTGACCGGGCGCAAGATCGCCGCGACCAGGGGCCCCAGGCGCCCGGGCGATCCGGCGACGCTGCTGGCCGATCCCTCGCTGGCAAAAAGCGAGTTGCACTGGACGCCCCGCCGGACCGCGATTTCGGACATCATCGAAACTGCCTGGCGGTGGCGCCGCGGGCGCTGAACGGCTAAAAGCACTCGCAAATTTGCCCCTCGGGCCTTGCCACAGCTGCATCCTTCGGCCCCGGCATCGGGTTTACGAATGAGGCAAAAACTCGGCTAGGGCCGGCGGCGAAGTTTCGATAGGGTTTTTTGGCTATGCCCGTTTCCGACAGTTCCGCTCCTCCAGGCGCCGCGCCCAAGCAAAGCTGGGCCCAGCGCCTCTTGGGCCGCAAGACGGCGGCGCCGGCGCTCATTCCGCCGGGCCAGCGCGTCTATGCCATTGGCGATGTCCATGGCCGGATGGATCTGTTGCACAAATTATGGGAGCTGATCGAAAGCGATTGTGCCGGCTGCGATCTGGAACGTAGCGTTATTTTCATGGGCGACTATGTCGATCGCGGGCCCCAGTCCAAAGCGGTGATCGATTTCCTGTTGGACGAAACCCGCAAAACCGCCGCTATGCTGTGCCTGCGCGGCAATCACGATCAGGCTGTGCTCGACTTCCTCGCCGATGCCAAATTTTATCGCAATTGGCGGGAATTTGGCGCCCCCGAAACCCTGCTCAGTTATGGCGTCATGCCCCCCCGTTTCGAGGACGATGCGGATTTCGAACGGGCGCGGGCGGAATTCGAACAAAAGCTTCCGCCCGAGCATTTGGAATTTTTCAGCGCGCTTGCCTATTCCCATGCCATCGGCGACTACCTTTTCGTCCATGCCGGGCTTCGCCCCGGCGTGGCGCTGGACCGCCAGGATCCGCATGACCTGCTTTGGATCCGCGACGAATTCCTGCTCTCACGCCTATCCTTCGGAAAAATCGTGGTGCATGGGCACTCTCCCACGCCCCATCCGGTCCGCCGTCCCAACCGCATCGGCATCGATACGGGCGCCTATGCCACGGGGCGCCTGACGGCCGTGGTCCTGGAAGGGGCGGGTTGCCGCTTCCTGAGCACCTGAGGCGGCGCAAAGTCTTTGAAAACAACCCGTGGACCCGGCACGGTTTTGTCTTTATGGAGACCCCCGGCGACGATCCCGTGTCCGCCATCGGACAAGTGGCGGACGGCGCCATATGCGCCGTCGCTTGCGAGGACCGTTGATGCCCCCGACCAGTTCCTTGGCCGATCTTTACCGACCCCCGGTCGACGGCTTCACCGGCTGTTTCATAGGCCGTGCCTGGCTTCCGAATCTGCGGGGGCCGGCGGTGGTCGTGGTGGACGACGGGGGCGTTTTCGATATTACCCCGCAAATCGGAACGACTTCGGCGCTACTCGATTTGGACGACCCGGCGCGATTTGCTCGGACCGCCAAGCGCGCCGCCCGGCTGGGCTCGGCGGCAGAGCTGTTTGCCAACAGCGATGAAAAGCACCGCGACGTTGCCAAGCCCTGGTTTTTGGCGCCCATCGATCTGCAGGCGGTGAAGGCGGCCGGCGTCACCTTCGCCGCCAGCCTTCTGGAGCGGGTGGTCGAGGAACAGGCCCGCGGCAATCCCGCCGCCGCACAATCCATTCGCGCCACCTTGGCGGGGGAAATCGGCGCCGATCTTTCCAGCATCAAACCCGGCTCGGCGGATGCCGAGGCCTTGCGCAAAGTCCTGGTCGCCCGGGGTTTGTGGTCGCAATATCTGGAAGTCGGCATCGGACCCGATCCGGAAATCTTCACCAAAGCCCAGCCGCTTTCGGCCGTGGGATTCGGCGCCGATATCGGCTTGCATCCCAAATCGACCTGGAACAATCCAGAACCCGAAATCGTGGTCTTGGTCTCCAGCCGCGGCAAGGTGGTCGGGGCGACGCTGGGCAACGATCTCAACCTGCGCGACTTCGAGGGACGCAGCGCATTGCTGTTGTCCAAGGCCAAGGACAACAATGCCTCCGCCGCGATCGGCCCCCTGGTGCGCCTGTTCGACGACAGCTTCAGCCTTGACGATGTGCGCCAGGCCGAAGTGCAGCTTCGGGTCACCGGCGACGACGGTTTTCAACTGGATGCGGTGTCGTCGATGGCGCAAATCAGCCGCGATGTGACCGAATTGGTGGAGGCCGCGATGGGCCGCTACCATCAATATCCCGACGGCTTCGCGCTCTATCTTGGCACGTTGTTCGCCCCCACCCAGGATCGCGACCTGCCCGGCGAAGGCTTTACCCATAAGCTGGGCGATGTGGTGACGATTTTTTCAGACAAGCTCGGGACCCTGGCCAACCGGGTCAATCTTGCCGACAAGGCGCCGCCCTGGACCTTCGGCATCGGTGCCCTCATGGCGAATCTGAAGGCACGCGGGCTCTAAAGCATTTTCGCGTTTCTTCGAATCGGACGGAAAACCGTTGCCACTTTTCCTGGAACCGCTCTAAACGCCGTAATAATCCTTGTACCAGTCGATAAACTTGGGAATGCCGACGGCGATCGGTGTGGTGGGCTCAAATCCCAGATCGCGGCGGCTTGCTTCGATATCGGCATAGGTGGCCGGCACATCGCCCGGCTGCATCGGTTCGAGCTCCACTTTGGCCTTGCGTTGCAGCGATTGCTCGATCAGGGCGATGAAGTCGGTGAGTTTTTCCGATTTGTGGTTGCCCAGATTATAGACCTTGTGCGGCGGCGTCCCGGTTGCGGGGCGGTCCAGCGCCCGCACCACGCCACTCACGATATCGTCGACAAAGGTGAAATCCCGCCACATCTCGCCGCGATTGAACACCTTGATGGGCTCGCCGGCGATGATCTGGCGGGTGAAGATGAAGGCCGCCATGTCGGGACGCCCCCAGGGGCCGTAGACGGTGAAAAAGCGCAAGCCAGTCGCGGGAATTTTGTAGAGATGGGCATAGGTATGCCCGATCAACTCGTCCGTGCGCTTGGTCGCGGCATAGAGCGAATTGGGTTGCTCCACCGGATCGTCCACCGAGAACGGCATTTTGGTGTTGCCGCCATAGACCGATGACGAACTGGCGTAAACGAAGTGGCGCAGGTTTTTCAGCCTTCGCCCCAGCTCCATCATCACCACCTGGCCCATCACATTGGAGGTGACATAGACATAAGGATCGGTCAGCGAGTGGCGCACGCCGGCCTGCGCCGCCAGATGCACAACCCCATCGATCTGGGGAAAGCTGCCCGCCAGGGCCAGAACGCCGTCGCGGTCAGAGACGTCGAGCTTGCGGAAAGTGAAATTTTGCTGCGACGTCAGGCGCGCCAGCCGGGCATCCTTCAGCGTCACGTCATAATAATCGTTCAGATTGTCCAGGCCGATCACGGCATCGCCCCGCGCCAGCAAGGCGCCGGCGACATTAGAGCCGATAAAACCGGCGGCGCCGGTGACCACGATTGTACGCATCGCTTCGACGCTTCCTTTATTGATCGCTCAAGCCCGCACGGAACATCAGAATTTCAAATGCCCCATCAGGGCGGTATCGGGAAGGTGCCTTTGCCGCATGAACTGCGCCAGAATATGCATGAGGGATTGATGGACGTCTTCCACAACCCCGTAGTTCTGCGCATCGACATGCAAGGCGATGTCGGCAAGCCTGCGCCCTTCGCCGCCGTCGAAACCGCTCATGCAGATCGAGGTCACGCCATGCGCGCGCGCCCAATTGAGCGCGCCCACGATATTGGGCGAGGCCCCGGACGAACTGATCGCCACCAGCACATCGTGTTTGGCGGCCAGGCTGGAAAGCTGGAAATCGAACACATGCTCGTAACCGATGTCATTGGCGATCGCGGTGAGGATTTCCATATTGGTCGAAAGGCTGGAGACCTTGGGATGAAAATCCGTGCCGTTGCGCACGCCCTTCATATGATCGCAAAGGAAATGGTTGGAGATCGCGGCCGATCCGCCATTGCCGCAAACAAAGATCGTGGCTTTGCGGCGCACCGCCTGTTCCAGGCAATCCGCCGCCTTGCGCAGCGCGTCGCTATCGATTGTGGCAAAAGCCTGGGCCACCGCACGGGCATAATCGGCGGCATATTCGCCTGCGTCGCTATAGGATTTGCTGGGAAAAAGCGGCACGTCCTGACCTTCGTGAAAAAACGACGCACCATAGCATGGGCCCCGCATGGCGCCACCGGGCGCGGCTAATAGGCGCCCTCGCCATGGATCAGGACCCAGACGGTCTGCAGCATGATCACGAAGTCATACCACACCGTCCAATTCTTGATGTACCACTCGTCATAGGATACGCGCTGGGCAAAGGTGGTATGGCTTCGTCCGCTGATCTGCCATAGCCCCGTCAGCCCCGGCCGCACCCGCTCATACAGCGTGATCACCGCGCCATAATGGGGCAATTCGCGCGCCAGAAGCGGCCGCGGTCCCACCAGGCTCATCTCACCCAGAAGCACATTGAACAACTGAGGCAGCTCATCCAGGCTGCGGCGGCGCATCCAGGCTCCGATCCGCGTCACCCGCGGGTCGGATTTGAGCTTGAAATTGTCGGCATGATAGGCGGCCCATAACGCGGGATTTTCCTGGGCCCAGCGCAGGATCTGCGCTTCGGCATCCATCGCCATGGTGCGGAATTTCCAGCACTGGAAAGGCTGGCCGCCATGGCCGATGCGTTCCTGCACGAAGAACACCGATCCGCCGTCCTGAAGCTTGATCCAAAGCCCCAGGATCAAAAGAAAAGGCGAGAGCACGGCCAGGATGAGCAAGGCGCCGACGATATCCATACTGCGCTTGAGGATTCGCTGCGGCAATCGGGCCAGATTGTTGCGGACCTGCAAAAGCAGCAGGTCCTTGCCGAAGAAATAATTGGTGCTGAGGCCGAACAGCGGCAGGCGCCGCAAGGAGGGAATGATCGCCACATTCATGTCGGCGCCGATCAGCCGGTCGATCAGATCGGCATGGCTGATCTGTTCGGCTTCATCGGGGACCAAAACGACTTGCCGGCATCCAACCGCGCTCAGCGCGGTCACCAGCCGCTCGGGCGGGGCGACGACCGGCGAAAGTTTTACCAAGGCGGGCGGCAAAGCCGTGCTGGGCGCCTCCGGCACCACCCAAAGCACTTTCAGGCCCAGCGCCAATTGCTGGCAGAGAACGGGGTAGACTTCCTGGGCGGTTTCGCTGGTCCCGATAATCGCGGTGGGAAGGTGCCAGAACCCCAGTTTTCCCAGAACCGCGCGCATGCCCTGGCGGGCGCAGGGCAGGGCGAACATCAGCAAGATCCACACCGCCACGGTGGGCAGCAAGGCCCGGGCGCCAAAGGCGGCGCCGACCGCCAAAAGATAAAGCCCGCCGCCGATCATCAGGGCCCTTGTGGTGTAGCGTGCCCCGTCCCAGAACAATTGCCGCCGGCTGTAATCGCCCACCAGATAGCGGGCGCAGATGAAGACAAAGGCGATGATCGCGACGAGATCGATGGCGGTCTGCGACGTGCCGGGGGATTGCCCCCGAAACAGCGCCAGGGCCGGCGGCGCGGCGATCCAGTGCAACAACAGATCGGCCAGCGCGAAGCACAGCAGATCGGACGCGATCAAGCCAAGATGGACGATAAACCGCCGCCAGAAGGTCTCCTGGCGGGCAATGGCCGTATAGCGCGGCTTAACCATGGAAGCGGCATACGACATGACTTAAAAACGCCCCTGTTTTGATTCAGCCTAACAGGCGGCCGCCAAGCCCGCCTGCGATTATTTCACCTCGGACCGAGATTGCCGCGCCGCGCAAGGGAGATCGGGGTTAACACATTGAAAATAATGTATTATATGCGGATTGGCGAGTTTACTCCGCGGCCAGGGCCGCAGCTATAGGCTCGCTGCGCCCAGGGCCCGCGGGGCTGTGCTGCAGCAGGCGCGCCAGGGACCGGCATTTGCCCTCGAAATTGGCCCCAAGCGCGATGTCCAGCGAAGTGCTGATGATGGTTCCGCGGACCCGGCTGGCGGCGCTGAGGCGGACCTGGCGGGCGTAAATGAGCCCCAGAACCTCGCCCTCGACCGCAACATGATCGGCAAAGATGTTCCCGACCAGGCGGGCGTTTTTCCCCAGCCAGACATGTTTGGCTTGGATATCGCCTTTGACCACGCCCTCGATCAGGACCTGGCCGGCCAAATCCGCATATTTGCTTTCGGTCAGCGCAAACGGATCGTGGGAAGACCTGGCCGTCATTCCATCTGGGTAGCGCAGCAGCGTTAAGCCCAGATAAAGGCGACCAGGCGAAATGGAGGAATCGCCCGGGGACGCGCAAATCCGCGCTGTTTTCTGTTGATGAAACCAGCTTGCGCGTCCGCGGCGGTCAGGCGGCGGGTTTCGTCCGCGGGCCGAAAGCCAGCAGCCACAGCCCCAGCAGCGCCAGCAGCGGCACATAGCAAAGCAGGGCCCAAGCCGGATGATGCCCCAGGCGTTTGAGGACGACGGCGGTCGGGATCGCGAACAGCGACCAGAACACGAAAAGCACCGCCAGCAATTGCGGCGTCAACAAACTCTGTATGGATTCCATCATTGCCTCCCTAAGCCGAAGGTCCTTATAGCCGCCCCCCGCCGCCGCTTAAAGCTGCGTTTGCGGATCAGCCGCATTCGCACCAAGGCCCCGCTACCCACGCTAAACAGTCCCGGCTAGGGGAGATTCGCATGCGCTTCGTTCTTATCGCCTTGTGTTTCGTGCTGTTTCCGGCGGCGGCTTTTGCCCAGACCGATGAGATCCAGGTCTATGACGGCCATTTGGCCGACCCCGGCGTCTTTAATCTCACCCTGCACAGCAACTACATCGCCAAGGGCGGTAAGACCCCGGCCTTCCCCGGGGCGCTGGTGGCCAACCACTCCTTCAATGGCGTGCCCGAATGGGCTTATGGTGTGACCGATTGGTTCGAGGCCGGGCTTTATCTGCCGCTGTATTCCGACACCCCCGCCCACGGCTTTGGCCTTAATGGATTCAAGCTGCGCGCCTTATTCGCCGAACCTGACGCCGCGCAAAAGACTTTCGTCTATGGGGTGAATTTCGAATTCAGCTATAACAGCCGGCACTGGGATACCAACCGCTACACTTCGGAGATCCGCCCCATCATCGGCTGGCATCTGGGCCAATGGGATCTGATCTTCAACCCTATTCTCGACAATGACTGGAGCAGTGTCGGCAGCTTGGACTTCGCGCCGGCCAGCCGCGTGGCTTATAATTTCACCCCAGCCTTTGCCCTGGCGGTGGAAGAATATGACGATTTCGGGCCGATCCGGAAATTCCTCCCCAGTTCGCAGCAGGGCCATCAGGTTTTTCTGGTGGGCGATTATACCGGCAAGGAGCTTGAGGCCGAATTCGGCGTCGGCTTCGGCCTCAATGACGCCTCCGACGATCTCACCTTGAAACTGATATTGTCGCGCGATCTCAATTAAGAGAGTGCCGATGACCCGCGATTACGATCCGCTGACCAAGTTGTTGCACTGGCTGGTCTTCGCAGCAGTGGCCGCCCAATATGCGATTGGCGAATTCATGCCCCATATCGGCCGCAAATCTGCCGACGAAGGTTTGATCGCCTGGCATTTCATCATGGGAACGGTAGTCCTGGTCGCCGTCGTGGCGGCGCTCATCTGGCGCGTGGTTCATCCGGTGCCGCAGACCAGCGAGATCGCGCTGTGGCAGAAGCGGCTGGCGACGCTGGTGCATTGGTTGATATATCTGCTGATTTTCACGATGTGCATTTTGGGCTGGGCCGCCACCAATTACCGCGGCTGGGAAGTCAAGCTGTTCGGGATCATTCCTTTGCCCGCCCTGGCGCCAAAGGGCACGCCCTGGGCCCATACGGCGGGGGACATCCACACTTTGCTGGTCAATGTCCTGCTCGGCTTGGTGGGTGTGCATGTGCTGGCCGCGCTCTATCATCATTTCATCGCCAAAGATGGCGTTCTCAGGCGCATGCTTTAGCCGCGTTGACGGCTGAGGAAATCGGACTAAGTTCGCGCTGATCTTCGGCCGTCCCTTTCGCATGTCCAGTTCCCTTGTTCTGCGACGTCATCGCCTGCTGTGGCTTTCGGGTCGACGCTGGAAGATGCGCCTGGTCCTATGGGGCGGGGCCCTTACGGTCGGGATCGTCTCGGTGGCTTTCGCCTGGGCCGCCAATCAGGCCCAGTCTGTCTTCCAACATATTTTGGTCCGGCCCTGGTTGGCGTTGGCGCTGACGCCCCTGGGGTTCATGTTTTGCGCCTGGGCGGCACGCGCCGTGTTTCCGGGCGCCCAGGGCTCGGGCATCCCTCAGGCGATCGCCGCGCGCCATCTGAAGGACAATCTTGCCCGCGAAAAATTGCTGTCGCTTCGGCTGACCGTTGGAAAAATCCTTCTGACTTTGATCGGCCTCTTCTGCGGCGCATCGATCGGCCGCGAAGGTCCGACCGTGCAAATCGGCGCATCGATCATGCTGGGCGCGGCCCGGTTGGGCGGGATGGGGCGCGAACGCGGGTTGATCCTGGCCGGATCGGCGGCCGGCGTGGCGGCGGCCTTCAACACCCCCTTGGCCGGCATCGTCTTCGCCATCGAGGAGATGAGCCGTGCTTTCGAGACCCGGACCAGCGGCATGGTGTTGATCGCGGTGATCCTGGCCGGCATGGCGTCACTGGGTCTGGTGGGGAATTACAGCTATTTCGGCCATTCCATGTCGATGCTGCTGGTCACCATCGACTGGATCGCGGTGCTGGTCTGCGGCGTGGTTGGGGGGATCGTGGGCGCCTGTTTTTCGGTGATCATGGTCAACGGCACTACGCTGCTGAAAAATTGGCTGGCGCGCGCACCGATGTCGCGCGCCCTGGCGGTGGCCGGATTGTGCGGCCTGATCGTGGCGCTGTGCGGATTGGCCAGTGGCGGCACCACCTATGGCACCGGCTATGACGCGGCCCGGGGCGCCGTCGAAGGTCACGGCCTGGCGGCAAATTTCGCCTTGCTCAAATTTATCGCCACAGCGGCGTCCTCTTTGTCCGGAATTCCCGGCGGGTTGTTCGCACCGTCGCTGGCGGTGGGGGCGGGGATCGGCAATAGCGTGGCCGTCCTGCTGGGTGTCCATGCCGTGGGCGCGATCGTGCTTTTGGGCATGGCGGGATATTTTTCCGGCGTGGTGCAGGCCCCGATCACGTCTTTTGTCATCATCGGCGAGATGAGCGGGGCCACCGGCATGGTAATCCCGTTAATGCTGGCTTCCCTGATCGGTTATGGCGTCAGCAGGCTCTTTCAGCGCCAGTCGCTTTACCATGCCCTGGCCCATGGATTTCTGGCCGAACCCCGCCCCTCCGGGCCGCCCTGACGCCTCAGCGCTCTTGCCTCGGAACGCGCGCAAGGCAAAGCTGGGGCGCAAGAGGCGCACAATGGCAAAAAGTCAGAAAAAGATCGCCCCGCAAAGCGGGAGGCTGGAGGAATGGTCCCCCTCGCTGCTCAAGGCTCAGCTTTACAGCCGGATTCTGGTCGACATCATCATCGGTCAGCTCTCCCCTGGGCAGCGGCTGGACGAAAAGACGCTGGCGCGCGCCTATGGCGGCGAGATCAAGAACGGCGGCGGATTGGCCGGAGTGCGCGAGGCCCTGGCCCGGCTGGCGCTGGAAGGTTTGGTGGTGCGGCGGCCTCGGGTGGGGACCATGGTTGCCCCGCTGGACCCCGAAGAGGCCAATGCCGCCTTTGCCGCCCGCGCCCTGATCGAGGTGGAATGCGCGGGACTGGCCGCCCGCCACGCCGGCAAGGGCGAGGTGGAGGCGATCCGCGTCACCTTGGCCGATGGCGAGACCGCGATCGCCCAAAACAACGTTAGAAGCCTGGCGGCGATGGATGAGGCCTTTCATGTCGCCGTCGCCAGCGCCAGCCACAATCGTGTCCTCGCCAAGCTGGTGATGGCGCTGCATCACACCACGGCGCGTTTCTGGCTGATCACCGAGGGCACGCCGTCACTCACCGAAAGCTATGAAGCCCTGGCGCAGCACCGCGCCGTCGCCGATGCCATCGCCAGCGGCAATGTCGCGCGCGCGCAAAAAGCGATGCAAGCGGCGCTAGGCGATTTTCCCGCCGATGTGAAGCGGCGAGCCCTGGGATGACCAGGGCCTGGATCAGCCTTGCCTGTGTCAGTTTGATGTTCTTCCTGGTCACGGCCGCCACCTTCACCTCGCTGGGTGTGGTGCTGCCGGCGATGAAGGCGGAGCTGCAATGGAGCTGGGCCGAAGCCGGCACCGGATTCTCGCTGCTGGGCGTATTCTGCGGCGTCACCAGCACGGTGCCGGCGCTGCTGATCCGCCGCTTCGGGGTGCGCCTGACTTTGGTGGCCGGCGCTGCGGTGATGGCGGCCGCCTTTCTTTGTCTGGCCCTCACCCGCGGGCTGGCGCTGTATTTTGCCGGCTGCTCGCTGGCAGGGCTGGGCTTTATGCTGCTGGCGACCGTGCCGGGCACTTATCTGCTGACGCGATTGTTCGCCCGCCCGGATTTCGCCTTCGGGCTTTATTTCACCATCGGGGGGCTGGGCGGCGTGGTTGGGCCGCAAAGCTATCTGTGGATGATCGCGGCCAGCGGAAATTGGCGCGGCTTCTGGCTGATGGCGGGTGCGGTCGTCAGTGTGGCCGGCCTTGTGGCTGCGGCGGCGGTGGATACGAAGAGCGATGTCAGCGCGGCGCCGGACCGCGACAGCCATATCAGCGAGGCGGGTTGGACGCCGCGCGCGGCGATGAAAACGCCGCAATTTTGGGTGCTCGCCGCTGCCTACAGCATGTTTCTTTTTGTCGGGATCACTGCCAACGCCATGGCGGTTTCGCATCTGGAGCAGCATGGCGTGGCTTTGGCGCTGGCCGGGACGGTGATGAGCACCGAGGCATTCCTCAACGCCGGCTCGCGTTTCCTGGGCGGGGCGCTGACCCGCCTCATCGATGCGCGCAAATTGCTGCTGTTGGCGTTGGTACTGTTGATCATCGGCCTTTTGGCGCTCAGCGCCGCCCGCGATCTGCCATTGATGCTGCTGTTCGCCGCCGGCATCGGGATCGGCTATGGCCTGACCTTTTTCGCCTCCACCATCCTGCTGCTGGATTATTTCGGCCGCGGCCCCAATCTGGAATTGTTTTCCGCGGTGAACCTGATTTCCACGGTGGGTGCCGTGGGTCCTATCCTTGCCGGGTTTGTCGCCGATCGCAGCGGCTCTTTCGTGCCCGCTTTCCTGAGCCTGGCGGGATTGACCGTGCTGGTTCTGCTGGCGGTGGCGCTGATGCGGCCGCCGCTGTTGAGGCCCGCATGAACGCGCAGTTCGGGGTCTTTCTGCCTGTCGCAAATGGCGGTTGGATCGTCTCCACCACCACGCCCAAGCTTGACGGCGGCTGGGCGCAGAACCGCGACGCCGCCTTGCTGGCCGAGGAACAGGGCCTGGATTTCGTCATGTCGATGGGCAAGTGGCGCGGCTTTGGCGGTATCACCGACCATTGGGGTACGTCGCTGGAATCCGTCACCATGATGGCGGGTATCGCGGCGCTGACCAAGCGGGTGAAGATCTGGGCGACCCTGCACGCCATCCTGCACAATCCGGCGGTCGCGGCGAAGATGATCGCCACCTTGGACCAAATCTCGGGCGGCCGCGCCGGGCTCAACATCGTCGCCGGCGCCTATCGCGGCGAGTTCGAACAACTGGGCGCCTGGGACGAAAGCCTGGATCACGATGCGCGTTACGATCTCACCGAGGAATGGACCACCATCATCAAGCGTCTGTGGTCCCAGCCGCGGGTGGATTTCGCGGGCAAATATTTCACCATCAAGGATTGCGTCTGCGAGCCCAAGCCGATCCGTACCCCCGATCTGATCTGCGCCGGCATGTCCGCGCGGGGCTTTGAATTTTCGGTGGCACATGCCGATGCCTGTTTCATCGGCGGCCGCGACGTGGCCGAGACCCGTGAGGCGTCCTTGCGGGCGCGCGCCTTGGCCGCCAAGCTCGGCAAGACCATCAAAATTTATGCCATGTGCACGGTCATTCCGGCCGCCAGCGATGGAGAGGCGGAAGGCCTCGCCAAACGCTATCGTGACGGCCTGGACGAAGGCGCGGTGCTGGGGATGCTGGATTCCTATGGCGCCAATCTGCCGGCGGGCGACAACGCCATGGTGGCGCGCGCCAAGGGCGCCTTCATGACGCATAGCGTGGTGGGATCGCCCGCCACCTGCGCCGAGCGGATGGAAGATTTCATGCGCCGGGGCATGCTGGACGGACTGATGTTGATCTTCGCCGATTATCGCGAAGGCCTGACCGTGACGGGGCAGGAAATCCTGCCGCGATTGCGCCGGGCCTTGGCATGACGGTTTTGAACCCGGCCTGGATCGCCCCCGCCCGCACCGCGCTGGTGCTGATCGACATGCAGGTGGATTTCGCGTTGCCCGATGGCGCGCTGGGCCGCCAAGGCTTTGACATGACAGCGCCCCAGACCGCGGTGAAAAAAGCGCAAGGCTTGGCCGAGGCGGCGCGGCGCGCGGGCGTCGCTGTGGTCTTCGTGCGTTTGCTCCTGCGCCCCGAGGATGACACGCCGGCGCGGCGCGACTATCGCGCCCGGCGTGGCCAGGGCGATGCGCCGCTCTGCGCCGAAGGCACCCGCGGTGTTGAGTTCGTCGGCCCTCAGCCGCAGGGCGGCGATTATGTGGTCTCCAAGACCCGCTATAGCGGCTTCACCGGCACCAGACTGGAAGAAAGTCTTCGGGCGATGGGCCGCGACACGCTGGTGATCGCGGGGCTGACCACTGAATGCTGCGTCGCCGCCACGGCATGGGACGCGTTCGAGCGCGATTTCCAGATCGTCATCGCCGCCGACGCCGTGGCCGCGTATCAGCGGGAGCTGCATGACGCCGCTCTCCGGGCCCTGAATTTGAACTGCGCTCAGCTCTTTTTTGCGGATGAAATCGCTTCTGGTTGGAATAAACCAAGCTAATTCAAGGTATTGGTTCAAATACAGGCTCAGGTTCCCGCCGGCTTGGCAAAAGTCTGTAAAATGTTACAAGCAGGCGCCGTTTCAATTGGCCGTCATGCCCACCCGCCCTTCTTTTGCCCTGGCTCTCTGTTTTTGTCTTTCCGGCGCCGGCGCGGCGAGCGCGCAAAGCGTCGAGACGGTCACCGTCACCGGCGATGCCGTCCACCTGATCGCGACCGCGCCCGACGACACCGCCTTTGGGCTGGCCAAGCCGGTGCTGGAAACCCCGCGCGCGGTGACCCTGGTCAGCGACACCACCATGGCGCGCTATGGGGTGCAGGGTGTCGACGATCTCACTGCGATCACGCCCAACGCCTATACCGCCAGCTTTTATGGCGTCGAGGGCGCGGTCAATTTGCGCGGGACTCTGGCGGAAAATTATTTTCGCGGATTCAAACGCGCCGAAAATCGCGGCACCTATGATACCCCGCTAGGCGACGCGGCCGAAATCGAAATCCTGCGCGGTCCGCCTTCGGCGGTGTATGGCGCGGGCAAAGTGGGCGGGCTGGTGAATTTCGTGCCCAAAAGCGGCGTGGGGCTGACCGGCGGCGAGGTGACCGTCACCTATGGCAGTTATAACAAGCGCAATCTCACCGCCGGCTATGCCTTGCCCCTAAGCCTTGGCGCGGTGCAAGGCAGCGCGCATCTCTATGGCGAGATCGATGACTCCTACAGCTTTTATCGCGGGTTGCATCCCAGCCATCAGATGATGCAGGCCTCGCTGGTGCTGGCGCAAGGCGCCTGGTCGCTCACCGCCGATGCCATGTGGGTCCACGCCAACGGCCAGGTACAGACTCCGGGTTGGAACAGGCTGACCCAGGCGCTGATCGATCACGGCACTTACATCACCGGACGCGATACGTCGCTGAAAGATGCCAATGGCGATGGCAGGCTCACGCTCAACGAACTGGGCGGCAATCCCTACGCCTTCGATCCCAATTTCCAGCCGCTTTACCTGGTGGCGCCGCTTTGCGGCAGCTGCAGTAATCCGGCCCATAGCCTGGATACAGGCCTGGGCACCACCCAGCTTGGCCCCCGCAGCATTTATCTGGCGCCCGGTGTGGATTTCTCCAACACCGTCACCCATACCGGCTTTGCCGAATTGGCCCGTGCCTTGGAAACAGGCGGCGCCATCCGGCTGCAAGTCTTCGCCGATACCCTCGCCAATGATCGCTTCGTCTCTTATGGCTTTCCGGGCTCCTACCGGACGCAAATCTTCGAAACCCGACTGCGCTATGATTTTCAGCAGGGTGGTTTTGACGGGCGTCTCTCCACGCAGTCTACAGCGGGGGCTTCCTATCGCAGGGTCCATGCCGTGGCCAAGGAGAGCTTCAACAGCGGCGTGATCGCGCTGGATCGCCGCGATATCAGTCAGGGTCCTGCTGCCAATGACGTGATCGATTCCCCGTTCAACGGCGATGGGCCGGGCGTGATCGGACTGGGCTGGGAGAACGATGTGCGCAGCAACAGCGCCGATGCGGGCTTGTTCGCGGTCAGCGACCTGGTGTGGGACCGCGCGCTGGCGCTGACTGTGTCGGGCCGTTATGACACCTATGACGTGCGCGCGACAGATTCCGGTGTGCTGGCCTTTGAACCCGCGGACGGGCGCGGCAGCAAAGGCGCTTTCACTTATTCCGCCAGTCTGTCTTATCGCAGCGAATGGGGGCTGGTGCCCTATCTCACCCAGGCAAAATCCGCCGCCATCGAGATCGGCCAAGCCGGCCAGGTGCCCACCGCGCTGCTGGCCACCAAGGATTGGCTCTCGGAGTCTTTTCTGAACGAAGCGGGCGTGAAATTCGACCTTCTGGACCATCATCTCACCGGGGCGCTCGCCTGGTATCGCCAGGAGCGCACCCAGTTGCAGCAAGGCCCGGTGATCAGCGTGATGGGCACGCGGGCCAAGGGCGCGGAGCTGGAGATCCGCTATATCGCCACCGACCACATCAGCATCACCTTTGCCGGCAGCATGCAGCACATGATCGTCAAAGGTCCCGACCACAGCTTTGCCTATCTGCCGGCGCGTAGCGCGGGCGTCGCGCCGCAAGCAGGATTCGGCGGGTCTTATGTGACTTTCGATTTTTCCTCTCTGCGTGCGGGCGATTACGAAGATACCCTCGTCCCCCATGCGGTGCTCAGCCCCTATGTCACCTATAGCGGGGAAGGTTGGGGTATCACCTTGGGCGGAACCTATGTCTCCCGCACGGTTCAGACGGTGCCGGGTCCCATCGCCTTTCCCTCCAGCATCAAACTGAATGCTTCGGGTTTTGTCCGGCTGGGGGACTGGAGCCTGGCGCTGACATTGGACAATTGGGCCAATGCGCGCAGCTTCACGCCGGATGCGGATATTTATGCCAATCTGGCGGCGCTGCCGGGGCAGGGGCGCAGCTGGCGTCTCACGGTGAAGCGGGAATTCTAGCGCAGTCTAATTTGTTCCGTGCTGCAGTTTCAGCGCGCGCCGGATTTCCGTGGCGATCATTTCCAGATTGTAGGGCTTGCGAAAGAACGGCTTGCCTTTACACAATTCGTCGCCGACTTCCTCTTTTTGGACATGGCCCGAGCACAGCAGCACCGGCAGACGGGGCTTCTTTGCGCCGATCCAGTTCGCCAGCCCGATCCCATCCATCTTTCCCGGCATGCGGATGTCGGTCAGCACCAGATCGATGACCATGGAATAGGACCGGATCAACTGAACGGCTTCTTCCGCGTCATTGGCTTCGATGACTTTGAAGCCGCAGTCGCGCAGGAACTCCGACAGCGAAAGCCGGATCAAGGGCTCGTCATCCACCACCAGGAGGGTAGGCTTGCGCTGCTTGACGGCCTGACGCTGTTCCGCCTTGGAACTGCTAAGGGTTTGGGAATCCATCATCAAGGCGTTAACCGGGCATTGGGCCGAACGTTCCCGGCGATTATCAGGGCTGGGCTGCCGGCTTGGCCTCGCTGTCGAGCCGCTCCAGCAGGGCGACGGTGGCGAAGCCGTCCGCCGCCAGGCCCCGGCTTTTCTGATATTGCCGCAGGGCCGCGCGGCTGCGCCGTCCCAGCACCCCGTCGGCGGCGCCGGCATCGAAGCCCAATTGCCCCAGTTCGGTTTGAAAACGCATGCGTTCGGTTCGCGACAGCGATTTTTCCTGGCGCGGCCAATTGGCGACGATCCCCGGCGCGCCGGCCATCCGATCCGCCAGAAGTCCCACTGCCAGCGCATAAGACGCCGCGTTGTTATATTTCAGAAGGACTTTGAAATTACCCAGAGTCATGAAGGCGGGGCCTTGTGCCCCGGCCGGTAGATAGATCGACGCGGCGTCGTCTGCGTCCGGCAGTTCCGCAGCCCCGGCCATCGTTACGCCGCGCGCCCGCCATTCGGACAGCGGTTTCACGATGTCCAAATCGGCGTCTTCATAGGCGAAGCCCGGCGGCAATCGCACTTCGTAACCCCAAGTCTTGCCGGCCACCCAGCCGGATCGTTGCAACAAGGTGGCGGCGGAGGCCAAGGCATCGGCCGGCGAGTGCCACAGATCGATATGGCCGTCGCCATCGCCGTCGGTGGCGTATTTCTGAAATGTCGTCGGCGTGAATTGGGTCTGGCCGAAGGCCCCGGCCCAGGATCCCAGCATGTCGGACACCGTATAATGCTGCGCCTGGAGGATCTGCAGCGCCGCCAGCAATTCGGGTTTGGCATAATCCTGGCGCGGACCGTCATAGGCCAGAGTGGCCAGGGCGGCGAACAGATTGACCCCGCCGCTGTCGCCGCCGAAATCACTTTCCATTCCCCAGATCGCCACCAGGATTTCCTTTGGCACCCCGCTCCTGGCCTCGATGCCGGCCAGGATGGGACCATATTGGGCGAGCAGGTTTTTGCCGTCGGCGATCCGCCGGGGCGAGACCGCGTTATCCAGATAGGTCCAGATGGGCTTCGAGAATTCCGGCTGGTTGAGATTCTGTTCGGCGATGCCCGGCACCGGGGCGATGCCGGCGACAGCCTCATTATAGGTCTCGGCGCTCACGCCATGGGCCAGGGCGACGGCCTCGAAATCCTTGATGAAGGCCTGGAACTTCTCATCGCCCCCAATGGGCGGCAGCGCGGGCACCGAGGCCGCAGGTCGCGGCGCCGGCGCAGGCGGGGGCGGCGGGGCGGCCGGTTTGGGGGGGACGGTGGCGCAGGCCGCAGCCAGGAGCAGGCTGAGGGCGGCGGCCAGCCGGATCAGGGGCGGCCAGTAAGACGCAAGGCGAAGCGGCATGGGGTGGTATTACCATGCCGCACGTGGCTTTTTCGTCAATTTTTGGCGGAAAATATGGGATTTTCCGCGGTTGACAGGCCGGGGGCCAGCCAATAGTTTCCGCGCTCTTTTGCGGGAAGTGCTGTCATGAAGGTTCGCAATTCGCTCCGGTCGCTCAAGAAGCGGGACAAGGACTGCCGCGTCATCCGCCGCAAGGGCCGGGTCTATGTGATCAACAAGAAGAACCCCCGGTTCAAGGCCCGCCAGGGCTGATAGACTTTCGCGCTGACAGGATTGGCGCGTGAAACTTCCTCTTCCAGACCAAGACATCATCGCCCGCCGGGCCGAGATTGTGGCGGCGCTGAAAGCCATTGTGCCGGACGGCGTGGTGGCCGACCCATCCGGGCTGGCCGCTTTCGACAGCGACGCCCTGAACGGCTATCGCCAAAAGCCCCTGGCCTGTGTCCTGCCCAGCAACGCGGCCCAGGTTTCCGCCATCCTGCGCTATGCCTCCTCTGCCGGCGTTCCGATCGTGCCGCGCGGCGCCGGCACCTCGCTCTCGGGTGGGGCGCTGCCGCGCGCCGACGGCATTCTGGTCGGGTTGGGGCGGATGAAATCCATCCTGGAAATCGATTACGAAAATCGCTGCGTCACCCTTCAGCCCGGCGTAACCAATCTCAACATCACCAAAGCGGTGGAAGCGGAAGGCTTTTACTACGCGCCCGATCCCTCCAGCCAGATCGCCTGCACCATCGGCGGCAATGTGGCGGAAAACTCGGGCGGGCTGCATTGCCTGAAATATGGGCTGACCACCAACAACCTCTTGGGCGTGACCTTCGTCCTGCCCGATGGCGAAATCGTCAAGCTGGGCGGCAAGGCGCCGGGGCCGGGTGGCCTGGATTTGCTGGGGCTGATCACCGGATCGGAAGGCCTGCTGGGTATGGTGGTGGAAGTGATCGTTCGCATCGTCAAAAAGGCGCCCGTCACCCGCACCTTGATGGCTGCCTTCGACACGGTGCCGGATGCGGGCGCCTGCGTCGCCGCCATCATCGCCGACGGCATTGTTCCGGCGGCGATGGAGTTCATGGACCGGCCCAGCATCCGCGCGGTCGAGGCCTATAACGCGCCGGGATATCCCGATGCCGAAGCCATCCTCATCATCGACGCCGATGGGGTGGAAGCCGAAGTCACCGACGCGATTGCCCGCATCGCGGACCATGTGCGCAGTAGCCGCGGCCGGGTCACCGAAGCCACCGACGAAAAAGCCCGCGCCAAGCTTTGGGCCGGGCGCAAGGCCGCCTTCGCGGCCATGGGACGGCTTGCCCCCGATATGATCTGCATGGACGGCACCATTCCGCGCCAGGCCTTGCCCGCCGTGCTGGAGAAGATCAGTGAATATTCGCAGCTCCACGGCCTTCCCGTCTGCAATGTGTTTCATGCGGGCGACGGCAATCTGCATCCCCTGATCATTTTCGACGCCATGAAAGACGGCGATCTGGAAAAGGCCGAGGCCTTCGGCGCCGATATCCTGCGCCTATGCGTCGCGGTCGGCGGCGTCCTCAGCGGCGAACATGGCGTGGGGGTCGAAAAGCGCGACCTGATGACCGATATGTTCGATGCCGTCGACCTCGATCAGCAGCACCGCATCAAATGCGCTTTCGATGCCGCCGGACTGCTCAATCCCGGCAAAGTATTTCCCACGTTGTCCGCCTGTGTCGAGCAGGGCCATATTCATGTGCGCGGCGCCGAACTGCCCTTTGCGCATCTGCCCCGCTTCTGATGACCAGACTGTCCAACGAAGACCAATTGGCCGAATTCGTGCGCAGCGCGCGGGCGGACAAGCGCAGCTTCGAGATCGTCGGCGGCGGCACAAGGCGCGGCGCCGGCAAGCCGCTCTCCAGTCCTTCCGGCGGCGGGTTGCCGGTGGCCGATGTCTCAGGCCTGAACGGCATTGTGCTCTATCAGCCGGAAGAATTGATCCTGACGGTGCGGCCCGGCACCAGCCTGACCGAAATCCAGGCGGTGCTGGCGGAAAAGCAGCAGTGCCTGGGATTTGACCCGGCGGACTGGTCGCTGTTCGGCGCCCAAGGCAAAGCCACCATCGGCGGCGCGGTCAGCGCCGATGCCGGCGGCTCGGGCCGGCTGCGTCATGGTGCGGCGCGCGATTCCCTGCTGGGGCTTCGCGCCGTCAACGGTTTTGGCGAAATCTTCAAGGCCGGCGGCAAGGTGGTGAAGAATGTCACCGGATTCGATCTCTCCAAACTGGTCTGCGGCGCCTTCGGCACGCTTTGCGTGCTGACCGAACTGACCTTTCGCGTTTACCCCAAGCCGCGCCACCGCATCACGCTGGTGCTCAAAGACGTGACGCCTGAGGCCGGCTTCGCGGCTTTGCGCAAAATTTGGCACAGCGCTTTGGAACCGTCCGGCCTGGCCTATCTGCCCACGAGCATGATGCCGGGCGCCGGCCAAGGCACGGCGCTGATCCGCCTGGAGGGTGAACAGGAGCCGCTGAAGGAAAAATCCGCCGCGGCGCAAATCCTGATCGGTCCTTGCCAGGAACTGGCGGAGGGAGAGGCCCTGTTCACGTCGCTGGGGGCCGGCGCGCCCTTTGGGGCCAGCGATCTCGATGTCTGGCGGATTTTTCTGCCCCCCGCCGAAGCCGCGGCAACCGCCGCCGCCTTGGCGGCGCCACTTTGGTATGGTGACTGGGCCGGCGGCGTAGTGTGGGCGGGCCTACCGGCCGAGCAGGCCGGCCGCGCCCGCGCGGTGGCGCAGCAGGCCGGCGGCTATGCCATGCTGCTGCGGGCGCCGGCCGAGCGGCGCGCGGCGCTGGGGATTTTCCCCCCGCAGGCCGCCGCGCTGGCGGCACTCAGCACCAGGGTCAAGTCGGCCTTCGATCCCTTGTCGCTGTTCAATCCGGGACGCTTGTAATGCGCACTGCCTTTACCGCCGAACAACTTGCCGATCCGCAGATGGCCGGCGCCGCCAAGGCGGTGCGCACCTGTGTTCATTGCGGCATCTGCACCGCCAGTTGTCCCACTTATGTGCTGCTGGGCGATGAGCGTGACGGGCCGCGCGGGCGCATCGTGCAGATGCAGGCGATGCTCGAGCCCGGCGGCGTGGTGACACCGGAAGCGGTGCATCATATCGACCGCTGCCTTTCTTGCCTGAATTGCCGCACCGCCTGCGCCTCCAGCGTCAATTACCAGCGCCTGGTCGATCAGGCTCGCATCCATATCCAAGACCATTACCGCCGTCCGCTGATGGACCGGGTGCTGCGCTGGATGATCGCCAAAATAATGACCCGGCCTAAGCTGGTCGCGCTGGGGCTGCTTGCCGCGCCTTTGGGAGCCTGGCTGCCCGGCCGCTTGGGCGCGATGGCGCGCATTGGCGCCAAGGCGCGCCCCAGCCGCACCGCCGCTCCTGCCCCGGTCGTTCCTCACCCCGTCAAACGCATCGCGGTGATGGGCGGCTGCGTTCAGGCGGCGATGGCGCCGCAGATCGATGAAGCAGTGGCGCGGGTGCTGGCCCGGCGCGGCATTCAAGTGGTGCCGCTGGAAGGCGCCGGTTGCTGCGGAGCCTTGCCGCATCATCTGGGGCGCGAGGATGAGGCAAAGGACTGGGCCCGCCGCGCCATCCAGGCCTATGAAGCCGGCAATTATGACGGCGTGTTGATCAGCGCCACCGGCTGCAGCGCCCAACTGAAAGACTATGCCCATATGTTCTTGGGCGATGCGGTCTGGGAACCGCGCGCCCGCGCTTTCGCCGCGGCGGCTTTAGATTTTCTCGAACTTGTGACGCCCCTGAAGGAACCAACGTCATCGGCGCTCCGGGTTGCCTATCACCCGGCCTGTTCCATGACCAATGGCCTTAGGTTGAGCGGGCAGGGGGAAGCGCTGCTGGCGGCGTCCGGCTTTACCCTGGTGCCGTTTGGCGAAAGCCATTTGTGCTGCGGCTCGGCCGGGTCTTACTCTATCCTTCAGCCGGAACTGTCGGGCCAGTTGCGGGATCGCAAGCTGGCGCATCTTAGTGCCGCCGATCCCGATCTGGTGGTCAGCGGCAATATCGGCTGCATTCAGCAATTGGGCGGCGGCATCGCCGTGCTGCATCTGGCGCAGCTGCTGGACTGGGCCGAAGGCGGTCCCACGACGCTTCCCGTGGAATTACCGGCGAAACCGCGCTAGATTGGGCGCATGCGCAAATCGCTTTTCGCCATTTTTTGTCTGCTGCCCAGCATCGCGCTGGCCGCCCCCAGCGAAGAAGACAAATTGTTCGCCGCTCTGGCCCAGGCCGGCTCGCCCGAAGAAGCCCAGCCGATCGAGACCAAACTGGGCAATCTGTTCAAAGTCTCGGGCAGCCCCAGCATCGATCTGCTGATGGGCCGCGCCACCGCCGCGCTGCAGGCCGCCGACAATGCCACGGCGCGCAAGCTGGTCGACGCCATCGTCAAGGTCTCGCCGCACTATGCCGAAGGCTGGCGCCGACGCGCCCAATTGCAAGCCGCCGCCGGCGACGACGCCGGCGCCATGCTGTCGCTGCAAAAAGCGGTGGAGCTCAATCCCCGCCATTTCGAGGCGCTCAGCGAGCTTGCCAATATGCTGGAGGATTACGGCGACAAGCCTGGCGCCCTGAAGCTGTATCGCCGCGTGGTTGCCCTCGACCCTCAAATGAACGGCGCGGTGCGCCACGAAAAGGCACTCGAGAAGGAAGTCGAGGGCCAAGGAATTTGAGCACGGCCTCATGCGAAAGTTGATTCTGGCCACCGCCGTCCTGGCGCCTTTGTCGTCAGCCGCCGCCGCGCCGTTTCTGGTCGGCACCTGGTATGGCGAGGGCCAGCCCAATGACAAGCATGAGATGTGGGTGGCGCGGATGTCGCCCGACGGCGCCTTCCATGCCCAGTTCCGCATCTGTCTCAAAGGCAAGGCGTTGGATCAGTTCAACGCCGGCAATTGGAGCTTGGCCGGCAATGTCGAAACCATTGTCATCGCCAGCGTCAACGGCACGCCGGCGCTGCGCACCGACACCTATAAAATCCTGTCGCATGATGCCAAGTCGCAGACGTATCGCTATTTGCCCACCGGCTTCGTCTATACCTCGCACCGGGTGGCGGACAATTTCGAACTGCCGAGTTGCGAGACGATCAGCTGAAACATCCGATGCATTACCGGCGCTTGCTGATAAATCGGTAATGCCCCCAGCTTTACACTTTCCGGGGGCAGAATTAGCCTCTGAGAGGGCAGTGGCTGACAACGGGGGCTTTATGCGCAAGTTTGCTTTTCTCTGGGCTCTCGGCCTCTTCGCAATTATCGCCGCACCGGCCGGCGCCAGGTTGTGGAAACCCACGCCCGCGGAACTCGCATCGGATTACACCCAGATTTTTCACAGCAGGGGCGACGCGCGAGTGTCGATTCAGTGGATCCCGGGGGCCGTAGGAACCGGCGTCCTGCGGCAGCTCTTGGATGAATATGTCGTCATCAGCATAACCCATATCATGCACCCCGGCGGGTCGCCCGAATGGCTGGATGTCGATGGGGTCCAGGTCACCGATGCGAGCGGCCAGCCTCTGAAGGAAATAGCGCCCGATGCTATTGACCCCTTTCTTGTCCGTTTCATTTCAGCCATTCAAGGGACCCTGCGCCAAGGCACCCAAGGCAGAGGCAAAATGAAATTTCTGGTGTTTGAACCTGGCCCGGTCCAGGCCTGTGCCAAAGGTGGCCTGGTGGTGATCTATGAAGGGGAGCATTACACCTTCGATACGCCGATCCCGGGCTGCCCCGCGCCCTAGCGTGCCACGCTACCGCGTGCCCACCATCGCCACCCGCAGCATATTGGTCGTGCCCGTGACGCCCAGCGGGACCCCGCCGGTGACCACGACCCGTTCGCCGACCGCGGCGAAGCCTTCGGCCTGCGCAAAATCCACCGCCCGGTCGACCATCTGATCCAGATTGTCGATTTCTTCCGCCACCAGGCAATGCAGTCCCCAGACCAGCGATAGCCGCCGCGCGGTTTCGAGCGAGGGGGTGAGGGCGATGATCGGCGCCTCCGCCCGTTCGCGCGCGGCCCGAAGCGCGGTGGTGCCGGTCTTGGTCCAGCAGATGATGGCGCGGGCGTGCAGGGTCTGGGTCACCTCATGCACCGCGGCCATGATCGCATCGGGCGTGGTGGCTTCGGGCGGTGTGCGCTGGGCATCCATGACGGCGCGATAGGAATTCTCCGATTCCACAGCGCTGGCGATGCGGTCCATCATCTGCACCGCCTCGATCGGATGGGAGCCGGAGGCGGATTCCGCCGACAGCATCACCGCATCGGCGCCTTCATAGACAGCATTGGCGACGTCGGAGACTTCGGCGCGGGTGGGGACCGGCGCCTGGATCATGGATTCCAGCATCTGCGTCGCCACCACCACCGGCTTGCCGGCTTTGCGGGCGGCCCGGATGATCTGTTTTTGCAGGCCCGGCACCGCTTCCAGCGGCATCTCGACGCCCAGATCGCCGCGCGCCACCATCAAGGCGTCCGCCAACTCCAAAATCCGGTCCAGGCTGGTCAGCGCCTTGGGCTTTTCGATTTTCGCCAAGACGCCGGCGCGTCCCGCCACGATTTTTTTCAATTCGGCCACATCTTCGGGCCGCTGCACAAAGCTGAGCGCGATCCAATCGACCCCGGCATGCAAAGCCGCATCCAGGTCGCTGCGGTCCTTGGGCGTCATCGCCGACATCGGCAACAGTGTGTCGGGCATGTTCACGCCTTTGCGGTTCTTGATTTCGCCGCCGACTTCGACCACCGCTTCGGCAAAATTATCGGCCTTTCGCAGTAGCCGCAGGCGAATCTTGCCGTCGTCGATCAGCAAGGCGTGTTTCTGCTTGATCGCCTGGAAGATTTCCGGATGCGGAATCGCAATCTCGTCCTCCTTCTCGCTGCTGTCGCCGAGCACCAGGCGGATTTTTTCGCCTTCCTTGAGTACGCGCGAGCCGCCGGGCAGCGTGCCCAGGCGGATTTTGGGACCCTGCAAATCCGCCAGGATGCCGATCGGCCGCTGCACCGACGACGACAGCGCCCGCAGCCCCTTCACCATCTGCGCCAGCATGGCATGGTCGGTATGACTCATATTGATGCGGAAGATGTCCGCGCCGGCTTCGAACAGGGCCCGCATCATCTGCGGGTTGTTGGAAGCGGGGCCCAGGGTGGCGAGGATCTTGGTTTTGCGGTGACGGCGCATCGGGTCCTTAATTGGAAAGCGTTTGCGTCCAGTCAGGAGACTGTCCGGTGTCGATCTCGATAAAGCCGCGGCGGTCGAAACCGCGGTTCTTGCAATCCGCCCGTCCCACCGCCAGAAATTTGGCGTCGGGGACGACGCAGAAATGCGTCTTGCCTTCCCAAGTGCCGGCGGCATTGTCGGTGGCATAGAGATAATAATACCGCGCCACCAGCGTTCCGGTCAGAAGCACGGCGCAGCTTTTGGGCGGCACCTTCCACCAGCCTTGGCTGCTCCAATTGGTGCCGTCGAAACGCCCCAACGCCACCCGGGCGGGCAGAAGGGTTTTGTTGCAGACATTTAAGGAGGCATGCGCCGCTCCGGCCGGGAGAGCCAAGACCATCGTGGCGGCAAAAAGCGGCATGCGACGCATAGTGCCGGTTTGGCGCGAAGCGGCAGTCCTGTCAACATTTGCGCACCCGGCGGTCCTGCGTTTATGACGGGGCCATGACCGAAATCGGCTTTGTACGCATCGCCGCCACGAGCCAGACCCGGCTGTTGTTCCTCTGCGACCACGCCGCCAATCATGTGCCGCAAGCCTATGACGGACTTGGCTTGCCGCCGCGCCTATTTGCCACTCATATTGCCTATGACATCGGCGCCGCGGCGGTGACGCGCGCCTTGGCCGAGGCTTATGGCGCGGCGGCGGTGCTGGGGCGCTGGTCGCGGCTGCTGATCGATCTCAACCGCGGCGCCGACGATCCCACTTTGGTGATGAAGCTGTCCGACGGCAGCATCATCCCGGGGAACCGCAATGTCGACGCCGCCGAATTGGCGCGGCGGATCGCGCTCCATCACACGCCCTATCATGACGCGATCACGAGAGAGATCGACCGGCTGGGCGATGCGGTGCTGGTTTCCCTGCACAGCTTCACGCCGACCTGGAAAGGCCAGCCCCGGCCCTGGGAGGTCGGGGTGCTATGGGATCGCGATGGACGGCTGGCCAAACCCTTGATGGCGCGGCTGGAACAAGCCGGCTTCCGCGTCGGCGACAATGAGCCTTATCATGGCGCGCTGGAGAATGACTGCCTCAATCGCCACGGCACCAGGCGCGGCTTGCCCCATGTGCTGATCGAAATGCGGCAGGATTTGATCGCGGATGATGCGATGGCGCGCGTTTTCGCCATGCGGCTGAAGCCGGTGCTGGATGCGGCGCTGAGAGATATGGAGAGCTAGATGGACGAGAAAACCACGACCGAATTGGAAGCCGCCACGTTTCGCCGCCTGGTGGCACATCTGCGCGCGCGCAAGGATGTGCAGAATATCGATCTGATGATCGCCGGCGGCTTCTGCCGCAATTGCCTGGGCGATTGGTACCGCGAGGCGGCGGCGGAAAAAGGCATTAGCTTGGACAAGGACGAAGCCCGCGGCTTGGTCTATGGCATGCCGCCCGGCGAGTGGAAGGACAAATACCAGAAAAAAGCCACGCCCGAACAATTGGCGGCATTCGAGGCTTCGCAAAAAACAGGGCACTAAAAGCGTTGCGCCGCCGGGGCTGAGTGGCTAGGGTCCGCCGCTTTCAAAAATCTGGCAAAGGTTCGTCATGGCCAAATCCGGCTTCGCCAAAGAACATCTCCGCTCCTTCGTCGATCGCATCGAGCGGCTGGAGGAAGAACGCTCGGCGCTGACCGCCGATATCCGCGAAGTCTATTCCGAAGCCAAGGGCACGGGCTTCGACACCAAGATCATGCGCCAGGTGGTACGGATGCGGAAATTGGACAAGGCCGATTTCCAGGAACAGGAAGCGATTCTGGATTTGTATCTGAACGCGCTGGGAATGCGCTGAACCCAGCGCGAGGATTTTTGCGACCTGAGCAGGAGCGTCGCGCGGAGCGTACGGACGTACGTGAGCACGCGCGACGAACTCAGGGCGCAAAAAGACCGCGCGTCTAACTGGCTTTGCGGATGGCGTCTTCCAGCTCGGACGGCGTATCTGTTTCCATGCCGCCGGCGCCGGGCTCCAGGCCGAATTCCTTGAGCTTGCGATATAGCGTGGAGCGGCCGATGCCCAGGCGCCGCGCCACTTCCGACATATGGCCATCATAGCGGCTGATCGCCATGCGGATGATCTCCGATTCCAGATCCTCGAATTTGCGGATCTGCCCGGCCGCATCGGTGACGCTCAAGGCAAAGGGCGAGCCGGCGGGAAGCGCCGGGCTGCTGTTGCCGCCTGTGGCCACCGGCGCGGCGGTCTGCCGGGCGGGCGGTTCCACCCCCATGGCAGCCGCGATCTGGGGGAAGTCGCAAGCGTCGAGCAGCGTGCCGTCGCACAGCACCACGGCGCGGAAAATCGTGTTCTCCAACTGACGTACGTTGCCAGGCCAGGAGAAACGCTGCAGCAACTCGCTGGCCTGCGGTGTCAGTCCCGACACCGGCTTGTTTTCCTCTGCCGCGAAACGGGCGGTGAAATAGCGCGCCAGCGGGGCGATATCGACGGGCCGGTCGCGCAGCGAGGGCACCAGGATGGGGAAAACATTCAGCCGATAGAACAGATCTTCCCGGAACGTGCCTTCGCGCGACATCACCGCCAGGTCGCGATTGGTGGCCGAGATGATGCGCACATCCACTTTGACCGGGCGCTTGGAGCCGACCGGATCGACTTCGCCTTCCTGCAAGGCGCGCAGCAATTTGACCTGCATGTCCAGGCGCAATTCGCCGATCTCGTC